>NZ_DASRYS010000012.1:0-295027 GCF_035687085.1 Hyphomicrobium sp. | reverse complement strand
TTGGCACCTCGATGTCGGCTCATCACATCCTGGGGCTGGAGCAGGTCCCAAGGGTTTGGCTGTTCGCCAATTAAAGTGGTACGTGAGCTGGGTTCAGAACGTCGCGAGACAGTTTGGTCCCTATCTGCCGTGGGCGTCGATTGTTGAGAGGAGTTGCCCCTAGTACGAGAGGACCGGGGTGAACGTACCTCTGGTGTACCTGTCATTGCGCCAGCAGTGCCGCAGGGTAGCTATGTACGGACGGGATAACCGCTGAAAGCATCTAAGCGGGAAGCCTCCCTCAAGATTAGCAATCATCGAGTCGTGATAGACCATCACGTTGATAGGCCGGGTGTGGAAGCGCAGTAATGCGTGGAGCTAACCGGTCCTAATAACTCTGTTCGCGCTTGTAGAATCCCACCATCAACGACAGGCCTGCCTGTTGTTGGAGGATTTTCCAGCCGGATAACGCCTCAACAACGCATCGATTTAACCCGCACCGGCATCATCGAGGAATTCTTCGATGGTGCCCACTACGCCGGCTTCATTGCTTGGTGGTCATAGCGCCTGTGACCCACCCGATCCCTTCTCGAACTCGGCCGTGAAACCAGGCAGCGCCGATGGTACTAACGCTCAAGCGTTGGAAGAGTAGGACGCCGCCAGGCATTGCAGCCGGCGTGGTACGCGGAAAACCCATTCACTTTGTCCTCCCTTTCGAGGGAGGAGCCCCGGACCCACAGGTCCGCAAGGCCGACCGGCCGCCCGCAGCGCCGGAGGCGCGAGGATGCCACGGCCCCCTGTTAGGCCACCGGCGCCTGAGGCTAGCGAACAATCTTATCGCGGGGTGGAGCAGTCCGGTAGCTCGTCAGGCTCATAACCTGAAGGTCGTTGGTTCAAATCCAGCCCCCGCAACCAATCCCCTCACACGACAATCTTTAAGTTCAGCTGCCTCGCTATTGCGGTCCCAAATTTCGGCCGTGGCAAAATCGATGGCAAACGACGATCGATTAAGCCCGCGTTGCCTTCGCGGCGGTTTGCAAATCACAGACCGTCTTTGCAATTGAAAAGGGCGTGGCGGCCCATTGCGCGTGATCTGCTGGCCGGCAAGGCCTAGCCCATCGGGCAGAGGCCCTGAATGATATCAAGCGTGACGGATCGGCGCCCTTCGATCACGGGCGCCGATCCTTGCGTTCATGCCAGCGGCTTCATGAGCTTGCGAGTGCTGGCCGGCTTCGTCAACGGTTCCGGCGTCGGCTGGGTAAGCAGCCAATCTCGGCCTGAGAAGATGTCACCTTGTACTTGTTCTATGAGGCGTTCTTCATCCCGCCGCCGCACGTCCTCTAGCGCCTGCTGTAGGTCTCCAGACGAACAGCCGAGTGCGTTCAATCCCTCTGCGCCCATGAGGAAGGCGGATTCGACCGTCTCCCGAATCTCATAATCGACGCCGGCGCGGATCAGTTCGATGGAGTGGCGACGATCGCGACTGCGTACCAGGAGCTTGGCCATTGGAAACTCGGCCTTCACGAGTTTGACGATCTGGTTCGAGGCCTTGGGATCGTCCACGCAGACCATGATGACTTCAGCGTTCTGCGCGCCCGAAGTCTGCAGAATGTCCAGCCGCGTTCCGTCACCATAGAAGATCTTGAAACCGAATTTTCCGGCTTCCCGAATGCGGTCCGGATTGTTTTCGATCATGGAGACGTCGACGCCTTTGGAAAGCAGGACCTGAGAGGCGATCTGACCGAAGCGCCCGAAGCCGATCAACAGCACCTGACCTTTCAGGTCCCGCGCCACTTCGACTCCGTCTAGTGAAACATCCGTCTTCAACAGCCGGTCGGCCAAGATGATGAGCAGCGGCGTCAACGCCATCGACAAGATGACGACGGTAGAGAAGACCGCACTCTCCATCTCCGTGATCACGCCGCCCTGCGATGCGGCGAGGTAAAGCACGAAGGCGAACTCACCACCCTGCGCGAACATCGAAGTGCGATGCAGGGCTGCGTGATTGGTCGCGCCGAACGCGCGGGCCACGCCATAAATGCCGATGGCCTTTACCGCCACGTAGGCACCAAGCAGAGCAATCAACAGCGGCCATTGCGCAATGACAATTCGAAGGTCGAGCGACATGCCGACGGCGAGAAAGAACAGGCCCATGAGCAGGCCACGGAAGGGTTCGATATCGGTCTCGATCTGATGGCGATAGCTGGAACCAGACAGCATCACGCCTGCCAGGAACGCTCCCATGGCCATCGACAGGCCTGACGCTTCCATCAGCAGCGCGGCCCCCAAAACGATCAGCAGGGCGCCTGCCGTAAGCAACTCGCGCGCTCTTGCGCGGGCCAACAGCGCAAAGAAGGGATTGAGCAGATATCTTCCCGCAACGATCAGCAGGGCGACGGCCCCGACCGCGACAACGAAACCCTCAAGCCCGCCTTCGCCGCGCGCGGCAGGGGATAGAAAGGTGACCAGAGCCAGCAAGGGAACGATCATCAGATCCTCAAACAGGAGGATCGAAACCGATTTCTGCCCCTGGGGCTCGGCCAGTTCCCCACGTTCCTGCAGGATCGACATGATGACGGCAGTGGAAGAGAGGACGAAGCCCGCGCCGGCCACAAACGCTGGTACCCAAGCGAGGTTGAACAGGAATATCCCGGTCAGGGTGAGGAGCGCTGTACAGATCAGGACCTGCGCTAGGCCGAGGCCAAAAATCTGGCCGCGCATTTTCCAGAGCTTTTGGGGACGCAATTCCAATCCGATGACGAATAGGAACATCACCACGCCGAGTTCGGAAAAATGCAGGATTGTCGCGGGATCCTCGAAAAGTCCGAGCATCGAGGGGCCCACCAGCGCGCCTGCGGTGAAATAGCCGAGAACCGAACCGAGGCCGAGCCGGCGAAACAAGGGCACCGCGGCCACCGCCGCGGCCATCAGCACAACTGCTGGACCTATCGTATGCGCTAAACCCTCGGCGGCCATATGCTTTCCCCGTTCCCCGAATTCACAGCCAGATCATGCAGCGCAATCCCAAGCGATTCAACGTTGCTCGCCGCGGCTTTGCGCCGGCGCCTCAAAACCGGGGAACCTGATCCTGATGAAACCATGCGGCTTCGCCGGCCACCTGCTCTGTAGGAAGCTCGATCCGCATGCTCGCAGTCGAGCTCTCAGGCGCCGATTTCTGCCTCAGGGCTCGCCGCAGGCCCCAGACGTCTCGATTCATATCGCTTCAACCGGCGGCTCAATGGCCAAAGCCATGAGCGTGATAAGAACTCCGCAAGCAACGACGATAGCGGTTGATATTCCCAATCCAGCAAGGGCGACCGTGCCGATCACCACTCCTGTCGCGAAAGCCAGCCACGATGCAGCGTTGGTTCCGGCTTCCGACAATCGCGCCTTGCCGATCCAGGCTCTCGCAAGGCCTTCGCCGATGCCGACCAGGGTGCCAGTGATATAGCTTTTCCCAGTTGAGACCCCCGCGATAGTTTCGTGGATGGCGTTTTGCATTCCCATCGCTGTTGAGATGAATAGCAGCGCGAGCTTCGTAGGCCATAATCCAATCAAACCGGCCGCGAGCAGGAAACAGATGAGTTCGCACGCAAGTACGAGCTGCACACGCGCGCGTCCTGAGACCGCATATATGAGAGTTCCCAAAAATGCGCCGAGCACGAAAGTTGCGATGACGGCGCTAGCCCAGATGATCACGTTTTCATTGCCCTCGGCGATTGCCATGCCGAGCTGCGTGCTATTTCCGCTCATGAACGAAACAAAGAGGTGTCCCATCGCCGTATAGCCGATGGCATCCAAGAAGCCGGCGAGCGCCGTCATCAAGGTTGCCTGGGCGAAAATCCTCCAGGCCGCATCTGACGCGTCGTCATGGTGATGATGTCTGAATGGGTTCACGGGGTCCTCCCGGCGGATTCAATTTTCCAACGTGAATCGCAAGCCTTGCGGCTCGGACGAGCATCAAGCTAGTGCAGCGATATGACGAACTCTATTGTTCGTGTGGAGCTCAAAATCCTACCAAGGTTTAGAAGGGTAGCGTTCGAGGCATCGCTGGGCTTCAAGCCCGCTTCATGCTGCCGGGCATACCTAAGTATGAACGCGCCCGACCAACCGCATGGCGGTTTCAAACGAGTGCAGAATGGATGTTCGCTGAGCCGCCCGCGTAGATTTCCAGTTAGTCGTCCGAACGAATAAATGGAGAGCTCACGTGAAAAACATCAAATCAATGCTAGGCGCACTCACAGCAGCTGCAATGATCACAAGTGCAGCGCCGGCAAGCGCAGAGCCGATCAAGAACATCGTCTTGGTTCACGGTGCCTGGGTTGATGCCTCGGGCTGGAAGGCCGTTTACGACATTCTGTCTAAAGAGGGCTTCCATGTAACGATGGTGCAGGAGCCGGAGACATCCTTCGCCGACGATGTTGCGGCGACAAAGCGAATTCTCGACCTGCAAGATGGCCCGACGCTTCTTGTCGGCCATAGCTATGGTGGCTCAGTCATCACAGAAGCGGGCGTGCATCCGAAGGTCGAAGGGCTCGTTTATGTGGCAGCCCACGCTCCAGACGTCGGCGAAGACGAAAGCGCGCTTGGAAAGAAGATGCCGAGCGTTCTGGCCAAAACGCCGGGCGCAATCCAGAAGACGCCCGATGGCTTCACCTATCTCGAGCCTTCGCAACTGCCGAAGCTGTTCGCACCGGATTTGCCGCGTGCACAGGCCGAATTCGAGGCTAAATCGCAGGTTTTGGCGGCGGCAAGTGTGTTCAGCACGCCGCTCACTCAAGCTGCATGGAAGACGAAACCCAGTTGGGGGATCGTCGCCGGGAATGATCAGATCATCAATCCCGATCTCGAGCGTTGGTACTACGCCCGCGCCAAAAGCCAGACGATCGAAATTAAGGGCGCAAGCCACTCGGTATACGAGTCGCATCCCAAAGAAGTGGCTGCCGTAATCGCGAACGCAGCGCGGAAAGTTGGAGAATAAGCCAGCTGGGCAGCTCCTGAAAACGGGAGCTGCCGAGCCTGACTGCGATCTCTAAGTCCCTAGACAATCGAAACATCATTAGGCGCGGCGGATCAATTCGCCACGCGCCTCTCCTTGCGGCATGCGAAAGCGGAGCACGTCAATGGCACACACGATACTCTTGGCGCTTGCGCCCGTATTCTTCGTGATGGCGCTAGGCTATGGCGGCGGACGATTGCGCTTCGTCGAAAACCACCATGTCGACGGCCTCAATGCACTGGTGATGAGTTACGCGCTTCCCGCGTCTCTTTTCGCTGCGACAGCATCGGCGCCGCGCAGTCAGATTCTGGCGCAGGCTCCGCTCTTCGCGATTTCCAGCGTCGTCATGCTGGCGATATTCTTGGCGTGGTATTTTATTCAGACGCGCTCCCCAAAGGCGAGCAAGCCCGACGTAGCGCTCCAGGCTCTGACGATTGCCTTCCCCAATCTCGCAGGAGTGGGATTGCCGATCCTGACGGATGTGATCGGGCCGGCGGGAACCATCCCCGTCGCGACTGTTTTGGCGGCGGGCTCCATCATTATCAATCCTCTCTCACTCATTCTGGTCGAGTTCAACGATCCCAAGAAAGCGGTGTCTTCGGAGCGAACGCAATCTCGCGTTTTAAAGGCCCTCCGGCACGCTCTCACTAAGCCGGTGGTGTTGGCACCTGCCTTCGGCATCTTGCTCGGGCTCTGTGGATTGAAGATGAGCTCCATCGTCGAAGCATGTCTCCTCCTGATTGGCCAGACCGCGCCTGGTGTTGCGCTCTTCTTAACCGGCCTCGTCTTGTCCGCTCAGCCGTTTCGGCTGAATGGAGCAATCGCGGCGGCGACCATCGCAGGCAACATTGTACGCCCGCTTCTGACGCTTCTGATCGTCAGCGTCCTGCCGATTTCGCCGGAGAATGCCAAAGTCGCCATTCTGCTCGCCGCGCTGCCTTCAGGATTCTTCGGCATCCTCTTCGCCGTAAACTACCGCGTCGACCCCAATGCAACCGGATCGATTGTCATCGCAAGCACGCTATCGAGCATCGTCACATTGGCCGTGGCAATTGCAGTCCTCTTTCCTCGATAAGAGGCGCGCGGACCCTCTGCTGCCGTTGCTGTTGACGCGGGACTGCGGTGCTTGCTCATAGCCTTTAGGCCTTGATGGCCATGGATTATTTGAATGTTGGGCCGCTTCTATAAATCAGCAGGCTGAAACTATACCTAGGTATAGATATGCAGCCGAAAGGCTGGGTGGGTCATTCATCAAAAACGAGCTAAATCACGATGCCTTTCTGGGGCGAGGAGACAGCTCGGCATAAATCCCGTAATTTTAGGAGGAAAGAGTCGAGCGCGGTGCGATCTATGCCGGCTGGCGGCATAAGGATCGAGCTGTGTAACATGAGGTCGATCATCATGCGCGAGGGTACGAAGACGAAGACCGCCTCCGGGAACTCATCAGCACCGCAATCGATCGTCTATGTCGTAGACGACGACGTGGCCCTACGCGATGCACTGAGCAGTCTCTTCAGGTCAGTCGGGCTGCACGTTGAGCTGTTTGGCTCGGCGCCGGAGTTCCTGGCAAAGAAGAGGACCGACTCTCCTAGCTGCCTTGTTCTCGATATTCGGCTGCCTGGCGTCAGCGGCCTCGACTTCCAGGCGCAGCTCGCGAAAACAGACATCGCAATGCCGATCATTTTCATGACGGGTCACGGCGATGTTCCCATGTCGGTGCGGGCTATGAAGGCCGGGGCGATCGATTTCCTCTCAAAGCCGTTTCGCGACCAGGACATGCTGGACGCAGTCTTCAGTGCGCTGGAAACCGCGCGCAAGCAATTGGAGGCGAAACGTAACGTAGCCAATCTGATAGCGCAGTACCAAAGCCTCACGCCGCGTGAAAAAGAAGTGATGGCGTATGTGACGAAGGGACTGATGAATAAGCAGATCGCCGGCGAACTGCAGCTCAGCGAAATAACGGTCAAAATTCACCGCGGCCAAGTTATGCGGAAGATGGGCGTACGCTCTGTCGCGGATCTCGTGCGTGCTGCAGAGAAACTGGGCGTCGAGGCAAAAAGTCCTCAGAGCTAACACGAGTGTATAGTTCACTTTTACCCGCGAAATTCCTACCTTCTGGAGGTGGCGCGGTTGGTTCGCGTCCGCTTCTGAAAGGGCAGTCCGTGCCTCAGGATCTGAGAATTAGCATTGTCGATGACGACGAGTCCGTTCGTCGTGCGACCGCCAGCCTTCTCAGAGCCTGCGGTTTCGTCACGAGCACGTTTGGCTCGGCTGAAGAGTTCTTGCGGTCTCCCCATCTGCACGACACATCGTGCTTGATCTCCGACGTCCAGATGCCCGGGATGACAGGTCCCGAATTGCAGTCGCGGCTCCTGGAACTGGGAAGTGAAGTTCCGATCATTTTCATGACCGCTTTTCCCGATGAAAGGATTCATCGTCAGGTCGATTCGGCGGGTGCCGTCGCATACCTGAGGAAGCCGTTCGACAGCAACCTCATGGTGGAGTGCGTCGACAAGGCTTTGCACCGGGCCCACCGGTAAAACGGTCTGCGGTCTTGTCGTGAAGAGCGCTGCCAGAGACGCTACTCATCAAAGATGCGCGATGATAGGCGAGGGCCGAAGCTAATCTCTATTCGAGCAACGCGAACGTCGAACGACAGCGTCCGGGCGAGGTCTCCGGCCGTTCTGCATCATGTTGCGAAGAATTAGCGCTCGCGCGATTTCGGGAAAAGATCGGGAGCGAGACGCAAGTTTCCGTCTGGCGTGATGCGCAAAAGCTTCCGTTCTTCAAGCTCGTGCAAGCTGTCTGTGAGCTGCTGACGGCTGAGACCGAGAAGGTCGATGATGTAGGGAGAGTTCAAGTCATCGTCGATCAGATATGGGTCGCGACCTTCGTCGGCATTGCGGCGAGACAGAACTTCAAGAAAAGCCGCAACGCGCGCTGTTGGCTGCTTGGAGCTTTCTTGTAGGATTTTCTCGCGGCGAGCGATGAAGTCGTCGGCCGCTTCGGCAGCGTGAGGGAGGTTCTGCGAAATGAGAAGTGCGAAAGCCACTGGAATGCTCCCCATGCGATACGCAACTTTTGTTGAAGGCCGGTCTTCAACCGAAGCCGGCCCTCAAAAATGCGGTATTTGCTTTGCAGACTTAGTGAGGGATCTGATCGCGTTCCTGGTCAACGATCGAAGGGTCCTTCCCCTTGGAAGCACCGGCGTCGACGTCCGGCTTGGCAGAGTTGCTGAACTGATCGCGCTCCATCTCGACGACGGATTCATCAGCGCCGCGAGATGCGCCGGCATCCACGTTCGTTGCCTGAGAGTTGTCGATCTGATCGCGTTCAAGGTTGGGAACGGACTCGGCTCGTGCCGGCAGAACGGAAAGCGCCATAACGGTCGAGACGACTGCGAGGGAAAAAATCTTGTTCAGTGACATGGCTTCGGTCTCCTCAAGGTTGCATCGTTCTGGGCACCTGCAGCTCACCTTGAGACCGCTTGGGCCAGCGACGAGACAATTAATAGTCCGCCAAAGTCCGATGTCGTATTGTACGTGCGAACGCGCGAAGGCCACGAAAGGATGACCGCGCAAGACGAAGGTTGCGCAGAGTTATACGAAGGTGTGCGGCGCCATCTGACGGCGACGCAGGTGAATTATGATTAGATGCTCGCTGAAGTATCTGCCATCAGGTCGATGCTGGCGAACAGGCGGTGGCCTCTGAAGAGGCTTGGTCATCCACGGGAACGGTGAATTGGAATGACATCCCATGTCCCGCATTCGGTGCGGCCCAGATGCGGCCGCCGTGAGCTTCGATGATCGAGCGGCATATGGACAGGCCCATGCCCATGCCGTTTTCTTTGGTCGTGTAAAAGGCGGTAAATAGCTCTTCCGCTGGCTTCGATCCGATGCCGCAGCCGCAATCCTCTACAACAACCAGAACCGTTCCCGATTGAGAGGCGGTCTGTGCAGTTAAAATGCGAGGCCGCTCGTGTGTCTTCGCCATGGCCTGCAACCCGTTCATCATCAGATTGACGATGACCTGCTGCAGCTGAATTCGATCGCCCGTCACCATGGGTATGCCTTCTCCAAGCACCATCCGCAGCGTGACGTGGTTGGTCAGGGCCTCATGCCTGACGAGGCGGGCGACATCCCGCACGAGTTCATTGATATCGAGCTTGACGACGTCGGGCTTCGCCTTCTTCGCGAACTGACGGACTCGCTGGATGACCTCAGCCGCCCGATTAGCCTCGCTGACAATGCCCGACAGACTGGAGAGAGCTTCTTCCATGTCGGGCTTTTCGCGTTTCAACCAGCGCTGCCCGGCCTGACCCAGCGTGACGATGGCGGCCAGCGGCTGGTTCACCTCATGCGCGATCGACGCACTGATCTCACCTAATGTGGCGACGCGCGCAGCATGAGCAAGGTCGGCTTGAGCTGATTGCAGCGCCGCCTGGGCGTGACGCGTGCCCGTGACATCCATCAGCGCTCCGACGATTTCCTCTTCGCCGGATCCATACGCCACGCGACAGGCACGGATGTGAAGATGGCGCAAAGCTTTGTCATGAGACGTGAGCAGCCTCGTCTCAAAGTCAAATTCCCGCTCCCCGTTGACGGCACGCTTGATCTGCTGCTTGACGAATTCGCGGTCATCTTCGTGCACCTGGTCGAACATCAGTCCGATCGTTGGCGCCGCGCTAAGATCAACCCCGAGGATTTGATAGGCCTCTTTCGACCAGATCATTTCGTTTGTCGTGGGCTTCCAGGCGAAGCTTCCCGTATGACTTAGGCGCTGCGCGTCATCGAGATAGGCTTGGCTGCGCAAGACAGCAAGTTCTGCACTCTTTAGCTCTTCAATGTCTGTATTCGTGCCGTACCACTTGATGATTTGACCTTGAGCGTCGCGTCTCGCCTGAGCGCGAAAAAGCATCCAACGATACACGCCGTCAAACCGGCGCATCCGTGCTTCGTCTTCGAACAGCTCGCCGGTCTGCAGGCACTGCTGATAGTGCTCCAGCATGCGCTCGAGATCGTCCGGGTGAAATACGCATTTCCAGCTCCAGCCCTGTGCATCGGCCAGCGCAAGGCCCGTGTAATCCAGCCAGCGCTTATTGAGATATTCCGCAGACCCATCCGGCCGGCATATCCATCCCAATGTCGGAATGGTATCGATGAACAACCGCAGCTCGAGTTCCTGCTGCCGGCGCTCTTCCTCAATTCGCTTGCGTTCTGAAATATCGTTATTGGTTTCGAGAATCGCCACCGGCCTGGACTTGTTGTCCCGCTGCAGCGACCAACGGCTCGAGATTTCGATCTGGTGTCCGTCCTTATGCGTGCGGACGATTTCGCCTTCCCAGCGGCCGGTGCGGTAAAGCTCAGCCGTCAGGTCAGCCAGAGGAATGGGATAGATAGTGTGCAACAGGTTTTCAGAAGCCTGCCCGAGCGCGTCTTCCTTCGTCCAGCCATAGAGCTGCGTCGCGCCGAAGTTCCAGAAAGTGATGCAATCATCGATCTTGCGAACGAACACGCCGTCATGTGTCAATTCAAGCAGGCCGGCCTGTTCACGCGAGGTCTTCGCAGCCTCTTGTGTTTTTAACGCAATAAGCGTCGTCAGCAGGATTGCGCAAAGGCTGCCGACGCACCGCATGAGCGGCCCAAGCTCGTGTTGAGAACCGTGCTGAATAGCGTAGGCCAGAACCGTCAGCGCCATGCATCCGAAACCAATGGCAAGTAGCCCTTGGCGTTCGGTTAGCCGTGCAGCCAAAACCACGACGACCGAGTAGAGAGCCGCGGCCGCAATTCCCAGCGGCGTGTAGATATCGACCACAAAGATGCCGGCAGCGATCAAAAGCGCCGCAATGGTCATCAAGCGCGGAGAGTCCGATACGCTGACGTCCGGTTTTGGAGCGTAGCTGAACCAGTCTTTCATTGAGCAGCTCGGCTATGAGGAACTTGCACATGTGGTGGAAGGGCCCGTCCATAAGGCCATGAACGGGCGAGGCGCGAAACGGCACCGGCTCAGCAAGGTTAAAAGCCAATAGGAAGTTTTGCTATAGCCGAAAGCGTTCGATTGTCAGTGCAGCGGCCGAGAGGCCGTCGGCGGACGAATGTCAGCCGGCGTGCTGTAAAACAATGATTTACGCGGGCCGAGTCGTCGCGCGCCTGGATGTAGACGAAGGTATGATCCGGCAATCCGCATGAGCGATTTCGAGAGGCGCCGAGCTCTTCTAGCTTCGCGCCATGTCAGCTCAATGAGGATGCTACCATGCTTGCAACTGATAAAACGAGCGGCAGCGTAAAATCGCTGGCCGCACAACGCCCTAAGTTCGAGAGTGAAAACGGTTCGATTGCGAGCGTGGACGCGTCGGTCCTGCCCGTCATGAAGCGCCTTTCAATTCGGCGTTTGCTCCTGTCGCCATTGGGCGTCCGGGAACCGCACTGGCACGCGAACGCCCAGGAACTCGGCTACTGCCTTCGCGGCAACGCGCTGATGACGATCGCCGATAGCCACAGCGTCCGTCACAGCTTCACGGTTTCGCCGGGCGAGATGTTTTTCGTGCCGAGCGGTGCTCTGCATCACATCGAGAACATTGGCAGCGACGAGGCGGAATTCATCCTCGCATTCTCTCACGAGAAGCCGGAGGATTTCGGCATTTCCGGTTCGTTCGGCGCGATGACGGATTCGGTTCTTGCCAATACCTACAATCTGAAGACCGAGGCCTTCAGCCAGTTCAAGCGCTCGACGAAGGACACCTATATCGGCAGCCGCTCAACCAAGACGGTCATCGAAGAGCAGGCGCGCCATCCCGATCCGTTGCACTACAACCTTGAGGCAACGCCGGCGCAAATCACCGGCGAAGCCGGCTCCGCCCATACGGCCAAGAAGGAGCTGTGGCCAGCGCTTAAGAACGTCTCGATGTTCTCGGTCCGCATTACCGACGTGGGAATGCGCGAGCCCCATTGGCACCCGGAAACCGCTGAGATGGGCTACATTGCAGGTGGCCGCGGCCGCATCACCATTCTGAGTCCTGGAGGAAGTACTGAGACCTTCGAGATTTCTGAAGGCGACACGTACTTCATTCCGCCCGCCTACCCGCATCACATTGAAAATCTGGGCAGCGATACGCTGCACCTCCTGATCTTCTTCGATCAGCCGACTCCGGGTGATGTCGGGTTCCAGACGCTCCCGAGCTGCTATTCGCGCGAAGTTCTTGAAGCAGCCTTCGGCGTCAGCGGCAGCGCATTGCCGGAATTTCCGCTGATCCCGGTCGATCCACTCATCGTGCCCCGTGGCAATCCCATTTCACCGCCGGGTTGATCCCCTTCGGGGCGCCGCGCGCAGTGGCGCCCTCTTGCAGCAATCATCCGGAACCCGGGAGAGGCCGCTATGACCGCCGCCGCCAATCGCTTGCCGATCGCATTTGCGGGCTTTCCACTTGCAGCCTGGGCATTCGCAATACGGACGTGGGCCTCGATGGTCCTCGCTCTCTACGTTGCATTCTGGCTGCAATTGGAATCGCCGTCGACAGCAGCGCTCACGGTTGCAGTCCTCGCCTTTCCGTGGCGCGGCCAGGGACTGGAGAAGGCAGCTTACCGCGTGCTTGCGACGATTGTCGGGCTGATAGCCTCGATCGTGATCGTCGGTCTCTTCGCCCAGACCGGATGGCTATTGATTGCGGTGCTCGCGGCTTGGATCGGCATCTGTGTCTATGCGTCTTCGCTGCTCGACGGCTTCCGAAGCTACGCCGCCGTGCTTGGCATCATCACGGTCTGCCTCGTTGCCATCGAGCCGCTGGACACGCCGCAAACCGTTTTCGACCTCGCGCATGAGCGAGGCGCCGGAATCCTGATCGGCATCCTGTCGGTGATGTTCGTCAACGACATCCTCTTTGCGCCAGACTACTTCCCCGAGATAGCTGCGCGTCTCCAAGCGCTGCAGGCTAAGGTGGCGGCGCTCGCAGGCTCTGCGCTCCGCGGCGTCAGCATTTCGCCAGAGGCGGCCGTGGCGCTCTTGCGGGATATCACGGCGCTCCGCCCTGAGATTTCGAGCCTCTCTACCGAGACCAGCATTGGACCTGCCCGAGGCGCAGCCGCCCGGACGGCGATGGTCGATCTGGTGGCCGAGCTGCAGGCAAGCCGCAGCCTCGCGGCTTTGACGGGCTCGCCGAACTCGGCATCCCGTGTATCCAGCCTTGCTTTGGATTGGCTGTCTTCCGAGCTGCGCCAGAGCGGCCGTGATGTCGAGGCCAGCATCGAAGCCCTGCGGGACGGCACCGCCCCGCGCGATCCGCACCGCGCGCCGTTGTATCGTTCGCGTCGGATCGCCTTAGCGAATGCTGTGAGGGCTAGCGTCTATTTCGTTCTGGGCGCCGTCGCACTTGCCATATTGGGATGGCCGTCGACGAGCGTTGCGCTGGCATTCGTCGGGATCCTGATTGGGCTCTCCGCCATGTCGCCAAATCAGAACGCGGCCACCGTCCTTGCTTTCGTCGCCGTTCCTGTCGGCTGTCTTTTCGCCGGCATCCTCGAATTCGTAGTGCTCGATGGCGTAACGGATTTTCCGCTGCTTGCGATCGGCTTGCTGCCGTTCACGGTCCTTTGCGCCCTGATCATGAGCATTCCCAATCCGGCGTCCGTGTCTTTGGGACGTGCCCTATTGGTCTTCACAATCGCTGTCTTTTCGCCGAGCAACCCGCAGGCCTACAACCCGCAATCATTCCTCTTCGCCTGCGTATTCCTAGGCACCGCGGCAGTTCTGCTCTTCATCTGTCAGCTTTTCCTGCCGCCGCTATCCGACGAGCAAAAGTTGAAGATCCTCTTGACCGAAGCCCGTCAGGATGCGGTGCCGGCGGTGCTTGCCAAGCACGGCCAGCACGGCCGCCACGATGCGATGTTCCGCGAAGCCGTGCGCATGAGCCAGATCGTTGCCGCCGCCGGAGAAGAAGCGCCGCTTATCAAGAAGGCATTGGGCTACTTTGATGGTGCCGCGGCTCTGCGGCTGGCCGCAGCCGCCTTGGAGATGTTGCCAGAGGACTTGAGTGGCGACCTTCGTGAAAGAGCAGCCTTTGCTGTTGCCGAAGGCGATGGGCAGGCGATCCTCGCCGTATCCGATGCAATCATTTCGTCTGCAACTGACAACAGCCGATCAATTGATGACGCAGTCGCAGCTCTTGCCGCGGCGGGTGAACTTCTCGCTCTGGCGGCTCCCAAAAAGGAGGACGCCCCATGACACCAGTCTTCAACGAACTTGTCATTGGCGGCGTCATGCTAGCCCCGGTCGTTTCGTCTGTCGTGATGACGGTCGTGATCATGCTCGTCTTGAGGCCCATCCTGCGCCGCATCGGTTTCGCACGACTATTTGCGAGCCCGGCAATCGCAGAATTCAGCCTCTGCATCGCAATTTTCAGTCTTCTAACTTTAAGCATGTAGGGAGGTTACGATGGAATCTGCTCTTATCGACCGGGCGGAAACGCAATTGCGGGCCGCCCCCGCAAACAAGAATGCAAGCCCTCGCCGCAAGTTGTCATGGATGCCGGTTGCGGCGGCGCTGACGTGGAGATCCCGTTTTCTAACCGCCGGAAAAATACTCGCGACGCTAGCCGTTGCAGGCATCGCATTGGTGCTCGCAGCAATGACGTGGCAATACTACGTGCAATCGCCCTGGACGCGAAACGGTGCTGTGCGCGTGCAGGTCGCGAACATTGCACCGCAGGTATCCGGCCAAATCATCGAGCTGCCGGTTTCCGACAATCAATTCGTCCACAGGGGCGATTTGCTCTACGTCATTGATCCGTTCGACTTTGAGGTTGCCGTCCGCAATGCACAGGCGGAAGTCGACCAGCGAGCGGCGGACTTGCAGGTCAAGCAGGCACAATCCACGCGTAGAGCAGAGCTGTCAGCCGATGCGACGACGCCGGAAGAGCAGCAGGTTTTTGCTGGCAGTGCCGCACAGGCAAAGGCCGCCTACGACTCCGCAACACAGCAGCTCGCGCTTGCCAAGCTCAATCTGAAGAGAACGCGCGTAACAAGTCCAGTGAACGGCTACGTGACGAACCTGCTTCTGCGCGTCGGCGATTTCGCAGTGACGGGATCGAGCAACGTATCGGTTGCAGATTCCGACAGCTTCTGGATCGACGGCTACTTCGAAGAAACAAAGCTATCGCAGGTCTGCCTCGGAGATCGTGTCGAAGCGAAGCTGATGAGCTATCCTCAGCCCATCACGGGCCACGTTGAGACGATCACACGCGGTATCAGCGTTTCTAACGCAGCCGGCGGCACGCAGGGTCTGCCGAGTGTCGATCCGATTTACACTTGGGTGCGGCTTGCTCAGCGCATTCCCGTGCGGATCGCGATCGACAATGTGCCGGCCGGCGTGCCGCTTGTCTCGGGTATGACCGCCACGGTGACCGTTGATCCGCCGGGCGCAGCCGAACATCAGAGCTGGTTCGATATGACCAAAGCGCGCCTTGGTAACCTCAGCCAGTTCTTCGATCCACCTATGTCGCGGCCGAACTGCCTCGGATCAGAACTGCAGGGTCGGCCCGCTTCTGAAGCGCTCGCGCCCGAGCAACTGGGTCCAACCCCCGCCGCCAAGAAGATCGTTCCGGGTCTGGTGCCTGGCATCGATAAATCGCCGCGCATCGATTGAAAGGATTTGCGACGCATTACGCATCATTCGCCAAGCGGAACACACAACAAGCCGGAGGGTTAGAAAAGCAGGTGGCAGAACAGCCTGCGTAACAGATTGATGGCGTTGGACAATGGAACGGCAACTTCAAATCACCTTCAGGGGTATGGCGACCTCCCCGGCGCTCGAGGCGCTGATCGTCGAGCGGGTAGGCAAGCTCGAAAAACTTTATCCGCGTCTGACTGGATGCCGCGTTGTCGTTGAGGTGCCGCACAGGAAATCGGAGTCGGCGAAGGTCCCAATCGCTATTTCGGTTGAAGCGGATGTTCCGGGACGTCCTCACCCCATTATCGGCAAGGACGAAGAAGAACGGCGCGAGGCAAAGGAAGATCATACGGCCGCTTTGAACAATGCGTTCGAGGCCGTCGAGCGCCAACTCGACAAGATTTCGAACATGCGCAGCCGTGAGGTGACGGCACATGCTGCCGATGGTCAAAGTGGAATGGTCGTTCGAATCTTTCCTGATCAGAATTACGGGTTCATCGAAGTCGATAACTCGCCCGAGCTTTACTTCACAAGCAACGCCGTCGTTGGCGGCGAATTTCAGGAACTCAAGGTCGGCACGATGGTGCAGGTGACGCGCGCCACGGACGAAGGCCCAATGGGCCCGCAGGCGAGCTCTGTTCGATTGCTCGACCGAAGCAGGGCCCCAGCCTGACTATCTTGAAAAATCCTAATGGCGGCTGCTGACGTGCAGCCGCCATTTTTTCGATAAAAGAAATCCGTTTGAAATTATATTGGCGGCAGAGGCGGCGCCGGATCTCCTAGCGGGACGTCGAAACCAAGTCTCTCCAGACCCTCCGCCCATAAATCGGCGACGAGCGGCTCACTCAAGAGATATTGGTCGACGGGCATCCCTGTGCTTTCTACCGCCGTCTCTTTTGTGGTCTGCCATTCTTCCGGCTCGGCGTCTCCGCGGCCCGTCAATAACAGCGCGACCAGCTCAGACTGCTCTTCAGGCGATAGCCCACGGATCTCCTGGCGTATCGCTGTGCGCGTCAGATCCCCGGGCGTTTCCTGCAGCATGTCGATCGCCTGGTCATCAGTAGCGTTCGATCCGCTGTCGGCATCGGTTTCAGCTTCGCGGCCTTGGATGGCACGCATTCTAACGATCAGCTGTCCGATGTAATCGGCGGGCAATGTGAGTTCCGGCATGGTGAGCTTCCTGTTGTGGCGATCAAGAACGGTCACTCATCGGCTCGGGTTCCTTCTGCCGGCTAGGCATCGAACGTAACGCTGCCGGATGACGCCTGCGACGTAGGGCGGCGAGAGATCACAACGCGCGGCCAGGGAGACTGCGGGAGGATCAAGCTCAGGCCTCGCCAAATCAGGAACCGCTGCCCCAGCGGGACGTTCGTCCCTTACATCGAAACGCGAGGTCATCAGATGGGTGCACCAATCATGCTGACGCTGAGCGTGCTGGCTCCTCTCGTGCTTGGGGTTGCGCTCTATCTGGGCATCGCCAGAGAGGTCGCGAGGCTGGAGCACCCGTCTCGAAACACTAGGCAACAATAAAATGTCCAAAGAACCATCAAAGCATCCGACCCCCGAACATAATCGCGGCGGTTACAACCCCATTCCCGGAAAGTCGGAACGCCATGATCAGGTTGGGCCGCAGCCCACATCGGGTGACCCGGACAAGGCCAAGGATGAAGCAAAAGACAAGCCTTGGACCAAGACGGAAAAGACGGGACAGAACCGCTAAATCCGCCCGACTGACACTGAACTGATGTTGGAAGCAGAAGGCCCTCCGGGCGGGACTTTCCCTCCTGCCCAACCGGTCAAGGCGCGTTTGAAGTGCCCAAGCCGCTCGTCAAAGATCGATCAGCTTCTGCGGCGGCACACCGCCCAACGCCTTTTTCAAGGTTTCGCGCGTGATGCGCAGGATCGCCTCCCGGCTTTGCTCGGCTTGACAATCCATGGCTTGGCTTACGTAGAAGTCCGCTTGAAATAGCGCGTCTTCGAGTTCGTTGACGCGTGCGCGAAAGAGGGTGGCTTCTGTGTCCATTGGTCGACCTCTTGCCTGAACCAATCCTGTAAGCGTGTACGTGCGGCGTGGTTCCACCGGTCCGCCGCATCTTGATGAAGTTTCCAAGCGTCTTTGCATGGATTCAATGACTTGCCCTGCTATATTTTTTGATGTGCCGCTGGTTCACCCCGGCAAGCGCCTCTGAAATAGCAGCGATATCGGCGGCTAATGTCATGCAGCAGTCGGAGAAGGGCACCAGTTGAACCTCAATACACCGTCGCACGGCCCGGCGCTGCCACTGCAAGGTGAGACACCACTGCTAACCGTTCGTGGCTTGCACAAATCGTATGTGACACCCCAGGGGGCGCTCGCAGTCCTAAAAGGTGTTGATCTGACTTTGGAAACTGGCTCAAGCTTGGCGCTACTGGGGGAATCTGGCAGCGGCAAGAGTACGCTTTTGCACCTCATCGCCGCGCTCGACGAGGTCGACGCTGGCGAGATCTGGCTCGACGGAATATCGATGACCGGCTTATCCGAGACGAAGCGTGCCGCACTGCGCCGCGAAAAACTCGGGATCGTTTTCCAGCAGCTGAACCTCATTCCGAGCCTGACCGTGCATGATAACCTCGAGTTTCATGCACGCATCACGGGCCGCTTCGATACCGCTTGGCAGAACGAGCTCGTCGAGAGGCTAGGCCTGAAATGCCTCACCGATCGTTATCCCGAACAGCTCTCGGGCGGCCAGCAGCAACGTGTGGCTGTCGGAGGCGCGTTGGCCGCGCGCCCGCGCCTTTTGCTGGCGGACGAACCAACAGGCAATCTCGATGAAGCGACCGGCGACGAGGTGCTGAACCTCGCCCTCGATCTCGTTCATGCCACAGGCTGCGCGTTTCTCATGGCGACGCACAGTCATCGGCTTGCAAAAAGACTGGACCGCCAAGTCACTCTGACATCGGGAGTGCTTGCAACATCGTGAAACGTTGGCTGTGGCCATTTCTGACGCTCATCAGCCATTGGCGCCGTCACCCGGCCAATTTGGCAACGCTCTTAGTCGGCCTCGCGGTTGCGACAGCGCTCTGGAGCGGCGTGCAGGCGCTCAACCAGCAGGCGCTCCGAAGTTATGAGCGTGCGACAACGGCATTGGGTATAGGCGATACGAAGAACCTATTGCCCACGCGCGACAGCCTTTTTCCGCAAGACCTTTACGTCAAGCTGCGGCTCGCGGGCTGGAAGGTATCGCCGGTCCTCGAAGGCAACATTCGGATTGGCGGCCAGACCTTTCAGCTGATCGGCATCGAACCTTTGACGCTGCCGCACCAAAGCCGGCTCGTCGGCGTGAAGGATGCGGGCAGCATAGAACGCTTTCTGAAGCCACCATCTCAGACGCTTGTTTCAAACGAAACGCGCCGCCGCTTGGGGCTCGCCGAAGGCGACAGGCCCGCAACGGAAAGCGGGCAACGGCTACCGCCGCTCACGCCGTCTGCCGAAACGCCGCCCGGGCCGCTCGTCGTCGACATCGGTGTTGCACAACGCGTTCTCAACCAGCCGCAGCGGCTCTCAAGGCTGATCGTGGCGGCAGACCCGGCGGCCGGTGCACCGTCCCTCTCTGAGATCACAGGCGGGCAGCTTCGCCTTGTCGAGCCTCAGAGCGAAGGCGACCTCGCGCGCCTGACGGATAGCTTCCACCTGAACCTCACGGCCTTTGCACTGCTCGCATTCCTCGTGGGGCTCTTCATTGCCCACGCCTCGTTTGGGCTGGCGTTCGAGCAACGGCTGCCGATGATACGAACGATGCGAGCGGTCGGCGTGTCGGCGCGCACGGTCGTGTCCGTCATGCTCGTCGAGCTTGTGGCGTTGGCGCTGGTCGCCGGTGCGGCCGGAATGATCGGCGGCTATCTGATCGCCGCGACTTTGCTGCCGGATATGGCGGCAAGCCTCGGCGGGCTTTATGGAGCACGCGTCCCGGGACAGCTCACGCTTGAAGCCAAGTGGTGGCTATCAGGGCTCGGCATGGCGCTCCTTGGAACCTTCGCCGCAACTGTTGCGGGCTTGTACAAGACGTATCGGCTGCCGGTTTTGTCCATCGCCCATGCGTGTGCGGTCCGAGAGGCGCAAGAAAGATATCTGCGCCGCCAGGCTCTCATGGCATGCATCGGCCTCTTGATCGCGGTCATCGCATTCTTCTTCGGCGACAGCTTGCTGGCGGGCTTCGTCATGATGGCTGGCGTGCTGATTGGATCGGCGCTTTTACTGCCTCTTGCGCTCGCCAGCTTTTTGAGAGCCGCAGAACGCAGAGCGCACGGCGCGCTGGCCGGCTGGTTTTGGGCGGATAGCCGGCAGCAGCTATCCAGCCTATCACTCGCATTGATGGCACTGCTCATCGCTCTAGCGACGAACGTCGGAGTTGGCACGATGGTTGATGGCTTCCGCAAAACGTTCACCGCTTGGCTCGATCAACGCCTCGTCGCCGAAGTCTACTTCGAAGCGGCAAACACTGCCGATGCTCGGCGGATTCAAGCGTGGCTCGAGAAGCGGCCGGAGGTAAGCGCGATACTTCCGGCGTGGAGAACCGAAACACGTCTTGCGGGTCTGCCGGTGGAGGTCTTCGGCTTCAAAGATCATGCGACCTACCGCGAGCATTTTCCTCTGCTTTCAGCGACCGGCGCCGTTTGGGACGATGTACGTCGCGGAGAAGGCGTGCTCGTCAGCGAACAGCTGGCCCGGCGCATGAAATTGCCGCTTGGATCCACTCTGCAAATACCGGCATCGAGCGGCAGTTGGAGCCCGAAGGTCGCCGGCATTTATCCCGATTACGGCAATCCAAAAGGACAAGTTAGGGTGAACGTCGATGCGCTCACATCGCGTTGGCCCGAGGTGCCGCAGACGGCCTATAGCTTACGCGCGGAACCACAAGCCGTGCCATCACTGCTGGCTGCTATGCGCGCCGAATTCGGGAATGCCATCGTGCGCAGCCTCGATCAGGCAACACTGAAATCTCTTTCGACGGAGATATTCGAGAAGACATTCGCTGTGACTGCAGCCCTCAACACGCTGACCCTTATGGTCTCGGGCATTGCGTTGCTTGCCAGCCTGCTCACGCTTGGAAATATCCGTCTGGCGCAGCTCGCGCCAATATGGGCCATTGGCGTCACGCGACGGCGATTGTCCGAGCTGGAGCTGATGAGGATCCTGTTTCTCGCGGCCGCGACCGCTCTCATGGCAATTCCTCTCGGCCTTGTCTTGGCTTGGTGCTTGGTGGCGGTCGTCAATGTTCAGGCGTTTGGCTGGCGGCTGCCGCTTCACGTTTTTCCGGGACAATGGCTGCTGATCTTTCTTCTGGCGCTCGTGACAGCCTTCGTCGCGTCCATCATCCCGATCATTCGTCTCGGCCGGACGCCGCCCGCAGACCTGCTCAGGATTTTCGCCAGTGAACGTTAGGCCCTCACAATCGATTGCCGCCGCGCTGCTATTGGCTTTTGCGGGCCTCGGCGCCCACGCTGAAGGCTTTGCTGGACTTGGGCGCGATGCCGGAAACTTCGCCGAGGTGGTACCCGGAAGAAAGCTCATGTTCCCCGCTGACTTGGGCGCCCATCCCGATTTCCGGATCGAGTGGTGGTATCTGACAGCCAATCTTAACGACGACGCAGGCAATGCCTACGGCGTGCAGTGGACCCTCTTCAGGCAGTCGATTGAGCCGGGTTCCGAGCGGCAAGGATGGGACAATCAGCAGGTGTGGATGGCGCACGCAGCTGTGACGAGTGCGGATGAGCATCTCGCTTCGGAGACGCTCGCGCGCGGCGGCATCGGGCAGGCAGGGGTCACCGCAGCGCCCTTCCGCGCCTGGATCGATAATTGGAGCTTCGTAAGCACCGATATAGCTGCGAGCGGTGGGCTTTCTCGCTCTAAAGTCTCAGCCAGCGGGGCAAACTTCAGCTACGAACTCAACCTCGCAGTAGACCGGCCACTCGTTGAGCACGGCGAACAGGGGTTCAGCGTCAAGTCCGACCGTGGACAGGCGTCCTACTACTACAGCCAGCCATTCTTCACTGCCGAGGGCCTTCTTACGATTCATGGCCGGCCGGTTCGCGTCGCCGGACAAGCCTGGATGGACCGTGAATGGAGCAGCCGGCCTCTGGCTGCGGATCAGAAGGGATGGGACTGGTTTTCGCTTCACCTGAGTAGCGGCGAGAAGCTGATGATATTTCGCCTGCGGTCGGAAAAAGACAAACCGTTTACTGCCGGCACCTGGATCTCAGCCGACGGAACACCAAAAGCGCTTCAGCCGGGCGCTATTGTAATGCGCCCGCTATCGGACAGCGTGATCCGCGATCGCAAGATCCCGACGGCTTGGCAGATCGAAGTCAAGAGTCGTGGCCTCGATATTCAAACGGCTGCCTTAAACAAAGACAGCTGGATGGCAACGAGCATTCCCTACTGGGAAGGCCCGGTGCGTATTGCCGGCTCGCACGAGGGCCGCGGATACCTGGAACTGACCGGATATTGATGGACGCACATCCGAACCTCATTCGAAGAGCCTCCTATAAATGGTCCGCGCATCGTGCTCGGTCGCTCCCCCGGCCAAGATCGACGGCTGAACCGGCGCCGACGAGTAGACCACCTGGACGCCGAGCGAGCGCACAGCATCGCAGAAAGTAATCGTCTCCCGATCCGTATCGAAGTCGACCACCACCGCGTCGACCTTCTTGCGCTCGACCATCTTCAATGCGGAGGCAAAATTGCTGAAGACGTGCGCAGTGTCACCCGCGCGCGTCAGGCAGTTTCTCAAGCCCACGCCCGATGTGCGACTTGGATCGACGATAACGATCGATTTTGAAGTCATGCACCCAACCTTTTTACTCTGAGGGAATTTCAAACAGAAATGGGCGCGGGTAGAAACCTGCCATGGCCCGCACCCCATCAGCCGATGCCTGCGCGCCGGCTAGGATATCCGGCACAAAAATCTCGCGGTGTCCCTAAGCGCGAAGGTAGCCCGTCGCATTCTCTTCACTGTCCAAGTCCTGAAGCTCGGCAGCCGCGCGAGCAATGATCTCCGGCTCGGCGTGATGCACCATGTGCCCCGTGTCCGGCACGACGTAAATTTCGCTATTGGGCAGCAGTTCGTGCAGGCGCTGGGAGTGCTTGTCCGTAGCTACGATCCGGTCATCTTCTCCTGCGATCAGACGCACAGGAACATCGACATCTGTGTAATGTGGCTGTAGCCGCGCCGCCGCTCGCTGCATCATCCACGTATCGTCCGCGACGGCTTTCAGTTGGCTTGGGCGCGCGGCAAGTTCAATGGGGTAGGCCCGAAGAAAACGTTTTGAGACCGGGCGCGGCGCAAAGATTCGCCGGAAGATCAGAGGCGCCGAGAGCCGCGCGATCAACGGCCACACCGTGTTCGTCACTATGCGGCCAAGCACCGGTGTCGCAGCTGGTGCAGCCAAGAGGGCGTCCAGCCTGAACTCGGGAAAGTAAAAGCCCGATAGCAGGACGAGACCTGAAACCTTTTCCCGATGCTGAAGAGCCAGCGCTAAAGCGACCAGCGTCGCCCAGGAATGAGCAACGACGACGGCCCGTTCGATACCCAGGGTGTCCAAAAGCTTGGCGATCTGGTCAGCTTCTAACTCCGGCGTCCATGTCGTCTCGGCATCGCGCGGCGTCGCACCAAATCCTGGACGATCAAGCGCAATGACGTGGTGGCGCTCGGCCAAACGCATTAGCAGTTGGCTGGAGAGAAGATCCTGCAGCATCCCGCCATTGCCATGAAGTACGAGGACCGGAGGACCCTCGCCACACTCGAAGACCTGGAGTTCATGGCCTTCCACATGGACTTTGCGCCCCACGGGCATGAAGCGCGCTTCCGCCCTGTGCGTCAGATAGCGGACGGCGACGGCGGACGCGAGGAGACCTGCTATGCCGCCCCAAAGGATGCGGCTCGTCAGAAGCGATTTTCGATCACGCATGAGCACCTGCGTTCTTTCCGTAGCGGGTTCACCTATGTAAGCAGCTGTGGCGCCGCTTTCGCAGCAGCCGGGCAAGCGAAAGCAGATCGCGTTCAGGCGAATTCCAGCACCACAGGATTTTTCAGCCGCGCGGGTATTCTCCTGAGGTCGTAGGCCAGGGATCCAGCGTCCCCTTTGTTCCGCCAAGAAAGGCGGGCCAATCCAGCGACGATCAGCTTAAGCGTTTCCACCGTAATCCATTCGCCTGCGCACCGGTGACCATTTGCATGCGCTCCGCCCCCCTGCTGGAGGATCGCGGATTGGAACGCATCCTGCCCGATGAAGCGATCGGGGATGAACGCGTGCGGATCACGCCAGATGCGCTCATCGTAATGAATCCCATAGATGTCGATAATCGTGAGAACGCCCTTCGGAATGATGTAGTCGTTCCCCTCCAAGTCGCGGCACGGCCGAGCGCCGAGCACGGGCGTGAAGGGACAGTAGCGCCTCAACTCGTGTACGAAGCTCTCGAGAAATGCATCGTCATCGAGCTCCGGCCGGTAAACGGGATTGATGATAAGCACCGCGGCTGCAAGCTCGGCAAAATAGGTGACCGCCATGATGGGCCGGATGCAATTCAGCAGCTCAACGCCTGCCACATCGTCTGGAAGAAGGCGTCCGTCTACATCGCGGTAGGCCGCAACGATGTGTAAGGCAGAGTTTTCCCGCGCCGGTATCGTCCTACTGCGAACCCCGTGAATCAGCTGCGAAGCCCATCGCTCCCGGCGTGAGCGTGCCATGCGCCCGCGCCAGTGAAGCGGGCCAACCGCAGCGAAGGAGTCGACCATCTGAAAAAGGTCGTCGCAGAGACCGGCGTCGACTTCGGAAGTTGGAACGCCTGCAAACTCGCAACTGCTGCCGCAGAGAATGGAACGCACCGCATCGAAAAAGACGGTTCCTTTACTCTTATCGCGCGTCCAATCCGAGACAGCGGCTTCCCAGTGACGTGTAAATATTTCCCGGAATTCTGTGATCCTGTGCGGGCCCAGGGCTTGCAGGAACATGGCCTTTCTCAACCTTTGCGGCTCACCATCCAGGCTGTGAATACCGCCGTCTCCAAGCAGCGTGCGCCGGATGCGCCGCGGCAACACGGCCTCGCGCTTGAACAGCTTCGGATCGAAGAAAGGTTCCACGGCGTCAGGTCCGCCGATGCAAACGGCCTTCTCAAGCATCAAGCGGCAGGAGAAAGCATCCGCGCCCACCTGCCGGCGCCGGTCGGACGCGAACGTGTAGCCCTCAGTGAAAAGGGAAAGCGTACTATCTGGTGCGTGAAGCCTTGGCGGCTCTCGCATTGTCCTGAGCATGTATCACCTGATGAAGCCATTGCAGAAACGGCCGCAAAGGCGATCAGGTTCCTGCTCCGGAGTGCCGGCCCGGCTGCCCGCCTGAGCAGCGGTTAGCTACGCCGTAACGGGTGCGGTGTTTGCCGCAGGCTCGATGCTATCCTGGTCGGCAGGATTGGCGAAGGTCAGGTGCCAGATGATGCCGGAGGGCCGGCACTCCATATTGGCCTGGCCATGGTGACCGGCAATGAGCCGCTCGATCAGAAATGTGCCGAAGCCTACCTTTTCGGGCGGAGTGGGAGCGGGCCCGCCGTCTTCCGCCCAGCGGAGGTACGAGCTTTGACCGTGGGCGCCCCAGGTAATGCTGACCCTGCCAACATCGGTGGACCACGCTCCATATTTTAGAGCGTTGGTCGCAAGTTCGTGGACAACCATACTGAGGGTTTTCGCAAGGTCGCCAGGGACGGCCATTTGCGTGCCGTCCAGCGTCAGACGATCCACTTCATAGACGGTGAGTTCACGGGCAAGGAGGTCGCGCAACGCAATTGGAGCGACCTCAGCTTCGAGCATGAGCTCCTCACCCAGCTTCAAAGCGGCGACGCGACCGATGATCTTGCGCGCCTGAGCGGGATCATGACGAAGGCTTTGCGAGATGATGGCCGACAGCACCGCCAAGCTGTTCTTGGAGCGATGGCTGAGCTCGCGCATGAGCAGCTCATTCTTGGACTTCGCGGCCCGCAGGCGCTCCACCATCCGGCGATATAGGTGGCCAATCCAGATGATGACGGCGCCGACGGCCACATAAAGCGCAATATTGAGGACGTCGACGAAAGACATCAGAGCGAATGATCGGGTGGGAGAAATGAAAGCCCACGAAAACAAAATGGTAGATATGAATAGGCTCATAATGCCGCATCGGAATCCGGCAATAAGAGTTGCGGCAAGAACGGCGGGGAAGCAGACGGCAAAAACAAGAACGCGCTCGCCAGCAAAACCCAAGAGCCACCGGACGATGAAGGCCACGCTGACGAGACCGCCGGCCAGCAGAAAGTCCGCGAGAACGGCCATTCCAGCTGGGCGCTCAGCCACGTCAGACCGCCCCAGGTTCCAGAGCTGGTGCGAAAATCTGAGCATATAGGCAACGGTCCTCGATAAGGACCCGCCTTCGAAGGCGGGATCAGCACGGCAGACAATTTGGAAGCAGCGGCAGCCTCAGTCAGCCTGCCCGGCTATTTACCGGCTGATTGCGCTGAATATAGGCATGTTGAATACGCCTACGTCTTATCAAATGATAATGGAGCAAAATGAAATTTGGGTAGTTTATCGGATATCATGCCGAAGAACACCCGACCTAATAAAGAGAGCGTCCATGACTTGCTGTTCAAGAAGGCAAGCGAACACGCGACGCTGACCTCAGCGGACGAGGCGGCACTACGAAGTCTCCCCTTTGAAAGGAGAAGTCTCTCGTCGGAAGAGGATGTCGTCTGCCAGTGGGACAGACCCCGTAAGGCCGTGTTGGTTCTGGACGGGATGATGGCCCGTTATCACACCATGCAAAATGGTGACCGGCAGTATCTCTCCTTCCACATTGCGGGTGACATGCCAGACATACAGTCTGTCTTTCTCGATATGATGGACCACTCGCTGTGTGCGTTGAATGCCGGAGAGATCGCTTTGTTCCGGCATGACAGCCTCACAAAGCTGTTTCTCAAGCGCCCTGGCGTGACCTTTGCATTATGGCGCACGACATTAGTGGACGCCGCAATCTTCCGGCAGATGATCACGAACAACAGCTCCAGAGATCCTGCCTCTCGCCTCGCTCACTTCTGCTGCGAGCAATATTTTCGCGCGCGCCACGCAGGTCTCGCCGATGGCGACTCCTGCAGCCTCCCGCTAAATCAGATCCAACTTGGGCAAACGCTTGGGATTTCCCACATCTCGATCAATCGCGCTCTCCAGAGGCTCCGCAAAGACGGTCTGCTGGATCTGCGAAGTGGCAAGCTGACGATATTCAATTGGAAGGCTCTTGTTCGCCTTTCAGAATTTGACCCGGTCTACCTGCACGTGGATAAGGAATCGGAAGTATCGAAGACCGCATTCCGCGGCCGATAGCCCTGAAAGAAGAAGCGCGCTATGGCGCCGGGTTCGCGCGGCTCAGAAGCACAGAGCCTCAGCCGGCACCGCCGCCTTTTCCACCACTCCAATTCATCCTGTTCGCGCAAGTATTCCTCCCGCCACATCCGGCCGCACGTAAGGAACTGTATCTGAAGGGTTCAGTTCGCCAGTTACCTAGGTCCAATCGGTGAGCGAGCAGAATGAGTAAACGGGAAGTTCCGGGCGTCGGCGTCTATGGTGGTCCGGCTGGCGGGTGGGGCGCACTGCAGTCGGTCGCCAAAGCATTGCGGGCGCAAATGGCGCTGAGCCGTGAAACGACTGCGCTGAGTCGGGTGAACCAGGCACGTGGGTTCGACTGTCCGGGATGCGCGTGGCCAGATCCTCGTGACGCGTCCTCCTTCGAGTTCTGCGAAAACGGAGCGAAGGCCGTCGCTTGGGAAGCAACACGCAAACGCACCGGCCCCGAGTTCTTCGAAGCTCACACCGTCTCGGAACTCTGGGAATGGACGGATTACGCCCTGGAAGATTCCGGTCGCCTGACGCACCCGATGGTTTACGACGCCGCGGTGGACCGCTACCGGCCGATATCGTGGGAGGACGCGTTCCAACGCATCGGCGAGCTGCTCCGCGCTTTACCCGATCCGAACATGGCCGAGTTCTACACCTCCGGCCGCACGTCGAATGAAGCAGCCTTTCTCTATCAGCTCTTCGTTCGCGAGTTCGGAACGAACAATTTTCCCGACTGCTCGAACATGTGCCACGAGGCAACGAGCATCGGGCTGCCGGAATCTATCGGCGTCGGCAAAGGCACCGTGACGCTCGAGGACTTCGACGGCGCGGATATGGTCTTTTGCATCGGCCACAACCCGGGCACAAACCACCCGCGAATGCTCAGCACGCTACGTGCAGTCGCCAAGCGTGGTGGCACGATCATCGTCATCAATCCGCTGCGGGAACGCGGCCTCGAGCGATTTACATCGCCGCAATCCCCCGTCGAAATGCTGACGCTGCATTCGACGCAGATCGCAACCATCTACCATCAGGTGAAGGTGGGGGGCGACGCCGCCATGCTGAAGGGTATCATGAAGGCGCTGTTCGCTCTCGATGCCGAGCGGCAAGCCAATGGTCAGGCGAGCATCCTCGATCGCTCATTCATTGAGGAGCACACGCAGGGACTCCCGAAGCTGATCGCAGATATTGAGGCGACGTCGTGGGAAGATATCGAGCGGTGCTCAGGCATCTCGCGCGCAGACATTGAGGACACGGCGAGGCGCTACGCATCGGCGAACCGTGTGATTTTCTGCTACGGAATGGGCGTGACGCAGCACCGCCACGGCACGGCAATCGTCCAGCAGATCGCCAATCTCGCGCTCATTCGTGGCAACATCGGAATACCAGGAGCCGGTATCTGTCCCCTGCGCGGTCATTCGAACGTCCAAGGCGATCGAACCGTCGGCATCACGGAAAAGCCGAGCCCCACTTTGCTGCAGAACATCGAGCGCACGTTCGGCTTTCGTCCTCCGAGCGAGCCTGGCCACGGCGCAATCGAGGCCATCCAAGCGATGATCGACGGCCGCTCGCGCGCGCTCGTTTCCATGGGTGGCAACTTGGCGGTCGCGATGTCCGACAGGGACGCCGCCTTCAAGGGCGCACGCAATCTTGATCTCGCTGTGCACATCGCCACCAAGCTGAACCGCTCGCAGCTCTTGGTCGCGAAGAACTCGTTCATCCTGCCGTGCCTCGGCCGCACCGAGCTCGATGAGCAGGCTACGGGTCCGCAGTCCGTCACCGTGGAAGACTCTGTCTCTTATGTTCATGCATCGGCAGGGCGGCTGACGCCTGTCTCAACCGATCTGAAGTCGGAAGCCGCGATTGTTGCGGGACTTGCGAAGGCGACCCTCCCAGACACGAAGGTCGGCTGGGATGGGTACATCGCCGATTACGACCGAATTCGGGATGCCATCGAAAAGGTTTTTCCCGCATTCGAAAACTTCAACGAGCGGATCCGCAACGAGGGCGGCTTCCATCTTTACATTCCCGCTGCCCACCGCATTTGGGACACGCCCTCGAAGAAGGCCAACTTCATCGTATTCAATGGGCTGGACGGCGACCCGCGCGCGAAAGAGCCGGGCGCTCTGCTGCTTGCGACCATCAGAAGCCACGACCAATACAATACGACGATCTACGGCTTCAATGACCGCTATCGCGGTATCACCGGACGTAGAGATGTGATCTTCCTGAACCAGGCAGACCTTGCATCCCGCGGGCTGGCCCATGGCGATGTCGTCGACGTCGAGGTCATCAAGTTGCCCGATGATCCGGGGCCAGCTCGAGTTCTTCAAAAGCTGACGGCAGTGGCGTTCGAAATCGCCAAGGGATCGGCTGCTGCTTATTATCCCGAGGCCAACAACCTCGTCGATCTCGGCCACTACGACATCCGCAGCGGCACGCCCGCCTACAAGTCGATTCCCGTGCGCATTCGGGCTTCAGCTGGGGCGCGGGAAAAGGACAGCCGCAATGTCCTAGCCGAGGCATGATCGCATCCGGATACCCTCCGCACTTCTCGCGGCTGGCTTTGCGCGTTCGGCAGAGCGGTTTTAACCACTCTCGGCTCCCGCCGCTTATTTCATTGGCGGCAGGAACAGAGGCACTGCGCGCACGTTCACTTAACGTGCGGTCCCGTCGGCCACCCCGCTAGCGCTAAACGAGCCGCCAATCCTGAGTTGCTCCGACGAACAATGTTGGTCTCCCACCGCCACCTGCGTGGCAACGTGATCCTTTCCAGTTTACCGGGCGACGCCTACGCTCGCCTTGAACCGCTGCTGAAGCCGGTCGAATTTCGCCAGCGGCAGTGCGTGGAAGCGGCGAGCAAAAATATAGAAAGGGTCGTCTTTCCATTTCGCGGCCTGCTCTCGGCAGTTGCCGTCAGCCGCAACCGACGTCATGAAACGGAAGTCGGCGTCATCGGCCGGGAAGGCATGACCGGCGCATCCCTTCTGCTTGGCGCCGATCGGGCCTCCCTCGACATTTTTGTGCTGATGGAAGGCGACGGATACTGCGTATGTGCAAAGGAATTGCGCCGTCTGGCCGATGAACATCCCGCTATTCGCACGTCATTCCTGAAGTACCTGCATACGTTCTTCATACAGATTGCGCGCACGGCCCTTGCAAATTCGCGCGCAAGCCTGGATCAGCGCGTGGCCCGGTGGCTGTTGATTGCCCATGACAGAGTGGGAGACGAGCTGCAGCTCACCCACGAACTCTTAGCCTTGATGCTCGGCGTCCGGCGTGCAGGCGTTACGACTGCAATCAACCAGCTTGAGCGGCTGGGCCTAATCGAAGCCTCACGCGGTCTGATCGTGATCATCGATAGGAAGGGCATCGAGGAGCACTGCCAAGGCTTTTACGGCCAGGCAGAACGCGAAAGCACGCGTTGGCTGCCGCCGCTGTCTGCGGTAAACGAAGTGATTTGAGGCTCCAGCAACCAGGGAGCTGGATTTTACCCTCGCCTCGCAGAGCGGCGTGAAGACCGAAGCCGCCGGTGCAAAAGCGCCAGCGTTGCTGCCTCCGCCGCAGAAAGCTCGCTCATCCTCGTGGCCAGCTCATTCTCGATTTTTCTGGCTATCGAGCGGACGAGCTCGCCACTGAGATAGCAGTTCAAGATTTCCGGGTGAACATAGCACTTCCTGCATATCGTCGGCGTATTGCCAAGCCGGGACGCAACGCTCTCGATTGCAGCGCGGACGTTGCGCTTGGCTGCCGCCTCGCTGTCCACGTTTTCAAATTCGGCGAGGGCAGCCGCCGCAAGCACCGTGCCCGCCCACGTGCGGAAGTCCTTTGCTGAGATTTCCTCGCCCGCAACTTCCCGCAAGTATGCGTTGACGTCAGCGGACGTGATCTGCCGGACACTGCCATCTTCGGCTTCATACTGAAAGAGATGTTGTCCTGGCAGATCTTGGCAGCGTTTCACGATCCGGGCGATACGGCGATCGTGGACGGCAACGCGCCATTCCTTGCCCGTCTTGCCGCGAAAGCGAAATTTTGCCTGCGAGCTGGAGAAAGTGACGTGACGGTCCTTCAGCGTCGTCAGGCCGAAGCTGCCGTTCGCCCGCGCGTACTCCTCGTTTCCAACGCGGATCAGCGTTTCATCAAGCAGAGTGACTACGGTCGCCAGCACCTTTTCACGGTCGAGCCGCTTGCGGCGTGTATGGCGGCGGACTGTCTTCCTGAGTTTCGGGAGTACCTTGGCGAAGGCGAGGATTTTTTCGAATTTCGCTTCGTCGCGCGTGCGATGCCAATCCGGATGATACCGGTATTGCTTCCGCCCCCGTGCATCCCGTCCCGTGGCTTGAATATGCCCATTCGGCAAAGGGCAAATCCACACATCCGTCCAGGCGGGCGGGATGGCGAGGCTGCGAATCCGCCGCTCCGTACGGGCGTCCTTGACGGTTCCTCCGGACGGCAAAGTGTAGGAGAACCCGCTGCCGCGTTTCTTCCGCGCGATACCCGGATCGCCGTCGTTGACGTAAGTTAGTCCGGCCTCCTCGACAGAAGTGATACGGTCTTCGTCGCCCGATTTGGACTCTTGAAGCATACCTTGCCGCCAACTCGCTGAAGCACTGTCGCGGCGAACGTGTTGTTCGTCTTCACAGAGCGCCTTCGACCAAGCGGAACGCAGCCTTATGGATATGAGTTCCGCTTGCTGCTGAGGAAGAAGCGTCTGCGGGGGCAAATCTTTGTGGATCTATTTCGGGCGGGGGTCGGTTAAACCGGAGCCCGCTTCGCGCTCGCCATTTCGATATTGCTTCACGGCCTCGATGAGAGTCGACGCCGCGTTTGCGGTCTCTTGGAACAATGACCGGTCCTCATCAAGGTCTTGGTGGCTTGTGGCGTAAGGCCGATAGTAGCCGATATAGCGATCGATCGTTGCAAGCCGTCCCGCGGCGACCAAACCCATGTCGCTCAGCCAATCATCAAGTGAGCGGCGAAGGATGTCGGCGCCTTCGGAATCGCCGTTTGTGATGATGGAGAAGACGCGGGACTGCAAATGCTTCGGATATGACCATCCCTTGAGCTCAAGCTCCTTTGCGAGCTTCGCATCTTTGCCCTCCGTAGCGGACGGATCAGGATTTCCCCCGTCCGCACAGACCAGGCGGTCCATCATGGCTTTGAGAACAGTCGGCGCCTGATACCAATGGCAGGGTGTGATGATCATGATGCCGTGTGCCGCGACCCAAAGCGGATAGATATCGTTCATCCAATCGTGAATTTGCCCGAGGGAGTGGTTGGGATAGCACGAGCATGGCCAATGGCAGAGCGCGGGAGAAGTTGAAAAGCAGGCCTTGCAGGGATGGATGGTCCGGCCGTACTCCGACGTCAAACGGCTGAGATCAAGCTCATCGCAGACAAAATCAGGATGCTGGGAGATGACCGCTTTTGCGGCCTCCACGAGCCTGTAAGTCTTGGACATCTCGCTCGGACACGTGTGTTCGCTTCGCGGCGATCCGTTGATGAGCAGAACACGCGACGGGCGCTGAGGGTCGTTATGAGCTTCGGCAGCCCGATCAATCCTCTTCTTGGCTTCGAGCCATTCGGTCGAAAGTTCGTAGCTGGGATCGGCGAAGGCCGGACCAGCTTTCTCGGTCGTGGGAGCCTTTCGGCCCTGATCGTAGGCCTCCCAGGCGATCTGGGCGATCGCCTCGATCTCATTGTCTAACTGATCGAACGCGGGGTCACAAAAACTGGAGCGAAACCGGGCCTTGAACGTTTCCTCATCGATTTTTGGATCGGGCATCCCTTTGCGCGGATCGGTGAGAGCCACTTTGACGTTTCCTCCTGCTACGGCGTTCAATCGAACGCCGCTTAGTGAAATTGGTTCAAAGTCCGCTCCTGCAGATCTATGGTTGCTGGGGAGCTCACAGTCTCTGACAACCGAGGTGCCGCATGGAAAGAGCCCATCTCATTCAAATGGCCAATCAGATAACGGACTACTTCGAGGTCTATCCGAAAACCGAGGCCTTGGATGGCATCGCCAAGCACATCCACAATACATGGGAGCGTCGGATGCGGGACGCCATGAAGGATATCATCGATGCCGGAGGCGACGGGTTGAAGCCGCTCTTCCTCGAAGCAATGCACGACTATTTCAAAGGGCCAAAATCGGGTGGCCGGCGTGTATCGGTCGATCCGCGAAAGAAGGCGCCCGATGGCGCGCAGCCGAGCTTCGCCGATGGCGGAGGCGACGCTGGCTGATCAGCGCGAATGACTTCATCCCAATTGTGCAATCGGCTCCTGAGTGGGCTGGGCTGAAGTACGCTGGCGATGCTTGGCCTCCATGCCAATGGCAAACACGGCGAGCAGTACCGAGGCCGCGACGGAAGGCCAGACCATGCGGTACTCCTGGGCCTGGATCAGAAAAAGGAGGCTCACGCAGTTCAACCCTGCCGGTAGCCAAGCGAGCCACATAAGCCGCTTGGCAATCATCATGAGCCTTACAGCTGCGATTATGCCGGCGAGCAGGTACAGCGCCGGCCGCTTCATAGGCGCTCTGCCGCCGAAATAGCGCCCGTTGAACCAGTTGAGCCAATCGGCAAGGGCCGGGAGTTTCGACTGCGTGGTGAGATTAAGCTCATGGGCAAGCGGAGTCTGCGTGATTTCGAGTGGCACGTCCGCCATCTGTTTCGCCCTGTGCGGCCATGGACGCCAGAACAGCTCGGTCATGCATAGTTCTTGTCTCAGAGCGACGAGGGGATGTTGGAAGGCAATCTGAGCAGCTGTTGCGAACACACGGTGCGGCTCGAGTGCAGCGTGTGAGACGCGCGGATCGTCGAAGAAGAACGTAACGACATTCCAGCATGGAACCGACTTCCACGCTTCGATCGGCGCAATCGCGCGAATGGTTTGGTCCTGCTCGGGCGATAATTGCACGTCCTCGCGTACGGCGGCTGCCAGCATTGGCAAGGCAACGATGGTTCGCATTTCACCGGATTGAGGTGAAGCGGAAAGGGCTGAGAGCAGGAGCGTCTTCGAAAGGATAAATGCGGCGACTTGCAAGCCCGCGAGCACCGCGGCGGGACGGCGAGCAGACTTGACCGTAGCGAGCAGCAGGAAAATGCCAACCGAGACAATCACGCCATTGTGGCGAAGAAGAACAAGTGCAATTCCCGCTGCCCCTATTGACGCCCATTCCGAGGCGGAGAGCTTGAAATCCAATCTGACGCTTTTGATGAGCAACGCCATCAAGGCGATGAGCGCTGTTGCGAAGGGCACGTCCTTCCACATTGTCGTGACGACGAGGAAGTTCGGGGGAAACAGCGGAAACAATATCGCGCATGCAACGAGAAGAGATGGCGCCACACCCCAGCAGCGCAACTCAGACAGAACATAGCCGGTCGCGAGCGCAAACAGCACGTAATGCACAAAGACGATAAAAGCGGGGCTCGGCACCGCTTGATAGAACATCCAGTTCAACAAGGTGCCGCTGACGGGTTGCGTGTCGTTGAATTGCCAAGTCAGCAGCTGCTGCCATTGGTCGAGGGAATCTGGCGACATCTGCGCTGGCCAGAAAGCGAGATGAACAATGCAATAGATGATGCAGCCGGGGATCGCGAACGCGATCGTCGATGCAGCAGTCCGCATGCCAAACGCCCCCACGTATGAGGCCACCTACGTGGCGGCGAACTGTCTATTCGCCGCCGCGGTAAAACCTCTGAGGGGCAAGCTTATCGCCACGCGCCTGAGAAAATCACCCGTGTTCCGCCCGCTAATCCTATGCGGTCTAGACCTTGCGGCTTTCGTTCGCGCTGAGCCTTACGAATAGCGCCGGTGATGAAAACGTTGAAACGCTGAGGACAAGGAGGAGCGATGTCCCTCATGCTCAGGGCGAATAGAAAACAGGCTTGAGGCGCAACTGACCTGTGTACAACAAAAAGACTGCGGCATCGGCAAATGAGCATTAGGCCTGACGGACTCACCAGTGCCACCACGAGCAAAACCGCAGCGGGTTGTCATCCGCAGGTAGCCTCACCGCAGGCGTGCCCCTTACAATTCGAAGGCGGTCCCAGAACTCCGATGGCCGTACCAGCCACACGCGGGTTTCCATACGCAGCCGGTCAATGAGTTTGCCGTCGCACGTGAGCAATGCCGAGATCCCGGCCTGCTCACACTCAGCGATGATTTTGCGATCGCTCAAGCCCGCCCGAAACGGGATCAGCTCTTCGGCCCGCTCGGCAACGAGAGTTTTGTCAGGTTCAGGACGGACCTCCGAAACCTGGCGCAGGGCCCAACCGATGTGGGCTTCACGCTTCGTGCGGTCGGAGATCGCCTCGTACTCGGCCTTGACGGTAGGTACCAGCTTGAAGCTGGCCTCCGCCGGCATCCAGAAGAAGATGCGGACGAGCGCGAGCTTTTCCTCAGCCAGCGGTTCTGAGGGCGGAGCCGGCGCCGCGCTCATCGCCTCGGCCCAGTAGGTGAGGGCGTTGGCATCGAGAGCGAGCATCCACCGGTCTGATCCCACGGGCCAGCGCCTCCGATTTTCTCTACAACCTGAATTGTTTAGCGACTGGGCCAATGAACGTGCTCGACCTTGAGGACCTGCCTATGGCAGGACACAAGTCTGCTCCTTGGAGGCCCCCAATGCATCGCCACGTCAAGCTTGTCACCATCGCATGCATCCTGCTCGCAGTCGGCTTCGTGGCCGGCCGCTACGTCATGTGGAACGAGGCCGCGAAGTACGACGCCACGCATCCCTAAGGGCACGCCGGTCACCGGCGAAGAGGTTTGAGACGAACCGATTCTCGAATGCCTGCTCGTATGTGCAGGCCAGGGGCCGTTGGGCGCCCGCCGCGTCATCCACCGAACTCACAGATTATTTCGGAGCATTGCTCTTTAGCGATTGTCAGGTTTCGAGTCGCCGGTAGATTGAACTCAAGGGACTGCGGAAGAGCCGCTCCTGTAGCCGCCAGGCTTAGAGGTACCCGACATGGAAAGCTGCCGAGCGATCGTCATTGTCGAGCGCTCAATCAACCCTCCGATGCGGTTTTGCGACACGAGCCGCAAGCGGACCGGAAGTGCCTACGCGTTCGGATCATACGGACAGGCGCTGGCTTTTCTGCAGGAAACGAGAGTTGACTCGGTCGTCATCGAGTTCGACGTTGGAACCGACACCCTGGACTTCTGCGACGCGGTCAAGGCGCTCAAAGTGCCGATCGTGGTTTCGCCTTACTTGGAGCCGGGGGACCTCAAGAGATACGGGGTAAGAGAGCCCGGCCTATCCTTACGTGCGGGCGACGTTCGAAAGAGAAGCTCCTCAAGGCAGACCTGAGGCATGATCCTAGGTCTTGTCGGTGGGATCGCCGATGGGCTGACCGAGCATGCGTCTGACCGTTTCGATGGCAGCTCTCGTGGCATCGAGATGTCGTCGAGTCCGGTCCGAGTTGGATCTCATGCGCTCAGCAAACGTCAGAGCCTGTTTGTCTCTAATGTCCTTCGAGACGCGGAAATCGACCCAAATAACATTGTCCCTAAACATGCCAAGGACGCCCTTAAACGCTGCGACAGGCGCTTAACGTGCAATCCGCGTGCTTCGTTCGCTACTGTCGAATCCTGCAAGGCGCGACAGAGCGCGCGCGGCTCTGCGCTGGGCTCGTGTTTCATTGCGGACGCCAATGAGGGGCCGCGTTGACCTTACGAAAGTGTATGGCGTTAGAGGCTAATCTGTTCATCTCGCTGACAGACTAGGCGGCCTAACACCGGCTCCACGTCCATGAGGGCGTTACAAACAAGGAGCCGGAAATATGAGAACAGTTTTGAAAGTCGCTATGGCGGCAGTCGCAATGATGATCGGCGCTGGCGTTGCAAGCGCAGCCGAGAAGCCGCTCAAGCAGCAGCATCATGCGCAAACGATGCATAAGTCTTCAAAGCACCACGCCTCGAAGGCGACGCACAAGCGCAATGCTTCCAAGCACTCCAATAAGCACTATGCATCGAAGCACGCTCACAAGCACGTGGCCTCCAAGCGGACGCACAAGCACGCAGCGTGAACATCATGAGGTGAGCGGCCATGGGCCTCTCACCTCTGTTCCCAAGCCGAGGGTAGGTCTATCGGAGCTGTTGAGATCAGCAGCCGCTCTCTCGCATGCAGCGCCCGTAACGGGCGCCATCCGTGCCCCACTGATCGAAGCAGGCGTGGCGGGCTTCTCGGCACCGGTCAGGTGTGGTCGCAATAGGGGCGGGAGGATTGGCGTTTCCGATCGCCTCCCAGGGCACATCAACGATCACGCCGGGCCCAGGCCCCCATCCACCGCCGCCATGCCCGTGCGTATTCTGAACGAGAGGAACGTTGCCCGGCTTGGTCATTCCGGCAGGAGCTGCCGCCACGTTGCCGGCCATAACGCAAGCGGCAATGGCCACGGTAATTGTCTTCACGATCTATCTCCGAGCGCCTTGGCTTCCACCAGCCCGCGCGGGAGAGATCATGTGCTGATCCGATTATCAGCTGCTTTCCCGGGCAAAGCATCCTGCTGCGACGGTTTCCGACGTCCAAACGAACGCCTCAAAAAGAAACGCACGTCGCCGAGGCAAGCAGCTGACTTTGCTAATCCCGCGCGCTTTGCAGAACGGCGTCGCTCAGCATCTGCGACAGACCGATCAGCTCATGCAGGCCTGTCTTGTCATCCTGCAAAATTCCAAGGGTGACGTTCTGGCCATCGGTATCGACGCTGGCATAGCAAATCGCTTTGAGTTCGCCATTTTCCGCGCGAGCCAGAAGCTCTTTCAAACCAGCGATGATCCGCTGCTTTTCCTCCAACTCTTTCTTCGCGCGCTCGCCACTCAGAAGAACCAGCTTTCCCATCGGCTCACCTTCCGCATCAGCAACAGACGTTCAGACGGTGCCATGCTTGCACGCGTCGGGCACCATCGTCTTCCGCCCTCGCGACGTTTCGCAGGGCTTTGAGAGCATGCTACGCCGGTTGCTAAGGCAAGTGTTACACCTGGGACTCGCATGCGCGGTCTGGACGCGGAAAGCAGTCCGGACGCGAATCACGCGTGCCCCATCGCCGCCACGTCCTCCGTGCAAGGTACCGGCAGCTGATTCATCCGGCCGAATTTCGATCATCCAGACTACCGGTGGTAGAGTACGGCGGTGGACGCGACGGGGACATGCAGCCAGGAACATTGCCAGCGCGTGCGTCTCGCTCTATCGATCAGGAGAACCGGAGGGGACATGAAAAAAGTACTACTACTCATCTCGGCCGCGGCGCTTTTTGCCACGCCGGCCCTCGCGCAAACCCGTTTCAATTCCCGCACGATGAAGCAACCGGCTGCGCCCATGGTCAAGAACCCGCCGTCAAGCTTCCCAGGCGCGGGTACGGCAGGAACGATTCCGTCGCCGACAACGTCGACCTACCCCAAACCGATCACGCAAACCTACGACCCGTTTTTCAACGACCCGACCCAGCGGAATCAAAATCTCCGTAGGAGGTAGGGTTCATATTGCTCGGCGCTGGGCCGATGTGAAGCCGGGCGTTTTTTGGTGAGCTATTTTGCTGATTGTTGCGGTCGCGTCCTCGATGCGTGCGATCGCTGATTGCGAGCCTTTGCTCCCATCCGGCGCCGGCGATTGCGCCGCACACGGCCTTGGAACGATTTTGGTGAGCGGAACGTTGGACTTCTCGACCACGGGAAGGACCTAGCGTATGAAGATTGCACAAGTTGCCCCCTTGATCGAGAGCGTTCCGCCTAAGCTCTACGGGGGGACAGAAAGAGTTGTTTCCTATCTGACTGAAGCACTCGTCAAGCAAGGTCACGACGTCACTCTTTTCGCCAGCGGCGACTCCATAACGTCCGCAAATCTTGTTCCGTGCTGTGAGCAATCGCTGCGCTCCAACCCGGCCGTGCGAGATCCCATCCCGTATTACATGATGATGGTCGACAAGATCCGCCGCATGGCATCGAGCTTCGATGTCATTCACTTTCACATCGATCAATTTCAGTTCCCGGTATTCCGGACAATCGCGCATAAAACTCTGACGACGCTTCATGGACGGCAGGACCTGCCGGACCTGCAGCTGCTCTATCGCGCATTCCCAGAGATGAACCTCGTCTCTATCTCTGACTCGCAGCGCGAGCCGATCCCCTATGCGACGTTTGCCGGCACGGTCTATCACGGTCTGCCGCACGATCTGCACCGACCGACCTTCAATCCGCGCGGCGGCTATTTAGCCTTCCTCGGACGAATTTCCCCCGAGAAGCGGCTGGACCGTGCAATCGAGATTGCGCGGGCCGCGGGTTTCCCGTTGAAGATTGCGGCTAAAGTCGATGCCGTCGACGTTGAATACTTCGAGACGACGATCAAGCCTCTTCTGCATGGCGACGATGTTCACTTCGTCGGTGAGATCAGCGACCGGGAGAAAGGGAAGTTTCTGGGCGAAGCTTCGGCCCTGCTTTTTCCCATCGACTGGCCTGAACCGTTCGGCATGGTGATGATTGAGGCCATGGCCTGCGGAACGCCGGTTCTCGCGTTCGATAAGGGTTCCGTCCGTGAGGTGATAGACGAGGGTGTTACCGGCTTCATCGTCGACAGCGTCGAGAACGCAATCGCTACGTTGCCTAATGTCCTCGCGCTCGATCGTGTGAGAATTCGCGAACGATTTGATGAGAGGTTCACAGCTGATCAAATGGCGAAAGCTTACGTTGCGCTCTATTCGCGAGCCTTTGCCGGCGCTAACCGCCTCCCGCTCGCGCGCGCTGAAGAAATTTCCTCCGTCCGCGAGACTCTCGTCAATTGACGCAGTGGCAGCCTGAGCCGAAAGCGTCTAGTTTGGCGTAGATATTTTTTAGCGGAGTTTGGCGATGGCAGGCGCGCCATCCCGGCAACATGATCAGCCTCACGAGCACGAGCCCGAACGGATTCATGCTGAGGCTGATAGTTCGCCTCGGGATCATGAGACGCTGAAGCACGACGATGCTTTCCTCGTCATCGATACGCATGGCGACATCGGTGCATTCGGCAACCACTCGGACGGCTTCTTCTATAACGATACGCGTTATCTATCTCGCCTCGAGCTGCTGATTGCCAGGCGCCCGCCTTTGCTTCTCGGCTCGACGCTCGATCGCAAGGATATTCAACACTGCTGCGATCTGACGAACACGGACATCTACTCCGACGGCGCGCTCTGGCTGCACAAAGATGTCGTTCATGTTTTCAGAACGACCTACGTCCATGACGGTAGCTTGCGGCAGCGTCTGGTTTTCACCAACCATTCCAATGTCTACTGCAATCTGCCCGTAACGGTTTTCTTCGACGCCGATTTCTGTGACATTTTCGAAGTTCGAGGCATGCGCCGTGAGAAGCGCGGTGCGGTCCGGCGGCAAATCGAATCATCCCGCTCGGTCAATTTTGTCTATTCGGGCTTGGATGGCATCGTCCGTCAAACCTCGATTCACGTTGACCCGGAGCCTCTTTCATTGAAGGAGACATCGGCGTTCTTTCGGCTCCACATTCCCCCCAAAGGGTCACAGCGTGTTTTTGTGACTGCCGTTGCAGGGACGGAGCGAGCCCGAGCCCCGTGTTCCTACGTCAAGGGTTTGCGCGATGCGCAGCGCTACCTTCGGCGTTTCAACCCTATTGCAGCGAACATCGAAGTCTCGAACCCCGATTTCGACTATGTGCTGAAACGCTCACGTGCCGACTTGCGATTGCTGATCACGCAGACGCCGGAGGGACCTTATCCCTACGCGGGTACGCCCTGGTACTCGACCACGTTCGGGCGGGATGCCTTGATCACGGCTCTGCAGGTCTTATGGTTCAATCCTTCCATCGCCAAAGGCGTTTTGCGTCGGCTCGCCCACTACCAAGCTAAATCCTACGACGCTGCCGCTGACGCGCAGCCCGGAAAGATCCTGCACGAAATGCGCAACGGAGAGATGGCCGCGCTGCGCGAGATTCCGTTCGGCTTGTATTACGGCAGTGTCGACTCGACGCCGCTCTTCATCGTTCTCGCCGGGTCCTATTTCGTCAGGACCGGAGACACGGATTTCCTCCACGAAATTTGGCCTGCCATTCTCAAAGCTCTGGAATGGATAGATGGCCCCGGCGACCCGGACGGTGATGGCTTCGTCGAATACGCCCGCGAGACGGACGAGGGTCTGGCGAACCAAGGCTGGAAGGACAGCCATGACGCCGTATTCAATAAGGATGGCGAACTGGCCGAGGGGCCGCTCGCTCTCGTCGAAGTACAAGGCTACGTTTTCCAGGCGAAACAGCTAGCCGCGCGCATGGCCACGATAATGGGTGAGCCCGATCTTGCGCGCCGCCTGGAAAAAGAGGCCGTCACGCTCCAGCAGAAGTTCGAAGAAAAGTTCTGGTCGCCGGAGATCGGCACATATGCCATTGCACTCGATGGTCAAAAGCGGCGCGTCGATGTGCGCTCAAGCAACGCCGGTCATGTGTTGAGTTCAGGCATTGCAGATCCTGAGCGGGCGAAGCGCGTCATCGACCAGATGCTATCGGCCAGTTTCTTCTCTGGTTGGGGTATCAGAACGATCGCCACGACCGAGGCGCGATACAACCCGATGTCCTACCACAATGGCTCGATTTGGCCGCACGACAACTCGATGATAGCGGCGGGTTTCGCGCACTACCGGCATTCCGATCGCATCGAAGCGGTTTTCAATGGCTTGCTTGATGCGGCCCTCAATATGAATCAGGGCCGCTTGCCTGAGCTGTTCTGCGGTTTCCGGCGCCGCGCTGGCCGCTCGCCGGTTCTTTACCCAGTCGCGTGTTCGCCGCAGGCGTGGGCGAGCGGCTCGATGCCCCACATTCTGCAATCATTGTTGGGCCTCGAGGCCGACGGCACAACGCGCACGGTCACGCTGAACGCCCCGTATCTGCCCGAGCGCCTCGGCGAGGTCACCATCCGCAATATGCCCGTCGGCATGGGAACGGCCGATTTCGTCGTGAGGCGGAAGAGCGGTGGCGTCGCGCTCGACGTACTGGAATGCCGCGAAGGCGCGAAGGTCGTGCTGGCCTAATTTGAGCATCCGGCACAAGAGCTGATCCAAACCCATTCAAGTTACCGCGGCCGTAGTCCCCACGTATGGATTTACGGAGAGGCGGCTACGGCAGCTATTCTACGCCGCCGCCGATTGCAGGCGGCGCACCTCGAGCTCAACGAGCGATTTATAAGCGCCGGCCTTGCTGATCAGGGTCTCCGGAGTATCGTCCTGTACGACCTGGCCGTTTTGAATGACCATGATGCGGTCGAAGGTACGCAGTGTCGACAGCCGGTGCGCGATTGCAATCACAGTTCTGCCACGCATGAGCGTCGTCAGCGCCTCTCTGATCAGCTCTTCGGAATGACTATCGAGAGCGGACGTGGCTTCATCCAGAAGCAGGATGGGCGCATTCTTCAAAAAGGCGCGCGCAATCGCGATGCGTTGCCGTTGACCGCCTGACAGCTTGGCTCCCCGATCGCCAACGATCGTATCGAGACCGTCTGGCAATTGCTCGATGAAGCCGAGGCAGCGAGCCATTCGCGCCGCCTCCATGACTTCCTCGTCCGTGGCGTCCGGGCGGCCATAGCGGATGTTCTCCCGCAGCGTACGATGGAAGAGGCTGACGTCCTGAGGCACCACGGCAATCGCTTTGCGGAGAGATTGGTCGGGCAGCGACGAGGCCAATTCGCCGTCAATCAAAATGGCACCGGACTGAGCGTCGTAGAAGCGCTGGACGAGCGAGAAGATCGTCGATTTACCTGCTCCCGAGGGCCCAACGATTCCAACGCGCGTGCCCGGCTCGATCTTGAAATTCAAGCCTGAGAAAACCTGCTTTCCATCCGGATAGGAGAAGCTGACGTCGCGGAATTCCAACGCGCCGCGCGCCGTATCCACGCGCTTCATCGAAGAATTGACCGGCAGCGAGTGCGGCGTAAGCAGGGTCTTCAAGGCTTCTGAAAAGCGAGCCAGATGCTGCGTCACATCCACGAGGGCGACAGCAAGATCACGCGTGGCGCTCAAAATGGAAATGCCAAGCGTGGAAACCAGCACGACGTCGCCGGCAGTCGCCTGCCCTTGCTGCCAAAGCCTGATCGACCAAGCGAGCACGCAGCACGTCAGAACAGCGGTTGTCAGCGCGTGAAAGATCCGCAGGCGTTCGAGAAAGTACAGGCTCCGCTTGCGGGCGCGAACCTCGCGGCTGATGACGCTACCCAGCCGCCGGTGTTCGCTCCGCATGCGCCCAAACGCTTTAACGACCGAGATATTGGAGATGACGTCGATCATATCGCCGTCGACGTTAGCGGCTTCCCGCGCGTAACCATGATGAAGCGGGGTGCCGCGCGACGCCCAGTAAAACATGATCGCGACGATGATGCCGACGATGCCCGTCAGCGTCAGGGCCATCGGGATGCTGACGGTCGCGAGGTAAACGATGGACACGACCGTCGCAATGAGCGGCGGCATCGCGTTGAACGTCACCATGGTTTCGGTTGTGTAAAGCGCGTTTGCCGTAGCCGTGATGCGGCTCGTCAGTGCGCCCGGTGCCTGACCGTGGAAAAAGCTCGGAGCATGCCCGGTGAGGTGCCGGAAGAGCTTACGCCGCACACGTCCCGATACGCCGGTAAAGGTGGAATGGCCAATCCACGCGGCCAGCCGCCAGGACAGATTATCGGCAGCTATAAAGCCGATGAGCAGCGCGAATGCGAGCCAAACAGCACCATGCCGCGAAGGATCCGAAAGCGCGTCCACGAGCTTTTTTAAGCCGTACTGCGTCGAAACCGAAAACGTAACGGCAGCGACCACGGATAGCAGGATCGCGATATGGCTCCACCGGTAGGTGCTGAGGATCGCTAGAATGAAACGGTATGGGTGCCTTGCAAAAGCCGACAAGTCGCTCGTCAAAATACGTATCCCTTCAACACATGAATTCATTTCGGGCGGCCGGTCCGCATCGGCTGTTTGGCTGTTTGCACAGACGACGGATGATCCTTACGTGAGCGCTCTGAAACACTGCCTCGGTAAACTCGATGGATGCGGCGATCAGACAACGGCCGGGCTGCGACTGGTTAACTCAGTGTGATGCTGCCGATCATTTCGAAAGCCGCCGCTGCTGAGCAGAGTCCCGTTGCCGTCGGAACTGAGAATTCGCTGCTAAGTTCCTAGGACGACGGGCAAGCAGGAGCGAACACCATGCACAAAATCTCAGCTGCCCTGACCGCCGCTTTCCTCTTCGGCGTCCCTTGCGCCGCTATGGCCCAGCAAACGTCTACAGAGTTCAGCCAGCCGTCCGCACCGCAGGTTCTGACGCCGCCAGTGTCGCCATCGGCCATCACGGGCTCGGGTGCGACGAGTAGTCCGCTCACACCCACGCCGAATGCATCGCCGTTGACCCCGACACTGCCGAATAGCGCCATCACCGTGCGGGGAAGTTCGGAGGTCCCTTCTATCCTGTCGCCTTCCTTGTCGCCCTCGCCTACCGAGACCAACAGGGTTGATCCGTCGGCGTCCAGCCGCCTGCTCGTCACGATTGATCCGAGCCGGTCGAATGTCTCCACCATCAGTGGGACTTTGCAGTCGACACAGCTCCCAGCCTCCGGCGTCCAGCTCAACACGATCATCGCGCCGGCATCGACGATTGTGACGCCACAACCGTCCCCCTTATCGCCGAGCCTCTACCCCACCCGCATTCGCGACTCCGCCGCCACGACGACCTTCCTATCCGGCTTCAGAGGCGTAAGCTCTCCACTCACTGGCCGCTCCCTATTCCCCAACAGGGGCCTCGGAGCGACGGGCTTGGCGCGGATCACCAGCAGAGGCATCGGCCGCTAGCCACCGCCGTTGGACCGCTCGCTTCCTCATGCTGCGCTTAATGCAGCTGCGTTTCTTTGCCGCGAGTTCTCTGCGGCAAAGACGGACGGCGGAGCGTCGTTCGGAACAACCAAAGCTGAAGCGTTGTTCATCATACGCATGGGGCAAACGCCTCAGGCCATTGACGAACAGCTACCGCGAATATTCCGCGAGTACCGGATTTTTACAGAGGAATATGGTGCATGAAGCTAGGTGAATTCACGCGTCGCGCACGTGCGTCCCGTCTGGATAGAAAAGCAAAATTCGAGGCCGCTTTTGAGCGCGCCCGCCGTGATTTGCAGCTGGACGACGGCACGCCATTGTGGCCGCATTCACCGACTCGGCATACGGTGATCAGAGCAAATTCTGAAGGAGCCGATGGCCAGGCGTACAGGCAGCGCTGATCTTCCTCTCCACGGTGGCCGCGTGCCACCGTGGCTTTCGGCGCGCATGGCCTCCCTTGGGGCGGTCATCTGTCAAGCGATCGTACACGAATATGGGCGAGACGAATTACTAGCCCGTCTCGCCCATCCTTTTTGGTTTCAGTCCTTCGGCTCCGTTATGGGGATGGACTGGCATTCATCCGGCGTCACGACCACTGTCATCGGAGCTTTGAAACGCGGGCTCCGGCCCATTCAAGACGAATTGGGCGTTTACGTTTGCGGAGGTCGCGGCAAGCAATCGCGCCAGACACCTCACGAGCTGGGCGCCCTTGGCGACCGCGTCGGAATTGACGCTGACGCGCTGACCAGGACCAGCCGACTGGTCGCCAAGGTCGACAGCGCCGCCGTGCAGGACGGCTTCGATCTCTATCTTCACGGATTTTTCGCAACGTGCGACGGCCATTGGACGGTCGTTCAACAAGGCATGAACACCGGAACGCGCCAGGCGCGCCGCTACCATTGGTGTTCGCAATTACAATCGAATTTCATTGACGAGCCGCATGCGGCGATTGACGGTCCGCAGCAGGGCGAAATCGTCAACCTGACGGACCGGCGCGCTGCGGCATCGCGATCGGCGCAGCTTGACCTGCTGTCGACGCTCGGTCCTGACAAAATCGTCTCCGAGCTGATGACCGAGGAGAGAACAGGCGCAGGCGCTGTTCTCGAGGAACAGCAGCAGCTCTCACTGCCTCACCTCTCGATGCCGGCCCACCACGAGGTTCGTTCGAGCGACGTGTTCATAAGGCGGCTTCACGGAACCTTGGCGGCTGCCGCGGAGCAGGGGCCCAAGGACTTCCCCGACCTGCTACTGACGCCGGGAGTCGGAGCAAGGACTGTGCAATCCTTGGCGATGGTCGCCGAAGTGCTCCACGGTGCGCCCTATCGCTTCCAAGACCCAGCCCGTTTTTCGCTAGCTCACGGTGGCAAGGATAGGCATCCCTATCCGGTGCCGACCAAAGTGTATGACGAGACGATAAGGGTCCTGAAGTCCGCAGTCGAAAAGGCCAAGCTTGGAAATGCCGAGACGCTCGCCGCGCTGAAGCGGCTGGACGCGCAGGCAAGACAGCTGGAACGGACTGTCAGCGGCCCGTCCTTTGAGGAATACGTGGCGCAGGAACTGGCAAGTTCGTCGTCTTTAGGCGGCCGCTCTGTGTTCGGATGGGAAGCGCCACCACCGCCTTCTGCAAAGGCCGGTAAGACACGTGGCGCAGCCTAACGTTTGCGCTGCGCCTCGAGCCCAGCGAAGATCGCCTTCAGCCCGGGCTCGCGAACTTTCTTCACGGCTTCTTCCTGCGGAAACCACTCACGCGTTCGCTGATCCTGCTCGCGCCAACGCTTCCGTTGCTTCTTCACCCACAGAACATAACAAATGACGGTGAGCACTTTTGTCTCCGCCGTCATCTTCTTTCGGTAACGGTAGCTGCCAATCGGCACGCCTGAGATTTTTCCCGTAACGCCTGCCTCCTGCTTGGCTTCGCGCGCCGCCGCCGCCGGATCGCTCAACCGCTTCGAAGGCCAACCTTTTGGAATGACCCATCGACCCGTCTCTCTGGACGATACGAGAAGAACCTCCAGTCCCTCCCGCGTCTTCCGAAGGGGCACGGCTCCGACCTGTCGAATTGTCATGAATGGGCTTTTCCGAATGCAGCAAAGACAGCATAGACAGCATAGACAGCATTATTATCATTTGCAGCTAGGCCGTACAGTTCTGCGTCATTCGGAACCTTCCTCTTTTCGCATCTGTTTCCTCCTCACACGAACTGGAGGAATGTAAATGGCTTTATATACCGATCCACAAACCGGCCAGCGTCGCGATACCGGCGACCTCTCCCGTTCCCCGCGGAGCACGTCGTCTTCCTTTGGAATTATTGCGCTGTTGATCGCGCTGGCTCTCATCGCTTGGTTCTTCTACGGCCGGGTGAGCCCCACGGTCGATCGCACCAACACCGGCCAGTCCACGATCACCGAGCCGGTGACAACTCCCTCGTCGCCTAACGCGAGCCCCACGCATCCTGCCCCTTCGCCCAATCCCGGGCCGTAGTGCGGACGCATGAGAATAAGTCGGCCGGAAGACGCGAAGTTTTCCGGCCGGAATATCGACGGTCTGGGAGGCAGAGCGGCAGCTATTTGGATTTTAACTGCTCCGCTTTCGCCTGCTCAGAAAGCTTCTCAACGAGATCCTTGTCGAGGAGCGGTGGCTGGCGATCGACCGGCCGTACGACTTGGTCGCTGGTACGATCGACGGCAATGGGATCACTTCCCGGGAAGGTCTCCTTGAGGGCTTCGTCGAGCTCTTGGTCAACCTGAGCCTTAGGCTTTTCGCTACTGTTCATGGGCTCCTCCAGACGGCCCTTTCGTTCGGGTCCGCTGCTTGTTTCCAGGGCATCCGGCGATAACGCGTACCCAAATGTCCAGGTTCCGGTCGTTCAACTGACCGTTGACCATAGATTTCTGAGCGGCCGAACGGGAAAGCCGGTACAAAGCAACTAGCGGGATATTCGGCCGGAGACCGAGATGAACAGACTGCTAGAAAATCAGGGCTTCAAGATTCACCTGCTGGCCTATGTCGGCGTGAACGTGATCCTCGCGATCATCAACTACATGAACCCCCAAACGATTTGGTTTTATTGGGTGCTTATCGGCTGGGGCATAGGTCTTGCGGCGCATGGCTATTCAGTATGGCGCGCGCCCTCTCGTCCGGTACGGCCTGTCCGGCCCATTCGCAGGTGAGCTGAGCCTGCGATAAGCGTCTCAGTTGCGCGGTGCGGTTTCGACCACGACCGTATTCAGCGCCTCGCGAACTTTCTGTGAAAGTTCTTCGAGGGTGAATGGCTTGGCAAGCAGGTGAACGCCGACGTCAAGGATGCCGTTGTGCACGATGGCGTTTCGCGTGAAGCCGGTCATGTAGAGAACCTTGAGTGCCGGCCGCAGATTCCGGGCCTGGTCGGCGAGCTTCCGTCCATTGATATCGGGCATCACGATATCGGTAAGCAGAAGATCGATGTGCCCATCGCCTGCGAGGAACGCGAGCGCGTCATTCGCATGCGGAGCGGCCACGACGCTGTACCCCATTTCACGCAGCCCTTCGGCAGTCAGCTCCAGCAACTTTGCATCGTCCTCCACAACCAGCACCGTTTCGGTGCCGTGGACGATCTGGGGCGGAGCGCGGCCTTCCACTTCTGCGGGAGCGTTTTCCCAGTGCCGCGGGAGATAGATTTTGACGGTCGTACCCTGGCCGGGCTCGGAATAGATTTTGATATGGCCCCCTGACTGCTTCACGAACCCGTAAACCTGCGGCAGACCGAGCCCAGTCCCCTTTCCCGCAGGTTTGGTCGTGAAGAACGGCTCGAAGGCCCTTTCAGTCGTCTCCTTGTCCATACCGAAGCCAGTATCCGTGACGGCGATGAGCACGTATTGGCCGGGAGGCACGCCCGGATGCAGAGCGCTGTATCTCTCGTCGAGATAGAAATTTGCGGTCTCAAGCGTAAGACGGCCACCGTCCGGCATCGCATCGCGTGCGTTGACGCACAGATTGAGAATGCTCGCTTCGAGTTGCGCAGCATCGACTGAAACAGGCCAAAGGCCGCCGCCGAGCACGGTCTCCATCCGGATGGATCCGCCGAGAGATCGTGCGACCAGTTCCGACATACCGGAAACGAATCGGTTGGCATCGAGCGGTTTGGGCGAGAGCGGCTGTTGGCGAGAAAATGCGAGAAGGCGGCTGATGAGCCGCGCCGCCCGGCGCGCGCCATCAAGAGCGCCCTCGAGCAGCTCCGGCGCGCCCTCCTGGCCGCGCGCGATCCGGCGCTGCGCAAGCGTGATGCCGCTCGTAATGACGGCAAGCATATTGTTGAAGTCGTGAGCGATGCCTCCCGTCAGCTGCCCGATAGCCTCCATCTTTTGCATTTGCCGGACCTGCTGCTCGGCAGCCTCGCGGTCGGCAATCGAGCGGCGCAACTCGGTATTCGTCCGGGCGAGTTCTGCGGCGGAGCGCCGGGCGCCGAGGATCCAAGCGCCAAGCGCATACACGAGCCCAAGCAGGCCCAATCCCAAAACCAACGCGGCGCCCTTGCTCGTCTCTCGCGCATGCGAGCTCCTGATCTGAACGAGCCTTTCCTCTTCAGCCAGCATCTCCGTGAAAAATTCGTTCAATTTAGCTGCGCGTTCCAGACTCTGCTTACTGAGGAGCTGGTCCCGAGCCTCTTCGAACTTGCCTTCCTGCCGGAGGATAATGGCGCGATCCGCGTCGGCTAGGCGCTGCTCGATGAGCGGCCGGGCAGACGCTAATGCGAGGAGCTCCTTCGGATTGTCGATGACGACTTGCGCAAGGTTATCGAGCCCCGCATTGAGCTTGGAGCGCCGCCGTCTGAAGGGCGTGAGAAACGTTTCGTCACCGGTCAGGACGAAGTTGCGCTGCGCGATTTCAGTCGACTGCAGGTCGGCACGAATTTCCGAAATCTTCGACTGAACCTCAAGCGTATGGCGAACCCAGGAGGCCTCGTTGACCAATCGGGAGCCGAGCCACACGGCCAGTAAGGTCAGGAGCAACAGCGCGAGGGCCGATGCTTCCGGAACCCTCTTCTTGATTGGATGGGTGAGTGCAGGCATTCAGTCCCCGCCGCCTATTCCGCGATCTGACACATGGCATTGCAGCGGGTCTCGTATGAGCGTCTGAGACAGGCCGTCATCAGCTGCGAGGCGCTCTTGGCGTTCCCGCCATCTGCGGCCCGGCGCTCGGATTGACACGCGCTCAAAAGACGTCCGCACTCGGCAGTCATGATCGGATCAGTGCATTGCAGCTTCCGCTCCTGCGCTTCGCACGCGCTCAAAAGAATGCACGCGACGGCAATCGCGCACTTCGAAATGGGGCTCATCCGGGACATCCAAATTCCTAGGATGACTTTCGGGACAATTGCAATCTCATTTTAGCTATATGCCCGCCATTGAGGCAGCCAATCTGCGCGAGCCCTGGTTGTGATTAATCCGTAAACCCACGCAATGAAAGTCGAAGAAAAGGCCTCAAGAAATGAGTCCTTTCCGCTAAGGAGGAATTTTGACTTTGCTGCCCCTTTGATGGCTTTGCGTTAGCATTTTCCAATGCGCGTTAGTCATTGAACGTTCGCAGGCAGCTATGACAGCCCCAAATGCCCATTGCCGGCGCAGCGCGCTTCGGGCGCTTAGCCTGACGCTCATTTTCGCATGTGCCGCTGCAACCGCTTCTGCCCAAGCGCCGGCCGGGCCGCCTGTGATTGGGTATACGATAGCGGAAAAGAAACCTGTCACTGAGGTGCAGCAGTTCATCGGCCGTATCGAGGCGATCGACAGGGTCAACATCGTCGCCCGCGTCACGGCGGAGTTGCAGGAAAGGGCATTCGTAGAAGGCGCCGAAGTCAAGAAAGGCGACGTGCTTTATCGGCTTGAACGTCCCCCCTTTGAGGCACAGGTGCAAAATGCGCAGGCCTCGATCAACCAGTACAAGGCCCTCCTCCGAAATGCTGAGCTGACCACGGGGCGGGCCAAGCAGTTGCTCAAGGGTCCGGCGGGTCAGCAATCGAGCGTGGACAGCGCTCTTGCGCAGCAGCAGGCCTACGAAGCTCAAATCCTAGGCGCCGAAGCGCAACTTAAAACTGCCGAAATCAATCTCGGTTACACCACCATCACCGCGCCGATCTCCGGCAAGATTGGGCGCACGGCGGTGACACCCGGCAACATCGTCGGCCCGAATTCAGGAACACTGACGACGATTGTTAGCCAGGATCCGATGTACGTCGTCTTTCCTGTGCCGGCTCCCACGTTCATAGAGCTGCGCAAGCTGTACGTGCCCAAGGGCGGCTTCAAGGCGGTCGTCTTGCGAATTCGTCTGCCCGATGGATCGCTCTATTCGGAAAAGGGCAAGCTCGACTACGTCGATCCGACCGTCTCGACCAATACTGATACGGTCCTGGTGCGCGGTAATATTCCAAACCCGCTCCCGAAGCCGCCCAAGCCCCGTGAGGTGACAACGCGCCCGCTCCTGGACGGCGAATTCATCACCGCGCTCATCGAAGGTGTCGAGCCAGTCGTCGCCTTGGCCATTCCGCGGGCGGCAGTCCTGTCCGACCAGCAGGGCGAATACGTCTACGTGGTCGGCCCAGACGACGTCGTGGTTCAGCGGCGCATTCAATTGGGTCAATCCACGCCCGCCCTTGCAATGGTGACAGCCGGACTGAAGGAAGGTGAGAGGGTGGTGTCCGAAGGCATTCAGCGCGTCCGGCCCGACATGAAAGTGAAGCCGCAGCCGGCCGGTCCCGATCCGACCAAATCCACCGGTCAATAGGCAATGTTTTCAGCCATTTTCATTGACAGGCCGCGGCTCGCGATCGTCATTGCCCTGATCACGACGATTGCGGGATTGCTGGCGCTCTCGCGTATCCCACTCGAGCAATTTCCAAATCTTGTTCCGCCCCAGGTTCAGGTCACGACGACCTATCCGGGCGCGTCGGCGGAAGTCGTCGAATCATCGGTGGCCCAACCGCTCGAAGCCCAGGTCATCGGCGTCGACAAGATGCTGTACATGAAGTCGAACAGCAGCAACGACGGCAGCTATGGCCTCACAGTTTCCTTCGCGCTGGGTACGGACGCCGACATTGATACGGTCAACGTGAACAACCGCGTGCAGGCGGCGCTTTCCCGGCTTCCTCAAGAGGTCCAGAAGCAGGGCGTCACCACGCAGAAGCGGTCGTCGGCAATTCTGCAATACGTTTTTCTGTATTCCGAAACCGGCAAGCAGGACCCGCTCTTCATAACCAATTACGCGGCGATCAACGTCCTTGATCGTCTGTCCCGCACCGAAGGGGTGGGGCAAGCCAGCTTGTCGAGCGTGCAGAAGTACTCAATGCGGATTTGGTTCGACGCGCAACGATTGACGAACCTTGGGCTGCAGCCGTCAGATGTCGTGAAGGCCATCCAAGCCCAGAATGTCCAAGCGCCCATCGGCCGCATCGGCGCGCAACCTGCGTTGCCAGATCAGCAGTTTCAAATGAACCTGCAGACGCAAGGAAGGCTCGAGACCCCGGAGCAATTCAGCAATATCGTTATTCGCGCCAATCCCGACGGCTCGTTGCTGCGCGTACGCGACGTGGCGCGTACCGAGATGGGGGCGCAAAGCCTCGATACCGAAAGCCGGTTGAACGGCAAGCCGGGCGTATCGATCGCGATCTATCTGTCTCCAGGCGCCAATGCAGTCAGAACGGCAGAGCGCGTCAGGCTGGCTTTGGCAGACATGTCGAAGCGCTTTCCCGAAGGGCTGAAAACGCGGGTCGTTTATGACAGCTCGCTGTTCGTCGATGAGACGATCAAGGAAGTCATACGGACGTTGATCGAAGGCTTCGTCCTCGTGATCGTCGTCGTCTATCTGTTTCTCGGCAGCTTGCGCGCAACCATCATCCCGGCCGTTGCCGTTCCGGTGAGCCTCATAGGCGCGTTCGCCGTTATGATCTCCCTTGGCTACTCCGCCAACACCGTGTCGCTGTTGGCGCTCGTGCTGTCCATCGGCATCGTCATCGATGATGCAATCGTCGTCGTCGAAAACGTCGAGCGCGTGATGGAGGAAGAGCCAAATCTTTCGCCCGTAGAAGCAACGAAAAAAGCGATGCGAGAGATCACGGCACCCGTCATCGCCATAACGCTCGTGCTGCTGTCAGTCTTCGTGCCTATTGCCTTCATACCTGGGCTGACGGGAGAGCTGTTCCGTCAGTTCGCCGTGACGATCTCGGCAGCTATGCTCATATCCGCATTGAATGCGCTGACGCTTTCGCCAGCGCTTTGCGCAATTTTCCTGCGACGCACCGAAAAGCGCGGCTTGATGGGATACCTCCTCAGAGGGATCGACCATGTACGCGCAGGCTACGGGGCGATTGTCCGCCGTCTCGTTCGTATTTCCTTTTTCAGCATCATTGCTGTCATTGCCTCCGCGGCCGGGATTTACATGCTGTCTCGGGTCACGCCGACTGGCTTCATCCCGGAAGAGGACCAAGGTGCGTTCTTCATATCCGTTCAGCTGCCGGACGGCGCATCAGTCAACCGCACCGTCGGAGTCGTCGCGCAAGTTGAAGACATCTTGCAGGCGATGCCGCAAATCCAAGACATCATCGCGATCGTCGGCTACTCTATTTTGGATGGCGGCGCGCAGCCCAATTCGGCATTCATGGTTGCACGCCTGAAGCCGTTCGCCGACCGCACGCAGCCGCAAGATTCGGCGCAGGCCTTGATCGCCAAAGTCACCGCGGCGGCGCAGCAAATCAGCACCGCGCAAATCCGTGCCTTCAACGTTCCGCCGATTATTGGCCTCTCAACGAGTGGCGGCTTCGAATATCAGCTTGAAAATCTCGAAGGAGCGAGCACGGCCGCAATGGGCAGCGTTATGCGAGGCCTCGTCGCGGCTGCCAATCAGAGTCCCGACTTGCAGCGGGTCTTCTCGACCTTCACCGCGTCAAACCCATCGATCTACCTCGACATAGATCGCGAAAAGGCCCAAGCGCTCGGCGTGGAGATCGCCGACATCTTCGCGGCCCTCCAGTCGACGCTCGGCGGTACCTACGTCAACGACTTCAATCTTTATGGACGCACTTGGCAGGTCAATCTTCAGGGTGAAATTGCCGACCGCGATAAGATCGACGCGATCTGGAAAATCTACGTGCGCAATGCGACGGGCCAGATGGTGCCGTTGCGCTCGGTTGCTACCATATCGACTATTCTCGGACCCCAGACGATCGCCCGGTACAACAATTATCGTTCGGTCACGATAAACGGCTCGCCCGCGCCGGGCGTGTCATCAGGAACGGCCTTACAGGCGATGGCCAACATTTCCGCCAAGACACTGCCGCCAGGGTATAGCTTCGAATGGACGGGCACCGCCTTTCAGGAATACCAATCGCAAGGGCAGACGCCCTACATTCTCGCGCTTGCGATTCTGTTCGCATTCCTGTTCCTCGTCGGGCTTTACGAAAGCTGGACGATCCCTATCCCGGTGCTCCTTTCGGTGACGGTCGGTGTGCTGGGCGCGTTCGCCGGCATAAAAATGGCCGGCCTGTCGCTCGACATCTATGCGCAGATCGGCCTCGTCGTGCTCATCGCGCTCGCAGCAAAGAATGGCATTCTAATAGTCGAGTTCGCCAAGGAGCGCCGCGAGGAAGGCTTCTCCATCCGGGAGGCCGCCGTGCTTGGCGCCGAGATGCGCTTCCGCGCCGTTATAATGACTTCGATCGCCTTCGTATTGGGTCTCCTTCCGCTCGTCATTGCAACTGGCGCTGCAATGATCAGCAGGCGCGATGTCGGAACGCCGGTCTTCGCGGGAATGCTCGCCGCCAGCCTCATCGGGATTTTCATAATCCCCATGCTCTACGTGGTCTTCCAGACCATCCGCGAACGCGCGAAAGGCCTGACCGGCAAGCCTCCGGCCGCGAAGAAGATGCCTGAACATTGACCGCGGGCGCTCGCCCGTACTGGGCGAAATCTCGCACGGTTCGCGGCGAGGACGGTGTGGCAATCGGCATGCGGCCGCGCTAGAAGCGCCCCATGGATTCCTCTTCTTCAAAGACATCAGGGACGGCGGCTTCCACCCCCTCCCAGGCAAGCTCCGCCAAGCCGGCGTCGCCCAATCTCGCCGAAGGTTTCGTGCTGCTCGATAACAGCACGAGCCTTGATGCCGTATCGAAGCTGTTCGAAAAGCCCGTCGAGATCATCCGCGCGGATGCTCCGGAAGATGTCGAAGCCGCGCTAACGGCGCTGCAGGCGGGTATTGGACGCGGCCTGCATGCCGCCGGCTTCTTCTCCTACGAGCTTGGCTACCTGCTCGAGCCAAGGCTCGCGCATCTGCTGCCTGAGCAGCGCAAAATGCCCTTGCTCTGGTTTGGCCTCTATTCCGCCCCCCGTGAAATGACGGGAGCCGAGGTGCAGGGATGGCTGACCGAAGAGGCTATCGGCAACCCAACGCTGGGTGAGCTTGCGCATAGCTGGGATAGCGTTTCGTATTTGAAGCGCTTCGACGAAGTTCAAAAGAACATCCGCAGCGGCGACATCTATCAGCTCAATCTCACGTTCAAGGCGAAGTTCAATCTCCAGGGCTCGCCGCTCGCCCTCTATCGTGACCTGCGCCTGAAACAGCGCGTCGCCTACGCGGGTCTCGTTGACACGGGCGATGCAACTATTCTGTCAGCGTCGCCCGAACTTTTCATCGACCTGCACGACAACCTCATCGAAACCCGGCCCATGAAGGGAACGGCACCGCGCGCCGGCACGCCCGAGGGAGAGGCAGAGGTGCGCCAGACCCTGTCGACGGACGTCAAAAACCGCGCCGAGAATTTGATGATCGTCGACCTGATGCGCAACGACCTAGGGCGGATCGCCGACCTCGGTTCTGTGACCGTCACGGATCTCTTCACGATCGAAACCTTCAAGACCCTCCATCAGATGACATCAGGCGTGCGCGCGCACCTGAAGGATGGTGTCGGCATCAGAGATATTCTGAAGGCCATCTTCCCGCCGGGCTCCATCACGGGCGCCCCCAAGATCCGGGCGATGGAACTCATCCGCGAACTTGAAACCGAGGCGCGCGGCATCTACTGCGGAGCCATCGGCAATTTATCGCCGGATGGTTCGGCACAGTTCAACGTCGCCATCCGCACGGCCGTCATCGACCGCAACGGCGCGGGTGAAATGGGTATCGGCTCAGGGATCGTCGCAGATTCCGACGGCCCGAAAGAATATGCCGAGTGCCTGCTCAAGATGAAGTTCTTGACCGACCCCGTTCGCCGCTTCGAACTGATTGAGACGATGCTCTATGAGCCGGGCGATGGCATCTGGTTGCGGGGTTATCACTTGGCGCGGCTGGCAGCGTCAGCGGCATACTTCGGATTTGCCTATGACCCGGTGAAGGTCAGGGACGCCATCGACAAGGCGATCGCCGAGCAGCCCGGTGAGCGGCGGCGCGTCCGCCTGCTGCTCGACGAGGATGGCGCCGTCACGGTCACGACAGCGCCTCAGCCAAAGAGCCCGGCGGATGCCGTCATGCGGTACGTGGTCTCCGACACGCGCGTGAACAGCGGCGATCAGTTCCTGTACCACAAGACGACGCGCCGCGAGCTTTATGATCGGGAGTGGAAGCACTATTCCGAAACCCTCGGCGCCGACGAGGTGATCTATCTCAACGAGAACGGCGAACTCGCCGAAGGCAGCCGCACGACCGTCTTCGTCGAGCGCGACGGCAAGCTTCTGACGCCCCGGCTCGCGGCCGGTCTTCTGCCGGGCACGCTGCGGGCGGCGCTCGTCGACGAGGGCCGAGCATCGGAAGCCGCTTTGACGATCGACGACGTCAACAAGGCGGATGCGATTTATTTGGGAAATTCCGTTCGCGGACTTATTCGAGCCGAGCCGCTGGTGCCGCGGCTAGTGGGAGACCACCGGGACTAGGAGAGAGTCACTTTCGGCCGGCAATTGCGTAACGGGGCTGATGGTTTTGACGGAAGTCTGCGTCTCGCGACGCGAGGCGATGGCCATCGCAATGAGCGCCGCCAGCGTCAAAGCAACCGCAGTGAATATGGCTTTCGATGAAAGCCGTGCGCGGCGTGCAAAGACCTGAGGAATCTCTTTCGTCATGCCTTCTTCGGTACTCGGCAGCATGACCACTCTCTAGCCCGCCCGATGCCGCGCGACACCTGCGCACATCGTAAGTAGAAGAAGCATTTCTTCAGAAAACAAGATCGCGATAAACCCCGTTTTGAATGCCACGCCAGATTACATGCCGCGAACCATGCAGCCGAGCATCAGGATCGTATAGGAAGCAAGCAACGCCCAAGATTCATGTCCCGTTAGCCAAGGTATTTCTGCGCCGAAAAATTGGGACGTCAGGACGATGACGGTTAGGATCACCGAAAGCATGAAAGTTACAATGCTTGGCGCCTTCAAACCCATGTCGTGCACTCCCTCCGCTCTTAGCCGAACGCGCATTTCGCCCCCCTTGCTCTCATGGGTTCCCAAACCGCCGAATCTTTATAGCAGCCAGCAGAGGCGGTTGAGATCATCTGCGCTGGATTGCATGTGGAAAGCTTTTGGTGAGGGGCGCTCTACGAAGGTGCGCATGCCGCCTGTCCTGCAACTTAGGTGTTGCCGGCAGGTGCGCTTTTCACCCGCCGAGGCCGGAACAGGCGGGCGAGCCACGCCAACAAGATCAATGTGATAAGTCCCGCTCCGATAACGGCTTGCGGATGCTTGTCCCAGAGCAACAGTGGTGCCACCCGGCCATCCCAGACGAGCTTCAGGTCGTCTCCCAGAACCTTCGTGGAGTAACCGGCCGACGGCGCAAGCATCATGTCGGCGGCCGCCCCCTGATCGCTGCTGGCAATGATGCGCTCCCGAACCCGCGGCGAGGCCAGCACCTGCATCTTGGCAGGATCAGCTGAGACGGCCCGCAACACCTTCTCCCGCGGCCCCGGCTTCAGTCCCGACAGATAACCGGCGAGCGCGCGCAGCTCATCTTCCGAAAGCGATTTCAGCAGGCTGTCGAGATCGCCGGGCTGAAGGGCGAACAGCATCTCGCGCGCATCGGGCGGCACGCTCGCAATCCGAACGATCGCCCTCCGGTCGTTGAGTGCAAGTATCCGGTCGAGGGAAGCTCGAGTAAGATCCTTCGGCGACATCCGCTTATGCAACTCGTACTCGGTCACCCTTCCGATCTGGTCGCCGGCGAGACCCGTCCAGTCGAGGCCGGCGCCGACCGACTTCAGGTCCCGTGCGATCTGGAGTCCGCTCTCGGGCATAAGGTGCACCGCATTGTTCAGGGATCCATCCTGTAGCCGATTGAGAATGGCCGGCTCACCCTCCGAGGCGACCAGGATCGACACCACCTCATCGAGCCGCGGCAGGGCATCCGGCCGAACCCCGTCGAGGAACTTTCGGAATTCCCCGTTCTCGTCCGCAATCCTCAGAACGAGCGCGTGCGCGCGCCTGAAGGTCTGCCAGACGTCGATGACATTGTCAGCCGCGGCATTGGCAATCTCGGCAACGTGCTCGTTCATCTGCTCACGGAGAGTGTTTGCGAGCTCTTCGCGAACCTTCTCCTTTGTGGCCGGTGCCTTCATCTCGGTGGCGATGATCGGCAGCACGCCGTTGCGGAAGTCCCAGAGATCCTTGGCAATGAGAACGAGGCCAACGCCACCGGCCACTGCCGAGACAAGACGCGAAAGAACGCTGCCCACGATCCGTTGGCCGACACGCTGCGCGAGCCCGGCAAGTTGACGTCGCACGATGAGGATCGTCGCCCCGGCAAGTCCGCCGCCGGTTTCCTTCAGCACAGAACCCGCCGAGACGCCGCCGGCCCCTTTACTCGGATCGACCACGACGCCCTTGCTCGCATCGCTGGCAAGCGCTGCGGCGACCGAGCTTCCATAACGCGGTCCGACGTAAGCCTTCAGGCAATCGAGGAGGGGCCCCGTCGCATCCGCGCTCGCGAACTCGATTGATTTGCCAACTTCGCTTGCAACTCCCGTTGCGAGGTCCTCGATGCCTGCTTTCACGGCATCCGAGCGATAGACCCGTTCGGCGACGGCTGTGGCGAGCTGTTGTGACTTTTCGCTGTCGGCAAGTGACTGGAGACGTTCCGACCAGCTCGTTTCGCTCGTTATCTCGGCAACGGCGATATCAACGCGGCTGTCGATGATCTGATCAAGGTTCCTCTGCCGCCATTGGTCGGCAACCAACGCCTTGTAATCGATCGTCTTTGTACCATTTGTGAGAGCGTCGGTTGCGATGGTTACGACAGCGGCTTTGAGGGCGAAGTCATCTTTAGCTTGGCACGCTTCGTAGTCTGCCCGGCTGACCGGTTGGGCGAAAGCAAAGCGCATTGGAACCTGACACACCATAATGGCCGCGGCGGTCAGCAGCGAAACGGGCAGGCGCAAGGAATGGATCACTTCAGCTCAGTCCCCGGCACATTCTACCGGTGTAACCCGCGGAACGCGGCCGGTAACGGCGGTTTAAGTATAAAGCATCGATTTCGTGGGAACAGTGTCTGCAATCCAGGGGTTGCTGGATAGTCTCGACTTGGGCCTCGTCTTCGTCGCTGGGATCGCGCGCCGGCGATTCGAAATGGAACCTTTAGCCGAAGGAAAACTGCATGCTGCAGAACCAGAGTTCTCCGGGGATCGTAGGAAATTGTGCCGCAATGCAGCAACACTTTCGCGGCAAACCAGCGCGGCATTCCGTCCAGCTTAACCAATCGTAAGTAACCTGACACCAAAACGTATGGCGTTTTCAGCTACTTCGTAATAGCTTCCACAAACCAAATCTCAACTGCGGGTATCTGCAAAGTAGCTCAAATCTGCGGCGACGCGACAAAGTTGCGTTGGCATCTGAGGCGCCCACGGCGTAATAGCGTCCCACAGGGTAATAACGAGTTCACGTAGGTAATGAAAAACCAAGAAAAATTTCAGCCTCCCCGCGGGAGCCTCTATATTCCCGGCGGGAAATCGGGGGTTCTGCTGGTTCACTCTCTGGGCGGATCACCGCTGGAGATGAAGGCTGTTGCCCACGCGCTGTCCCGTAAGGGCATGACCGTTTATTGCCCCGTTGTTCCGGGTCTCACCTTCGGCACGGACGTCTCTGGACTTTCAACGTGGCAGGATTGGTATAAGTCGGTATCCGACGCTTTCGACCACCTGCGTACGGTTTGCGATAACATCATCATCGGTGGCGCCTCGGCCGGCTCGATCCTGGCCTTGAGGCTTGCGGCGTATCGGCAGGACCAAGCCTGCGGCGTGATGCTTTACGCACCGACGCTTGCCGTCAACGGCTGGGCCATCCCGAAGGCGATCAAGCTGTTTCACCTTGTCACCGACAAGTGGACGGCACGGCTCTTCAAATTCCGCACGCCGGCTCCCTATGGCATCAAGGATGAGCGCGTACGCAATTTCGCGCTCGATTCCATGCGCGGCAGCGATAACATGCCGGCCGACATTACCGAGCGCGGCGGCGGCACTGTCTATGAATTCTTCTGCCTCGTCCGCAACGTCCGTCCGATGTTGCCGCTCGTGAAGCTTCACACGCTGATCTTCCATCCCCGCCACGACGACCAGAGCGACATCAAGAACACGATGGCACTCCAGCGCCAGCTCGGCGGCATGGTCGAAGTATCGGTGCTCGACGATAGCTATCACTTGGTCACGCTCGACCGTCAGCGCAACTATGTTGTTGAGCGGACAATGGAATTTGTCGAGCGCGTGCTTGCGCGTCAGGCCGACAAGGCCGCAAGCCAGAAGCCCGCTTCCACAGGCTCGAAACAACTGGGCGCAGCTGAATAGCTGAAGCGTTCGCAGGGCACTATCGCGAAAAAGGCGGCACCAACCTAGTTGGAGCCGCCTTTTCTGTTTCCGTATCTCGTGAGCTGCCCGTCGTAACTTGAGAGCGCTAGTCCGCTGCCACTGGCGATTGGGCCTTCGGCTGCGTAGCCGCCGCTTTCTCAGGCGGCTTTTTCTTCTTGTGAGCTGCCGCCGCGACTTCGGCGGTCTTGGTCTTCGGAGCAGCAGAAGTGGTCTTCGCAGGTTTCTTCGTCGCTCCAGCGGCCTGCTTCTTCACAGCTGGAGCGTGGGCGGGGACGCCGGCTGCGCCGGTGCTGGCGCCAGAGCCTGGGGAGGCAGATGCCTCGTCAGGAGCACACGACGGCAGGTCAGCCGGAGCGCGGGTCCAAATGAACGACTTGCCCAAGAAGCGCATGCCCTTGTAGCCCGTCACCTTGAGCTTGTCGGGCCCAACGAGATCCAGGGCCACGCTGTAGGATTTGCCTTCCTTGGGGTCATAGACCCAACCGTTGTCGAAACCGCCGCCAGAGAGCTGTTTCAGGTCGCCCAGCACCGGCAGACCGCAGATCGGACGCTCGCGCATTTCCGGCTCGGGATTGTACCTGTCGACTTTCGGCTGCCCATCGGCGGCCATCGGCTCTTCCAGCCAATAGATCTTGCCGCACAGCGTGGTCGGTGTGCAGATCTCGATCTTCACGGCGCCTTTGCCGCTGTCGTCATACCAGACGCCCACTTCTTTCGGCTCGGCGGCCGCCGGAGCGGGTCCGATGCTCGCGCCCAGCAAACAGGTTGCGGCTACGAGGGCAGCTGTTGAACAATTCACAATATTGAAGCTACGCATGACAATAAACCGCAGATGAGAACCCAAGTTTATTACTCCTATGCCCCGAAAGCGGCAAAACATTGGATCTAATTTGTTAAGCCGCTGCTAATAATTGGGACGGAACCTTCATCATCCCTCTGATTAACCTCTGGCACAGTCTGAGAGCGGAACGTGACGCGGGCCAATTTGCCGTTTGGCTGTGGTCGCAGCGATACATTAAAGCTATATGAGCCTGCGTAGGCGCACCGGTATGATGCGGAGTAGGCGCCATTTGCAGGCCATAGGGCCACTAGAAACAATTCTAAGAGATCCGGCAGATACATGGTTTTTACTCTCGCGCTTCGTAACTTGTTGCACGATCGCGTTCGCCTGGCGGTTACGCTTATTGGTATCCTTTTCTCGATCGTCCTTGTGGCCGTGCAGCTCGGTCTCTACCTCGGCTCGAGCCGGATGATTACCGCCAACATCGCCCGGTCGAACGCTGATCTCATCGTCACCACCTATGGTGCCAAAAGCTTTGAGGACGGCGGTCTCCTGCTGGGAGACCGTGAACGCCATCAGGCCCTTGCCACTCCTGGCGTCGAGACCGTTTTGCCGCTCGTGGTAGCGTTCGCAGAATGGCGCAAGCCCGAGGGCGGTTCCTCCCGCGTCGTCCTAATCGGCAGCAACCTCGATGATCAGGGCCTCCTACCGTGGGGTTTGGTCGAAGGCTCCATCGAAGACATCAAGGCGCCGGACGCAATCGCGGTCGACCGCACGTACCTGAACGAGCTCGGCATCAATGGCATCGGCGACACTGCCCAGGCCGCGACCGGCCGCGTCAAGATCCGCGCACTGACTGAGGGCATACGCTCCTTCACACAATCGCCGTACGCATACACGACGCTCAGCCGAGCTCGGCAATTGCTGGGTGTTGACGACGACAAGACGACCTTCTTGCTCGTGAAGCTTGCGCCGGGTGCCAACATTACGGAAGTCCAGAAAGATCTCGCCAAGCGCTTGGATTCGGCCGACGTGCTGACCAAGGACGAGTTCGAAAGCCGTAGCTTGAAGCAGTGGCTGTTCCGCACGGGTGCCGGCTTGGCCCTCATCGGCGGCGCAATCCTCGGCAGCCTCGTCGGAACCGTCATCGTCGCTCAAACGCTGTACTCCAGCACGAAGGACCACATTCACGAGTTTGCAACGCTGCGCGCGCTCGGGTCCTCGAGAGGCTACATTTATAAGGTTATCCTGGCGCAAGCCGGCCTGAGCGCCATCATGGGTTACGTGCTCGGCATGGTAATTGCGCTAGTGATACTCTACTTGAGTAGGAATTCGTCGTTGCCGCTGGTGATGACGCCGGGCTTGGCCTTCTGGCTGTTCGCGCTGACGCTGTTCATGTGCGCGATCTCGGCGCTGTCTGCCATCGTCAAGGTCACGAAGATAGATCCGGCTACGGTGTTTTCGAGATGACAACGACCCCCGTCATGCAAGCGGACAATATCGTCAAGGAGCTTGGCTCCGGGGCAGGCTTGGTGGTCGCCGTCAAAGGCGTCTCGCTTGAACTGGTTCCCGGCGAGCTGACCCTGCTGATGGGGCCCTCGGGCTCCGGCAAGACGACGCTGCTCTCGATCCTCGGTTGCATTATGAAGCCGACGTCGGGAAGCATCCGCATCGCCGATACGCTGATTGATGGACTGTCCGCCGAAGCGCTGGCCAAGGTGCGCCGCGAGCACCTTGGTTTCATCTTCCAGTCCTACAACTTGTTTCCGACGTTGAATGCCATCGAGAACGTGCGCATCGCTCTCGATGTCAGAGGCGTCAAAGGTTTCGCTGCTACGAGCCGCTCGGAAGAGGTACTGCGAGAAGTGGGTCTGGGCCACCGCCTGACCAACTACCCGCGCAACCTGTCCGGCGGTGAACAGCAGCGAGTGGCGGTCGCTCGCGCGATCGCAAGTTCCCCCTCGATCGTACTCGCTGACGAACCGACAGCCGCGCTCGACAGCGAAAACGGACATGCCGTGATGGCGCTCCTGTCGCGTATCGCGAAGGAGCAGCATCGCAGCGTCCTGGCCGTAACGCATGACCCGAGAACCTTGGGCTACGCCGATCGCGTCGTACGCATCGAAGATGGAAGAATAGTCGGCGAAGAACGCCGGCCGGAAGGAATAGATTCCCCCGAAATCACGGATTTGACGAAGAGGCGCAAGCTGCATGCTTAAGAAGATTGACCCCACGGTAACGGCCATCCTGGCCGCCGGCGCGTTGGCGCTCATGGGTGGTTTTGCCATCAACTCCCTGACGCACAGCGAGACGATGTTCTCGGCCGTCACCGGCCCCGCGCACGCGGATCCTGCCGTCCCGGCTGCGCAATGGGCGGCATCCGCCACCGCGCGCGTCGAACCGAAGGACGGTGAAGTTCGCATCGCCAGCGAAGTCGGCGGCAAGATTGCCGAGGTCCTCGTTAGCACCAACGACCAAGTAAAAGCCGGCGATCTGCTGATCCGCCTCGACGACGATGACTACTACAACAAGATCGCAGCTGCTGCCGCTGAAGCCAGCGTGCGCGAGCGCGAACGCGCTGAAGAAGCCGCGACCGGTCCTGCTCTCGACCGCCGCAATGCTGAAGACGCGGTTGCCAAGGCGCAGCGTGCCGTTTTCGCCGCCCATGAGGCGTTTGACGCCGCCTACCGCGCGCAAAAGAAGGACAACGGCGACGCCGATGCGGTCGAAAAGGCCCGCAAGGATCTCGCCGACAAGGAAGCAGCTTTGTCGGCCGCTAAGGCGAAGCTGGCTCAGGTCAACGCCCAGCCCAACATGCCGCTGCAGCAGCGTCTGGAATCCTCGCTGGCGCTCGCCCGTTCGGACCTGACCTCGGCCGAGCTTGCGCTCGAGCGCACGCGCATTCGCGCCCCCGCTGACGGCACCGTCCTCAATGTCCTGGGACGCGTCGGTGAAACGGCCGTGCCGTCGCCCGAAAGCGCCGTCGTGGTCTTCGGCGACATGTCGAGCCTGCGCCTCCGCGCCGAAGTCGAAGAACGCGACGCTGCTCGCGTTCACGTCGGCCAGCGTGTCGTCGTGAAGGCAGATGCTTTCCCGGACAAGACCTTCGAAGGCACCGTGACCTCGATCTCGCAGTCGCTCGGTGCGCCGCGCATCGCAACGCGTGGTCCGCGCCGTCCCAACGACGTTGAAGTCGTGGAAGTCATGGTCTCGCTCGACGATCGCCCGCCGCTTTTCACGGGCATGCGCGTCGATACTTTCTTCAAGCTCGATCAGGCCGCCAACGCATCGAGCGGCACGAAGACCAACTGATCGAGTAAGACTCACAGTAAAAAAGGGCGTCCGCGATTGCCGCGGGCGCCCTTTTCGTTTTGCGATGCCGCTAAGGGGAAATGCCGGGTCAGGCCGCCGCCAACGCCGTCGAGTCGATTTGGGCCGCGAGCTGCGGATCAAGCCCAAGCTCCCGCGACAGCGAAGACAAAAACCGGTCCTCGGCCGGAGAGTTATCGGCAACCGCCAACCGGGCCATCGTGTAGAGCTGGATCGCTTCCTGTGGTGTTTCCACGGACGCGGCCAGTTCTTCGACGGAATGTGGATGATCGAGTTCGCGTGACAAGAACGCTTCGGACTCGCTGTCGAGACCTGCCCCTTTGAGACTGGACACGATCCCCTGCCGCTCGTTCGGGTCGAGGCGGCCGTCAGCGTAGGCGGCGGCGATCATGGCTTGCAGATAATGAACTGCTGCCTCATTCGTCATCGCTGCTGGCTCGAAACCTGAACCGGCCGGAGGCGGCTCAGTGGCCATTCCGCCGTCTGTTAGCCGGACGCCCTGGGCTCTGCGCTCCTCATCTGACTGGTCGCCTGAGAGCAGCGGCGCGCCTTTTTGGTAGTTTTGGATGGCCTTGTAGGCGAGACCGCCGATCATCGCGAGGGCGCCGAGCTTCGCCGCGCTCGTCGCAACCGACCGGCCTGTGCGCGTGCCGAGCAACAATCCGCCAAGCCCGCCGGCAGCCGCACTCGACGCCTCGGGATTGTTTTGGATGAGGCCTTTCAGTTTTTCGAGCATCGGCCCTGTCTGCGGGTCCGACGCGAGCCGGCCGAGAGCCTCGCTCGCACCGGTCTCCTGCCCGATGCGCTGCGAACCCTCCTTCACGCCTTCCGTGGCTTGCGTGAAGACGCGGCTCAAGATCTCGCCGATGCTGCTGCCGCCGGACGCCGAACCGCCTGCCCCGCTCAGACTGTCTCTGATCTGACCGAGGATGCTGCCGAAGTCTGGGGAACTCGTTTGCGCGGGCTGCCCAGGCTCAGCCGGTGATGGCGATTTCGATTGCGCCTGCGTCAGGCTTCGGCTGATTTGACCTAGGATATCGCCTACGCCGCCGCTGCTCGTTCCGCTTTGCGCGCTCTGGCCTCCGGCGCCTGCATTGCGAAGAATGTCATTCAAAATATCTCCAATGCTGCCGCCGGCTGGCGCGTTGTTGCCGTTGGGTTGCGGTGGAGTTGATGCACTCGCGGGTGCCGCGCCGCGAACAATACCTTCAAGTATGGATTTGGCGTCGAACATGTGAGGGGGCTCCTTCTGTTGCAGCCGCTCGGGCTGGAACGTAGGAACGCGCCGTGGCCAGCACAATCCGACGACCGATCAATCCTTTCGAAATTATTCCGCCGCGAGCGGCAGCGGACGTTTGCCAGAAGCATCCGCCGCTTTGCCCGATGCCGGGTGCTCATTCCCAGGCGGCTCATCGCGCGGACCGATGAAGCGGCCGAAAATGCGCTGCATGAGGTTCCCGAGATCGTCCATCACCGTGAAGAAGGACGGCACGAATACCAGAGACAGCAGCGTTGAAACGAGCAGCCCGCCAATGACAGCGATCGCCATTGGCGCGCGGAATTCACCGCCGTCGCCAAGCGCAAAGGCGCTGGGAAGCATGCCGGCCGCCATGGCGAGCGTCGTCATGATGATGGGTCGCGCCCGCTTACGTCCAGCATCGATAATCGCCGTGGCGCGGTCCACGCCCGCGGCAATCTCCTCGATCGCGAAATCGACAAGCATGATCGCGTTCTTCGTGACGATGCCCATCAACATCAGCAGGCCGATATAGACCGGCATGCTGATCGGATTGTTGGTGGCAAGCAGAGCTAGCACGACACCACCGAACGAGAGCGGCAACGACAGAAGAATCGTGATCGGCTGGAAGATGCTGCCGAAGAGCAAGATCAAAAGCCCGAGCACGATCAAGATGCCGGTTCCCATGGCCGTGATGAAGCCGTCGGCAACTTCGTCTTGAACCTCGGCGTCGCCCGAGGGCTGCAAGATCACCGACTTGGGCAGATCCAATCCGTTGACAACTTCGAGGAACCGATCGCGCGCGGTGCTCATAGCAACGCCGCGATCGAGATCGACGCCGATCACCGAGCGCCGCAGGCGATCGAAGCGTTCGACGGATGCAGGTCCGCGCCCGAACTCGACAGTCGCGACGGCCGTCAACGGAATGGCTTTGCCGTTGGCGTTGGTCACGCGCAACTGCTCGATCTGCTTGAGGTCTGCACGCGTGCTTTCCTCAAGCTGTACGCGGATCGGAATTTGCCGGTCGCCGATCGTAAATTTGGCGAGGTTGAAGCCCGCATCACCGATCGTTGCCACGCGAATGGCTTCCGCAATCTGATCGGGCGCAACGCCGAGGCGCGCGGCAACATCAAGGCGCGGAACGATGCGGATTTCGGGCCGCTCTGTGGAGCCGGAAGCTGCAACGTTGCGGAACCCCGGAACGCTGCGCAATGCCGTCTCGATCTTACCCGTCGCAACGTTGAGATCATCGCCATCGCGAGACAGCAGGGAGAACGAGAGCTCGCGCTCGCCCCGCTCGTTCACGTACCAGGCGCGCATGTCGGGAACGTCGGAAATTTTCGCAGCGATGATGGACTTCAGCTGCTTTTGGGTGAGCTTGCGCTCGTTCTTCGGAACGAGCTGCACGAAGAGCGCTGCGCGGCGTATCTCGAGCTGGCCGGTGGGGCTTGTGCCCCCGAGTACGAAAACCTGGGAGACTTCCGGAATGCTCCGCAGCGACTTCACGACCTCATCGGTCTTCGCAAGCGTTTCCGACAGCTGTGTTCCCGATGGCAGCTCGACGGAGACGACGACACGGGAAGTGTCCTCATCGGGGAGGAAGCCGGTCGGAAGCAACGTCGTCGCATAAATGGAAGCCGAGAAAAGCGCGACGCCGGAGACGAGCGTGACATAGCGCCAGCGCAGCGTCGCCGAAAGAAACCGCGTGTAAGCGCGCATGATCACGCCATCAACGTGCGGCTTTTCCGGAATGGGCCGCATGAGGTAGGCGGCCATCATGGGTGTTATGAGACGGGCGACCAACAGTGACACCAGCACCGCCACGGCAACTGTCATGCCGAACTGTCGGAAGTACTGACCCGCGATGCCGCCCATGAATGACACGGGCGCGAAAATCGCGACGATCGTGAACGTGATGGCGATAACGGCGAGGCCGATCTCGTCTGCGGCTTCGAGCGCGGCACGATAGGGCGATTTCCCCATGTGCATGTGGCGCACGATGTTTTCGATCTCGACGATCGCATCGTCGACGAGGATGCCTGTCGCGAGCGTAATGCCGAGCAGGCTGACGAGATTGAGCGAAAAGCCGAGCGAACTCATCGCCCAGAACGTGGGTATCGCGGCGAGCGGCAAGGCAATGGCGGCGATCGCTGTCGCGCGCCAGTTTCGCAGGAAGACGAAGACGACGAGCACCGCGAGAACAGCGCCCTCGACCAGCGTCTCCATGGCCGCAACATAGTTGCCGCGCGTGTAGGCCACGGCATCGTCAATCTTGGTCAGCTTGACCTGCGGGTATTCCGCTTCGAGGCTTTTAAGCGAGGCGTTGACGGCGTCCGCCACGGCAAGATCGCTTGTGCCCTTCGTGCGGAAAACCGAGAACGATACCACGGGCTGACCGTTCAAGCGCCCAAACGAGCGCTGCTCACTGGCATCATCGATGACACGGCCGAGATCCTTAAGGCGCACTTCGCGCCCGCCCGCGAGAATGATCTTCGCATCGGCCAAAGCCGCAACCTGCCGCGCGCCGGCAAGAGTGCGGATCGCTTGTTCCTGGCTGCCGACTTCGCCGCGGCCCGAACCCAGATCGACGTTGGTGGCGCGAACCTGCCTGTTCACCTCCGCCGCGGTGATGCCATAGGCGAGAAGCTTATCGGGATCGAGATTGATGCGGATCTCTCTGTCCACACCACCATAGCGCTCGACGCGGCCGACGCCTTTCGTTGCCTGCAGCTTGCGCTTGATGACGTCGTCCACGTGCCATGAAAGCTCTTCGAGCGTCATGCCGGGAGACGTCGCAGCAAACGACAGGATCGCTTGCCCTTCCACGTCGACCCGTTCGATGATGGGTTCATCGATCGTGAGTGGAAGATCGGCACGAATTTTCGCAACGGCGTCACGGACGTCGTTCAACGCGCGGTCGGTGTCTATTCCGAGCCGGAATTCGAGGACCGTCGCAGACAGTCCATCAGTGAGCGTCGAGGTAATGTGCTTGACGCCGGTAATGTTGGCGACGACGTCTTCGATGACTTTCGTCACCTGCGTTTCGAGTTCGGCCGGCGCAGCGCCCGACTGCGTAACCTTCACCGACACGATCGGAATGTCGATGTTGGGGAAACGCGTGACGGGCATGGATTTGAAGCTCAGCGCGCCGAGCAGCAGCAGCACCGCGAAGAGCACAATCGAAGGGACGGGCTGGCGGATCGCCCAGGCAGAGATATTGATGCGCATTATCTCGCCTCACTCAGCCGCGCTTCGGGCATGATAGGGCGCACGATGTCTCCGTCCCGGAGGAAGGTGCCGGCACGTGTGACGACGAGATCTCCCGCATCGACGCCATTTTTGATTTCGATAAGATCGCCGGTAACGAGACCGACCGTGACCGGCAGCTTTTGAACGGCGTCGTTCCTGACGACTTGTACGGATTGCACTCCGTGATCGAAGGCGACGGCGGAAGCCGGCACCGCGAGCCCGCGGCTCGACGCTGTCTCAATGCGTCCGCGGGCGTAGGAGCCGATGCGCAGCGCCGGGTTGACCCCAAGAAAGATCTTCACGCGGCCGAGGCGCGTCGCCTTGTCGACTTCGGGCGAGACGAGGCGAACCGTTCCTTCGAAGTCGCCGTTCTCCGGGACGGTGACGATGGCTTTCTGGCCGACCTTCACCTTCCGCAACTCGGTTTCAACGATCTCGGCATCGAGCTCGATTTCGCCGTTCTGAATGATGCGAAACATCGGCTCGCCGACAGCGGATGCCATTCCGCCGATGCGTCCCATGCGGCGGCTGATGACGCCGTCGGCAGGCGCGGTCACTTCCGTGTTTTGCCGGCGCCACAAGAGCTCACGGCGTTGCGCCTCAACTTGCGCCTTTTCCGCTTTCGCGGCACGAAGCCCGTCGCGCGCGGCGATGAGCTGTGCGGCCGTCGTATGCGCAGCACTTTCACGCTGATCGTATGTGGCCCCCGAGAGATATCCCGATTGCTTCAAGGGAACAGCACGTTCCAATTGTGCGGCGGCCTCTTTGGACTGCGCCTCCGATTGCACGATCTGGCTCTCGGCCTGCGCAATGGCAGCGTCCGACCGCGCCAGGTTCGCGTCGTTCTGCGCCAGCTGCGCATCGAGCTGCTCCGCAACGAGACGCGCGAGAACCTGGCCTTTTTTGACCTTGTCGCCTTCGTCCACAAGAAGCTCGAGAACGCGCAGGCCGTCGACCTCGGGTGAAACGAGGATCTCCTCGCGCGGGACCAGCGAGCCGGACACGGCGGCCGTCTCGACGAAGTTCTCAATTGCAACTTTCGAAACGGTAACGGCCGGAGCCGCGACCGGCTTTGCAGCTGCCAGCCTCTCGGCCTGCACCTGCGCCGTGTGCTTCTTTTGCAGGTAGATATAGCCGCCTCCGGCGACCACGCCCACCACGAGCATGCCCGCGAAAAGCCTTCTGAGCGTCATCGGCGTGCCTCGCGTGCGGAGATCTTTGAGATGGAAGCTTTCCGGTTTGCCGCTGTCGTCTTCGCGGCCGCGCGGTTGGCTGGATGCTTCGTTGGATTGAGCAAGCTGCCGATGAGGCCGATCACGACAGGCAGCACGGGGCGCATATCGTCGTGAGGATAGATGGCGCGTCGCCAGAACATTCCATCGCCGATGATATTGAAGACGCTCACCAGCGTCTCGATGTCGGTCGAGGGCGCAATGCGACCTTCATCTTGAAGACGCCTGAACAAGGCTTCGAAGTTGTCCGAGCAGAATTTGTCGACGCTCATGAAGATTTCGGCGATGCGCGGATTGCGCGTCGCCTCAATGCCCATCTCGATGGCGAAGCGCTGCTTCTCCGGGCCCTGATCGACGAGATAATGCTCCCCGATCTCGGAGAGAGCCTCGAGAAAATCGGGCGCTTCCGCGAGCGCAGCGAACCGCTCCGCAAACTCCGCCCTGTCCCGTTCGCATAGACCGGCAATCAGAGCTTCTTTGCTGTCGAAATAGACGTAGAGAGCGCCCGGGCTCACTTCGGCTTCCCGGCAGATCGTCTGCATCGTGGTGGCGTGAAATCCACCTTCAGAGAAGCATCGAAGAGCTGCGTCGAGGATGTGCTCTCGCCGCGCGCGCTGCGTGTCTGGTTTCAGCTTTGGCATGGCTGCAGATGGCCCGTCCGGAGAAGAGATAAACGAATGGGCATTCTGTTTGGGGGGAGATTGCGGAAATGGCAAGGCGAACAGGTGTTCGTTTTGGAAAATATTTCGAGAGTGGCTGGCGCAACTCAGCCACGTCCGGAATTTCCCAGCGGTCCAACAGCCGATGATCGAAAGAAGCTTCGCGAAAAAAGAGGAGCAGTAGGTCCCGCAGCCCACCGCTCCTCTCTTGACCGCCCGAACCGGAGGCCGGGCGGATCTCTCCGTCTTGCAAACTACGAAAGCTGCGCAGGTGCTTGCCGGATGGCCGCCGCGCACACTCTGCAAGATCGGTTTATATTCTCGAAAGTGTGGTTCGCCTCATAACGGGCGCCCTTTGAAATAGGTTCGAAATACGCAACGACAATAAATGCATCGAATAAAAATCGTGCCTCGGAAAAAAAAGCGCCGCGCCGGTAACCGGATGCGCGCGAGACGTCTGTCCTGCTTGTCTATAGCGCACTTTTCGCGATGCCGGATTCGCAAAACGCCGAATGTCGAGGCGGCGATGCGATCTCTCGCAAGGTGAGATTGAAAAGCCTCACGCCCATCAAGGTGCGCAAGGGGTGCCCGTGAAAATGCACAAGGTTCCGGCCGGGCCGCTAAGGCAACGCTCTTCGGTGTCTTGCGCTCGGGCCCAATTTGCGAAGCTCGGGCCAAGTTTAGGAATGGCTCGCACCTTTGCGCGCCAATTCGCGCGCGCCTTCGTCTTTGCAAGCCAAGTGTAGCGAGCCTCTTCACCGCGCGCGACGACGGGCGAGGACGCGCAGCTGACTGCGGAAACCTGACTTGAGAACGAAGCGAGGAAAAGCAACGAAAGCGCGAGAGCCAAAGTCTTCCCGCGAGCCTTTCCCATGTTCATCCCTCCCGAATCCCGAGCCGCCCTTGTCGATCGATTATCGCCATCGCACTCAATATTGGAAGAGCACATTGATGTTTCCGTAAGCCGACGCAGAGGCGGCTGACCACTCATCGACGCGCCATATTCCGCCTCCAGCCACCGACAGCTCGCCGCCCGTCCATTCATAACGGGTGAAGAGACCGGCGCGCCCGTTCCAAGCGTTCTCGCCCGTTTCGATATTCTTGTCGTAGCGAAGCTCAGGTCCGATCGAGAACGCGGGTGACACGCGCCAGCCCGATCTCCACCGGGCAGAAGATTCATCGCGCGCCGTCGAATAACTGAGGTCGAGCGACGTCCAGGAATGAGTATCGACGGTGAGCCAAAGCTCCAAAGCGCCCTTGATGCCGACTTGCGTTCCGTCGTCTTCGCCGTTGGGATCGCGCGTGAGATGCCGTTCAGTTGACATCGATGCACCTGCGAACGCTTTGGCCGTCAGACGGCCGAGCTGAAGGTAATATCCAAGAAGCGCCTCGGCATATGAGTGCGCGACCTCGAAGTGCTGCGGCGCCCGCCCATCTTCACCGCAAATGTCATTGAGTACGGCGATGCCGCAGTTCGCGTGTGGGGCGACGCTGTCGTAACCGTACCGGCCGTACCCGCCGCCGAGACGAAGTCGCCATCCGTTGCTGTAGATGTCGGGGCTCCGGAGCGCGAACGTCATCCCTGAATATGCCAGCCACTGATCGCGTGCGGCGTCGAAGCCGCCATATGCTTCTCGCCAGCCGTATTGCGCGGGCGGTTCGCTGGATTGGGCTTGTAAGGGATGCGCCAGAAGCGACTGCGCCGCCGCGCTGCCCGTCAGGGCGATCACGCGGAAAAAGCCCCAACCCCGGCTTCCCACAGCATGCAACATGCAACGCAAACACTTCTACAGAACACCTATTAACCAATGTGAACATAACGCGTGGCGCGCTGAACATCGTCAAGTGAACGCAAGATGAACTCAGAAAATACTTCTGCTCACAATCAGAAGTACGTGAAATTAAGAAGTATATAACCAAGGTTGTGCAGCATGCCTTAGGCCAGTTTGATTTGGCCGAAGGGGGAATCGACCACCCGGAGCCGCGGCGGGCAATGCAGACGGCCTGAGTTGGAATAATCGGACGTCGAATTTGATCAGCGAAGCACGCATCTGTGAACGGTCGCCACTGGGCTGTCGTGATACTGACCAACAATTAGCGCAAGGTAGAACTAACCGCGCACAAGCATAAAGAACGGGCCTAGAGGGCCCCAGCATATTTTGTGTCTGGGAGGACGCAGCAATGGCTTATGAGGCAGTCGCGCGAGCGGCGAATACTTCCCTGTACTATGATTTCTATCAGCAAGCCTTTGAAATGGCGGACACGACCTCACTCTTCTGGCAGCCTTTCCTCAAGGCAGCAGGGCGGACGCAACTTGAGGTCGCAAGTTTGCATGCACGCCAGGCCCGGGCATTCGTGCATTGGGCACATCGTGTGATGCAGCCGGCGGCTCCCGCGGACGTCTATGCCGCCCATGCCGAACTCTGGGCGACGATTGCCGGCCATTATATGGAGAGCGTCCCGCGCGTGGCAGCGGCGGTGGAGAAGGCGGCCGAGGCCGTTTCGCCGACGGTCCTACCGATGCCGCCGAGGCAGAATAGAGACGGCCTGATCCTGCTCGATCGTCAAACCCCAGGCGAAGGCGCCGAGCGCAGGGTCGCCTAAAGGGGCCTCAACGCTCCGATACAACTTCAGGGCCGATGGGCTTAACCAGCCGATCGGCCTTTATCATTTGAGTTCGCTCAAAGCGTCGCCGAAGCCTTTGAGCGAGATCGGAATGCCGATGCCCGCTTCCTCAGTCTGGAAGATAATGAAGATGGCCGTCTTGCCCGTCTTCAGCTGCTCGACCAGAGGATCCTCGACCACCACCTGCGCATAGCACGCGAAGCTATGGCAGCGCAGGAACGGCGCATGCCCGACATCCTTGTCATCAATCTTGAGGCCGAGCCCGGGGGGCAGCAGCACGCCGAGCGGCGCGAAAACCCTGAGCACTCGGGTCCCATTCGAAAACTTCTGGAAGTAGACCGTCAGGCCGATGTTGTTCTTGTCCTCAGCCGTGACGCTCTGGACGAGGGCGCAGACCGGATTTTTGGATCCAGCGGGCGGGTCCTTGCAGACGACCTGCCAATCGCCATGCTGCGACTTTACCGTTCCCTCCGGCGCATCGACCGCGAAAGCCGGGGAGGCCGTCACCAGTATCGCCGCCATTTGTGCAACTGCGAGAAGCACGAGCAGCTGCGCCCCCTTGCTGCTCTTCTTTGAGATGGCAACAACTTTGTTCAAACGCGTGAGCGGAAGGCGGCGGCTCCAGAAGCCCGTTTTTTGCGGTGACAAAAAGATGGTCCTTGCTTTCGCGGGCGAAGCCCAGTGGTAAAAGCAGCTGAGAAGAGCGCGCTTCGTCGTCTAGGAATCCGGCCGAATTCTGTCGCGGAGGCTGACGCCACCCACAGTATTGGAGTATGGATTTGCCAATCCGGTACAGTGGTTTCGCGAAGAAATGACGCAGAAAGCTTGACTTGAGAGCGACGAACGGATTGTGCTCTTTATCGACCCGCCTTAACAAATCGATGAGGCATACGTCCGCAGCGACTGCGGGGCGATCTCGGTCGAAAGCCGGGCAACAAACAAACGGAAAATGACACGCCGGCCCGGGGTGTCAGGAAAAAGTAGCTGGGAGGCTGTCGGTACAGGGGGATCTGAACCGACAAATTGGGAGCGAAGGAATGTCGAATAGGATGTGTGGCGCGGTTGCCGTACTGGCAGCCGCGTGTTTGGCGATTGCCCTCGGCGGGCTTTCTCCTGCCATGGCCGGCCTTGGTCAGCCGACCCCTGGCGAGCTTGGTCTGCAGCTCCCTGCGACCGACAATATGGGGCAGATCTTCGACCTGTTTCACCTGATCAACACGATCATCACGGTCATCGTTCTCTTCGTTCTCGTGTTGATGGTCTACGTAATGTACCGCTTCAACGAGAAGCGGAACCCGACCCCCTCCAGAACCTCGCATAACACCATGCTTGAGGTTGCTTGGACGATCCTCCCGATCCTGATCCTCGTCGGCATTTCTATTCCCTCCTTCCATCTCCTCTTCGACCAGTACGCTTTCCCCAAGCCCGACCTGACCATCAAGGCGACCGGCAACGCTTGGTTCTGGGAGCATGAATACGTCGACGATGGCTTCACCATCACGTCGAACATGGTGAACGACGAGGACATCATCCGCGCCAAGATCGGCGACGAGGCCTACGATCAACAGTTCGGCTCGCTGCAGGGTGCAGAACTCCACAACGCCCTCTACAAAGCTTCGCTTCCGCTGTGGAACGAGGAAAAGAAGCTTCGCCGCTTGACCGTCGATCAAGAGGTTGCTGTTCCTGTCAATAAGGTTGTCGACGTTCTGGTCACGTCCAACGACGTCATTCACTCGTGGACGATCCCGTCCTTCGGCGTAAAGATGCAGGCCGTTCCCGGTCGCGTTTCGGCCGTCTGGTTCAAGGCCACGAAGGTCGGCTCCTATCACGGTCAGTGCGCCGTGCTATGCGGCAAGCTTCATTCAGCCATGCCGATCACCATTCGTGTTGTGGACCAGCCGGTCTATGATGCATGGATTGCGGCGATCAAGGCCAAGGACAAGAAGAAGGCCCAGCAGATCCTCAACGAGGACACTGCGAGCAAAGTTGACTTCGGGTCGGTAGCTCAGGCGCAGGAACGGCAGTGAAGAACTGCCGGGCGCTAGCTCGACAAATCTGACGCTCAAGAAAAAAAGTTCGGACAAAACTACCGGGACAAGGGCTCTACGAAATGGGAAGCACCGCATACGCAACGGACGAGGGGCACGACCACGCCCCGCCGTTCTTCAAACGATGGTTCTATTCGACGAACCATAAAGACATCGGCACCCTCTATCTGCTCTTCGCGATGTTCGCAGGCATCATCGGCCTGTTCCTATCGGTCGTGATGCGAATGGAGCTTCAGGAGCCGGGCCTCCAATACTTCGCCAACGAAGGCATCTATAACGTCTTCGTTACGGGCCACGGTCTGATCATGGTCTTCTTCATGGTCATGCCGGCCATGATCGGCGGCTTCGGCAACTGGTTTGTGCCTTTGATGATCGGCGCGCCGGACATGGCGTTCCCGCGCATGAACAACATCTCGTTCTGGCTGCTGCCTGCAGCTTTCACGCTGTTGCTCATCTCGATGTTCGTTCCGGGCGCCGCTGACACGGACGGTGTCGGCACGGGTTGGATTCTTGTTGCTCCCCTTTCGGAGCGCATCGGCCATCCGGGACCCGCGGTCGACTTCGGCATCCTGGCGCTTCACCTTGCCGGTGCCTCCTCGATCCTTGGCGCGATCAACTTCATCACCACCATCTTCAACATGCGCGCTCCTGGCATGACGCTGCACAAGATGCCGCTCTTTGCCTGGTCGGTGCTCGTCACAGCGTTCCTGCTGCTTCTGTCGCTGCCCGTTCTGGCCGGCGCCATCACGATGCTGCTGACGGACCGTAACTTCGGGACCACCTTCTTTGACCCCGCAGGCGGTGGCGATCCGCTGCTCTACGCGCATCTTTTCTGGTTCTTCGGCCACCCCGAAGTCTACATTCTCATCCTGCCGGGCTTCGGCATGATCAGCCACATCGTGTCGACGTTCTCGCGCAAGCCGATCTTCGGCTACCTCGGCATGGCGTACGCGATGGTTGCCATCGGTCTCGTCGGCTTCGTCGTGTGGGCGCACCACATGTACACGGCCGGTATCAGTGTAGACACGCAGGCCTACTTCATGTTCGCGACGATGGTCATCGCGGTGCCGACTGGCATCAAGGTGTTCTCGTGGATCGCGACGATGTGGGGTGGCTCGCTGCAGTTCCGCGTTCCCATGCTTTGGGCGCTGGGCTTCATCTTCCTCTTCACGATCGGTGGCGTGACGGGCGTTATGTGCTCCAACGCGGGCGTCGACCGCTCGCTGCACAACACCTATTACGTCGTAGCGCACTTCCACTACGTGCTGTCGCTCGGCGCCGTGTTCTCGATCTTCGCGGGCTGGTACTACTGGTTCCCGAAAATGTCGGGCTACATGTACAATGAGACGCTCGGTAAGCTTCACTTCTGGCTGACCTTCATCGGCGCCAACGTGCTCTTCTTCCCGCAGCATTTCCTTGGACTGTCGGGCATGCAGCGCCACTACGCTGACTATCCGGAAGCGTTCACGTTCTGGAACCGCGTCTCGTCGATCGGCTCCTACATCACGACGGCTGGCGTTGTCGTGTTCCTCTTCGCGATGTTCTACGCCTACTTCATCCGCAAGGAGAAGGCGGCTGGCAACCCGTGGGGCGCTGGAGCAACGACACTGGAATGGACGCTGTCTTCACCGCCTCCGTTCCACTCGTACGAAACGCTGCCGCGCATCGCTGCGACGGAGCATCACTGACGAAATGGGTAAGCGGCGGGGCAAGCCATTGCCCCGCCGCCTCCCAGAATTATTGCAACAGAAATTTTTGACGGCACCCGCGATATGAGCATTCAAAGTGAAGTTGGCCAAGCTGACCTGACGCTGGAACCCAGCGTTAGCGATTTCATTCAGCTGATGAAGCCGCGGGTCATGACGCTCGTCGTTTTCACGGCGCTGGCTGCGATGCTCGCCGCGCCCGGACCTATCAATCCCATTCTTGGCTTCATCGCCATCATCTCCATCGCCATTGGAGCGGGCGCCTCGGGCGCCCTTAACATGTGGTATGACGCCGACATCGATGCCCGCATGGCGCGCACTGCCGCTCGTCCTTTGCCGCGCGGTCGCGTCACCGGCGACGAAGCCCTGAATTTCGGCGGAGTCTTGAGCGTCTGCTCTGTTTTGACGCTCGGCGTGCTCGTCAACTGGACCGCGGGCGCGCTGCTCGCCGTGACGATCGCTTTCTACCTCTTCGTCTACACGATGTGGCTGAAGCGGCGGACGCCCTACAACATCGTCATCGGCGGTGCCGCAGGTGCGTTCCCTCCGATGGTCGGCTGGGCCGCTGTCACGGGCAGCATCAGCCTCGATAGCATCTTGCTGTTCCTCATCATCTTCATGTGGACCCCGCCGCACTTCTGGGCGCTGTCTCTCTATCGTTGCCGGGATTACGAGCGCGTCGGCGTGCCGATGCTGCCGGTCGTGGCTGGTCTCGCCGAGACGCGTAAGCAGATCCTTCTCTACTCGATCGCGCTCGTGCCGCTCGCTGTTGTGCCGTACTTCACGGGCCTTGGCGGCTTGACGTACCTCGTCAGCTCTGTGGTGCTCGGCGCCGTATTCCTGGCACTCGCTGTTCGCGTCTACTTCACGACCGAAGGCCGCGAGGCCGATAAGGCGGCGCGCCAGCTCTTCTGGTTCTCGATCCTATATTTGTACGTGCTGTTTGCCGTTCTTTTCAGCGAAGCAATATTCCATCGTTTTTTTGCGTGAGGCTCCTTTGACCAACGATCCCAATACCCACCAACGTCTCGATCCGGCCGCGGAGAAAATCCGGCGCCGCCGTTCGATCGCCATCGCGTTGACGCTTGGCTTCATGGTTGTGGCATTCTACGTCGCGACCTTCGTTCACCTCGGTGCCAACGCCGTAAGAGGGCAGATGTAGCGATGGAGAAGGGCGAGACCGTGCAGCAGGATAATCAAGACGCCGCCAAGGCCGGCCGCAACAACCGGCGGGCCGTGATTGGCTGCCTTGCCGCGCTCGGCGTCATGGGCGCGATTACCGCTGCCTCGCCCACCCTCTACACGATGTTCTGCAAGGCGACCGGCTATGGCGGCACCACGCAGCGTGCTGACAGCAATACAAGCTCCGCGATCGACCGCGTCGTGACGGTTCGCTTCGATTCCAACGTTGCCCCGGGCCTTCCCTGGACCTTCAAGCCGGACGTCGCGAAGATGGACGTGAAGGTCGGCGAGACGACGCTCGCCTTCTACCGGGCAACGAACAATTCCGATAAGCCGGTGAAGGGCCACGCGATCTTCAACGTCACGCCCGAAGCCTTCGGCTCCTACTTCAACAAAATCGAATGCTTCTGCTTTACGGAGCAGACGCTTCAACCCAACCAGACGGTAGAAATGCCGGTGACGTTCTTCCTCGACCCCAAGCTCGTCGAAGATAAATCCACCGCATCGCTGTCAGAGTTGACGCTGTCGTATTCTTTCTACCCGTCCGAGCCGAAGGCGACGACTGCCGCGGCTGCGCCGCCGCAGCCGAAAACGGGGGGCTGAAAGAGTGCAGATTGAAGAAAGCCAAGAAAGGATTTGGAAGCGAGACAAGGCGATAAGAACCGCCGAATTGAACTTTCGATCTAAGCAAGAACGGGCCAGAGCCTGAAGGGGACGGAGACGGAAATGGCTGATACCCACGCGAAGCATCATGATTATCATCTCGTAAATCCGAGCCCTTGGCCGATTGCGTCCTCGCTGTCGGCGCTCGTCATGGCGATCGGCGCGATCGCGTGGATGCGCACCCATGCCGATGGTGAGGGCGTCCTCGGCGTCCACGGTTCTTGGCTCTTCTGGGTTGGCGCCGCCGCGGTCGTGGCTTCCGCGTGGGCCTGGTGGCTCGACGTCATCCGCGAAGCCAATCAGGGCTATCAGACGCCGGTCGTCCAGCTGCACCTGCGCTACGGCATGATCCTGTTCATCGCGTCCGAAGTGATGTTCTTCGTTGCCTGGTTCTGGGCCTATTTCGACGTCGCTCTCTTTCCCGCGGGCGTCCACGAACTCCTGAACAACCCTGGTCAGACGGTCGGCCTCGTTGCTCGTGATCAGCTCTTCGGCGGCCATTGGCCCCCGGCAGCCGTTGATCCGACGGCGGCCACGGTCCCGGGCTACTTCCAGCACACATTCAACCCCTGGGGCCTCCCGCTCGTCAACACGCTGATCCTGTTGCTCTCGGGCTGCACGGTAACCTGGGCGCATCACGCGCTTCTCAAGAACGATCGCCGCGGCCTGATCATCGGCCTCGCGCTGACCGTCGTGCTCGGCATGACCTTCACGGCCCTCCAGGCCGTCGAGTACAGCCACGCCGCGTTCAGCTTCGCTGGCCACAGCTACGGTGCGACCTTCTTCATGGCGACCGGCTTCCACGGCTGGCACGTGATCATCGGTACCATCTTCCTGCTCGTCTGCTTGATCCGGGCTATCCGCGGAGCCTTCACGCCGCAGCAGCATTTCGGCTTCGAGGCGGCCGCTTGGTACTGGCACTTCGTCGACGTCGTCTGGCTGTTCCTCTTCGCCTGCATTTACGTGTGGGGCGCAGGTCCGGCCGCTGGCGGCGCTCACTGAGAGCCGTAGGCTTTGAGCTAAAACGATCTGAGAGGCGGCCCGAAAGCCGCCTCTTTCTACTTCAGGCGCGGCACTGTTCGGGGTTGCGCCGCAGGTTTAGCCGAGCGAGGTTCTGCTGAACTTGAGCCTCAGAAATCGAGATTGCTGTGGTCGATGAACCCGGGACCATTTCGCCACTCAGAGCTGCATTGACGTGCCGGTGTCCGCGCTGCGGCAAGGGCCCGCTGTTCGTCAACGTCTTGAACATGCGCAACGCCTGCGAAGTCTGCGGCCTTGATTACAAGTTCATCGACACGGGCGACGGGCCGGCGGTTTTTGCGATCTTCATCCTAGGCTTTGTCTGCGTCGGAGGCGCACTCTTCGTCGAATTCAAGCTCGGCGTGCCGTGGTGGATGCATGTACTGCTGTGGGGGATCTTGACGCCACTCGTCGCGGTTTTCCTGTTGCGCTTCCTCAAAGCGGGCTTGATCGCATTGCAATACAAGCACAAGGCCGAGGAAGGCCGTCTCTCCAAGGAGTAACGATGTTCGCGCGCTGGCGCGCCGCAGGTCTGGTCGTCCCAACCATCCTGACGCTGGTCATGCTGCCGATCCTCATCGGGCTCGGTAACTGGCAGTGGCACCGGATGGCGTGGAAAGATTCGCTGATCGCCAAGATCGACGAAAGGCGGACGGCTGAGCCGCAATCCTACCCGGCTGTGCTGTCGGAATACGTCAAATCGGGCGACGTCGAATACAAGCACATGCGCGTCACCGGAACGTTCGATCATAGCCGCGAGCGCCATGTCTACGCCCCCACGACCGGCTCACAGGGCTGGCACATCTACACGCTGCTCATTCCGGAAGGCGGCCTGCCGCCCATCTTCGTCAACCGCGGTTGGGTCCCCGCCGAGTTGAAGGACCCGGCCAACCGCGCGGAAGGTCAGGTTACCGGCCCGGTGACGATCACCGGCCTGGTACGTCTCCCGCAGGCCAAGACTTGGTTTTCGCCCGAGAATGACTTCGCCGGCAACCGCTGGTACTGGCGAGATCTCGATGCCATGCAATGGGGGCCACAGGGCCCGCCTACGCCCCTGCAGTTCAACGCGGAGAAGAGCCAGGCGTTCGCCCCGTTCGCGCTCGACGCTGACGCCACCGTTCAAAATCCCGGCGGCTGGCCGAAAGGCGGCACGACCGAGATCAACATTCCGAACAACCACCTCCAGTACGTCGTTACATGGTATGGGCTCGCCGCGACGCTCATCGTCGTCTTCGCCGTGTTCGCACGGCAGCGACTTGAGGACGCCAGCACCAAGAGATTACAACCTAGGGAAGAATGATTCGGGCTCGGTCGGGCGGAGCTTGGTTGTTCACCGGCACCGGTCCAAATACGCTCGGCGGCAGGATCAGGCAAAGAGAGCAGATTTGAAATACATCTCAACGCGCGGGGAAGCCGAAAAGCTTGGTTTCGAGGAGATCCTCCTCGCTGGTTTGGCGCGAGACGGCGGTCTCTATGTCCCCGAGAGCTGGCCGACGCTCTCGCCCGAGACCATCGCATCGTTTGCCGATAAGCCGTTCGACGAGATCGCCGTCGAGGTTATCAGCCCCTTCACGGGGGACGACGTCAGCCGCGACGACCTCAGCCGCATGGCTAAAGAGGCCTACTCCACGTTCAACACCCCCGACGTCACGCCGCTGCACGCCTTGAAGCCCGGCCTGACGATCCTGGAGCTCTTCCACGGGCCGACGCTGGCGTTCAAGGACGTGGCGATGCAACTTCTGGCGCGCCTGATGGATTACGTGCTCGCCAAGCGCGGCAAGCGGGCGACGATCGTCGGCGCGACCTCTGGTGATACCGGCGGCGCCGCCATCGAAGCGTTCAGATCGTCAAAGCGCGTCGACGTCGTGATCCTCTTCCCCGAGGGCCGCGTCTCCGATGTGCAGCGGCGCATGATGACGACGCCGAAGGAAAAGAACGTTCACGCGGTGGCCGTTCGCGGCACGTTCGACGACTGCCAGGCGCTCGTCAAAGGCATGTTCAACGACCACGCCTTCCGTGATCGGGTCGAGCTGTCGGGCGTCAATTCCATCAACTGGGCGCGCATCGTCGCGCAGGTGACGTATTACTTCTATGTCGCCTCGCGGCTGGGCAACGCGAAGGGACCGCTGTCGTTCGCCGTGCCCACCGGCAACTTCGGTGACATTTTCGCAGGCTACGTCGCCAAGCGCATGGGTTTGCCGATCGACAAGCTGATCATCGCCTCGAACGAGAACGATATTCTTCCGCGCGCGGTCGCAACCGGCGCCTACGCCATGAAAGGCGTCGTGCCGACGACGTCGCCGTCGATGGACATCCAGGTTTCCTCGAATTTCGAGCGCTATCTTTTCGAGGCTTCAGGACGCGACGCAGCCGTCGTACGCGGTCTCATGAACTCTCTGTCAGCGAATGGTGGCTTCGAACTAGCAAGCCTTTGGCCGGTGCTGAAAAACGATTTTGCAGCGGTTGCGGCTTCGGAATCCGACGTCGCCGATTGCATTCGCAAAACGCAGGCCGAGACCGGATATCTCGCCGATCCGCATACGGCCTGCGCGCTTGTCGCCGCCGAACGGGTAGGCAAGGGCGAAACCGTGGTGCTCGCGACAGCCCATCCCGCGAAGTTCCCCGATGCAATAAAGGCGATCACAGGCCAGAACCCGGCGCTGCCGCAGGGGTTCGAACACCTGATGACGGACGAGGAACAGTTTGCCGTCCTGCCCAATGATTTGAGAGCGATCCAGGAGTTCGTAAGCGATCGCAGCCGCGTCGCCTCGGGAGTGTAGGCCATGGCGACCGAACTCACCACGCTCGCGAACGGACTTCGGATCGTCACGCACCGGATGCCGTCTCTCGAGACGGTCTCACTCGGCGTCTGGGTTTCTGTCGGCGCGCGCCACGAGCGTGAAGATCAGCACGGATTGGCGCATTTCCTCGAGCACATGGCGTTCAAGGGGACGAACACGCGTTCGGCTCGCCAGATCGCCGACGAAATCGAGGGTGTGGGGGGCGAACTCAACGCTTCGACCGGGCTCGATATCACGGCCTATTACGCCCGTGTGCTGAAGGGCGATGAGCCCGTAGCTTTGGGCCTCATCGCTGACATTCTGCTCAATTCGAAATTTGCGGCTGACGATCTCGACCGCGAGCGCGTGGTCATCCAGCAGGAAATTGCAGCCTCCGACGATAACCCCGACGACATGGCCTTCGACCTGATGCAGGGCGTGGCGTTCCCTGGCCAATCGTTGGGGCGGCCGATCCTGGGCACCAAAGCCAGCGTCAGCCGATTTACGGAGGCTGACCTCCGATCCTATCTCGATGAGCACTACACGCCTGAGGCGATTGTGGTTTCAGCGGCCGGTGCAGTTCAGCACAAAGACGTTGTTCGCCACGTTGAGGCCCTATTCGGCGGGCTCACTCGGAGGACACGGGGAGTTGATTCAGCCGCGCAGTATCGGGGCGGCTTTGCTGCGTCGAGTAAGCCCTTCGAGCAAAGTCACGTTTTGATCGGTTTGCCGTCGCCCTCGTATTTGGACCCGGCGTTCTACACGGCGCAGGTTTTTTCGGGGTTGTTCGGCGGCGGAATGTCGTCGCGGTTGTTTCAGGAGATCAGAGAGGATCGGGGTCTTTGCTACTCGATCGACTCTTCGATTTGGGGACTGAGGGATACCGGAATGCTTTCGGTGCACGCCGCGACTGGACCCGAAATGGTTGGCGAACTCGCCGACGTCGTCGTCCAGCAGCTGGAAGAAATCGCTGAAACCGGCCCCACCGACGCCGAATTGCAGCGTTCGAAGGCACAGCTGAAGGCCGGCTTGCTAATGGCGCTCGAGAGTTCTGCGGTGAATGCGGAACAGATGGCGCGCCAGTTGCTTGCGCAAGGGCGCCTCATTCCTGTCGCCGAACTCATCCATGAAGTCGATGCAGTCGATAGCGATCGCATCAAGTCGTTTGCAGAGATGTTGGCGCACGAAACGCCGTCCGTTGCCGTTATCGGTTCGGGCCGGAAATCCAGCGGGCAGGCCTCGCGGATCGCGAGCAGGTTCAGCCCGCGGGGAACGCGGATGCCCACCGCCGAAGGAACGAGGTGAGACAGAGTGGCTTTTCTCCGGACCATCCGTCCCGATGAAGATTTCGAGATCGTCCACGGTCCGGCGCTGACGTTGCGGCAGCCCATTGCCGGCGATTACGCGGAATGGGCAGAGTTGAGAGCCGCCAGCCGCGCGCACCTCACGCCTTGGGAGCCGAGCTGGGCGCAAGACGATCTATCCCGTACCATGTTCCGCCGCCGCCTGCGCGCCTATGCGAAGGACGTTCACAACGACGTCTCGTACCCGTATTTCATTTTCGAAAATGCGACGGGCGCATTGATCGGCGGCATAACGCTATCCAATGTTCGCCGCGGCTCAGCGCAGACCGCTTCCCTTGGCTACTGGATGGGCGCCAAGTACTCTGGCCGTGGCCACATGCGCGAGGCCGTCGGCATGATCCTGCCAATGGCCTTCAACGCGCTGCGGCTCCATCGCATCGAGGCCGCGATCATGCTGTCGAACTTCGCGTCCATGCGTGTGCTCGAACACGCAGGCTTCCACCGTGAGGGGCTTGCCCGCGCTTATCTCAAGATCAACGGGCGATGGGAAGATCATCTGCTTTATGCGCGGCTCGCTGATGGGCCGATCCAAAGCGGGTCGGAGCGGGGGCGCTGATGGGGGCAGGGGGGATGAACCGGGGGAAATACGCCAGGTCCTGGCTTGCCGCGCTTGGCATGCTGGCGCTCTGCCTCGCAGCGCTGTCAGGACGGGCTGAAGCCCTGACGCCCATTCCCGTGCAAGGTGATCAGGATCGCCTTGAAATCACGACGCTCGGCGAAGCTTACGAAGGACGCGGCGACAGTCTCCAGGTCGAGACCGCACCCGGTGCCGACGGTGTAACGGGCCGCATGACGGTTCGCGCTTCCGTCCCGGGCACCAGTCCGAACTGGATGGTGTTCGCGCTCACCAACACGACCGACAAATCTCTCGAACGACTGCTCACGGCAGACCGCTACACGATCGTCGGCTCGGGAACCGTCTGGCCTGACCTCGACGCGCGCCGCATCGAAAGTGTCACGCCTTCTGTCGGCTTTGTTCCGGAGCGCATCAAGAGCGATAAGGCCGACGTGTTCCGCATCACGCTGGAGCCGGGGCAGACGATCACCTATGTCGCCGAACTGTCCGGTGACCGTTACGCCCGCATGTATCTCTGGCAGCCGATCGATTACGAGATCAAGAGCCGCGACCGCCAGCTGTTCAACGGCGCCATGCTGGGCCTGACAGGCCTGCTTGCGATCTTTCTGACCTCGATCTTCGCAGCCAATCACAAGCTGATTTTCCCCGCCGGCGCGCTCGTCGCCTGGACGGTTCTAACCTACCTCTGCGTCGACTTCGGCTTCTTCCATAAACTGTTCAACCTGCGGCCCGAGGACAACGCTGTCTACCGCGCGGCGGGTGAAGCCGCGATGGCCTCCAGCTTCGTGATCTTCCTAACGACATTCCTGCGCCTGGCGCTATGGCACGGCCTCGTTCGCATGATGATCGGCGTCTGGATGGTCGCGCAGCTGACGCTCATTGCTGTCGCTGTCATCGATCCGCGTCTTGCCGCGACCTTCGCCCGGCTCTCATTCCTGGCGATTGGTGGTGTCGGCGGGCTCTTCACGCTGTTCCTGGCTGTAAAAGGCCAAGACCGCGCACTGTCGCTCATGCCGACGTGGGTGCTCTTCCTCGTCTGGATCTTCGCGACGGGGATGACGCTCAGCGGCCGCATGTCGGGCGATGTCGTCGTTGCGAGCCTCGTCGCAGGGCTCGTGCTTGTCGTGATCCTTATGGGCTTCACGGTCACGCAGTTCGCGTTCCGCTCGCTCGATACGGCCTACGCCGGCGCCCCGAGCGAGGCGCAGGTGCGATCTCTGGCCGTCGCAGCGTCCGGATCGACCGTCTGGGAATGGAACATCCGGCGCGACGAAATCAAAGTTGGCCCCGAGGTCGAAGTTTCGCTGTCGCTGATGCCGGGCGAACTATCGACGAAAGTCGAAGAGTTTCTGAAGCACGTCCATCCGACCGATAAGGAACGCTTCCGGGTCACGCTGATGTCGGCTCAGGAACGCTCCGGCGTCCGGATCAAAAGCGATTTCCGCCTCCGCCATGCGGACAACAGCTGGCGCTGGTTCGAGCTTGAAGCGGCAAGCGTGCCGAACTCCGACGGCCGTACGCTTCGCTGCGTCGGCCTCCTGCGCGATGTATCCGATACCAAGCGCGCGCATGAGCGGCTGTTGCATGATGCCGTCCATTGCAGTCTGACCGGCCTGCCCAACCGCGAGCTGTTCCTCGATCGCCTGAAGGCGGTCATGGCTCGCGCCAAGACCGACAACACGGTGAAGCCCGCGGTCATCTACATCGATCTCGACAAGTTCAAGAGTGCGAACGCATCGCTCGGACTGGTACGCGGCGACAGCCTTTTGCTCACCGTGGCGCGCCGCCTGCAACGCCACCTCGGACCACATGATACGGTCGCTCGCGTCGGCGGCGACCAGTTCGCCCTGCTCTTCTGTGGCGAGCGCGAAGCCCGCAATCTCCCCGCTCTTGCCGAACGTGTGCGCCGCTCGCTGCGCGCGCCGATACCGCTTGCCAACCAGGAAGTCGTGCTTACCGGTTCCATGGGCATTGCACTTTGGGATGGCACGCAGGGTGCCGACGGCGATCTGCTGAAAGACGCTCAACTCGCGATGTATCGCGCTAAGCAAGCGGGCTCGGATCGGATCGAGGTATTCGACCCAAGCATGCGCCGCGATCGTAACCCCGATGACGAGATCGAAGCCGACATCGCTCGTGCCATCGACAAGGGCCAGCTCAAAGTTCTTTATCAGCCCATCGTCTACCTTCCGACGAAGGAGCTGGCGGGCTTCGAAGCCCAGTTGCGTTGGGAGCACCCCAAGCTCGGCCTCGTCAATCCGATCGCGACGATCGCAGACACGGAAGACACCGAGCTTCTCATCAAGCTCACGTCCCACCTGCTGCTGCGCGCGGCGAAGGATGTGGCGCGCTGGGTATTGGAGCTGCCGCGTTCCGAGCGGCCGCTGTTCGTAACCGTCAATGTTTCAGGCCGTCAGCTCTTCCGGCCCGAGTCTGTGCAGGAAATTCGTCACGTTCTCGGCCGCAACATCGCGCCCGCCGGAACGATGAGGCTCGAAATTTCCGAGAGCCTGCTCATGGACAATCCCGAGCAGGCGGTTGAAGTTCTGAAGTTGTTGAGCGGCTCCGGCGTCGAGCTGACGCTCGATGATTTCGGCACTGGCTTTTCTTCGCTGGCCTACCTTCACCGCTTTCCGTTCGACACGATCAAGATCTGCGGCGAACTCATCCGCGGCGGTAGTACGGGTGAGGGCGCTGCCATCGTCCGCTCGATGGTTGCCTTGGCGCACGAGCTATCAAAGACGATTGCCGCCGAAAACGTCGAACGCGCCGATGAAGCGGCATTCCTGCGTTCGATCGGTTGCGAATACGCGCAAGGCTACCATTTTGGCGAGCCGATTTCCGACCGTGCCGTCTCGCAGCTTTTGAAGATGGTTCGCCGCTCGGAGCGCAAGATGCAGCCGCGTGGCTTCTTCCGGCCGAAAACGAAGAGCGCGAAGAAGGAGATCACGCAGAAACCCGTACGCGCAATCGCGTCGCCTGCAAAGCAGCAGCCGGGCGACGAGAAGACAGCGCCGCCCGCAAGGCTCGCCGCGCAGGCAAAGCCCACTGCCGGATTGCCGTCAGGGTCCGTCGTGCGCCAGCGGAAGACTGCGAACGCGTCTGCCGCTGCAAAGCCGCAGGCCAACGGCGCAGGGGTTCACGCTGCGGCTAAGAATGGGGCTCCTGCTGCGCCCGCCATCGCTGTCAATGGCGCCAACGCGACGCTCAGCGGAGCTGTGAATGGCGCGCGCAACGGCGCAGCCCAGGCCCCCTCGGAACTTCGCCAGCGGATTGCTGAAGCGCCAGCTGCCCCTGTGCCGATACCAGCACCACTATTCCCGCCAGCGCAGATCCAGGCCGAAGCGCAAGGCAAACCTCAGCCGCAAGGCGTACCGCAGCCGCCGCCAGCACGGCCTCAGCCTCAATCGCGCCCTCTTGCCGCAAAAGCTCCGGACACTACGCCTCCGCCACTTTCCAATGGGCAAAACGGAAGCTCAATCTCCGCGCCGCTGCCCTCGAGCATGCAGCCCGCGAAGAAGGAACGGCCGCCGGAGAAAGCTCAGCCGAACACCATCGTCAATCCGCTGGCCGAAGCTCTGGCACGGGCCAGCTCCACGCCGCCGCCGCCCGCGCCTTCAATTGTGCCTGCTTCGCTGAGAAGTGACACTCCCACAGGGATGCCCCCGGCCGCCCCGCCGCCAATCCCGCCGAATGGTGCCGGTTTCCCATCGCATCCCGCCACGCAGCCGGATTTCTCGACCCTGCCGCCGTCGATCGCGGCGAGCCTCGCACGGCTCGCCGGAACACCGCTTCCGACCGGTCGGACAAGCGGCGGTCCAGCGGCTCCTGGTGCAACGGGCGACGAGAAGAAAGCGCCGAAGGTGAGTTCCGGCGGCGCGTGAGCGGTTAAAGAATTCAAGGAAGGCGCGGAAGACGAAGACGCGAAAGCGACGTCTCAGGCGTGTCCGGCGTCGCTGACGAGGTGCGAGAGGTCGATCCCCATTTTCGCCAGTGCGCGGGAATACTTGCTCTCAAGATCGTCGTCGAAAATGAGCTCCGGATCTGCCGGGCAGTGCAGCCAGCCATTGGCCTGCAACTCGTTTTCGAGCTGGCCAGGCGACCATCCGGCGTAGCCCAATGCGAGCAGCGCCCGCGCCGGGCCTCGGCCTTGCGCGATGGCCTTCAGAATGTCGATCGTCGCCGTCAGGCAGACACCCTGTTCGATCGCGAGCGTCGAATCCTCGGAGAAATAATCGGAGCTGTGCAGCACGAAGCCACGGCCCGTCTCGACAGGGCCCCCGACCTGAATAGAGAGCGACAGAACTTCGCTGGTGATCTCGTCATCGGGGTTGCGCGCTGAAATGCCGAGCCGTTCGAGCAGGTCCGGCGCCGAAATGTGGTTCGCGCGCTGATTGATGATAAGCCCCATCGCGCCTTCCGGAGAATGCGCGCACATGTAAATGACCGAGCGCTGAAATCTTCGGTCAGTCATCGCAGGCATGGCGATGAGGAGCTGCCCCTCGAGCTTCAGGTCCGGGCCTGCCGGTCGGTTCACTTTCATATCCACGAGACTAACCCCATAGAACCCCCGCGTGAAGATGTCCAAACGTGCAATAAGGACGCCCTCGTAACGCCGGGCCTCGCTGTGATGTATACTTAAAAGTTGAACGTGCGAGTGCCGAGCGCGATCCATGAACGGTGATGGAAAGGCGAACTTTGTGATCAGACCGTGTATAGCGATTTTGGCCTTAGGCGTGGCCGTATCCGTAATGGCCGCGTCCGCCTGGAGCGGGCCTGGCCCGGTTGCATCCGACTGGTACCAAGGCTTCAATAACAAGGCGCGGCTTGTGGGCGGCACTGCCACGCGGGATGGCGAGCCCGGCCTTTACGCCGGCGTTGAACTCGCGATGCCTGAAGGCTGGAAGACCTATTGGCGCTCGCCAGGCGATGCGGGGGGCGTGCCACCGGAATTCGATTGGCAGGGTTCAGATAACCTTGCGTCCGCAAACGTCCTCTTTGCTGCGCCCCATAGGCTGCACGACAAGGCAGGAGACGTCGTCGGATACAAAGATGGCGTCGTCTTTCCCGTCCTCGTAAAGCCGCAGGATCCAACGAAGCCCGTCACGCTTCACGGCAAAATCGCCTACGGCGTCTGCAAGGAAATCTGCATCCCCGCCGAAGCCGAGCTGCAACTCGTCATCCCGCCGGATGTCGGAGCGTCCGAAGACCTGACGAACGTTCTGGCGCGTGTGCCGACGACGCGGCCACAGGCTGGAAAGGATCCCACCCTCGCGAATTGGCGTCTCGATCAGAACGGCGGAAAACCCAAGCTCGTCTTGAACGTCGAAAGCGCGGCTCTCCCCACCGCCGATGCTTTCGTTGAAGCGCCGGGGGGCGTCTATGTGCCTTTGCCTAAACGGGCCAAGGACGCTTCGGGTAAGGCCGTATTTGAAGTCGATCTGACCGATGGCGTCGACCTCAAGGATTTGAAAGGCAAGCCGCTGACGGTCACGATGATCGACGGCAAAGGCCAGTCGGAGACCACGATTACGCTTGAGTAGATCGCGGCCGGTACATAGGAATCCTTGGCCCATGCGGAGAGTGCGACATGGGCAGCGAACTGTAGAGGAATGCCATGACGATCAGCGTCGGAGATCGACTGCCGGAGGGTAAGTTCACGGTGATGGGGGCGGACGGACCGCAGCCCAAGCAGACGAGCGAGATCTTCTCCGGCAAGAAAGTGGCGATCTTTGCAGTCCCGGGCGCCTACACGCCAACCTGCACCAAGAGCCATATGCCGGGGTTCGTCGAACGCTTCGAAGAACTGAAAGCGAAGGGCATCGACACCGTCGCCTGCACGGCCGTCAACGACATCTTCGTTCTGACGAACTGGGCAAAAGACACCGGCGCGACCGGCAAGATCGAGATGCTGGCGGACGGCTCCGGTGATTTTGCGAAGGCCATCGGCCTCGAAATCGATCTTTCGCAGTTCGGGTTAGGCGTTCGCTCGAAGCGTTACGCGATGCTGGTGGAAGACGGCGTTGTCAAAGTCCTCAACGTAGAAGACAGCCCGCCAATCGCGGAAAAATCGAGCGCAGCAAGTCTCTGCTCGATGATCGACCGGTCACTTTGAGCCGTTCGCCGGGAGGGCGGCCCGGCCGCGCGCCTTGAACGGCGCCATCGCGATGCGCGCCAGTTCATCGGCGCGCTCGTTTTCCGGATGGCCGGCATGGCCCTTCAGCCAATGCCATTGGACATTGTGCTTATTGCGCAGCAAATCGAGTTCCTGCCAAAGCTCGGCGTTTTTCACCGCCTTCTTGTCAGCCGTTCGCCAGCCGTTTTTTTTCCAACCGTGAATCCACGACGTGATGCCGTTGCGGACGTAGACACTGTCCGTCCAGATTTCGACGTCGCTCGGTTTCTTCAAGGCCTCCAGCGCCGAAATGGCAGCCTTGAGTTCCATCCGGTTGTTCGTCGTCAACTGCTCGCCGCCGTTGATCTCCTTGCGGTGATCACCCGAGATGAGGATCGCGCCCCAACCGCCCGGACCCGGATTTCCCGAGCACGCGCCGTCGCTGTAGATGAGAACTTTCGGTCGTTCGTCGGTCATGAGGTCAACTGTGCAGTGTAATCGGCAATGTCGCTGACCGATTGGTGAAATTTGAGCCGCTGAACGTAGTCGGCGGGATCCTTGCGAGCGACGAGCGCATCCTTCGGTGTGTTGAGCCAGTCGTAACTGCGCGTGAGCAAAAAGCGCATCGCCGCGCCGCGGGCAAGCACCGGCATCGCCGCGCGCTCGGCCGGGTTCAACCTGCGAACGCTGTTGTAGCCATCGAGAAGCGCGCTGCCCTTCGCGGGTTCATACTGCGACTGGGCATCGAAGCACCACGCGTTGAGGCAGATGGCGACGTCGTAGGCCAGCGCATCGTTGCACGCGAAATAGAAGTCGATGATGCCTGACAGCTTGTTGTCGACGAAGAAGACGTTGTCCGGAAAAAGATCGGCGTGAATGATCCCCTCGGGAAGATCCGTCGGCCACGCGCGATGCAGGTACGAAAGCTCACCGGCAATGAGGTCGTAAAGGCCGGCGCAAATCTCTTCGCTGCGAGATGCGAACTTATCGAACAGCGGCTGCCACCCGGAAAGTCCCAGAGCGTTGGCGCGTTTCAACGGAAAGCTTTCGCCCGCGATGTGCATGCGGGCGAGCGCCTTTCCAAGCTCGAACGTATGGAAGACCTGAGGCCGCTTCGGCCAGACACCTTCAAGGAAGGTAATGAGCGCCGCCTGCTTCCCCGCAAGCTCGTTGAGCACGCGGCCCCGGCTGTCCCGCACCGGCAGCGGGCAGGTGACGCCGCCCGCCGACAGATGTTCCATCAACCCGAGGAAGAACGGCAAATCGGCCGGATCCACGCGCTTTTCATAGAGCGTCAGGATGAACGTGCCGTTCGTCGTATGCACCACGTAGTTGGTGTTCTCGACGCCCTCGGCGATGCCTTTGAACGAGAGCAAACGCCCGAGCGCATATCCATCGAGAAAGCGCGCAAGCTCGTCGTCGCTGACTTCTGTATAGACGGCCATGTTCCCGCGCGCTGAATGGAGTTAGTGCTGCTGCCCGGCGGGAGCGCGCGCGACACGGACTTCCCGCGGCACGTTGAAGATCACGCGCTCCTCGAGCGTCGTGACGACGTCGATCGTCACATCATAGCGGCTGCGAATGGCTTCGACCACTTCTTCGACGATGACTTCGGGCGCCGATGCGCCAGCCGTGATGCCGATGGTTTCCGCGCCTTCAATCTTGTCCCACGGAATATCCGTTGCGCGCTCGACGAGGAAGGAGAAGCGGCAGCCGGCACGCTCCGCCACTTCGACCAGACGCAGCGAGTTCGAACTCTTCGGCCCGCCGACCACAATCAACCCGTCGATTTGGGGCGCCAGCGCCTTGACCGCATTCTGACGGTTGGTTGTGGCATAGCAGATGTCTTCTTTGACGGGCCCTCCGATGCCGGGAAAGCGCTCCTTCAAAGCCGCAACGATCTCGGCGGTATCATCGAGCGACAACGTCGTCTGGGTGACGTAGGCGAGATTTGCAGGGTCCTTCGGCGTGAAGGCCAGCACGTCCTCAACGGTCTCGACCAGCGTGATCGCGCCTTCGGGCAACTGCCCAAGCGTACCCACGACTTCGGGATGACCGCGGTGGCCGACGAGAATGATCTCGCGTCCTTGCTCGTGGTGACGTGCCGTTTCGATATGAACCTTCGAGACGAGCGGGCAGGTGGCGTCGACGACGAACATGTTGCGTCCGCGCGCGGCTTCGGGGATCGCCTTGCTGACGCCATGTGCCGAAAAAATCACGGGCTGCGAAGTATCTGGAATCTCGTCCAGCTCCTTCACAAAAACGGCGCCTTTGGCTCTCAGTGAATCAACGACATAACGGTTGTGCACGATTTCATGTCGGACGTAGACGGGGGCGCCGAATTTCGTCAAAGCCTGTTCTACGATTTGAATGGCACGATCGACGCCGGCACAGAAACCGCGCGGGGCAGCGAGTAGGATCTTTAGAGGCGGCTTTTGCACGGTGGCTTCGGTTTGGTTAAGGCCCGACATGGAAGAGAGACGTCCTTTATACTCGTTCGGCGCGCGAGAAAATGCATTTGGGGGCCGAAGCTAACGGATGCTACGGTGCTTTTTAGACAAAACAAGGGGCCTGAAGTTTGAACCTTGGGGGACAATGTTGCTCAACTCCGGTTATCGGCATCCTTATAGCAGGGATGTAACGGCGGCACGTCGTCGTCTCTGGCCGGCCCGGATCGGTGCGACCGCTTCGCTTGCGGCCGTGCTGACGAGCCTTGGCGGGTGCGGAATGTCGTCGTTGACCTCGGGTCTCGGCGGTGGAATGTTCGGGAACTCCTCGGACAATCCACAGATTTCGTCGGTGTCAGAAGCCCAGTTGCTCGACGCCGCCAAATCCAACGATCCCACGACCGGCAGCACATTTGTCGGCGAAGTCGATGCCGGCTGCCCGCGCATCACGATCGCTCCGCATGACAATTACATCACGTTCTACCAGGTCGGCCACGTGGGCGATGCGCTCGCTGTCGCGCAGCGTGGCGAGATCACCAAAACCGCCCGCGAATGCCAGATCGAGCCGGGCCGCGTCACCGTCAAGTACGGCTTTTCCGGGCGCCTGCTCTTAGGGCCCAAAGGCGAGCCGGGCAGCGTGACGCTGCCGGTCACAGTCGCCGTCAACGACTCCAGGCGCGCCAAAGTCGCCAGCGACAGTGTGAAGGTGGACGTCAACGTCGGCCTCGATAAGCCGATCAGCTACTTCTCGACGGTCAGAACGGTGACGTTCCCCATCGCCGAAGGTTCGCGCGCCGGCGAATACGAGCTCGTCGTTGGCTTCGACGGCCGGGCCCCGAGCTCCGGCTGAAGCCCAGCCTCTCTGGAGGGCTCCGCGCCCGCGCCGCTTAAATCCCAACCACAAAAAAGGCCAAGCGCGAAGCTTGGCCTTTTGATTTTTCAGATTGTGGAAGCGCTCGTTAGTTGAGCTTTCCCCGAAGATCGTTGATCGAACTCGTCACCAGCGTTTCGCCGGTAGCACCGGCAGCACGCGCCTTCAGGATTTCCTGAGCTGCCGCGATAGCCGTTTCCACCGCCGCCGAGCGAACTTCGCTCAGAGCCTGAGCTTCAGCGCGCGAGATCTTCTCTTCGGCGAGCTTGGAGCGTCTCTCCAATGTCTCGACGAGAGCCTTCCGCGCGTCAGCTGCGAGCGCCTCGGCTTCCACCTTGGCCTGTTCGACAATCGACTTTGCTTCGTTCTCGGCTTCCCGGGCTTTGCGCTGGTAGTCTCCGAGAAGAGCCTGAGCTTCTTCACGCAGCTTCCGCGCCTCGTCGAGTTCCAGGCGGATGGCATCCGCACGATCGTCGAGCAGCTTCCCAACGAGGGAGGGCACGCGATAGTAGATCGCGACCGCCACGAATACGACGAAGGAGACGAGGATCCAGAAAAGCGGATCGTTGGGATCGAACATCGCTAAATCCTCACTCGCCCGCCACCGGGCGGAGCACCTTTTTCACCTCATCAGGCGTAACGCTCTGCCCGATGAGCTTCTCGACGACAGCGCGCGCCGTATCCGTAGCAATATCGCCGATCGCCGAAGTCGCCTTCGACTTGGTGCCTGCGATACGCTTTTCCGCTTCACGCAGTTTGGCTGCGATCTGCTCGTCAACACGGTGACGCTCCGTCTCCGTTTCGGAGGCGAGCCGTTCCCGCGTTTCCTTGGCAATGCCCGACGCGTTGGTACGGGCATCGGAAAGCGCCTTTTCGTAGTCGGCAAGCGCTTTATCGGTTTCCGCCTTGAGGCGTGCCGCGGCGTCAAGGTCCCGCTTGATGCGGTCCCGGCGCTCTTCGAGAACCTCTCCGACGCGCGGAAGCGCGATCTTCGACATCACGAAAAGCAGCGTCACGAACGTTACCGCGAGCCAGAAGAGCTGCGGCAAGAAGTGATGCGAGTTGAGCTGCGGCAGGCCGCCCGTTTCAGGCGGCACGGCTCCGGTTTGAGCGGCTATCTCGGCCGCCTGAGCGGCGGCCGTTAGCAGCATTGTGGTGCCGGCAAACATTGGTGCCTCCGGTTGCTTGGGCGTGTCTTGAACTTACTCGCCCAGTCTCAACCGTAGAGAATGATGAGTGCGATCAGAAGACCGAAAAGGCCCGTCGCTTCAGCAAGAGCGAAGCCGATGAGAAGGTTGGTGAACTGGCCAGGAGCAGCCGAAGGGTTACGCAGCGCGCCCGAGAGGTAGTTGCCGAAAATGTTGCCGATGCCGATGCCAGCGCCGATGAGAGCGAAGCAGGCGAGGCCGGCGCCGATGAACTTGGCGGCTTGCGGATCCATTGGTGTATCTCCCTTTGAGTGTAGTTTCAGTGGTTTCAGATTTGACAAGCAAAACAGAGCGCTGACGGACCGACCCGTCCTCGCCCTGCAATGTTCAGTGGTGCATGTTGACTGCGTCGTTGAGGTAGATGCAGGTCAGCACCGTGAAGATGAAGGCCTGGAGGAATGCAACGAGCAGCTCAAGACCCGTGAAGGCCACCATGAAGCCTGCGGGCGCGACCTTGCCCCACCAGGGAAGCATCACGGCAAAGCCTGCGAAGACCTTGAGCATCGTGTGGCCGGCCATCATGTTCGCGAAGAGACGAACCGAGTGGCTGATCGGGCGGACGAAGTAAGAGGTGAGTTCGATCGGGATGATGATCGGCATGAGCCAGATCGGCACGCCCGACGGCACGAAGAGCTTCAGATAGCCGACGCCGTGCAGCCAGAATCCGACGAGCGTCGCCACAAGCCAGACCATGCCGGCGAGCGCGAACGTTACGATGATGTGGCTGGTAACGGTGAAGTTGCCCGGGATGAGGCCAATGACGTTCAACACCAGGATGAACGTGAAGATCGAGAACACCCAGGGGAAGAACTTCATGCCCTGTTCGCCGATGTTCTCTTTGACCATTCCGGCGATGTATTCATAGAAGATTTCGGCGATCGACTGAATGCGCGTCGGCACGAGCGAACGGCCGTTCATCGCGTAGATCATGAAGCCTGAAATCAGAAGAAGCGCCACGATCATCATCAACGATGAGTTCGTGAAAGAGACGTCATGGCCTAGAATATCGAGATCGACGAGCTTCCGGATCTCGAACTGTTCCATCGGACTGTGATGTCCGGCACCTTCAGCGGCCAAGGTAACCCCCTAGTGTCTCATTCGCCGTCGTCATCTTTGACTGACGGTGCCGCCCTTTGGAGCGGCGCGTTTTTTGTCTGCGCCTCTTGAGCGGCACGGACAACGTTCAAAAGACCTGCCGCAAAACCGATGATCACCCAAAGGACCATCAGCCACGGCGCCGTGCCGAACTGCCTGTCGAGAGCCCATCCAAGCCCGCCGCCGACGATTACGCCGACGAGCAGCTCAGCGGCAAACTTGAAGGCCGCACCATAGGCGGACTGCTGAGGTCCACCCGCTGACGACCTACCGGCCCGGGCCCGTTCCGCTTTTTTTGAGTGAAGCGCATCGAGCTTTTGACCGATTTCCGCGGATCGCTTGCGAATTGCTTCGCGATCCTCGTGGCTAATTTGCCCGCTTTCCGGACGCTGACCCTTGCCATCGGCTGACATGAGTTCAATCCATCCAGAACACGAGTAAAACCGGCCTCTCAGGGAGATCGACGGCGCGGACCATAGATTTGGGGTCTAGGGGTGTCAAGGAATTGGGTATTACCATCCCTTGCAGCAGGGTACGGCTAAACCGCGCAGGGTTTTCCGCGCCTCTTGCCTGTGCGCTGCAAACGACAAACAGGCCCGCCCCGAGGAGGGCAGGCCCGTCGTATCAAACTGTAATTGGCCCGGTTGTTACGGCGTGGTGGGTGCCTGTTGTCCCTCGGGGGCCGTTGGGGCTGGCGGCGTCGCATTCGGGGCCGCGTCCGTCGGCGCAGCGGGTGTCTCAGGCTTGGCCGCGGGCGCCTCTTGAGGTGTCGGGGCGCGTTCCTCGAGCTTGCCGCCGGAGGAGTAGTCCATGGCGGTCGGCGTCGTGCGCCAGAAAGCTGCGACGAGGACGATGCCCACCGCTACGGCAAGCACCATCGATGCCACTAGGACACGAAAATTGCCTTTCCGGGGTGTCGCCTGCCGGGTTTCCGTTGCCTCGTAGGATGCGCGTGGCGCGCGGGGATCGTTTGTTGCTTGCATGGGCGGTCTCCTCTCCAGCGGAACAAAACGTCGCGCCCACCCTCGCGGTTCCGCGCAGTTAACGGCCCGCACCCCATAAAATTATAATCTGCTTAAAACTCGAGAGCTTAGCTCGCTTCGCGGAAGCTTTGCGCCGTCTGCAGATCGACTGAGACAAGCTGCGACACGCCCTTTTCCGCCATCGTGACGCCGAATAGCCGGTTCATCCGCGCCATGGTCATCGGATGATGCGTGATGACGAGGAAGCGCGTCTCGGTTTCCGATGCCATCTGCTCCATGAGACGGCAGAAGCGATCGACATTGGCATCGTCGAGCGGCGCGTCCACTTCGTCCAGCACGCAGATCGGCGATGGGTTCGTCAGGAAGACGGCGAAGATCAGCGACAAGGCCGTCAGTGTCTGCTCGCCGCCTGAGAGGAGAGACAGCGTTGCCGGCTTTTTGCCGGGCGGCTTGGCAATGATCTCAAGCCCGCCCTCGAGCGGATCTTCCGGGCTCTCGATCATCTCGAGCCGCGCTTCGCCACCGCCAAACAAATGCGTGAACAGCCGCTCGAAGTGTCCGTTGACCGTCGCGAACGCCTCGTCGAGCCGCGACTTGCCCTCGCGATTGAGCTGCTGAATGGCGCTTCTGAGCTTGGCGATGGCCTGCTCGAGATCTTCCCGTTCCGCGATCAGGCTGTCGAGCTGTTTGGAGACTTCGACGAGATCCTCGTCCGCCTGCAGATTGACGCCGCCCAGGCGCTCCCGATCGGCCTTCAGCCGCGTGAGATGGCGTTCGACGTCGGCCAGCGCCGGAATGGCAGAGGCTTCGGGAAGATTGGCGAGCGACAGGCAGTCTTCCGGAGCCACCTCGAAGGTCTCGCGGATATGCCGCGCTGCTTCCTGCCGCCGATGGCGCGCGTTTTCCAGGCGCGTCTCGATGCGTGCGTTCGCTTCGCGTGCTGCCGAAACTTCGGCCTGAAGGGCCCTGAGGGACTCGGTCGCCGCGCGGATGGCATTCTCAGCTGAAGCAAGCGCGTCCGCTGCGTCGCGCCGGTCATCATCGGCGCGTGATAGAGCTGAGAGCAATGTTTCGCGTTGCGCGGCGATGCGCTCCGGCAAATCTGCCGTCGCCGCCATTTCATCACGCGCCTCCTTGAGGCGAACATCCAGCGCTTGAACCTGCGCCTCGGCGCTTGCCTCACGGCCTTGCCAACGCTTGATCTCGGCATTGGAGTGGCGAATACGCTCGGCGCGGATCTGCTTATCACGGTCGAGACTGTTGAGACGTGCCCGCAACTCCGCCGTGATGCGGCGGGCTTCCTCGGCCTCCGCCTGGGCAATTTTGAGCTGTGCTTCGAGATCGTCGCCGACGCTCATCGTCGTGATGTGCGCTTCGATTTCGACGTGACGCGCCTGCGCGTTCGTTAGCTCTTCGTCGGCGCGCGCACGCTGTGCAGTAACCGCCGCGAGCTGCGTCTCACTCTCGCGCTGAAGCTTCTCGAGCCCTGTCAGCTGCTGGCGGACTTGCGCCAGCTCGCTTTGCTTCTCGCGCCAAAGCTGGCGCAGCCGCCGTTCCTCGGCTTCAGCGTGCTGAGCTGCTGAAGCGGCTTTGCGCTCACCCTCGATCGTCTCCTTGGCTTGATTGAGGACGTCCTGCGCATTGCGATCGAGCTCAGCCAGACGGTTTTTGTGAGCCAGCCGCTGGGCCGCTGGCGTAACGCCGCCCGCGGCAGCGACGAACCCATCCCAACGCCACAGATCGCCTTCCAGCGAAACGAGGCGCTGCCCGGGCTTCAAATAGGGCTGCAAACGCGCGCCTTCCGAACGCTCGACAACACCAATCTGGCGCAGCCGCCGCGTCAGCTCACTCGGCGCCTCGACATGCGTAGCGAGCGGTTCGGCTTCATCCGGCAGCGTCTGGTCTTCCGCTGGAGCATCGAGGTGCCGCCAGTGGACAGCCGCTTCGGGCACGATCGGCGCTTCAAGATCTTCACCCAACGCCGCGCCGAGGGCGGTCTCATAACCGGGAGATACGCGAATGCTGTCGACCGCCGGCGGATAAGCATCTTCGTCGGAACGCGCCAGCAGCTTGGCGATTGTCTCGCGCTCGGTCGAAAACGCGTTGGCCGCAAGACGAACCCGCTGGGCCTCGTCGCGCTTGGACTTTGCTTCGGCCTGCGCCGCCTTGACCGCCTCTTCGGCCGCCAGCGTCTGGGCTTCGATCTCGCTGATCTCGTGGGCGAGTTCCTGACCGCGGTGAACGATGCGGGAAAGGTGCTCGGGGTCCGGCGCCTTCGATCGCAAACCCTCGATCTGAGCATCGAAAGCCCCGATCTGCCGTGTGATCTTCGCAACGAGGTCCTTGCGCTCGGCAAGCGCTGCCTCGAGGCTTCTGAGCTTCGCGCGGGCATCCGCAGCGCGATGCGTAATATCGGCAAAATGCGCTTCGGTCTTGACGCGGTGCGCCTCTGCCGTCTCGAGCTTGCTTTTCTCTTTCGCCTCTTCCTCGACCGCTCTGTGATCGGCATCTTCGATGGCCGCGAGGTCGGCCTTCAGATGGATCAACGTCTCGCGGGCTTCGTGAATGAAGCCAGCTTCGCGCGCCAGATCGGCTTCGAGTTGCTTCGTGCGCGCTTCGAGTTCACGGGCGCGTTCGGCAGCCCGGGCCGCCTCACGCTCTAGATTTTCCTGCTCGATTTTGAACCGCGCGAGCGCCGCAGCTTTCACGGCCTCGGCTTCGCGAAGGGGCGGCAACGCTTCTGAGAGGCGAAGCTCTTCGTTGAGCGCTTTGGCTTCCGCTTCTGTTGCCGCACCGAGCCGCATCATCGCATTGGTGAGCTCGGCTTCCTCGCGCTCGACGCTGTGATGCGCGTCTTGCCACGTCAGATGCAGGGCAAGTGCCTCTTGCTGCCGAATATCCGTGGACAGCTCTTTGTAGCGCTTGGCCTGCCGCGCCTGGCGTTTCAGCGATTCCGTCTGCGATTGCAGCTGGCCGGCGACGTCGTTCAGCCGCTCGATGTTGGCTTCCGCGGCCTTGAGCTTTAATTCGGCTTCGTGCCGCCGCGTATGCAGACCCGCGATCCCTGCCGCGTCTTCGAGAATGCGCCGCCGCTGCTCAGGCTTGGCGTTGACGATCTCGCCGATCTGCCCCTGCCGCACGAGCGCCGGCGATCGCGCGCCCGTCGCAGCATCTTCGAACAGCACCTTGACGTCGCGCGCCCGCACCTCACGCCCGTTGATGCGATAGGCCGAACCTGCCTCGCGCTCGATGCGCCGCGTGATCTCGAGAACGTCGCTGTCGTTGAACTCGGCCGGGGCTTTTCGCGCGCTGTTGTCGAGGAACATCGTCACTTCGGCGCTCGACCGCTCCGGCCGCCCGCCACTCCCGGAGAAGATCACGTCGTCCATGGCGGCAGCGCGCATCGACTTGTGTGAACTCTCGCCCATCACCCAGCGAAGGGCTTCGAGAAGGTTTGATTTTCCGCAACCGTTAGGACCGACGACGCCCGTCAGGCCGGGTTGGATGACAAGCTCCGTCGCATCGACGAAGGACTTGAACCCCAGAAGCCTGAGCCGCGTGATTTTCATTCTACTCGTCAGTCCTCGATGCCGTGTCGCCGGAGATCAGGACCATCGCAGATCGCCCTAGGGGCTTGCAGCTGCCGTTGGTGTGCCGGTTCGGCTCGCCTGCTCGACGTAATCAGCGATCTCCGCGAACGTCAGCTCTTTCTTGATAAGCTTGGTGCCGATGAAGAAGTTCGGCGTTCCAACGATTCCGAGCTTGCGGCCGCGATCCTTTACCCACTTCAAGTTTTCGATCATGCCTTGATTCTGCAGGCACGCGTCAAACTGGGGGCGAGTCATCCCCACCTGTCGTGCCACCGCGTAGATGGCGTCAAGTCGCACTTCCTGCGAAACCCAAGAAGCCTGCTGCTCCATGAATTTCCCGTACAAATCCAGGTACTTGTCGGGCGGCGCACAGCGCAGCGCGATTGTCGCATTGCCCGAAGTCTTCCCGATTGGGAACTCGCGAAGGATGAACCGCACCTTGCCGGTGTCGATCAGCCGGCTCTTCAATTCGGGAAATGTGGTCTTATGGAAGTTGCTGCAATGTGGGCAGGTGAGCGACGCATATTCCACAATGGTCACCGGAGCATCAGTCCGCCCCCAGCTCATCTCGGGCAGGGGGCTCGGCGCCATGATGTCGGCGATAGTCGGATTCTGGATGACCTCGCGGCCGCCAGCCGCTGTCGCAGTCGGATCGCCGAACGGGCTGGGCATCCCTTCGGCTTTTTCAGATGTAGTCGCTGGATAGGCGGCGCCGGATGCGCCGCCCTCAGTTGAAATGCTCGCCGTTGCGTCCGCAGAGAGCGGCGGGAGATTAGCCCCGCAGGCTGATAGCCAACCAGCGCCAAGAAGGGTGGCGGCAAGACCCAGCGAGCGTACGAGCATCAGAATTCCCAGTTATTTCTCGGCGAGGAGCGGCTCCAGCACCTTATCAAAGCCTTCGACGGTCGGGGGCTCTTGCAAACGCTTGCCATTGATAAAGAAAGTCGGTGTGGCATTGACGCCGAAGGTATCGCTCGCCCGCGCGCGCTGGGCCGTGATCTGATCCAGAAGCTTCTGATCCGTCAGGCACTTGTCGAAGCTTTCCTGGGTGAAACCGGCCTGCTTCGCGATATCGAACAGCTTCGGCACCGGGCTGCCGTTGGCAAACGCCCAATCCGCCTGCTTCTCATAGAACGTCTCGATAAGGGGGAACGTCTTGTCGTCACCCGCGCAGCGCGCCAGCATCGAGACGGCGGCGGCGAGATTATCGAGCGGGAACTCGCGGTAAATAAAGCGCACCTTGCCCGTATCGACGTACTTCGTCTTGATCTTCTCGAAGACGTCGTTGGAGAAATGCGCACAGTGCGGGCACGTCATCGACGCGTATTCGACGATCGTTATCTTCGCGTCCTTCGGACCGATGGCGAGATCGGGAAGATCCGTCGGCTTCATCAGCTCATCGACGGGGACTTCGGTCGGGCCCTTCTTGTTCTGAGCAAGGCTCGGATTGGCGCCAGCAAACGCCAGGCCCGCAACGGCGGCCAGAGCGAGGAAGCCAAAGCGGATGCCGCGCCCTCGAGAGGAATGGCCCGGAATGAAATTTCTCAACTTGATCAAGGTCCCAACTCCTCATCGCAATGCATGCCGTGGGGGAACGGCGGTCAATCGACGCCGCCTAGCACGGATCTGGCGCCGGAATAAGCCGAAACCGCAGCTGAGGCAATAAACGGGCCGGTATTTAGCAGAAACCGCTATCGGCTGGAGGCGGCTGCAATGCTACGGCCCAGGGCCTCGAGAGCCGCCGCGATATCGCCTGGCGGAATGGCCGCGCTGGGGGTGGCAGGCCTAGTCCCAACCGTATTTTGCAAGGTCTTGGAAGCCGAACCCGCCAGCTGCGCGCGCGGAACCTGATGAACCTTGATCTGGCTGACGGCCCGGTATCCGAAATACCGGTTGATCCGGTCCATGATTTCCTTGTGCCGGTAGGAGACCTCGAGCGCAAAAGCCGGGTCGCACGCCACGACCAGTGTCGCCCCGGCGCTGCGTCCGGCTTCGTCCGCATCGACAGGCGCCCGTGCGCCGCGAGGCCATTTGATCGTCTCGGGCCGCGTCAGCCGCGCAATTTCGGCGCCGGCGATCGTTTCCCAGGAGGACATGATCTCGGCGCTGTGAAAGCCATACTTCTCGAACACCGCTGCGGTGACTTTCGGCACGAACGCGCCGACGGCCTTGGCGAACTGGCCTTTCACTTGCCGCACGTCAGGAGGCAACGGGTGCATCTGAGCTGTGGGTTCTTTAGTGCTCAAGTGCGTCTCTCATCGCGGTCAGGCTTGTGGTGACGGAAAGGAAGTCTAGCATTGTCGATGCGATTCGAGGTTCCCGCGCAACCGGAGAAGCAGGGCGCATGGGCGCGGTCCAGGAAAATGCAGCTCTACGCAAAAGCCAGCAACAACTGCCGTTGCGGCCGGCGGGACCATTGACCGTCAAGGCGCTCCTCGCGTGGTACGAAGCCGAGCGCCGCGATCTACCCTGGCGGTATGGTCCGCGCAAGAAGGCCGACCCTTACCGCGTCTGGTTATCCGAAATCATGTTGCAGCAGACGACCGTGAAGGCCGTCATTCCTTACTTCCAGAAATTCGTTGCGCGTTGGCCGACCGTCACCGCGCTGGCAGCTGCGGATCTTGAAGAGGTCCTGCAGCAATGGGCGGGCCTCGGTTACTATTCGCGCGCGCGCAATCTCAAGGCCTGCGCTGAAGCCGTCGCGCGTGATTACGGCGGCGAATTTCCGAGAACGGAAGGCGAGCTTCTGAAGCTACCGGGCATAGGCCCCTATACGGCCGCGGCCATTTCCGCGATCGCGTTCGGCGAAAAGGCGACGCCCGTCGACGGCAATATCGAGCGTGTCGTGTCGCGGCTGTTCGCGGTGAAGCAGCCGCTGCCCGCCGCCAAGCCCGAGATCCGCAGGCTCGCAGCCACTCTCACCCCCCAGCGGCGCGCGGGCGACTTCGCTCAAGCCATGATGGATCTCGGCGCCGAAATCTGCACGCCGCGAAAGCCCTCATGTTTGGTCTGCCCGCTACAACGCGATTGCGCGGCGAGCGCGCAAAACCTCGCGGAAGTCTTGCCCATGCGCGGCGTCAAGACCGCGCGGCCTTCGCGATACGGCGTGGCCTTCCTGGTGCAGCGGGAAGACGGCGCCATCCTCCTGCGGCAGCGGCCTGAGGCCGGGCTGCTCGGCGGTATGTTGGAAGTCCCCTCGACGCCGTGGGGCGACGCGCTGCCCGCTAAGAAGGAGGCAATGCGCGGCGCTCCCGTCACGACGGCGTGGCTACAGGTGCCGGGCGCCGTCGTTCACGTCTTCACGCACTTCCGGCTCGAACTGATCGTCTACCGCGCCATCGTGCCCGTCGATGCGAGCTTCACGCTATGGGCCGAGCAGGAACGCTGCCGGTGGGTTCACCGGCGCGATCTGCATGCGCAAGCCCTGCCGAGCGTGATGAAAAAAGTGATCGCGCACGGCTTGGCCGACAACTGAACCGAATAGCGGATAGACTTAGATCGACATGGAGCCGGTAAGACCAAGCTTCCGCTTGGCCTCTGACCGCAGATCGTCGATCGGCTTCAGCTTTCCTTCCGCCTCGAAGTGCCAGTACGTCCAGCCGTTGCAAGCGGCCTTGCCCTGAACGATCGCCCCGAGGCGATGAATGGACGCCTGCTGACCATCATAGAAGAGCGTGCCGTCGGCGCGCACTTCAGCGCGAACTTCGCGGCGGGGCCCGAACAGCTTGCGGCCCGGCTTGATGATGCCGAGTTCCAAGATCTGGCCGAACGGAATGCGCGGCTCGTTGCGCTTCGAGGGCAGCGTTTCGATTGCTTCCGTCTCGAGCGGCTGCACCTTGGCGATCCGTTCGTCCGCCGCTGTTGCGTAATCGATATCGCGCTCGATGCCGACGAACTTGCGGCCAAGCCGCTTCGCCACTGCGCCGGTCGTGCCGGTGCCGAAGAAGGGATCGAGCACCGTGTCGCCGGGCTTCGTCGAGGCGATCAGAATGCGATGGAGCAGAGCTTCCGGCTTCTGCGTCGGATGCGCCTTGCGGCCGCCATCGTCCTTCAGGCGCTCCGGGCCCGAGCAGATCGGGAACAGCCAGTCCGAACGCATCTGCAAGTCGTCGTTCGAAGCCTTGAGGCTTTCGTAATTGAACGTCACGCGCGATTTACGATCGCGGCCAGCCCAGATCATCGTTTCGTGCGCATTGGTGAAACGCTTGCCGCGGAAGTTCGGCATCGGGTTCACCTTGCGCCAGATGACGTCGTTCTGAATCCAGAAGCCGAGATCCTGGATCGCGACGCCGAGCCGGAAGATGTTGTGATAGGAGCCGATGACCCAGATGGCGCCATCCGGTTTCAACACGCGGCGCACTTCGGTCAGCCATGCGCGGCAAAAGGAATCATAGGCCTGAAAGTCGTCGAATTTGTCCCATTCGTCGTCGACGCCATCGACCTTCGTATTGTTCGGGCGCATCAAGTCGCCGGCGAGCTGCAGATTGTAGGGCGGATCGGCAAATACGAGATCGACGCTCGCAGTTGGGAGCTTTTTCAGCTCGGCGACGCAATCACCAACGAGAATCTTTCCGCTTTGCGAGCGGACTTTGGACCGACGCGAACCCATGTACACAACCTGCTACGCTACGAATTACAGAACACGCCCGCGCCGGTACGAGAGGCGCGAGCCAGCGAGCTTTGTACATGATCAGAAGGCCGCGTGAATACTTGTTCGACACACGCAGCGATTTAAATTTTCGATTCGATGTGCAACCTGGGATACTGCCGGACTAAGCGTCGGCAAGGGCAAGAGCCAATTGAACAGGTCTGAACGAGCGGCGATGGAGCGAGGAGACTCCAAGCTTCTCGATCGCAGCTTGATGCTCGGGTGTGCCGTAGCCCTTGTGGCGCTCAAAACCGTAACCCGGATACTGGCGCGCCATTTGAGTCATCAGGCGATCGCGAGTCACTTTCGCAACGATCGATGCCGCCGCGATGGAGAGGCACTTGGTGTCGCCCTTGATGATCGTGCGCGTCGGCACTCTGACGGGCGGGGCTCTGTTGCCATCGACCAGCACCAGCTTGGGAACTTCGGCGAGCTGTCTGACGGCCTCGGCCATCGCCCACATCGTGGCGCCCAGAATGTTCTCGCGGTCGATGCGCTCAACATCCGCAATCGCCACGCCGACGATCGCAACCTTCATGATGCGCCGGTAAAGATATGCTCGAGAGTCCTCATCGAGCATTTTGCTGTCGTCGATGTTCGCCGGGATCTTATCGGGATTGAGAATGACCGCCGCCGCAACGACCGGGCCGGCCCACGGTCCGCGACCCGCTTCATCCACGCCCGCGATCGGGCGGGAGCCGAGCAGATGTTCTGCAGCTTCGAGCTCGAACGTCGGCTTTATGCGCGAATCGGCGATCTTCATACGCCATTGTGATCATCGCGCTTATCTGCGTGTCAAAGTAGGCTGAGTTGTTGTCCACCGTTTCCCGGTTTGATGAAGAGGTCTTTCCGCAGCGGAATGCGCTCTTCGCTGAGACCCAGCCGCTTCTTCGCTAGGCGGAAACGCATCGCGATCTGAGTCGCATAGGGACCGCGGCCGCGCTGGCGGACACCGAAATCGGCCGTGTAGTCCCGCCCGCCGTGCATGGAGCGAAGAAGCGAGATCACCTTGTCGGCGCGATCGGGAAATTCCTCTCGCAGCCACTCGCGGAAGAGGTCTTTGATCTCGAGCGGCAGGCGGAGCAGCACGTATCCGGCTTCACGCGCGCCGGCCTCCCGGGCCGCTTCCAATATCGGCTCGATCTCGTGGTCCGTCAGGCCCGGAACGATCGGCGCCACCATGACGGTCACGGGAATTCCGGCCTCGGAGAGCAGCCGCACCGCCTCCAGTCGCTTGGACGGCGTCGCTGCGCGCGGCTCCATCGCGCGAGCAACGTGACGGTCAAGCGTCGTGATCGAGATGGCGACCCGCGCCAAATTCTTTGCCGCCATTGGGCCGAGAATGTCGATATCGCGCGTGACGAGCGCCGACTTCGTAATCATGCCGAGCGGATGATTGGCCCTCGCCATGACTTCCAGGACCGACCGCGTGATCCTGTGCTCCCGCTCGATCGGTTGATAGGGATCGGTATTGCCGCCGATCACGATCGTGTCCGGCTTGTAGCCTGGCTTCTTGAACTCGCGCTCCAGCAGAGCCGCGGCGTTGGGCTTGGCATAAAGCTTCGTTTCGAAATCGAGACCGGCGGAGTGCCCGAGATAGCAATGCGTCGGCCGCGCATAGCAGTAGATGCAGCCGTGCTCGCAACCTTTGTACGGGTTTATCGAGCTGTCGAAAGAAACGTCGGGGCTGTCATTATGTGAGATGATCGTCTTGCTGGTGTCCTCGAAGACCTCCGTCTTGAAGGCCTCCAGCTCGCCGAGCGTCTCCCATCCGTCGTCGAACTCTTCGTGCGCCTGGGCTTCAAAACGCCCAGACTTGTTCGACCGCGCCCCCCGCCCACGGCGGCGCTCGGAGTCGACGATATCCGGCATCGCCGGAAAATCAGAAATGTCTCTTTCTGCTGCCATATCGAGCGAGGCGACCTCAAAATCCCGCTTCCCATAGCAGCATTCCTGGAACAAATAAAGAACAAAGCCTAGACGAGGCGATGGCGATTGGTTAAGACCCGCGACTTGGCGCGCCTTGCCGCACGTCCTCGGCCGTGGCAGGAGAGGAATATGATTTCGGTGATCATTTCTGCTTGTAACGCCGAGCACAGGTTGGCGGCGACGCTGTCTGCTCTGGTCCCCTCCGCCGTGGACGGGATCGTCACACAGGTGATCGTCGTCGATGGCGGATCAACCGACAGAACCGCTGAGATCGCAGATCAGGCCGGTGCCGACATCGTCCTCAGCGCTCCCGGCCGCGGCGGGCAGCTCGCCCAAGGGGCGGCCTCCGCACGGTTCCCATGGCTTCTCTTTCTCCATGCCGGCACTGTCCTGGAAGAGGGCTGGGAACGCAGCGCAACCGCCTTCATGCGCCGTGTCGATTACGGCGAACGGCCGATCGCGGCCGGCGCGTTCAAGTTCCGTCTCGACGATAACGGCATCGCCCCGCGGCTCCTCGAGCGGCTCGTCCACCTGCGATGCAAGATCCGGCGCATGCCATACGGCGACCAGGGTCTGCTCATTCCGCGGCAGCTCTTCGATGCAGTCGGCGGCTACAAGAACCTGCCGATCTTGGAAGATATTGATCTGGCCCGCCGCCTCGGCCGCAAACGCTTGGTCATGCTGGACGCGAACGCCGTCACGCCCGCCGAGCAATACAAGCGGGGCGGTTATCTCTTGAGTTCTGTCCGCAATCAGATCTGCCAGATGCTTTACGGCGCCGGGCTGCCCATCAGCATGATCGCTCGCCTTCACGGCAACGCCGAGACGGCGCGTTAAAGCGCTCTGCCGATTTACTCAATCAGCCCGCGGTACGATGCTCTTCGAGTCGGGGCATGATCTCGACGAAATTGCACGGCCGATGGCGTGCATCGAGTTGGAATTTCAAGATCCCGTCCCACGCATCGCGGCATGCGCCGGTCGATCCGGGCAAGCAGAAAATGAACGTCCCGTGCGCTACGCCTCCGCACGCCCGCGACTGGATGGTCGACGTCCCCACCTTCTGAAAAGACAGCATATGAAAGAGGATCGCGAAGCCTTCGATCTCTTTCTCAAAGAGCGGCTTCACCGCTTCTGGAGTTACGTCCCGGCCCGTGAACCCCGTGCCACCCGTCGTGATCACGCAATCGACCGAAGGGTCGTTGATCCAGCCCTCGACAATGCTTCTGATGAGCGCCGTGTCGTCCTTCACGAGCTTGCGCCCGGCCAAGACATGTCCCGATTCGCCAATCGCGCGCTCGAGATAGTCACCTGACGTATCTTCCGCGATCGTACGTGAGTCCGACATCGTCAGGATCGCGATCCGAACGGGGACGAATGTGCGCTGAAGGTCAATGCCCGCCATGACGGTCCTCGTGGTATCTAGAGCTTTGTCCGTATCTGCAACAGATCCATCCAGGCGAGCTGCTTCGCCGCCGGGGTCCGGAGCAGATAGGCCGGATGCAATGTCGCAAGGGCAGGGATCTTACGGTCGCCGATTGTAAGCTCGCGCCATTTGCCCCTGAGCCGCATGATGCCCTCCGAGGCGCCGAGGATCTCTTTCGCCGCCGAGCCGCCTACCGCGACAACGATCTTCGGAGAGACGAGTTCGATCTGCCGTTCAAGGAACGGCCGGCAGGCAAGCGTCTCCTGCGGCGTGGGCGTCCGATTGCCCGGCGGCCGCCAATAGACGACGTTAGTGATGTGCACGTCGGCCTCTGTGCGCCCGATCGCCGTGAGCATCTTATCGAGCAACTGTCCGGCCTTGCCCACGAACGGCTTGCCGGCAAGGTCCTCGTCCCGGCCCGGGGCTTCGCCAATGATCATCAGGTCGCTGGCTGGCGCGCCCCGGTAAAAGCAGAGCTTTGTGGCGGTGGCCTTCAACCCGCAGCCGTCGAAATTCTGTAAGGCAGCTTCGAGCTCCTGCAGCGTATTGGCCGCGCGCGCAATCCGCCGCGCATTGGTTTCCGCCTCGCTCGCCCCAAGCGGCGTGACGGCCCGAGGTCTGCCGGGCTCAACAGCACTCGCGGCGCGGGGAGGTCTGGCCGATGGGCGAGCCTCGGCGCGTGGCGCATCGGACGGAGGCTTGAGGCCCGGCGCCGGATCGCCGCGCTCCGGCCAAGCAAAGGCGGACCCCGGCGCGTCGTTTCCGCGCGAAAGCCAGTCATGCGCTGTATCGCCCACAGCGGCATCCGCGCCCATGGCTTGCAACCAATTGAGCAGCGAAAGCATTTCGTTTTCGGCGTTCGATCTCTCCATGGGCCCAGAGAATAGAGGCGCAGCGATGCAATTGCACGCGGCGGCGCGCCGCTGCCAGCCTTTGCGGATGGACAACTCCCATGTAAACCCGTCGGCTTGACGCGTTCCATAGCGGGACCTAATCGAGCATAAAGCAACTTTCAGCAATCAAATCGAGGTGAAGATGTCTGCTGACGAGGCCGAGCTGCCGCCGCGCGAGGCGATGGATTTCGACGTTGTGATCGTCGGAGCCGGCCCAGCGGGTCTGTCAGCTGCCATTCGCTTGAAGCAGAAGGCCGCAGAAGCAGGCTCCGACATCTCCGTTGTCGCCGTGGAAAAAGGGTCGGAAGTCGGAGCCCACATCCTCTCCGGCGCTGTCATCGACCCAATCGGCATCAATCGCCTCTTCCCGGATTGGAAGGAACGCGGCGCGCCCATCGAGACGCCCGTAACCGAGGACGTCTTTCGTGTGCTTGGCCCAGAAGGCGACATTCGCCTACCCAGTTGGCCGATGCCGCCGATGCTGAAGAACCACGGCAACTACATCGTCAGCCTGGGTTCCGTTTGCAAATGGCTGGCCGAGCAGGCAACCGAGCTTGGCGTCGAAATCTATCCCGGCTTCTCGGCGAGCGAAATTCTCTACGACGAAAGCGGAGCCGTCGTTGGCATCGCGACGGGAGACATGGGTGTCGGCCGCGATGGCGCGCCGACGGACAATTACGTGCGCGGCATGGAATTGCGCGCCAAGTACACGCTGGTCGCCGAAGGCGCGCGTGGCTCTCTCTCGAAAGTTCTAATCCGTCAGTTCGATCTGGCGAAGGGGCATGAGCCGCAGAAATATGGCATCGGTCTGAAAGAACTTTGGCAGGTCGCCCCTGAAAAGCATCGGCCCGGACATGTGCAGCACACGTTTGGATGGCCGCTCGATAGCCGCACCGGCGGCGGCTCGTTCCTTTATCACTACGGGGACAATCTGGTTTCCGTTGGCTTCGTCGTGCACTTGAACTACGCCAATCCATATCTGTCGCCGTTCGACGAATTCCAGCGCTTCAAAACGCATCCGGCCATCCGCGATGTATTCGCAGGCGGCAAGCGCATCGGCTACGGCGCGCGCGCGATTACCGAAGGCGGCTGGCAGTCGATGCCGGATCTCGTCTTCCCCGGCGGAGCCTTGCTGGGCTGCGCCGCAGGCATGGTGAACTTGCCGCGCATCAAGGGCAGCCATAACGCCATTCTGTCCGGTATCGCCGCCGCCGACGCGGTCGTGGATGCGCTCGCAGCGGGCCGCGCGCACGACAAGCTCGAAGATTATGAAAAAGCCGTCCGCACCGGCGAGATCGGACGCGATCTGAAAACCGTTCGCAACATGAAGCCGCTGTGGTCGCGCTTCGGCACCTACCTTGGCGTTGCGCTGGGTGGCTTCGATCTTTGGCTCAACACGATCATTCGCGGCGTTGGCCTGGGCTTCACTCTAAAGCATGGGAAAACGGATGCTGCGGCGACTGGGCTCGCGGCTAATTACAAGCCGATTGCCTACCCCAAGCCCGACGGCAAGCTGACGTTCGACAGGTTGACGAGCGTATCCTTCTCGGGAACCAATCACGAAGAAAATCAGCCCGTACATTTGAAGTTACTTGACCCGGCAGTGCCGATCGCAATCAATCTTCCCGAGTACGCCGAGCCCGCGCAGCGCTACTGCCCTGCTGCGGTCTATGAAGTCGTGACGGACGAGGTCGGCCAGCCGAAATTCCAGATCAACGCGCAAAACTGCGTACACTGCAAAACTTGCGATATTAAAGATCCGAGCCAAAATATCGTTTGGACCTGCCCCGAAGGCGGCGGTGGGCCCAATTACGCCGGAATGTAGCGTTCAAAGATAACGGCAGAAGGAACATAACTTCCACTGCGTTCAGCAAACATGATGGCGCTGGCGAAGCCGTTTGCGCGTAATTGCGCGTGCGCAATGTGCGGAACGGTTAGCAATTTCGAATCATGTCCCATTTTTCACGCGAAGCGTGTCGCCAACCGAGCGGTAACTTTGCTAGGTTTGGGTCCGCAGGAATCGAACTGGCTTCCGGCAGCAAAGGAATGATGTCAATGCGGGGACCCCTCGGGCGCGGGCTGATCACAGGCCTCGGTGCGATCGCGATGACCGTCGCCGGGTTTTTCAGCGAGGCTCCGGCCCGCTCTCAAGACCAAGACTTCAGCCAGAACGAGATATCGAACTCGGTTCTAGGCAATTATCTGGCCGGACGTTTCGCGCGCGCCGCTCAGGACACGCAGGAGGCGGCGGACTTCTACGGGCGAGCCCTCGAACGCGATCCAACGAACGAGGTCCTGCTCGAGCAGGCCTTCCAGATGGAGACGATGTCGGGGAACTGGCCCAAGGCCATTCCTCTTGCTGAACAGCTGGCCGCAACGCGCCAGTCGCATCGGATGTCCCAGTTTCTCCTGGGCGTGACCGCATTCAAGAAGAATGACTTCAAGAAAGCCGAAGAGCACTTCACAGCGGCTTCCGAAAATCCCATCGGTGAGTTGACCAGCGCAATCGCTGTCGGCTGGACGCGTCTAGCGGCCGGAGATGCCGACGGCGCGCTGAAGGCGCTCGATCTTTCCAAGCAGCCTGAATGGGCCCAGTTCTATCTGCGCTATCATCGCGCGCTGATTGCCGATCTCGCGGGGCGCAAGGCGGATGCGCGCGCGTCCTTCGAGAAAGTTTTCAAGCGGGACAGCCGCACGCTGCGCACGTCGCTCGCATACGCCCAGTCGGCAGCCCACTATGGAGACTTCAAGGTCGCCCGTCAGGTCGTGAAGGAGCAACTGGCGAAAACGCAGGGCGATCCACATCCGCTCGCGAAAGAGATGCTGGACATCATCAATCGCAAGGAAAAGCCGCCGCTCTTGATCACGAACGCGACGGATGGCTTGTCGGAAGTGTTTTACGGCTTGGGCGAAGCCCTGGCTGGAGAAGGTGGCGTCAGTCTCGGCACGATCTATCTGCAACTGGCGCTCGACGCCAAGCCCGATCACGCCTTTGCGCTCGCGGCACTCGCGAACGCTCAGGAAGCCGTGAAGCGGTACGAAGACGCGATCGCGACCTACGACAGGATTCCCAAAGGGACGCCGCTGCAGAGTGCGATCGACATTCGCAAGGCCTTCGATCTGAACTCGCTCGACAAGCCGGAGGAGGCGAAGGCCATTCTCCTGAAGCTCATCGAGGAGAACCCGAAGGACGTCCGCCCGCTCGAGGCTCTGGGCAACATCATGAGAGCGCGCAAGGACTACGCGGGCGCCGTGACGTACTTCACCAAGGCCCTCGCGCTGCTCAACAAGAACGACCCGCGCAACTGGGGTTACTATTACGCCCGTGGCACGTCCTACGAGCGGCTGAAGAACTGGCCGGCTGCCGAAGCGGATTTGAAGCGCGCGCTGGCGCTCGCGCCCGATCAGCCTCTGGTTCTGAACTATCTCGGCTACTCTTGGGTGGATCAGGGCAAGAACCTCAAGGAAGGCACGCGTCTGATCGAGAAGGCGGTGCAACTAAAACCTGACGACGGCTACATCGTCGATAGTCTCGGGTGGGCGCACTATAAGCAGGGCAACTTCAAGGAGGCCGTGCGCTTCCTCGAGCGTGCCGTGGAGATCAAGCCGGAAGATCCGACCCTGAACGACCACTTGGGCGATGCGTTTTGGAAAGTTGGCCGCGAGCGCGAGGCCCGCTTCCAGTGGAGCCAGGCTCTTTCGCTCGATCCCGAACCGCAGGATGTCGACAAGATCAAGTCAAAGCTTGAACACGGTCTCGATGCCAAGGGCGAAGCCAAAAACGCCGAGAAGACGAGGCAGGTTCAACGCGAAACTTCGCGCCGGCGCAGTGAAAACAAGGCCGGATCGCCCCAGAGCCGGGCCGTGGAATAATCTATTTGCAAATCCGGATGATAATACGGGCGCCATTTGGCGCCCGTTTTTGATAATGCTGAGAATTCATGCCCGCCAATCCGGAATTTGCTCCCGCCAAAATCAACCTGACGCTTGAAGTTCTGGGCCGCCGCGGCGACGGCTATCACGAGCTGCAAAGCCTCGTCGCTTTCGCCCGCGACGTTGGCGACCGCCTGACGCTCGGCCCCGGCACGGCGGGCGAAACCAAGGTCGAAGGGCCGTTCGCCAGCGCGCTCGCAGGCCCGAACCTCGTAGATAAAGCTATCGCTGCCATTAAGCGCTTGGCACCCGATTGCCAGCTCGGCAGCCTGACGCTTGAAAAGAATCTGCCCATCGCCAGCGGCATCGGCGGCGGATCGGCGGACGCGGCAGCCGCGCTGAGGATCCTCAGTGCCGAATATCCAGAAGTCGCAAAGCTCGACCTCGAAGCTGTCGCGCGCACCCTCGGCGCTGACGTCCCCGTTTGCTTGCGCAGCAAAAGCGCGATCATGACAGGGATCGGCGAAGAAATTCGTGACGTCGATCTGCCGGGCGAGTTCTTCGCCATCCTCGCAAATCCGCTCGACGAGGTGCCGGCCAACAAGACAGCGGAAGTCTTTCGTCTGCTCGGGGCACCGCCGTTACCAACCAACTCAACAGCGGAACGGCCGCCGGTGCTGTCGTCTTTCGGCGAACTGATCAGATACGCGGCAACGCGTGGCAATGCACTGGAAGGACCTGCACGCCAGATCTTCCCGCAGGTCGGAATGATGCTGTCGGAATTGGCGAAGCTGCCGCGCTGCCGCCTCGCGCAGCTCTCAGGTGCGGGGCCGACTTGCTTCGCTCTCTTCGATACGCAGCAAGCCGCTGCATACGGCGCGCGGATCCTGAAATCCGCGCAACCTCAGTGTTGGATCACGACGACGCGTTTGATGTAGTTCGCGAGATTTGCTTCGCGAAGATCAGTGCGTGCGGCCGATGCAGAAGCCGATCACCTGCTCCAACGCATCCTTCTCCCGGCTTGCGGGGAAGATAGCGAGCGCATCGCGTGCAATTGCCCCGTAAGAGCGCGCGCGCTCGAACGTGGCTTCGATGGCCTTGTGCCGCCGCATGAGGCTAACAGCGTGCTCAAGATCGCCGTCGGCGATCTCGCCCTCGGCAATGGTGCGGTTCCAGAACTGCCGCTCGTCGTTCGAACCGCGCCGGAACGAAAGAATGACCGGCAGCGTGATCTTGCCCTCGCGGAAATCATCGCCGACGGATTTGCCAAGGCGGCTGCTGTCGCCGGCATAGTCGAGCGCGTCGTCGACGAGCTGGAACGCGAGGCCCAAGTTCTTGCCGTAGGAGCGAAGGGCGGCCTGCTCTTCGACCGGGCGCTGGGCAAGCGCAGCGCCGGATTCCGCCGCAGCAGAAAACAGAGCCGCGGTCTTGGAGTTGATGATGGAGAGGTAATCGTCTTCCGTGGTCGAGGTGTTCTTGGCGGCAGCGAGCTGCATGACCTCGCCTTCCGCAATCGTCGCAGCGGCGTTCGACATGATGCGAAGCACGCTCAGCGATCCGACATCGACGAACATCTTGAAGGCCTGGCCGAGCAGAAAATCGCCAACGAGAACGCTCGCCTGATTGCCCCAGATCATGCGCGCCGTTTTCCGCCCGCGCCGCGTCGAACTCTCATCCACGACATCGTCGTGAAGCAGCGTCGCTGTGTGCATGAATTCGACCGCAGATGCCGTACGGATGTGGCCGTTGCCGCCGTATCCGCAAAGTTTGGCAGACGCGAGCGCCAGCATTGGTCTCAAACGCTTGCCGCCGCTGTCGATGAGGTGGTGTGCAAGCTCGGGGATCATGTCCACGTCAGACACGGCCTTGTCGAGGATGATCCGGTTTATGGCCTCCATGTCATCCGACACGAGGTCGAGAAGCGGTTGCAGCTTCTGTCCCGTTTCCCGGACATCTTCGAGTGGAATGACGCGACCCAAGTTGGCCCCCAATTTTTTACACCATGCTAATATAGGTAGTTGCCTTTAGGCCGTCACCCAGCCTTGGCCGCCTTCGATCTTCCATACTTTAGGATTTGCCATGCGCGAGTTGATTGTGACGAATGAACCCGTCCTCATCAGTTACGCAGAAGCGCTGCTGAAGGATCAGCGCATCGAGGCGATGGTATTTGATCGAAATATGAGCCTTATGGAAGGGTCAATCGGCGCTTTCCCGCGGCGTCTCGTCGTTTCTGACGATGAATGGGCTGAGGCAGCCCAGATCCTACGAGACGCAGGACTTGGCGAATGGGTGGTCGGCAATGCGCGTAAATGAGGTATCGGTCATCGACGCTGCAACCGAAGACCTCTTCCTAGGCGAAGCGTTGACCGTCCGCCAGCCGCGGAATGGTTATCGCGCGGGTACGGATGCAGTGCTGCTCGCCGCGTTGATGAGCCCTGAGACCGCGGGAAAAGGCCCAATATTGGATGTTGGTGCGGGGGTCGGCGTGGTCGGCCTCTGCGTTGCTGCGCGGTGTCCGGATGCCCACGTTGTGCTCATTGAGCGCGAAGCCGATCTTGCCATGCTCGCGCGGCACAATATCGAACGCAACGGGCTTGGAATGCGCGTTTCGGTTGTCGAAACCGATATAGCGCGTCCTGCCGATGCACTCTCGCGCGCGGGTATCGCATCGGAGTCGTTCCCGGTCGTCCTTGCCAATCCGCCGTACCACCACGAGGGCCGGGGAACAGCCGCGCCGAGCCCCTTGAAGGCCGTCTCTCATCAGATGCCCGAGAACGCGTTGGAGATATGGGCGCGCTTCATGACGCGCATGGCCATGCCCGGCGGCCGCGTCGCGATGATCCATAAGGCGGAGGCCCTGCCTCAGATTTTATCCGTCTTTGAGGGGCGGTTCGGCGGCGTCGGCATTTTGCCCATTTACCCGCGTGCCGGTGCAGCTGCAATCCGGGTGATCGTTAGCGGCGTGAAGGGCAGCCGCGCGCCGATCACGATCAAACCGCCGCTCATTCTACACGGACCAGGACAGGCGTTTCGGCCCGAGGTCGAGGCCATTTTCAGGCACGGCGCCGCATTGCCAGCGCAATTCGGCGGCTGATCGCCTCTGGCAAGCAGCATACTGTTGCACTAGATCATCCAACTCCTTTCTCATAGCGCAACGTCAGAGCGAAACAGCTGACCGGAGTGAAGCTTTATGTGGCCCTTTACACGCAAGCCAGTCGTTCCCGTTTTGCGTTTCAGCGGCCCGATCGGCATGGCAACGCCGTTGCGCCCTGGCCTCTCGCTGACGAGCTACGCAGGGGCGATCGAGAAGGCGTTCTCGCTTTCGAAGCTTCCCGCCGTTGCAGTCGTGGTCAATTCGCCCGGCGGCTCGCCGGTGCAGTCGAACCTCATCTTCAATCGCATCCGTCAGCTGGCGGCAGAGAAAGAAAAACGTGTTTACGTTTTCTGCGAAGACGTAGCCGCTTCGGGCGGATACTTCCTCGCAATCGCCGGCGATGAAATTTACGCCGATCCCTCATCGATCATCGGCTCGATCGGCGTCGTATCCCGCAGCTTCGGCTTCGTCGATCTCCTGCAGCGGCTTGGCGTTGAACGGCGCGTCTATACGGCCGGTACCGACAAAAACCAGCTCGATCCCTTCCTGCCTGAAGATCCAGGCGATGTCGCGCGTCTGAAGGCGATCCAGCAGGACGTGCACGACGTCTTCATCGGGCTCGTCAAGGAACGCCGGCTCGGCAAGCTGAAGGGCTCCGATGGCGAGCTTTTCTCCGGCGCATTCTGGTCGGCCGCCAAAGCCGCAGACTTCGGCTTGATCGACGGCATCGCGGATGTCCGAAGCAAGATGCGGCAGATGTTCGGCGATACGGTCAGGCTGAAAGTCATAGAGCCGGACCGGGGAGGGCTGCTATCCCGTCTTCGGAGGGCGCCGGGTGCGTCCGGGCTCGGCAATGGCCTTGCTTTTGCCGATGATCTAGTGTCGGCTATGGAAACCCGATCGCTTTGGTCGCGGTTTGGAATTTAGGTGGCCGGAGGGCCTTGCAAATGCCCCCAGTGATGTTTCTGGCGATCGTCGGCGTAGCGGGCCTTGCAGGTTACCGGCTCCTATCGGCGATTTCGCGTAATGCCCAGTCCGGCGCGCGCAAGGCCGACGAAGCCGTGCGCCGCGCGGCAGCTCACGTGCGCGATCTCGGCAGTCTCGAATGGGACGAAGCCGCTGGCGTATATAAGCCCCGGGCGCAGCGCGAGAATTGAACCGCTAAGCTGCGGCGGCAGCCTTCACGGCTCTCCCGGCGTTTAAACTTCGCTCAAAGGCATCTCCCGCGGCTCACGGTGCAGGAAAACCTCACCCGGCCTTAGCAATGCGTGACAAGCCCCGGGTTACGCGTATATTGCCCGCGAATTAAGCCCGAAGAGCAAGAAAAATGTCCCAAACGACGGTTTCGACGCGAGCCGCCCGGCTTCCCGCGTTGCGCCCCAAAGCTGCCTTTCAAGACCTGATCCTGACGTTGCAGAGCTTCTGGAGCGCTCAAGGCTGCGTCGTGCTCCAGCCCTACGACATGGAAGTGGGCGCGGGCACCTTTCACCCGGCAACGACATTGCGCGCGCTGGGCCCCAAGCCCTGGTCTGCGGCTTACGTACAGCCGTCCCGCCGTCCCAAGGATGGCCGCTACGGTGAAAACCCGAACCGGCTGCAGCACTACTACCAGTTCCAGGTCATCATGAAGCCGTCTCCGGCGAATATCCAGGAGCTCTACCTGGCGAGCCTCGACGCCATCGGCATTGATACTTCGCTGAATGATGTTCGCTTCGTAGAAGACGACTGGGAAAGCCCGACGCTCGGCGCCTGGGGTCTCGGCTGGGAGGTCTGGTGCAACGGTATGGAAGTATCGCAATTCACCTACTTCCAGCAGGTCGGCGGCTTCGACTGCAATCCGGTTGCGGGCGAGATCACGTATGGTCTGGAGCGCCTTGCGATGTACGTTCAGGGCGTGGACCGGGTTTATGACCTGAACTTCAACGGCCGCGACGACGATAAGCGCCTCTCATATGGCGACGTCTTCCTGCAGGCCGAGCGCGAGTATTCCCGCTTCAACTTCGAGCACGCAGACACCGAGATGCTGCTCCGCCATTTCAGAGACGCTGAAGCCGAGTGCAAGGCATTGCTCGAGGCTGGAGCGAAAGGTGGCGAGGAGCACTTGCTCGCGCTTCCCGCCTACGATCAGTGCATCAAAGCGAGCCATATCTTCAACCTGCTCGACGCTAGGGGCGTGATCTCGGTCACGGAGCGCCAGAGCTACATCCTGCGCGTCCGTGACTTGGCGAAAGCCTGTTGCGCCGCGTGGCTGAAGACAGAAGGAGGAGGACGCGCATGACTGACACGACGCTCGGCATAATAGCGCTCGCTGCGCCACTACTCATCATCGGAGCTTTCGCTCTGCGGCGAATGCCCTGGATACTGGCCTTTTTCGTTGCTCTGGTTGCCGTGGGCATTGGCTATCTCGATACCACCGGCGCCACGCGTGACATCGGCCATACGGTCAGGGCTACGCTTCCTGCCGGACTTGTCCCTGAGCACAAGCACGCGGAAGAAACGGCACCCGCGGACGAAGGTGCGGCCATGAAGGCCGAGACACCGCCGCCGGCGCCAGCCGAAACGCCGCCGGCCGAAGCGCCCACGCCTGCAGCAGAGACCGCGCCCGAAACGCCCGCAAGTCCGTCTCCCGAGACGAACCCGGAAGCGGCGCCTGCACCTGCTCCGGCACCCGCGCCAACGAACCCTTAACGACTTTCTCTCCTCGTTTGCGCCCTGCAGCGAGGAGAGGCCTAGGGTGAGGCCCGCCACAGCGGCCTACATCTCAACCCCTCGCCCGTGCTCTTTCCTCACTGAGGGATGAGAGCTTTTTTCACCGAGACCGATCTTGCATGTCTGAACTACTACTCGAGCTTCTATCCGAGGAGATTCCCGCGCGCATGCAGCTGCGCGCAGCGGATGATTTGAAGCGTCTCGTCGTTGACGGCCTGAAGGCACGCGGCCTGGACGTTGGCGATGCTCGTGCTTATTCGACGCCGCGCCGCTTGGCGCTCGTCGTTGAAAACGTACCCGCTGGTTCGCCCGCGATCTCGGAAGAGAAGAAGGGCCCGCGGGTCGGAGCACCGGAAAAGGCCGTTGAAGGATTTCTGAAATCCGCGGGTCTTGCGTCAATCGAAGACGCGACGATCGTCAAGGACGAGAAGAAGGGCGATTACTACGTCGCCAAGATCGAGAAGCCCGGCCGTCCCGCGCCCGAAATCATCGCCGAAACGGTGACAGAAGTCGCCGCCAAGTTCCCTTGGCCGAAGTCGATGCGCTGGGGATCGTCGCCCTTCCAGTGGGTGCGCCCACTGCAATCGGTGCTCTGCCTGCTCGGCGGCAAGGTCGTCCCGTTCGAGATCAATGGACTGCCGTCAGGACACGAAACGCGCGGCCATCGCTTCTTAGGCGCGGGCCCGTTCAAGGTGAAAAGCTTCGCCGATTATGAGGCCAAGCTCGCAGAGCATCACGTGAGGCTCGATCCCGCAAAGCGCGTCGCGGCGATCTCCGAACAAGCCCACGCGCTCGCGAAGGAAGCCAAGCTCGAACTCGTCGAGGACGAAGCTTTGATGGCCGAGAACGCCGGTCTCACCGAATGGCCCGTCGTGCTGATGGGCACGTTCGATAAAGCCTTCCTCGATGTTCCGGCCGAAGTTTTGATGACGTCGATGAAGACGCATCAGAAGTGCTTCTCATTGCGCGATCCGAAATCGAAGAAGCTCGCCAACAAGTTCCTGCTCGTGTCGAACCTCGTTGCCTCCGACGGCGGCGCGCAGATCGTCTCCGGCAACGAGAAGGTGATCCGCGCCCGGTTGTCGGACGCCAATTTCTTCTGGGAGCAGGATCTGAAGCATCCGCTCGGCGAGATGGCAGGCAAGCTCGCCGGCATCACCTTCCACGAAAAGCTCGGCAGCCAGAAGGATCGCGTCGATCGCATCGAAGAACTGGCCTTCGAACTGGCTGGCGCCTGCGATGCCGACCCGCAGGACGCGCGCCGCGCCGCTGGTCTTTGCAAAGCCGATCTCGTCTCCGAAATGGTCGGCGAGTTCCCCGAGCTGCAGGGCTTGATGGGCCGCTATTACGCCGAGCACGTCGGCACCAAGCCCGAGATCGCCCGCGCGATTGAGCTGCACTACAAGCCAAAAGGCCCGACCGACGTCGTGCCGCGCGAAGACCAGGGCGATGCCGTCGCCGTAGCCGTCGCGCTCGCCGATAAGCTCGATACGCTCGTCGGCTTCTGGGCCATCGGCGAAAAACCGACGGGCTCCGGCGATCCCTATCAGCTCCGCCGCGCCGCTCTCGGCGTCATCCGCATCGTGCTGGAAAACGATCTGCGCGTACCTCTCGGCAAGCACATCCAGCAAAGCCTCGCGCTGCAAAAGGTGACTGCGAAGTCGCCCGCAGAAATCGCTGACGACCTCCTTTCCTTCTTCGCCGATCGCCTGAAAGTCTTCCTCCGCGATCAAGGCAAGCGCCACGATCTCATCGACGCCGTGTTCGCGCTCGGCGGCCAGGATGATCTGGCGCTCATCGTCCGCCGTGTCGAAGCCCTCGATACGTTCTTGAAAACGGATGACGGTGTGAACCTTCTCGCCGGCGTCAAGCGCGCCGCGAACATCCTCGCCATTGAGGAAAAGAAGGACAAGAAATCCTACGCCGGCGCCTACGATCTGTCCCTTCTGCAAGAGACGGAAGAAACCGCGCTCGCCGCCGCCATCGAGGCGGTGAAGCAGGATACGGTCGCGGCGATACAGGTCGAGAACTTCGCAGGCGCCATGCGTGCGCTCTCGGAACTGCGCGCGCCGGTCGATCGGTTCTTCGATAAGATCCTCGTCAACGCGGACGATCCGAAAATCCGCGAAAACCGCCTGCGGCTCTTGTCAGAAATCCGCGCCGCAACGCAAACCGTGGCCGACTTCTCGAAAATCAGCGGCTGATCGTTTCCAACGCAAAAAAATCCCCGGCGCAGAGCCGGGGATGAAGTTGGGAACGGAGGATAGGCAAGAACACTCGACTTACTACTTAGTGCCAGGGCTCTCCGCCCCGGCCACCAACGCAAACTTCGTCGGCGCAGAAATCTTCTCGTTCGGATGCGATACCGGCTGCGCCTGGGAACTGAAATAATTGGGACCGCTCATCGTACGGAGCCACTGAATTGTGATGTTGGCCGCGTAAGCGAACGTGATGATCGCAACCACGACGCCGATCGAGAGCGCCGCAACGTAAGCAACGTATTCAGAAACCACCAACTTCGCGCTCGCAGCCTGTGCGCGAGGAGGGTTCGGCCGTAAGGGGTGGTGCACGAATTTCTGCTTCATGGCTGTTCTCTACCTGCGCAGTACGCGGGGGGGCACTTGTGGCTGCGCGATCATTTGAACTTCGCGAAGCTCAAATGGGTTCCGAATCCGTGTTCGTCCAGATGGGGACAATCGCGACGAATTAGCCGCTTCGGGTGAGCCGGCGCGTGCAGAGCAGCCGAAAAAAGCAAATAAATCCTAGGCTTCGACTTGGGCCGATGCCTCTTCGAAGGCTTCGGTCGCCATCAGCCACGCCTCTTCGGCCGCCTGCAGGTCACGCGCGAGCTGCCCGCGCTTCTGCGCGGCAGCCTGCGCCTTTTGCGGATCGGTGCTGTAGATCTCGGTATCCCCCAGCACAGCATCGAGCTTTGCGATGTCTTTCGTTAGATTTTCGACCTGCTTTTCGGCGGCCATCATCGCTTTCTTCAGCGGCGCCAGTTCCGCGCGTTTCTCGGCAGCCGCCCGGCGCTGATCGGCACGCGACGAGCGCGGATCGCCGTTCGTCTCCTCGCGCCGTTCCGAAGTCCGTGCACCGCGTTCCTCGAGCAGCAGCGCGCGATAACTTTCCATATCCCCGTCGTAGGTCTTAACGGATCCATTGCGCACGAGCAGAAGCCGGTCGGCGCTGGCTTCGATCAGGTGCCGGTCGTGGCTGATGAGAATGACCGTGCCGTTGTATTCCATCAGCGCGCGTATCAACGCCTCACGGCTGTCGACGTCGAGATGGTTCGTCGGCTCGTCGAGAATGAGGACATGCGGACCATTGAAAGCGGTCAGCGCCAAAAGCAGGCGCGCTTTCTCGCCGCCCGAAAGCTTCTCGCACGCCGTATCCGCCTTATCGGCGCTAAAGCCAAATGTTCCGAGCTTCGTCCGGCGCTGCGCCTCCGTCGCGTCGGGCATCATCTTCAGCATGTAGTCGTAAGGCGTCGCTTTCGGCTGCAAATCATCGAGCTGATGCTGCGCGAAATATCCAACCTCGATCTTCTGCGCGCCAAAGACTTCGCCAGAGAGCGGCTTCAAACGTCCCGCAATCAATTTGGCGAGCGTCGACTTGCCGTTGCCGTTCTGGCCGAGCAGCGCGATACGGTCATCGTTGTCGATGCGCAGATCGATGCCGGAGAGAATGGGCCGTTCCGCCTCGTATCCGGCGGTCGCTTTCTCGATCCGGAGCAGCGGGCTGGCAATGACCTTCTGCGGATCGGGGAAGTGGAACGGCACCACGCGCTCGTCCACCTGCTCCGCGATCGGCTGCATTTTCGCGAGCGCCTTGACGCGGCTTTGCGCCTGCGCCGCCTTGGTCGCCTTCGCCTTGAAGCGATCGATGAAGGCCTGCAAATGCCGGCGCTGCTCGTCCTGCTTCTTCTTGAGTTTCATTTCGAGGCGCTGCTTCTCGCGCCGCGTTTCTTCGAAATCATCGTAACCGCCGGAGTAGAGCGTCAGCTTCCCCCGATCGAGATGCAGGATCGACGTCACCGCGCGATTGAGCAGATCGCGGTCATGGCTGACGATCAGAACCGTGTGCGGATAAGCCTTCAAATGATTTTCGAGCCAGAGCGTGCCTTCGAGATCGAGGTAGTTCGTCGGCTCGTCGAGCAGCAGAATGTCTGGCTTCAGGAACAGGATCGAGGCGAGCGCCACACGCATCCGCCAGCCGCCAGAGAACTCGCGGCAGGCGCGCTGCTGGGCTTCCTCGTCGAAACCCAGACCCGCCAGAATGCGCGCCGCGCGCGACGGCGCCGAATGCGCGTCAATGTCCGTCAGCCGCATCTGGATTTCGGCGATACGATCCGGGTCCGTCGCCTCTTCGGCCTCGGCCAGCAGACTTGCCCTCTCGGTATCAGCCGAAAGCACCCAGTCGAGAAGGCTATCGTCGCCACCCGGCGCCTCCTGCGCAACGTGCCCTAGCCGGGCATTCCGCGGCATGGAAATCGACCCGTCGTCTGGAGCGACCTCGCCTTTCAAGAGACGCAACAGCGTCGTCTTGCCCGCGCCATTGCGCCCGACGAGCCCGACCTTGTGGCCGGACGGGATGGCGGCCGTCGCCGACTGCAAAATCGGTCTGCCTTCGATGCGATAGGTGAGATCGTTGATATGGAGCATGGGCGAAGCCGATAGCTGGTCCGCCGCCTCCTGTCACTGGGTCAGAGGGTCAGAGCGCGACGCCGAAACGCGCGAGAATGCTGGCCATTGCTGCATAGGCCACGACGGTTAATCCGCAGGCGATCGCAAGGCTCAGCCAGAAATCGAAGCCGCGCGCGAGCAGCACCGGCAACACGACGAAGAGCACGAGCGAGGGCAGCACATACCAGAAGATGCTGTAGGACAGGCTCGCGACTTTCCCCACATCACCCGTCTCGCCATAAAGCCAGACAAAAGCGAGAAGAGACGTGATCGGCAGCGAAGCCAAAATACCGCCTAGAAGCGTCGATCGCTTCGCAACTTCCGAAATCGCAACGACGAGAACCGCGGTCAAGAGCACCTTGATCGCGGCGTAGGCCATCGCATCACCCGGACACGACGGGCTTCAGCGTTTCGAAAAGCAGCCGTTCGCGAACGGCTTTGTCCTGCACGGACAAGTGGGCGACGAACCACTCCTGCACCATCTTGCAGACCTGCTCCGGCTCGCGCTTGGCCAAGAGCTTCGGATTGGAGAAGACCTGAAGATCTTCCTCCTTCCAGCCGAGCTTGCTGAGCTCCTTGATTAGGATGTCGTAGTCGCTCTTGACGGCCGAGTCATGCTTGACCGGGCTTTTTGTGCCTTCGGAGATCGCCTCGAAAATGGCTCCGGCCTGCGCATTGAGCGCGGTCGCAGTCTCCGGATTTTCCATCATCTGCACGACCGCCGGGCTCGTCTCGCCCTTCGAAATGAAGCCAAAGCAGGCGCTGACGCTCTGCGCCCTCAGCGCTTTCAGATGATCGAGGAATGCCTGCGCGATCGCTTGCAGCCGGTCCGGACTAGCAGCCAGTGCTTTCTCCGCATTCTGCCGGCGCAGATTGACGAGGCTCTGGGCCAGGAGCGCGGCAACCTCGTTATTGGACTTGTTTTCAGCGACGAGCTTGTTGGCATCGCCAATCTGGGCAGCGTACCAATCCGGATATTCTTTCTTGATGAGCGACCACACCGCCACCTTCTGCAGGCGCTGGTCGAGCGGCGAACCATCGATTGCCGTCGTCGGACCAGCGGCGGGCGGCTGCGGCTCAATCGCCGCAACCTGCGTACCCTGGCTTGGCGCTTCGGCAGCCGGTGCAGGATCGGGCTCGGGTGCCGAGACGGATGCTGTCGTCGTCGGGCTCGCCGCACTCGTGATCACGTCATTCGCCGCCGGAGGCGCCGAGGTCGTCACGGAATTGTCGGCGAAATGATCTACCGGCTGCTGTGTCTCCGCGGCTGCGGTGGGGCGAGCGCCAGTGTCCGGAGCCGAAACAATCGGGGCGTGCTCAGCCGATGCGACGGGATCATCCCCGCGATAGGTCGCGAGCGCAAAGGCGCCCCCGCCGATGAGCGTGATGGCAACGCCAGCGATCGCCAGCCGCTTCACCAGATTCCGGTCCATCCGGGACGGCGGCTGCTGCGAATAATCGTGGCCTTGGTCGTCGGGGCGGGCGCTGGCCATGCTGGGATAATGCGTCGGCTCACCGCGCGAACTCGCGCTTATGGTGGCCCCTTGCGCGCGGGCAGGGGCTTGCTTCGGTTCATCACCGAGAGTTTCAAACGCGGTCGGAAAGACTGCCGGCGCCGCCTGCCATTCGGGCATCCCCGGCCGCCAGATAAGGTCGCTGAGACGAAGGTAGTTGTGCGCGACGAACGTGCGCATCTCGACGTCAGTCAGCGGCCCGTGCTGCTTGCCGTCGCGAGCAATATACCACTGAATTTCGTTGGCCTGTCCCGTCATCACCGCTTCTTCGCACACGGAGGCATCGCTGCCCCACCACTCGACCGTGCGCTTCGCGCCGGCCCACACTGTTATACGCAATTGCGCCCGTCAATCGGGCGATTATGCGGTCAACCACGACTTCTTGCGTACGACGTGCAACCGCATGCTACGATTGGGTGCACGCCAGCCGCTTGCTGCTAGCTGTGCGCATCGCTATAAGCCCGCTCACCCCGAATAATATACGTAAAGCGAGACAGACTTATGGCCATCGAACGCACGTTTTCAATTATCAAGCCCGACGCTACGCGCCGTAATCTCACTGGCAAGATCAACGCCGTGATCGAAGACGCCGGTCTGCGCATCGTGGCTCAGAAGCGTGTGCGGTGGACCCGTGCGCAGGCTGAAAAATTCTATGAAGAACACAAGGCACGGCCTTTTTACGGCGAACTCGTGGATTTCATGACCTCGGGCCCGGTCGTTCTGCAGGTTCTCGAAGGCGAGAACGCCATCGCCAAGTACCGCGAAGTCATGGGCGCGACCGACCCCAAGGAAGCCGCTGAAGGCACGATCCGCAAACTTTTCGCGGAATCGAAGGGCTCTAACTCGACGCACGGCTCCGACAGCGCCGCCGCCGCCGAGCGCGAGATTGCTCTCAACTTCGGTCTCCACGAGATCGTCGGCTGAACGGGCAACAATACGCCTGAGGCGTCGTGCGGACATAAAGGGCTGGAGCAGATATGATCTTGCCAAGCTATGTCCGCACGCTCGCCCGCTATAACAGCTGGCAAAACGCCAACATTTATGGTGCGGCCGAAGGCCTGAGCGACCAGCAGCGCAAAGAGGATCGAGGCGCATTCTTCGGCTCGATCCACGCCACCCTCAATCATATCCTCTGGGCCGATCAAACCTGGTTGCACCGGCTGGGTCCAGCGGCGCCTCCAGCGAAACGGACGATCGCGGAGGGGCTCTCACTCCACGAGTCCTGGGATGATCTGAAAGCTGAGCGCCGCCGCTTCGACGGCCTCATTCAGGACTGGGCAAACCACCTCCAGCCATCCGACTTGGAAGGTGATCTGGCCTGGGTTTCAGGCGCGACCGGCCGTCAATTGACGCGCTCTCGCGCTTTCCTGACCGCCCACATTTTCAATCATCAGACCCACCATCGGGGCCAAGTGCACGCACTTCTGACCGGGTTTGGCGTCAAACCGGGTGTGACGGACATGCCCTTCGGGGATGATATCTACATGGGCTAACCGGCCCAATTGAGCCGGCGCCATGCTTTGCAAATTGAATGGAAGGCGGCCTCAGGCGGCCGCAACCCAGCTCCCGGCCACAAATCCAAAGGCGACGGCGTCAGGATTACGACGGGCCGTTTCAAGAAGCTTCTCGGGGGCTTCAACTTCGAGCGCGGGCGAAGAATGGCTCTTCGAATGGCGAGACTTCGCACCCGTCAACAGAAACACGGGCTTGCCGAGCACTACAGTTCTCACGGACTCCATGGTGAGGGGCCTCCTGGAGTTGGAACCTGAATGAAATGTCACCGGGGGAAGTGACACCTGGAAAGTCCTTTTAAAGTCCTAACATGCCACTAATATGACAGTACCACCGGCAGTTGAACACCGGGCTGCTTCGCATTTGCGAGCAGCTACAACGCGAATCCCTAAGTTCGCTCAGTCTTTGGGTTAGGAACGAGACAAGGGATAGCCTGCGAATTAGCTGTGGAAAACTCGATCATCGCTCCCTTTGAGATGGCGTCTTACGCCTTTTGCGATTCCAGCACGGTCCTCATCCACTCTCCTTAAAATAGAAAAAGGCCGGAACAACTGTCCCGGCCTTGTCGGCACTTTCAGCACATTGGGCCAACACTTCAGCGTCAGCTCAGTTCCCTGATCTTGAAGGGCAGTCCGCCCTTGGGCGTCAGTGTCACGGTCGCATTGAGGCCAGCCGGATATTTGCCCACGTACTCCGGCCGGAAGCGCCGGAGCAGCAGCGACAACGCAAGCGTATTTTCGACCTGGCTCATGGCGCCGCCGATGCACGACCGCTTGCCTGCGCCGAACGGAATATAGCTGTATTTCACCTGTTTCTTGGCGTTGCCCGCCATCCAGCGCTCCGGCTGGAAGGATTCCGGCTCCGGCCAGAATTTGGCGTTGTGATGCGCCCCATAGGCAAAGAGCGTCACCCGGTCGCCCGGGTTGATCTTCACGCCCCCGATCTCGTCTTCCGCCTGAGCGACGCGGATCAAGCCCCACACGGGCGGATAGATGCGCATCGTCTCCTGGATGACCGCGCGCGTGTAGGCGAGGCCGGAATAGTCGGCCGCCGTCGGTTCGCGGTCACCATAAACCTGCTCGCCTTCGCGGCGAATGCGCTCGGCGGCCTCTGGACGGCGTGAAATCTCATAAAGCGCCCACGCGAGGGTGAGAGCCGTCGTCTCCGTGCCGGCCCACAGGTACTGCTTGAGTTCGTCGACGGCCTGCTCGCGGTCGAATTCAGGTACTGACGGATCAGCCACCACCGCTTCGATCATCTTCAAAAGCGTGCGCTCGCGCGCTTCCCGCGGATCCGCACCCATAACGGCCGGCGGAACGCTGGCCCAGATCTCCATCGCCTTGGCGGGATCTTCTTCGGTGATCTCGAACACCTCGCCGGCCTGCTTGCGCAAGCGAATTTCGCGATGGTTCATCACGTCCGTGTAGGTCTTGACGCATTTGAAGACGACGTGCGGATTGAACGGCATGTCGCGGTCGAACAAAGCCTTGCAGATCATGTCGGCCGCAAGCGTCCACGTCTGCTCCACCATTTCCACCGTCTCGCCGGTCTGGGCGAGTTCGCTCCAAAGGTCCATCTTGGTTTGGATGGCCCTGAGGAAGTACGGGATGTATTCGGCAAACATGTCCGGGTGGAAGGCCGGCTGCTGCGGCATCCGGATTTTTTGCCAGAGCGCGCCGTCGTTGGTGATCATCGACTTGCCGAAGATCGGCTTCAGGCCATCGAAGTATTTCGTGTAGCTATCGGCCTTCGTGACGAGCACGTGCTTGAAGTACTCGGGTTCCGAAATCAGCACCACGCGCTGGTTCGCCATCGTGACTGGCAGAACCGGGCCGTATCGGTCCATCATGTGCATCAGAATGCGCATCGGGTTTTCGGGATCGCCGCGCAGAAGCGGCGTCAGTTTGAACCAGATGCTAGATTCATCACCTAGTCCCAGAGCGGTGCTGGGGGTAGTTTCCATAGGCATTTCTCCAATCGGAACCCGGGCGGAGCCGTGCGCGTGAGCGCAAGACAGGGCTTCGATCAGATCGAAACCGCGCGCTGCACGTCAGATCGCCGGATCTCCCCTTCCGGAAGCCACAGAATTACCATGGTTCGGGGGGTGCCTGTCCATGCGGCGGCCAGTGCTAGGTAACTATCAAACTCTGAGTGTGGCCTATATTGCAGGGGAAAACAGCGTGTCCGTTTCTCCGGAATGCTGATTTATAGTTACTTTTTGATCTTTCGATTGCGCTTGGCCTGCGGCGACAAGTCTTAACGCGGCCGGGTAAACCCGGTGTTCAGTCTGCAGAACGCGCGCCGCAAGCGTCTCCGGATCATCGCCGGGAAGCACGCGAACCGCCGCTTGCGCGATGATCGGGCCTTCATCCATCTCCGCCCGAACGAAATGGACAGTGCAGCCCGTAATTTTTACGCCAGCTTCAATCGCACGCGCATGCGTATCGAGCCCCTTGAAGCTCGGCAGTAGGGATGGGTGGATGTTGATCATGCGGTCACGCCAGCGCTCAACGAAGCCCGGCGTCATGAGCCGCATGAACCCCGCGAGCGCGATGAGTTCAACGCCATGCTCTTCAAGCGCGCTTTGCAGGTTGGTTTCGAAAGCCTCCCGCGACGGGAAGAGCTTGTGGTCGATGACGGCGGTTCGCAGTCCCTGCTTTTCGGCCCAGCCGATGCCAGCCGCGTCCGGCCGGTTGGAGGCGACCAGCACGATTTCAGCCGGATAGTCGGCCCCGCGCGAAGCCTCGACGAGGGATTTCATGTTCGAGCCGCGGCCCGAGATCAAAATGGCGGTGCGTTTCTTTGTGCTCATGCGGCGGGTCTAGCAGAGCCCGCTTTCGCAGGCGAGGCCGGCTGTTGATGCCGGGCCGCCACGAATGTCGCGGCTCGTTAGGCAATCTTACGCTGAACGATTGCGAGAAGGGGCCGCCTCCCTCATGCTGATGTCGATCAAGGACGATCTTTAGAATTGGTTAGCAGATCCGCTCCCCATGGCACGCGGCTCGAAATTGCACTTTGGATGGTAATGGCCCGCAGGATCTCTCTCCTCACTGTTGGAACGTTGGGCGATGTCGGGCCCATGGTCGCGTTGGGGCTGGCACTGAAGGAACAAGGATACGAGGTCAGCCTCGCCGCTCCGGAAGACTTCCTGCCATTCGTCGAAAGCCATGGGCTCGAAGCGCGCCGCTGCGGCGGCGACTTCGGAAGGTTCTTGAAAGAAGGCGAAATGGCCGAGTTGGCCGGCGTCCATACCGTCGTGATGTTGACGAGATGGCTTTGGCCCGGCCAGGACATGCGCGCCATGTTCGAAGGCATCTATCGCGATGCGGTTGCCGCGTCCGCCGATGCCGATGCGATCATCTTTCACCCGGCGATCTCGGTTGCGGCCGAAATCGCCGAGGCGCGACGCATACCTGCAATCATGGCTGGCCTCGGATCGGTATCTCCGTCCGCCGAAGCGCTGCTCTCCTGCATCCCCGGAACCCAAATTGCGGCCTGGAACCGGTATGGCTATTCGCTTCTGAGCCTCCAGCGACTGGCCTACGTTTCGGTCATCAACGACCTTCGCCGGTCGCTTGGCCTTAAGCGAACCTATCGGCTCAAGCACCCCCACAAGGTCGACGGCCGCCGTGTGCCGGTGATCTATCCGGTGAGCCCCACGCTGCAGCTGCGCCCCAATACCGAGGGCGACGAGATCCATTTCACAGGCTACTGGTCGCGCGAAACGGCGTCCGGCTGGCGGCCGTCCCCGCGATTGACCGAGTTCCTGAAAGCCGGTCCACGGCCCATCTATATCGGTTTCGGCAGCATGCCGGCCTTGGGCCTTGAGCGCTCTGAGATGATCCTGCGCGCCTGCGAAGCCGCCGGTCAGCGCGCCGTCATCGGCAACGGCCGGGGCGAATTCCATCGCCTTTCGCTATCGGAGAATTTCCATCTCCTTGATGAGTACGCGCCTCACGATCAACTCTTGCCCGAGATGGCCGCAGTCATCCATCACGGTGGCGTGGGCACGACGCACGCGGCCCTGCGCGCCGGCCGCCCGAGCTTCGTCTGCTCGTTCATGCTCGATCAAAAATACTGGGGCCACACGATTTTCCAGGTCGGCGCCGGACCCGACTACCTCGAAATCCAGCATTGGACGGAAGACACGCTGACGAAGCGCATCCGCGACCTGGTGACCAATCAAGGCTATGCCGCGCGCGCCGCCGAAATCGGCAGCGCCATGCAGCGCGAAAACGGCATCGCCCGAGCGCTCGAGGTTGTCCGGAGCGTCATTGAAGGAGAACTCGCCAGCAAGGCGCCTCTCGAAGTCGCGGCCATGCCGTTGGAGGCGGCTGCTAGCTGATTGGACGCGCGGTCGCCTTGATCTGCGGCCTGGCGGCTTTAGCTCTCGCACGCCGTTTGCCGAGCCCGGCCGCGCGCCGCGCTTGGTGAATGTTGGCGAGGAAAATGGTCGCGACGCGCTTCCAATCATACCGCATCGCCTGGACGCGGATTTGCTCGCGGTCGAGCTGCAGGCAGGCAAGCGCCGCCGCTTCCAAATCTTCGTCGAGATAGCCCGTCACGCCTGGCATCACGACATCGATGGGCCCCATCACCGGATATGCCGCGACTGCGAGGCCTGAAGCCATGGCCTCGAGCAAGACAAGCCCGAACGTGTCCGTGCGACTGGCAAAAACGAAAACGTCGGCGCTCGCATATTCGCGCGCCAGATCAGCGCCGGTCTTGGCGCCTTTGAAAATAGCATCCGGATATTGAAGACGTAGGGCGGGCAGCAGTGGTCCGTCGCCGACAATGACCTTCCGCCCGGGAAGATTGAGCCGGAGAAACGCTTCAACGTTCTTCTCCCGCGAGACACGCCCGACGTAGAGAAAGACCGGCTCCCTGTCCGCGCCGTCACGCGGACTGTCTCGCGGCGCGGGCGGCTTGAACAGATCCGTGTCGACGCCGCGTGACCAGAGCATCAACCGGCGAAAGCCTCGCCGCGCAAGATCAGCCTTTAAGGAGGGCGTCGCCGCAAACGTGCCGATGCTCGGCCGGTGAAAGCGTCGCTGAAAGGCGTAGCTGATCCACGCGGGCAAACCTGTGTAGCTTTCGATATATTCGGCAAAACGCGTGTGAAACGACGTCGTGAAGAGAAGGTGCTGCCGCAGGCAGGCCGCGCGCGTTGCCCAGCCGATCGGCCCCTCCGTGGCGATATGCACGTGGTCGTAGACGTGATCTTTGAGGTGCTGAGCGATCACCGAACGCCGCGCCAGGGCCAGCCGGATTTCGGGATATCCTGGGCAGGCGAAAGTCGCATAGTCGAGAGGCGATAGGATCGTGACGTCGTGGCCGGCGGCTTCGAGTTCGCGCTTCAGGTTCTCATAGGTGCGAACCACACCGTTAACCTGCGGCCTCCAGGCATCCGTCGCGATGAGGATCCGCATGACGCTTCCTCGAAGTTAGGCAGCAGGAATCTGCACCCAATGCATCCGCTTCTGCCTCCTCACTCTTACGGTTGTGTGACAGCCGGCCCGATAGCAGCCATGTGAAAATGCCCGCTCAGCCGCCGTTCACATGGAATGACCCGCGCCTGCCCCAATCCGCCGCCACGTCATAAACGGACGAATGTCGGTGAACTGCCCGTCGGCGAGCCGCGCCATCGGCGGCGTGTCGTAATCCTGATAGATAATTTCTGCGACGAACCACCGGTCGGAAAGCGACGGCTCTGCACCATCCTCAAAGGCGCGCTGGGGCACGCGGTATTTGATCTCGATGAATTCCCCGACCGTGAGGTCGGCTGCATTTTGGGACATGCGGCCTCCGGTGGCACGTTGATTCCGCCGGCAAACTAGCCCGCAAATTTTTCATTTCCGTGGCACTCTTTTGCTCCGCTTCGCTGCAAGAGACGGCAACAAGGACGCTTCAGCTTGCCGCCTTCCAATGTCCGCTGTTTCGCAGCTCTGATGCGCTCAAAATGTGCTGAACGTCCGGCTTCGATGAGATCCGCGACAGGGCTCACTCGGAGGTTATGACATGAGACATTGGCTTCTCCTCTCCAGCGTCGCAGCGCTCGTGAGTTTCGCGACGGCAGCGCGAGCCAACCAGGATGTCATCGCGCACGCGAACGATCCTGCGAACTGGGCCGTCCAATCCGGCGATTACACGGGCCAGCGCTATTCGAAGCTCGATCAGATCAACAAAGACAATGTCGGCGAACTGAAACTCGCGTGGACGTTCTCGACGGGCGTGCTACGCGGGCACGAAGGCAGCCCGCTCGTCATCGGCGACACCATGTATCTCGTGACGCCCTTTCCCAACGTGGTGATGGCAGTCGATCTCGCCAATGACCAGAAGATCCTCTGGAAATATCAGCCCAAACAGGATCCGGCAGTCATTGCCGTCATGTGTTGCGACACTGTCAATCGCGGCCTGCAGTACGCGGAAGGCAAGATCCTCGTTCATACTGCCGATACATCGCTGATCGCGCTCGATGCCAAAACCGGTATGGAGCTTTGGAAAGTCGCTGACGACGATCCGAAGAAGGGCCCCACGGGCACCGGTGCGCCGTTTGTCGTCAAGGACAAGGTCATCGTCGGTATCTCGGGCGGCGAGTTCGGCGTGCGCGGCTACATCACCGCCTACGACCTGAACTCCGGCAACAAGGTTTGGCGCGCCTACGCGATGGGCCCGGACGAGGACATTCTTTTCGACCCGGAAAGGACACTCGTTCTCGGCAAGCCTGCCGGTAAAGACAGTTCGCTGAAGACCTGGAACGGCGACCAGTGGAAGATCGGCGGCGGGCCCGCGTGGGGCTACATGGCTTACGATCCGGAGTTGAACCTCATCTACTACGGCACCGGCAATCCCTCGACATGGAACCCGGTTCAACGCGCAGGGCCTGACGGAAAGCCGATCGACCAGAAATGGGCGATGACGATGCTTGCCCGTGATGCCGACACCGGCGTTGCGCGGTGGGCGTACCAGATGACGCCGTTCGACCAGTGGGATTACGACGGCGTGAACGAGCCCATCCTCGCTGAACTTGAAATCAATGGCTTCAAACGCAAGACCGTCACGCACTTCGATCGCAACGGCTTTGCTTACACATGGGACCGCGTCACCGGCGAGCTGCTCGTAGCGGAAAAATTCGATCCCGATGCCAACTGGGCCACCTCGATTGTCATGGACAAAGGTGATCCGGATTACGGCCGGCCCGTCGTCGCTAAAAAGTACGCGCCTTTCGAGAAGGGAACCGACGAGACGACGAAGGGCATCTGCCCATCTTCGCTTGGATCCAAGAACCAGCAGCCCGCATCATTTTCGAAACTGACCGGGCTGTTCTATGTGCCGGCGACGCGCATGTGCATGGACTACGAGCCGTTCAAAGTTTCATACGCCGTGGGCCAGCCCTTCGTCGGAGCGACGCTCACGATGTTTCCGGCACCGGGTTCGAAAGACGCAACCGGCGGTCTTACCGCGTGGGACGCGGTGAAAGGCAAGATCGTTTGGTCGAAGCCGGAGCGCTTTGCCGTCTGGTCGGGCGTGCTGACGACCGCGGGAGGAATTGCTTTCTACGGCACGCTCGAAGGCTATCTGAAGGCCGTCGACCAAAGCGATGGTCGTGAGCTTTTCAAGTTCAAAACCGCCTCGGGCATCATCGGCAACCCGATGACCTACATGCACGAGGGCAAGCAATACGTGGCGGTCTTCTCAGGCGTCGGAGGATGGGCTGGCATTGGCCTCGCTGCTGGACTCGACAACCCTGACGACGGATCAGGTGCTGTCGGCGGCTTCGCTAAGCTCTCGGACTACGCGAGCCTAGGCGGGTCGCTCAACGTGTTCGCGTTGCCCTGAGCCCCTCTGAATGTCGCCTCCCGCCGGCTCGCGGAACGCGAGTCGGAGGCGACAAACAGTAAACTATTCGCCTCCGGCCGGCGCGCAGCACGCGTGCCGGAGGCAACACTAAAGAAGCGAGAACTAAAAGAGCAGCTTGCCTTCGTACTTCACGGCCCAGGCTTCGCCCTTGCCTTTCGCGTCAGACTTCTCGCCGGTCGGCGGAATGACGTCGCCCATAATGACGGGCTCTTCGCCCGCGGCCTTGAGCTTCGAAATCACCTCGTCGACGCGCCCCTTCGACACGACAGCGATCATGCCGATGCCGCAGTTGAATGTGCGAAGCATCTCGGCCTCGTCGATGTTGCCGGTCCGAGCGAGCCATCCGAAAACCGGCGGCACGTCGATGGCAGAAAGATCGATGCGTGCGGCCATGTCCTTCGGCATCACGCGCGGAACGTTCTCCGAAAGACCGCCGCCAGTAATGTGCGACAGCGCCTTGATCGCGCCGTTCATTCCCGATCCGCCCGTTCCGCGAATGGCGGCGAGAAGCGGCTTGACGTAGATGCGCGTTGGCGTGAGCAGCGCATCTGCGATCGACTGCTCCGGTGCAAACGGCGCGGGTGCGTCCCAACTCAATCCCGCATGCTCGACGAGCTTTCGCACGAGGCTATAGCCGTTCGAATGCACGCCGGATGATTTCAGACCGATCAGAATATCGCCGACCGCGAGATCGGCGCGCGGCAGAATTTCGTCACGCTCGACGGCGCCGACCGAAAACCCGGCAAGATCGTAGTCGCCGCTCTTGTAGAGACCGGGCATCTCGGCCGTCTCGCCGCCGATCAGCGCGCAGCCGGCATCCCGGCAGCCATCGGCGATACCCGCGATGACTTCGCGTGCTGCCGCCACGTCGAGTTTGCCGACGGCGAAGTAGTCGAGGAAGAACAGCGGCTCCGCGCCTTGCACAACGAGATCGTTGACGCACATCGCGACGAGATCGATGCCGATCGTCGAATGGCGCCCCGTATCGATGGCGATCTTGAGCTTCGTGCCGACACCGTCGTTGGCCGCGACGAGAATGGGATCGCGGAAACCGGTCCGCTTCAGATCGAAGAGGCCGCCAAACCCGCCGAGATCGACGTCGGCACCGGGACGGCTCGTTGCGCGCGCCAAGGGCTTGATCGCCGCCACCAGCGCATTGCCTGCATCGATGTCCACGCCCGCATCGGCATAGGTGATGGATTGTTTCGGATTGTCGTCAGCCGCGGGCATTAGTCCTCATCATGGGGAGAGTTTTGGGAATGAAAGCTGCGTCCTCGGGCGGCGCGCTGGGAAGGCATCGGTAAAACTCACTTTTGCCCCATTGCCAACCCCTGATGGGGGTCGTAGCAGCGACTGGTCCGGAGAGCAAACGAAGGCATCGTTGGCGGGTTCCGAGGAAACTGAGCTCGCCTGCCATATGCATCGCCTAAAACGGGAAACGGGGGATTAAGGTGTCGGTTGGTCGCTGCCTCGCCATCGCATTGGCCGTCTGCACGGCGGTGGGTCTCACTGCAGCTCCCGCGATTTCGGCAAGCGCCGATGCCGCCTACACCGTCGCAAACTACCCGGTCGAAGCCACAGCGGCCAACGCGGTGGCGGCCAAGGAGCAGGCGTTGGCCGACGGCCAGCAGGCGGCCCTGCGGTCGCTTTTGAAGCGGCTGGTGCCGGTCACAGCCTACAAGCGCCTGGCGAACGTAGCGGATCTCAAAGCCGGAGATCTCGTATCGGGCGTCTCCGTGCGTTCCGAGCGCAACTCCGCCACCGAATATATCGCAAGCCTCGACTTCTCGTTTCAGCCGGACGGCATCCGCTCCGCGCTTTCGCGCCAAGGGATTCCTTTCGTCGACCAGCAAGCGCCAACCGTCACGGTCTTGCCGGTCGTCCAGCAGGGCAGCCCAGGAAACGATAGCGCGCTTTGGCGGCGCGCTTGGACCGGCCTCGACCTGAAGCACACGATCACGCCGGTCAACGTCAAAGAACTGAAGCCCTCCGTCCGGCCCGACACGGTTGCAGCAATGCTTGCCGGTGACGACAAGGGCCTGCAGGCGCTGACGAGCGATTACGGCACGGGCCTCGTCGTCATGGCCGTCGCCGAGCCGGACCTTGCGGCCAACAGACTGACAGTGACCCTCGCGGGGCGCGATGCCGTCGGCCCGCTGCTCTTGAAGCGGACCTACCGCATCTCAGACGGCGATCTCGACTACGCGTCGCAGCTGGCAGCGGTCGTGGCGCTGGGCGTGCTGGAAGGCCGCTGGAAGGCCATCAAGACAGCCGCCCCTCCCGCCGCCGCCGCCAACGCCGATATGCCGGTCTGGGCCGCATCGACCAGCGGCAACGGCGAGGACGTCAGCATGGTTGTCGAGTTCTCGAGTGCCGGCCAATGGAACGACATGCGTGGACAACTTCTCGACACGCCGGGAGTCGACGCCCTCAACATCGAGGCTGTCACCGAAGGCCGTGCCGATGTCTCGCTTCAATACCCGGGCGGTGCGCGTGCCTTAGCTAACGCGCTCGGCTCCCGCGGCCTGAGCTTGACGGCAACCGGCGGGACATGGATTCTCCGCCCAAGTTATTGATTCATATATAGAACATTCTTTCAGGACGCGATGAGACCTGCTTGGGCTGACCGCTCTCCAGGCTTTCGTTGCCGCTGCATTTCCGCAATGCAAGGGAGGATGTTCTCGACGAAATAAACATCGAAAGGGTAGGGTCGCGCCGCGTTATCGGTTGCAACTTCGCCCAAGCCAAAAAAAGACGGGGATCATTTCGGCGTGAGCATTCCAAATCTAATTACGCTCGGCCGGGTCATTCTCGTACCAGTGGTCTTCTGGCTGCTGCTGACGGGCGAGCTTCAAGCGGCGTTCCTGGCCTTCGTTGTGGCCGGAATCTCCGACGCGGTGGACGGATTTCTGGCGAAGCGCTTCAATTGGGAAACCGAGCTTGGCGCCTATCTCGATCCCCTTGCCGACAAGCTGCTCATCGTCTGCATCTTCATTGCGCTCGGCGTAACAGCCCGCTTACCGTCCTGGCTCGTCATCCTGGTGGTGTCCCGCGACGTGCTGATCATCATCGCGGTGGTTCTGTCCTGGCTGCTGGATCATCCGACGCCAATGAAACCGCTCGCGGTGAGCAAGATGAACACCGTGGCGCAGATCGTGCTCGCGGCCACCGTCTTGGCGGATGAGGGCTTCGCGCTGAAGCTGAAAGGGCCGGTTCAGCTATTGACGCTGTTAGCGGCTGCGACGACCATAATCTCCCTTGTTGCCTATTTGCGCGTCTGGCTGAAACATATGACGTTCGATGAAGCGACAGGCTCGAAAAGCTGAGCGTTGGGCCCATCTTTACTGCTAGCGATTGATTGAGGACCGAGAGAATGTATTTCGAGCGGCACGCGCTGTTCTGGACGGCGACTGCGCTGCTGTTCGCCTTCATCGTGCAAGCGATCGCACCGGCTCTCGTCCCGTTCGTCATCGGCCTGACGCTCGCCTACTTCCTGGCGCCCGTCGTCGATTGGATGTCGCGCGCCGGCATTCCGCGTTGGGTTTCCGCGATCATCCTCCTTACGGTGATGACACTGATCATCACCCTGGCGCTGCTCTTCGTCGTTCCGATACTCGTGCAGCAGGCCGCCGGACTGTTCGAAGCCGCCCCGCGAGAAATCGCACGCTTGCGGGTATGGATCGAAGAACTCGCGCGCGAAAACTTGGGCACGCGCTACCCGCAAGCCGAAGCGGCGGTGCGATCGGCAGTCAGTTCATTCGCGGACTCGGTGCCCTCTCTACTGGGGACATTCGCTCAGGAGCTTTGGAAACAGAGCACGGCCGCCGTCAACTTCTTCACCGTTATTCTCATAACGCCCGTCGTCTTTTTCTACGTCGTTGTCGACTGGCCGAAGATGGTCGCCAAGATCGATTCCTGGCTGCCCCGCGACGGCGCCGATCAGATCCGCGGCCTCTTCATCGACATTGACAGCCGCATCTCCGCGTTCATCCGGGGACAAGGCTTGGTCTGCATCCTCCTGGCCCTGTTCTACGCGATCTCGTTGACACTCGCGGGATTGGACTACGGCTTGCTCGTCGGTTCGTTGACTGGCCTTGCGGCGTTCATTCCGATCTTCGGATGGGCGCTGGGGGCGCTCACGACCATGATCATCGCATTCATTCAGTTTTGGCCCGACATCACCCATATTTTGATTATCGTCGGCATACTGCTTGCCGGAGAGGCGCTCGAGTCAGCCATTCTCAGCCCGTACATCATCGGCTCCGAGGTCGGGCTGCATCCGGTCTGGGTGATCTTTGCGCTGCTGACCTTCAGCTATCTGTTCGGATTTTTGGGCCTTCTTGTCGCCGTGCCGGTTTCCGCCGCAATCGGCGTGCTCGTACGCTTCGCACTCCGTTCCTATCTGGAGTCATCGCTCTATCAAGGTGAGGTGGAGATGACTATGAAGGACAAGCCTTGAACAGCCCCATGACGACAACACCTGAGCAGCTCGTATTCGAACTGCCGCACCGGGCAGCAATGGGCCTTGAGGACTTCCTTGTCTCGGAATCGAATGCCGCCGCCGTCGCGCTCGTCGATCGCTGGCCGGACTGGCCGATCGGAGCCGCAGTGCTTGCGGGTCCCCGCGGCAGCGGCAAAACCCATCTCGCCAATGTGTGGCTGAAGCGGGCAGGGGCTGCCCCATTCGAGGCCAGCGCACTCTCGCGAGAGGCCGTGCCGTCCATGGCATCCGCTGGCGCCCTATTGATCGAAAACGTCCAGAACATCACGGACGAAGCCGCGCTATTTCACCTGCTGAACCTCGTCCGCGAGCAGCGCCTGCAAATCCTTCTGACGACTGACACCGTCCCGGGCGAGTTGGCGATCACGCTTCCCGACCTGCGCTCGCGCCTGAAGGCGCTGCCGCTGGCAACCATCGAGCCGCCGGACGACGCGCTGCTTCGGGCCGTTCTGGTCAAGCTCTTCGCCGACCGTCAGCTGAGCGTCGAACCGCAATTGTTGGACTACGTTCTTGTCCGGATGGAACGCTCGATGCTCGCCGCGGAACGCTTCGTGGCGGAGGCCGACCGCCGCGCCCTGGTGCTGCAACGCCGCGTCACGCGCTCCATTGCCGCGATAACGCTGGACGCGCTGGGCTACTAATCGTCCTATATTGAGCATTAAGGCACCCGGCCGTCATTCGGGTGTAACGTAATGTCTGGATCTACACGGTCTAATCCGGAGCAACTTTCCTGCCATGGCAACCGCGCAAAAAAGAAGTGGCAAAACAGCCGTAGAGAGCGTCCCGGAAGGGCCGGAACGCTTCTATAACCGCGAGCTGTCGTGGCTTCAGTTCAACCGTCGCGTTCTGGAAGAAGCGGGCAACGTTAATCATCCGCTACTAGAGCGGCTGCGCTTTCTGTCGATAGCGGCGGCCAACCTCGATGAATTCTATATGGTCCGCGCCGCCGGCGTTTACGGCCAGATCCGCGCTGGCATCACGACGCTCTCTCCCGACGGCATGACGCCGATGCAGCAGCTTGCCGCGATCAACAAGTTTGCCGGCGGCCTCGTCGCGGAGAAGCAGGCGACATGGCGCAAGATCACGAGCGAGCTGGCTGAAGTCGGGTTTTTCGTGCTGCAGCCCGACGATGTCACGAAGGCGGAGCGTCAGTGGCTCGAGCGTCTGTTCCTGACGCACATCTTCCCGATCCTGACGCCGATCGCCGCCGACCCGGCCCATCCATTCCCGTTCATCCCGAACAAGGCGACGACGATGGTCGTCGAAATGGTTCGCCCGATGGACGGCAAGACGATGAACGGACTCATCCCCATTCCGGGCCAGCTCGAACGCTTCATCCGTCTTGAAACCGATCCGGCGAAGCCGAAGGAAGTGCGCTTCATTCAGCTTGAATACGTCATCGGCATGTTCCTGCCCGAGCTCTTCACCGGCTTCGAAATCAAGAGCAAAGGCGCGTTTCGTGTCCTGCGCGATAGCGATATCGAACTCCAGGAAGAGGCCGAAGATCTCGTCCGTTCCTATGAAAGCCAGCTGAAGCGGCGGCGTCGGGGCAACGTCATCCGCCTCGAGATCGAATCGCGCATGCCCGAACCGTTGCGCAAGTTCGTCATGGACGAACTGGAGGTGCGCGAGGAAAGCGTTTTCGTCAAAGACGGTATCCTGGCGCTCGCCGATACGTCGCAGCTCATCGTGTCCGACATGCCCGAGCTGCAGTTCAAGCCGTTCCCGATACGCTTTCCCGAACGCATCCGCGAATTCAGCGGCGACTGCTTCGCGGCCGTGCGCAACAAGGACATCGTCGTCCACCATCCCTACGAGAGTTTCGACGTCGTCGTGCAGTACTTGCGTCAGGCGGTGGCCGATCCCAACGTGATGGCAATCAAATGGACGCTCTATCGAACCTCACGCGATAGCCCCATCATCCAGGCTCTGAAAGAAGCAGTCGAAGCCGGCAAATCCGTCACGGCCGTCGTCGAGCTCAAAGCCCGTTTTGACGAAGCCGCAAACATCCGCTGGGCGCGCGATCTCGAAAGCGCGGGCGTCCACGTCGTCTACGGATTTACCGAGCTGAAGACGCACGCCAAGCTCGGGCTCATCGTTCGCCGCGAAGGCACCGAGCTGACAACCTACTGCCATATCGGCACCGGCAACTATCATCCTCAGACCGCGCGCGTTTACACGGACCTGTCCCTCTTCACGACGGATCCGGTGATGGCGCGCGATATCACCCGCATCCTGAATTTCGTGACCGGCTACGGCGAGCCGGTGGAACTCGAATGCATGGCGGCAAGCCCGCACGGCATCCGAAACCGGATCATGACGCACATCGCCGAAGAGATCCGGAACGCCAAGGCCGGAAAGCCCTCCGGCATCTGGTGGAAGATGAACGCGCTCGTCGATGCTCAGATCATCTCGGCGCTTTATGAAGCGAGCAATGCCGGCGTCCCGATCGATCTCATCGTGCGCGGGATCTGTTGCCTGCGTCCGGGAGTTCCAGGATTGTCGAGCAACATCCGGGTGAAAAGCATTGTTGGCCGCTTCCTCGAGCATGCCCGCATTTACTGTTTCGCCAACGGCGAGGCCTTGCCTTCCCCCAACGCCGCCGTCTACATCAGCTCCGCCGACATGATGCCGCGCAATCTAGACCGGCGCGTTGAGGCCTTGGCGCCCGTCAAGAATCCCACGGTGCACGAACAGGTGCTGGCTCAGATCATGGTTGCGAATTTGAAAGACAATCAACAGAGCTGGCGGATCAACGCCGATGGCAGCTCCACCCGCATCCAACCGGGTCCGGGGGAGGAAGCCTTTAACGCCCAGAAGTACTTCATGACCAATCCTTCGCTTTCGGGACGCGGGCAATCTCTCAAGGAGAATTTCCCCCAACGCTTCCGCCAGCCCGGTTGAGCGCGAGTCCAATTTTGACACGGTGGCGAGAACTCTCGGGCGCAAACGAGCGTGCCGCGGACATGGAGCCAATCGGGGTCGTCGATATCGGCTCCAACTCCGTGCGTCTAGTAGTCTACGAAGGGGCGGTCCGCGCACCGACCCCGGTCTTCAATGAGAAGATCCTCTGCGGCTTGGGCCGCTCCGTCGCCTCTACCGGTAGTCTCAGCATCGATGCCGTCGACCGTGCCCTAGCAGCACTCGCGCGCTTCCGGGTCATTGCGCAAATCCTTCGCGTCAAAAATCTGACGGTCATCGCCACCGCCGCAGTTCGCGAGGCCCAGAACGGGCCCGACTTCATCGAGCAGGGCGAGCGCGCGATCGGGGCGAAGATCGAGATTCTTTCCGGCGAAAAGGAAGCCCGTCTCGCCGCGCAGGGCATCATGATGGGCTTCGTCGATGCCGACGGCATAGCGGGCGACCTCGGCGGCGGCAGTCTCGAGCTCATCGACCTCGAACAGTCCAAGCTGAAGGAAGCGGCCACGCTTCCGCTCGGCGGCTTGCGGCTGATCGATACCACCGGCAACAAAGTCGACCGCGCGATCGACGTCATCGACAACGCACTCTTGAGCTTGCCGTGGCTGAAGAACGGCGCGGGCCGCACGTTTTACGCGGTTGGCGGCACCTGGCGCGCCCTAGCTAAGCTGCAGATGGACCGGGTCGATTATCCGCTCCGCGTGATGCAGGGCTACCGGCTGACGGCGCGTGAAGCGCTCGACCTCTGCGAGCAGTTTCGCAAAGCCAAGAAGCCGACGGACATCCCTGGCATTACTGGCGTCGCCCGGGCGCGCCGCGAGGTGCTTCCCTTCGGCGCGCTGGTTCTTGAGCGGCTGCTGCGCCTGATGGAGCCGCGGCAGGTCGTATTTTCCGTTTTTGGAATTCGCGAAGGGCTGATCTACGGCCTTTTGCCGCCCCACGAGCGAGCGCGCGATCCGCTCATCAGCTTCTGTGAGGATTACGCCGGTCTGCGCTCCAGGTCGCTCGCCCACGCCTATGAACTCTGCGACTGGACCGATCAGCTCTTCGCCGATCCGGCGCTGGAAGAAACGGCCGAAGAGCGCCGACTGCGCCATGCCGCCTGCCTGCTGTCCGACGTCAACTGGCGGGCCCATCCGGACTATCGCGGCGAGCAAAGCGTCAATACGATCGCCCATGCCGGCCTGGGCGGGGTGGACCATCAGGGCCGCATCTTCCTCGCCTTGTCCGTCTACCACCGCCATGAAGCGTCTGAGAATAACGGCGACCACCTGTCCGACAGGTTGCGCAGCTTGGTCAGTAAACGTGTGCAACGGCGGGCGCGAATCGTTGGCGCGGCGATCCGGGCTGCCCATATGCTTTCGATCGGGACGGCCGGTGTCATCGATCAAACGCCCCTCTCTCATGAAGGCGGCGACCTTATATTGACGATACCGGCAGCCTACGCGCCGTTGGACGGAGAAAGGCTACGCCGCCGGTTCGAGACGCTTGCGTCGTTGGTCGGCAAAAGGCCGGAAATCCGAATTATCCGTTGAGAGGCAGTACGCCTCGCTTGCGGCGCGCCGTTTTCTGATAGTCTGCTACAACAATTTACCGGGATGAAGACAGCCTCCATGGCGGAAGACCTTTACGAAATTCTCGGCGTCTCGCGGGGAGCCACCGAGGCGGAAATCCGCGCGGCGTTTCGTAAGGCGGCCAAAGCCAATCACCCCGACGTCAATCCCAACAACGTCGCCGCGGCTGAACGCTTCAAGAAGATAACGGCCGCCAACGATATCTTGAGCGATCCCGAAAAACGCCGCCAGTACGACGCGGGCGAAATCGACGCCAAGGGCGACCTGCGCCGGCCGCAGTGGAGTAGAGCGGCAGGCGCCCGCGGGGGCTATTCGGCCCGCGGTTTCGAAGGCCGGCCCGGGGCCACCGGGTTCGATGACTTCAGCTTCACCGATATTTTTTCCGATGTCTTCGGCTCAGGCGGCGGACGCCGCACAAGTCCCAGCTACGCGCCGCGCGGTCAGGATCTGCGCTACTCGCTCGAAGTCGATTTTCTCGAAGCCGTTCTCGGCGCCAAGAAGCGCGTGACGCTTCCCGACGGCGGCGTTCTGGACCTTGCCGTCCCCGAAGGCGTGATGGACGGCCAGACGCTGCGGCTGAAAGGCAAAGGCACGATGGGAGCCCCCGGCTCGGAGCCGGGAGACGCCCTGATCGAAATCAAGGTGCGGCCGCACCCCGACTTCAAGCGCGAGGGCGACGACATCCTTCTCGAACTGCCGATCACGATTGATGAAGCGGTTCTCGGCGGCCGGGTCGAAGTCCCCACGCCCACGGGCCGGGTGCAGCTGAACGTGCCCAAGGGCACGAGCTCAGGAAAGACGTTTCGCCTCAAAGGCAAGGGCGTCCGCGGCAGGAGCGGCCTGCACGGCGATCAACTGGTCACGGTTAAGATTGTGCTGCCCCAAGACATCGACGACAGCCTGTCCTACTTCTTTTCCGAATGGCGTCAGAAGCACGCCTACGACCCCGGCCGGAAGTAGGCGTTCGTCATTCTCGGCCGAGAGCGCCACGGGCGCGTCGAAGGCCGGGAATCCAGCGTTAGAATCGTCGAAGACGCAAAGCTGAGCCTTCGGCAGCTTTACGCTGGATCCCCGCGCTTACTCGCTGACGCTTGCTTCGCGCGAGGATGACGGAATGCAGAAAAAACTACCTTGCAGCAGGTACCGCGCGCACTTCGCCGTTGACGAGTGTCAACGCGAGTTCCCCGCGCTTCAGCTTCAGCGCGGACTCGCCAAAGAGCGTCCGCCGCCAGCCCTGAAGCGCCAGAATGTCGGCCTCGTCCGACGTTGCAAGCTGCTCGAGATCGTCGCTGTCGGCGATGATGCGGGGCGCCACGCCGTGCTCCGCGGCGGCAGCCTTCAACAGCACCTTCAGCAATTCGAGTGTGGCGCTGGCCTCAGCTGAAAGCGCTTCGCTGCGCTCGATCTTCGGCAACGTCTTCGGGTCTCGCGCGAGGCCCGCTTTGACCACATCGACGATCTCGCGCGCCCGCTGCGAACGGGCAAAGCCGTCCGAAAGCGTCCGCAGTTGCCCGAGCGAATCGGCGCTCGCCGGAAGCTGATTGGCGATGTCGTAGAGCGCGTCGTCGCGAAGCACACGTCCGCGCGGCACGTCGAGCGTCTGCGCCAGGCGCTCACGCCACGCCGCAAGCTCGATGAGGACGGCCAGCGACTTCCGCCCCTTCACGCGCAGCTTAAGCCGCTGCCAGGCATTCTCGGGCTTGGCATCGTAGGTGGAGGGGCTGGTCAGAACCTCCATCTCTTCTTGCAGCCACGGCGTGCGGCCGGTCTTCTCCAGCGTTTGCTTCAGGCGCTGATAAACGTCTCTCAAATGCGTAACGTCGGCCAGCGCATAGTCGAGCTGCTTCGCCGAGAGCGGGCGGCGGCTCCAATCGGTAAAGCGCGAGCTTTTGTCGAGATCGACCGAAGTCGTCTTCTTGACGAGGTTCACATAGCTGATGCTGTCGCCATAGCCGCAAACCATCGCCGCGACCTGCGTATCGAATACCGGTGTCGGCACGATTTCCGACTTCAGGAAAATGATCTCTATGTCCTGCCGTGCCGCATGGAACACCTTGACGACCGAGGTGTCGGCCATCAGCTGGTAGAATGGCGCCAGATCGAGATTTGGGCTCAGCGGGTCTACGATAGCCTCGGCTTCCGGGCCCGCGAGCTGAATAAGGCACAGCAACGGCCAGAACGTCTGCTCGCGCAGAAATTCGGTATCAACTGCAACATATTCGCTTTTTGCCAGCACCTCGCAAAGGGCCGACAATTCTGACGTGGTCGTGATCACTCGCATCAAGGCAGCCCTATAGCGCATGGTCCGGACGTTGTCGCCATCAGGTTGATCGCAGAGGTAGGGCGTTTTTTCGCAAGGGTTAGGGATTGCGATTGCGGCAACGGCGGCTCTGGCCGCGGCCTCGCCCTCTCAACCATTAACGTGTAGGGTGCCAACCTTGACTTTCGCGCGGCCGCATGCGCTTTTCCGCGGCAATTTTCACCCACATCGATAAAGGGTTTCCGGCCATGGCCGAGGCTAAGCTGCATCGTTATCGCTCGCACACATGCGGCGCCCTCCGGAAGAGCGACGTCGGCTCGAATGTGCGGCTTTCTGGCTGGGTGCATCGCGTCCGCGACCACGGCGGCGTGCTCTTCATCGACCTGCGCGACCACTATGGCTTGACCCAGGTCGTCGCTGACCCGGATAGCCCCGCTTTCAAAATAGCCGAGACGTTGCGCTCCGAATGGGTTGTGCGCATCGACGGCAAGGTCCGCGACCGGCCCGAAGGCACCACGAACGCCGAACTGCCGACCGGCGAAATCGAGCTCTATGCAACCGAGATCGAAGTCCTCTCGGCGGCCAAGGAACTGCCCGTACCGGTCTTCGGCGAACCCGATTACCCGGAAGATCTGCGGCTGCAGTATCGCTTCCTCGATCTTCGCCGCGAGACGCTGCATTCCATCATCATGAAGCGGCTCGAGATCACGCGCTCCATGCGCCGCCGCATGCACGATCAGGGCTTCAACGAATTCCCGACGCCGATCCTCACGGCTTCGAGCCCGGAAGGCGCCCGCGACTTCCTCGTGCCGAGCCGCATTCACGCTGGCAAGTTCTACGCGCTGCCGCAGGCCCCTCAGCAGTATAAGCAACTGTTGATGGTCTCGGGCTTCGACCGCTATTTCCAAATTGCGCCCTGCTTCCGCGATGAAGACCCGCGCGCCGACCGCTTGCCGGGCGAATTCTACCAGCTCGACGTCGAAATGAGCTTCGTCGAGCAGGAAGACATCTTCGCGACCATGGAGCCGGTCATCACCGGCCTCTTCGAGGAGTTCGCTGAAGGAAAGCCCGTCACGAACAACTGGCCGCGCATTCCATACGACACGGCAATTGCCAAATACGGCTCCGACAAGCCCGATCTGCGCAACCCGATCGAAATGGCCGACGTGACCGAGCACTTCCGCGGCTCGGGCTTCAAGGTCTTCGCCGGCATGATCGAGAAGGACCCGAAAGCGCGCATCTGGGCCATCCCCGCGCCGACGGGCGGCAGCCGCGCCTTCTGCGACCGCATGAACTCATGGGCGCAAGGCGAAGGCCAGCCGGGCCTCGGCTACATCTTCTGGCGTGACGGCGAGGAGGGCGGAGCCGGTCCCGTCGCCAAGAACATCGGACCCGAACGCGCAAGCGCGATCAAATCGCAGCTGGGCCTCAACGATGGCGACGCCGTATTCTTCGTCGCGGGCAACCCGGCAAACTTCTACAAGTTCGCAGGTCTCGCACGCGATCGCGTCGGCCAGGAACTGAAGCTCATCGATGAAAATCGGTTCGCGCTCGCCTGGATCGTCGACTTCCCGTTCTATGAATGGAACGAGGAAGACAAGAAGATCGACTTCTCGCACAACCCGTTCTCGATGCCGCAAGGCGGCGGAGCGGCTCTTGATGCGGCGACGACCACTGAAGAGCGGTTGAAACTCAAAGCCTACCAGTACGACATCGTCTGCAACGGCTACGAGATCGCCTCGGGCGGCATCCGCAATCACAAGCCGGAAGACATGATCAAGGCGTTCGGCATCGCGGGCCTCGGACCCGAAGTCGTCGAGCAGCGTTTCGGCGGCCTCTTCCGCGCCTTCCAGTACGGCGCGCCTCCGCACGGTGGCATGGCGGCCGGTCTGGAACGCATCGTCATGCTGCTGACGGGTGGAAAGACCGTGCGCGAAGTGGCGCTCTTCCCGATGAATCAGCAGGCCGCCGATCTCCTGATGGGCGCGCCCAGCGAAGCATCTCCCAAGCAGCTCCGCGAACTGTCAATCCGCGTCGTTGCGCCGGAAAAGAAGAGCTGAGCTCAACCCAATTTCGTCAGCCGAATGAAAAAAGCGCGGTGCCAACATGGTGCCGCGCTATTTCGTTGCTGCGCCCCCTGGCTCGTGTCACAACGATGAGATGTTATCTCGGGGGAGAGAATAATGCCTTTTCGCAAAGCCTGCCTAGCCGGTCTTTCGGTTTCGATCATCGTAACGTTCGTTGCTGTTTCTTCCGCTAATGCCCAGTGGATCTTCAAAAAAGATGAGAAGGCGTTCGGCGAGATAGAAGCCGTCGCGATGGCAGTTGGCGACTCATCGATTGTATTTGTCAGCTGCAATAGCGAAGGGCTCAAGGTCAGCTTGGCCACTCCTGAGGACTGGACGGACTCGTCGTCCGCGATGAACCTTTTAGGTCCGAAGATTATCATCTCGATCGATGGAGCCGCACCCACCCGCTTCGACGTTGAGTTAGGCAAAAACAATCTAGGCAAGCTCTTGGCCTCAACCGACGACGAGGAAGTCGTTAAGCGGGCTGCCGCAATGATCGCATCGGCGAAGAAGCGGATTGATATCGGCCTAGAGCTTGTTGGCAAAAAATTTCACGCCAGCAAACTGTCGGCCGCAGGCGCGACCAAGAAGATTAAATCGGTCTTGGACACGTGCGCACAGCAGGCCGAACCCGATGCCGATAATGAAAAGAAAACTCCCGACACGATGTAGGTGTCTGCCCCAAGAGAAACGGCGCCCATCCGCTGAGCGGAGAGGCGCCGGTTTCATGTCGATCATCGGATGACTACTGCGTCACCGTATTCACGGCTGCCGGAGCGACAACCGCGACAAACACGCGCTTGCCGTCCTTGATGGCCGTGCCGACCCAGCGTCCCGAGTCGCGCTGAAGGGGCGAAATCGCCGTAAAACCTTGATGTGCAAGCTGCTGGCGGGCCTGTTCCGCACTAGCCGCAATCGAGAGTTCTGCGCCGAGCGCGGCGGATTTTCCAGCTTCATTCACCGAAGGCTCCTGGGCAACGGCCGGAAGCGCAAAGAAGGCTGTTGCCAGTCCAATTGAAATTATGCGGATCATGTAAACTCCATTATGTTGGGGTGCGGACCTCATTCCGCGTCACCCTTCACATAGGGAGCTTCATGCATCACTGCCAAACAACTCCGTGTGCACCAAATCACGGAAAGCGTGAGATAATGCGATCACCTAAACCGCGCGTAATCTCTTTCGGTATTGCACCTCAATTCAAGACAGAAGGCAGGCATCCGTTCATGCGAATTCTTTTTCTCGGAGCCGGGGCAACTGGCGGCTATTTCGGCGGACGGTTGGCGAAAGCCGGCGGCGATGTGACCTTCCTCGTTCGCCCGAAGCGGCGCGATCAGCTGATGCGGGACGGCATCAAAATCGAAAGCCCCGTTGGGAATATGACGACGGCGGTGAAGGCGATCACGCGCGAGGAAATCTCCGGCCCCTTCGATGCCGTCATTCTAAGCTCCAAGGCCTACGACCTGGATGATGCCATCGAGACGATACAGCCCGCAGTCGGCGACAACACTCTGGTTTTGCCGTTGCTCAACGGCATGAAGCATCTTGAAACGCTCGACACTGCGTTCGGTGCGCAGCGCGTTCTTGGAGGTATGTGCCAGATCAGCGTGACGCTGACTGAAGACGGCACGATCCACCACTTCGGAGAGATCGCCGCGCTGACGCTCGGGGCAAGATTTCCGGAGCAAAAGGCTGCTGCCGCGAAGCTTCACAATGTTCTTGCCAAAGGCATCGACGCGCGCTGTCCTGACGATGTGATCGCCGCTATGTGGGGGAAGTGGTTCTTCATAGCCTCGCTCGCGTCCTCAACCTGCCTCATGCGCGGAACGGTCGGCGAGATCAATCGCACGGAAAAAGGCCAGCAATTCATGGCCGATATTGTGGGTGAATGCGTGGCCATCGCTACTGCGAACGGCTACCCGCCCGAGCCGGCGACGCTCGAATTTGCCCGCTCCCACATGCGCGATCCGGATTCGAAGATTTCAGCCTCGATGTTGCGTGACATCGAGCGTGGCAGCCGCATCGAAGCCGAACAGATCGTCGGCGATATCATTCGCCGGGGCCGGGCGCACAACGTCGCAACGCCGCTTCTCGAAACGGCCTTTATCCATCTGCAACTTTACGAAAACCGGTTCTCTGCAAATCAGCTTGTTGGCAAGTGAAGTGGACCGGTTACCTGTTGTTAAACTTGCCGGCCCTTCCTCAAACTGCAAGAACAGGGATGCCTTTGGGGCCGTGAGCGTTGGAGTTCTGAAGTTATGATCCGTTCACTTGTCTGCGCAGTGCTTTTGCTGGCTGCGCTTCCGCTCGCCACTCAGGCAGGTACCGCGAATTATGCGAGCGCGTGGAATGGCGCGGAGATCAATTGGCGCGACCCGCGCTCGGGCATTTCTGAAGCGACAAAAACCAACCGTCCCGTGCTGATGGTCTTCCACGCGACGTGGTGCTCGTTTTGCCGCCGCTTTCAGCGCGTGTTCAAGGATCCAGCGATTGTCGCCGCCTCGCGTGACTTCGTCATGATCCTGGCTGACGTTGATACCGAGAAAGAACTCAACGGCGCTTTTTCGCCCGACGGCACGTACGTTCCGCGCACGCTTTTCATCGATCCTGAAGGCAACGTGTCGAACAAGCTCGTGGGGCCCGACCCGCAATATCCCCATTCGCTGGACGTCGACTCTCCCGCAGAGCTTCTCGCTCTGATGAAGAAGGCGCACCAGGTATTCAAAATCCCCTCGGCATCTCGTCCTTCCGCCGGCGCCAATCCGATTTGACGCCAGCGAAGTTCGCGTCCTCTTCTGTTGCACTCTGCGCTCGAACTCGCCATAAGTCCCGCAGCGCGGACGTGGTGGAACCGGTAGACACACAGGACTTAAAATCCTGAGACGGTAACGTCGTGTGGGTTCGAGTCCCACCGTCCGCACCAAGCAGATCCGCCGCGCTATTTCGGGATGACGCCGCAGGCGATGCGGCCCTTGCCGCCACCGTTCTCGGGATTGTCGCTGTAGTTGTCGCCGCCTTCGTGGATCATCAGCGAACGCCCGGCGACGTCCGCCTGCTTGAGGCCCTTCACGGTGACGGTCTGATCAATCTTACCGCCCTGAGCCGTCAGCTTCGGCAAATCGCCTTCATGACCTCCGCCGCCGGGGCCTTTGTGGGTCTTCGTAGCGTGCGGGTCGAAGTGAGGACCAGCCGCAAGCCCGGGCACCGTCTTTCCGTCTTTTGTGCCGGGCGAGCAGTCGCCCTTCTCATGAACGTGGAAGCCGTGGTCGCCATCGGTCACGCCTGAAACATCGACTTTGATCGTAAGTCCGTCCGACGAGTCGGAGATCGTCGCGGTCCCGAGAGGCTTGCCCACGCCGTTGGCGTCGATCGCATTGATCTCGACGGAGGTGTCCGCAGCCATGGCAGCCGCCGATGCCAGAACAAATACCGATGTCGCAACAACCACTTTGAACAAGAGATGCCTCCCTGGATGGCTTTTTGATGCGGGTGAACCCCGCGTTCAGCCAACCAACGTTATACGTGGAAGTTCCGGAAGGAAACCTCCGGCGAGCATCTTAGATAGCCACCGTGAAAGCCCGTGCGGCCCTCCTACGCGGAAGCGATGCCACGGGCGCGTACTCCCTCTCGATTATCCTCCGCGTCCTTTCCGCGTTCTCAATCTTCCCCTAACTCCGGATGCGGGAATGTGACCTCGCCCAAACGGCCGACTGGACAAGGGCTCGCATCACGTAGTCCTGGAGACGCAACCCGGAGCAGGGTCTCTACAGGAATCACACTTTCTTCTCGGGTGCCACAGCTCGTTGGCGTTGCAGTTGATCCCCTAACGGACTATTTCGGCACGAGCAGCGCTCGTAAAAAGCAAGAAGCTGAGCCTTTCGATGAAGCCGAAAGCAAACGCAAAGCCCGCGCCTACCGCCGGCACCGAGCCGTCACCAGGGATCTTGCGAGCACTGGGACCTGGGCTGGTAACCGGCGCGGCAGATGACGATCCAAGCGGCATTGCAACTTACAGTGAGGTTGGCGCCCAATTCGGCTATAGCCTTGCATGGACGATGCTGCTCAGCTTCCCGCTGATGGCCGTTATTCAATCAATCGCCGCAAGGATCGGCTGCGTGACCGGTCACGGCATCGCTCACAACTTACGGCGCCATTACCCCCTGTGGCTGCTGCGGGTCGTGATCTGCCTTTTGCTCATCGCGAACGTGGTCAACTTGGGTGCAGACCTTGGAGCCATGGGCGCCGCATTGGGTTTGCTCATCGGCGGGCCCGAGCGCGTTTACATGCTGCTCTTCGGCGTCGTTTGCATTCTTCTCGAAACCTTCATGAGCTATGCGCGCTACAGCTCTCTGCTGAAATGGGCCACGCTTTGCCTGTTCACCTACGTGGGCGTTGTCTTCGCTGCGCATGTGCCGTGGAGCACGGCGCTTTACGGGACCTTCGTCCCGCAATTCGAGTTCGATAGGGCTCACGCCATGGGCCTCGTTGCCGTTCTCGGGACGACGATCAGTCCTTACCTGTTCTTCTGGCAGGCCGGCCAGGAAGTCGAAGAGCTGCACCGCCGTCACGTCAAGCCGCTTTGCGTTACGCCGCGCAATGCCGGCCGCGAACTTTCGCGCATCCGAACGGACACGATGGTCGGAATGGGCGTGTCGAATCTCATCGCCTTGTTCATCATCTTCGCGACGGCAGCAACGCTGCACGCCAACGGCGTAACCGAAATACAGACATCCTCCCAAGCGGCAGAAGCACTGCGGCCGGTCGCCGGAGTATTCACATTCGCGCTCTTCGCGGTTGGCATCATATCGACGGGTATGCTGGCCGTTCCCGTGCTGGCGGGCTCGGCGGCTTACGGCGTGAGCGAATTTTTTGGGTGGCGGCAAGGTCTCGACCACAAGCCGCGCGAGGCCAAAGCATTCTACGCAACGATAGCGGTCGCCACGCTTGGCGGGGCTGCGCTCAACTTCACATCTATTGATCCCATCAAGGCGCTGTACTGGAGCGCTGTAATCAACGGCTTGCTGGCCGCGCCCCTGATGGCCGTCATGATGATAATGGCAATGAACCCCCACATCATGGGGAAGCTGACGATATCTCGCCCCATGTTGATCGGCGGCTGGATCGCAACTTTCGTCATGGCAACGGCCAGCATCGTCTTCCTGCTGATTTAAAGATTTGCTCCCCGGCCGGGCGATGCGTGAACTGCCGGTTTTGCACCTGCGCGGAGCCCATCGCCCAAGACACGCCAGCGGTCGGTTTACAGTTCTGCAAAAGAGCCCGCACAAGGGTGTAAAAACGCGGCATGCTTTCCAACTTAAGGGTATACGGATGGTAAGCGCCGAGCCACGAGCCTGTGTGCGCCTGATTGCTTGAACAGGCGATCTGACGGAACTGGCGATATAAACCGTTGTTTATTTCGGGCGGGCTTTCCGCCTCACACTCCTCGGTCGCCACGCATGGAGTAGACGTGTCGAGGTCCCGCGTCAGATCGTTCTTTTGGCTGATTATTCTGGCAGGCGTGGCCGCGGGCGGCTATTGGGCGTGGCAGCATCGCCGCGTTGCAACGCAATCTGCCGAGATGAAGCCAGATCCCAGGGTGCCAGTCTCTGTCGTGACGGCCGAGACCAAGAACTTCCCTGTTTACTTTGATAGCCTCGGGCAAGTGCAGGCCTGGAATACCGTGACGGTTCGCTCGCGGGTGGATGGCGAAATCACCAAGGTCGCCTTCGAAGAAGGGCAGTTCGTCAAAGCCGGTGATCTCCTGATTCAGATCGATCCGAGGCCCTATCAGGCCGCCCTCGATCAGGCCGTTGCGAAGAAGGCGCAGGACGAAACCAACCTCGCAAATCTCAAGCGCGATCTTCAGCGGTTTGAGAAAGTCGGCACGCTAGCGATCACGCAACAACAGATCGATACGCAGCGCTCGAATATCGCTCAGCAGGAATCGCTCATAAAGGCAGATGTCGGAGCGATTGCAAATGCGCAGGTTCAGGTCGTCTATACGACAATCAAGGCGCCCATCTCTGGCCGTGTCGGCTTTCGCCTCGTCGATCAGGGCAACATCATCCACGCGGGAGATGCTGGCGGCGTGGCGACCATTGCGCAGCTCGAGCCTATTGCGGTGATTTTCACTGAGCCCGAAGAACAGCTCCCTCGCATTCTGAAGGAATTGAAGCGCGGGCCGCTTCCCGTCACCGCTTACACGTCGGACGGGAAACAGGAGCTGGCCACGGGAGAGCTTACCCTGGTTGATAACCAGGTCGACATGACAACCGGCTCGATCAAGCTGAAAGGGAAGTTCCCGAACAGGGAGCATACGCTGTGGCCGGGGCTAACTGTGGCCACCCGGCTGCTGATCACCACAGAGAAGAATGTCGTCGTCATCCCCGACGCGGCGGTCCTGCGCGGACCCGACAAGTTGTTCGCCTATGTCGTGGGGCCCGGCAACAAAGCCGAGCGGCGTGAGCTTGTCGTTGGTGAAATCCAAGACGGGCAAGCCGTCATCCAGAGCGGCGTGAAGCCTGGAGAGAAGGTCGTGACCTCCGGCTATTATCGCCTTGAGCCCGGCTCGTTGGTCGACCTCCAGGAGGACCAGAAAAAGGAGGATCGCAAGCAGGACAAAGACCGCAACAAAAACCAGGACGTAAATCAGAACGCGCCGCGAGCTTCAGCATCTGGCTCGAAGAAGACTGTGCTGGAGGCCGAATAGCATGGCGAGCGGTGGCGTCTCCGGGATCTTCATTCGCTATCCCATCGGCACCTCGCTGCTGATGGTGGGCATATTGTTTCTCGGCATCGTCTCGTTTCTGAGCCTGCCCGTCGCGCCGCTGCCGCAGATCGATTTTCCAACGATCCAGGTCTCCGCCAGTCTCCCCGGCGCCAGCCCGGAAACAATGGCGACCAACGTCGCGCAGCCGCTGGAGCGGCAGTTCGCGCAAATCCCAGGCGTCGCCCAGACCACCTCAACGAGCGGTCTCGGGGTGACGACGGTCATCGTGCAGTTCGATCTCGACCGCGATATCGACGCTGCCGCCAACGACATCCAGGCGGCCATCAACGCCGCCGGCGGCCAGCTGCCGCAAAACCTGCCGCAGCCGCCGATCTATCGGAAGGTCAATCCGGCAGACAGCCCCATTCTGCTGCTCTCCGCTTCGTCCGACGAAATGACTCTGACGGACGTGGACGACAACGCCGACACTAAGCTCGCCCAGCAGATCAGCCAGATCAACGGCGTCGGGCAGGTCTCGATTGGCGGCGAACAGAAGCCGGCGATCCGCATTCAGCTCGATCCCGCCAAGCTCTACGCGCGCAATCTGACGCTCGAAGAAGTCCGCATGCCGCTGTCGATCACGACGGTCAACAGCCCGAAGGGATCAATCGACAGCACGAACCGCGGCTTCACCATTTACACGAACGATCAGCTGACCGATGCGAAATCCTGGGACGACGTGATCATCGCCTACCGCAACGGCAGTCCGATCCGCGTGCGCGACGTGGGCAAGGCGGTCCGCGGGCCGGAGGACGCCAAGAAGGCGGCATGGACGAACGGAAAGCGCAGCATCTTCCTCATCGTCTTCAAGGAGCCGGGCGCCAACGTCATTGAAACCGTCGATCGAATCAAAGCTCAACTGCCGCGCCTTCAGGCGTCGATGCCGAAGGCATTGAAAGTGGAGATCGTCAGCGATCGAACGCAAACCATCCGTGCCTCCATTGCCGATGTTGAGCACACGCTTCTGCTTTCGGTCGCACTCGTCGTCGCGGTGATCTTCCTATTCTTGCGAAGCTTTTGGGCAACCATCATTCCGAGCGTCGCCGTTCCGCTCGCGCTGTTTGGCGCCTGCGCACTGATGTACGGCATGGGCTACAGCCTCGACAATCTCTCGCTCATGGCGTTGACGATCTCGGTCGGCTTCGTCGTCGACGACGCCATTGTCGTTCTGGAAAACATTGTCCGCCACGTCGAGGATGGAGAGACGCCCTACAACGCCGCAATGAAGGGCGCCGGGGAAATCGGCTTTACCGTAATTTCAATCAGTGTATCGCTGGTCGCTGTGTTCATCCCGCTGCTCTTCATGAGCGGCATCATCGGCCGCCTGTTCCGCGAGTTCGCGGTCACCGTCACGATGACGATTGCGGTATCGGCGCTCGTTTCGCTCACGCTCACGCCGATGATGGCTTCGCGCTTTCTGAAAAGCGAAAAAGACGTTAAGCATGGCAGGCTCTATGGCTGGAGCGAGCGCGGCTTCGAAGCGATCCTCAACAGCTATGCCCGCGGTCTCGATTTCGTCCTCCGCCACCAGTTCGCGACGTTGATGAGTTTCTTCGCGACCCTGGCGCTCACCGTCTATCTCTTCATTGAAATCCCGAAGGGCTTCTTCCCTCAGCAGGACACAGGCCTGATCACGGGCATCACGGAAGCCTCGCAAGACATATCATTCCAGGCGATGCTCGGCCGCCAGGAAAAAATCGGGGAAGTGATCGCGAGCGATCCGGCAGTTGCAACATTTGCCATGGCCATCGGCGCCGGCGGCTCGACGGCCGCGCTTAACAACGGCCGCGTCTACATCACCTTGAAGCCCAAGGAGCAGCGCGATGCGACGGCCTTCGAAGTCATTCGCCGGCTTCAGCCGAAGCTCGCGAAGGTCGAAGGCATCAGGCTTTTCATGCAGGCAGCACAGGATGTGAACGTCGGCGGGCGTTCCTCGCGCACGCAGTTCCAGTATACGCTACAGAATGCCAACGCTGCTGAACTCAACGCCTGGGCGCCGAAGGTTCTCGAAAAGCTGAAGACGCTGCCCGATCTTCGCGACGTCGCAACTGACCAGCAAATGGCCGGCACGACGCTGACCGTTGAGATCAATCGCGACGAAGCCTCTCGCTTCGGCCTGACGCCCGACGTCATCGACGCCACGCTCTACGATGCATTCGGACAGCGCCAAATCGCCCAATATTTCACGCAGCAGAACAGCTACCATGTCGTGATGGAAGTTCTGCCTTCGATCCAAGGCGATCCGGACAGCCTCGACAACCTCTACATTCGCTCACCCACGACCGGCGGCCTCGTACCGCTGGCGACCTTTGCGAGCTGGACGACGCGGCCGACGGCACCGCTCTCTATTTCCCACCAAGGGCAGTTCCCGGCGGTGACCATCAGCTTCAACTTGGCTCCGGGAAGTTCGCTTGGAACCGCCACAAACGCCATCAAAGCGGCAGAGCGTGAACTTCGAATGCCGCTCTCGATGCAGACGACGTTTCAAGGCAATGCCCAGGCCTTTCAGCAATCGCTGACGACGATACCGCTCCTGATCGCGGCCGCGCTCTTCGTGGTCTACCTGATCCTGGGCATCCTTTACGAAAGTTACATCCACCCGATCACCATCTTGTCCACGTTGCCGTCTGCGGGTGCCGGTGCGCTCGCAACGCTGATGATCTTTGGCTACGATTTCAGCCTCGTGGCAATGATCGGCATCATCTTGCTAATCGGCATCGTCAAGAAGAACGGCATCATGCTCGTCGACTTCGCCATTCACGCCGAACGCAACGAGCATCTCTCTTCCCTTGAAGCCATACGCAAGGCTTCGCTGCTGCGATTCCGGCCGATTCTGATGACGACGCTGGCTGCCCTCCTCGGGGGCGTGCCACTGATGATCGGCACGGGAACAGGAGCAGAGATCCGCCAGCCCCTCGGCTACGCCATGGTCGGGGGCTTGGCCATCAGCCAGATCCTCACGCTCTTCACGACGCCGGTTATCTTCCTTTACATGGATCGCCTGTCGAATTGGGTCACCGGCGCGAAGCCCGCACCAGAAGGAAAAAAGGCGCCTCCCGCAACTGCAGCTGTTCCGCCGCCGGCAGCAAAGCCCGCGCGGACCTAATCCTGCTCCTCGGCTGGTTCTTCCGCGGTTCTGGTCTCAGGCATCGCGAGTGTGATGACGAGGAAGGCCAGGAGCCCGATCACCGCGAGCAGCAAAAACGCCGACGACGTTCCAAAATGCTGCGCAAACTCACCCGCGAGCGTCGTGCTGATCGATGCGCCGATACCCATCGCAACGCCGACGAACCCGAGCGCGAGATTGAAGTTGCCGGTGTCCTTCGTGATGTCCGCCACGACGCCGGCGATGAGCACGCCGAGCGCACTAGCCGATACGCCGTCGAGAACTTGGACAGCCACCATCACCATCGGATCGGAACTCCAAGCAAAGAGAACCGCCCGAACCGGAAGCGCGCCAAATCCCAACAGGAGGAGCGGCCGCCGCCCATGCTCGTCGCCATAGCGGCCCATCCAAGGCGAAATAATTGCCACAATGAACTGCGGAACGATGATGCAAAGCGCGACGAGAACGGTCGCAGACTTGCTCGAGCGCAAGGTGATCAGGTTCGCCGCCAGCGGCAGCAACGAAGCATTGGCGAGGTGGAATAGGCCGACAGCCCCCGCGAGAATGAGCAGCGCCCGCTTGCGCATGATCGTCTTTGCTGCCTGCAGCAGATGATATTCAGGCTCGGGCTTCGGCTCCAATTCCTCGCGGTGGAAATCGGAAGGCCGGATGAGATAAAGCGCCATGACGGCGGGAATGGTCATGGCCGCCGAAACGAAGAAGACAGCCTGACTGCTGAGGTAATAGCCGCACGCACCCATGCTGGCGGCGGCGAACATGCTGCCGAGAGAGGAGAACCGCGCGTTGCGCCCCAATCGTTCGCCGATGAGCCGGTGCCCCACCAAGCCAAGGCTGATCGCTGCAAGAGCGGGCCCGATCACAACGCTGGCGGCCGAGTGAAAAACCTGGGATACGATCACGGCATAGAAGGTCGGCCATAAAGCGATCGAAAACGCCGTCGCCCCGACGATCAAGGTACATGTCGCGGCCAGCGTTCGCTCGCGGCCCACAGCATCGACGAGTGCGCCGGCGGGCAGCTGCCCAATGAGGCCGAACAGGCTGCCGATGGTCAGCACCAGACCGATATCGGCGTTCGTCCATTTTTCAGATGTCAGATAGACCGTCAGAAACGGACCAAAGCCGACCTGTGCGTCCGCGAGAAAAAACGCGAACCAGTCAACGCCCCTCTGGCTTCGCTTGGACGGCGCCGAAATGAAAGGCGCCAGCCTCCCTTTGAAGCCGCGCATGATTCAATCCGCGGTACAATAACGAGCGGCTGCGACGGGCGAATGTATCGCCGTCATTTGGTCGCCGCCGGCGCTTGGGTTGAGGAGGAGGGCTTGGCCTCCTGGGGCGGCGCGCCCGCAGAGCCGACAATAACGATGGGCTCACCCGGATGGTATTCAGGGGTCACGCGCAACTCGTCGGCACCCATTCCCAGAACAATGCCATCGGGCCGGAAATGCAAAACGGCCCAGGCGACCGCGATCTTACGCGAGCCCACGCCTAGGAAACCGCCGAAGTCGATCACGGCCGCGCGGATGTCGCCCGACCGTCCGACGATGATGTCCGTAACCTGGCCCAGTTTCTCACCAGTTGGGCTTTTCACGTCCTTTCCGAGCAAGCTGGCGACTGTGCTGTCGTCGACAACGACCGCCGGTGTGCCTGACGGCGAAGGCTGCGGGGGCGCTGGCTTGACCTCCTTTATCGCTGGCGCGCCGGTGGCATCGGGAGGCTTGGCAGCAGGTTCCGCCGCTGGCGATGGATCGGCCGCGCTCCCGGCCTGCGGCGCCGCGCTCGCGGCAGCAACGATGGCCAGCAGGCAAAGACTGGCCGTAAACCTCTTATCCATCATCGTTCCCCGAGCTGAAGGCTAGGACATGGGGCTTGAGGTTGGTCGCTAAATCGCGGCGGACACTCCCCAGGCGAATGTCAAACAAGGAGGTGGGGGCCAGGTTCCGATAGCGCTGATCTTTTGCGATTACGCAGCACCAATGCGGTGGACCTCATTTCTTGGCCCGTCCAATTGGCAGTCCGGGCATTTTCTGCTTAGAAGCTCGCCCGAACGCATCGGCGACGGCCACTGGAGAGACCTGTAGATGAAACTCGTACGCTTTGGCGCCCCGGGTGCCGAAAGACCCGGCATTCTGGATCAGGACGGCGCCGTTCGCGATCTCTCGGGCGTCATTCCGGATCTGGCTGGCGAATACCTAGCTCCTGCCGCGCTCGCCCGCCTGCGCGGCCTCGACTTGAACTCGCTACCCAAGGCGCCGGCTGATGTTCGCCTCGGGCCGCCCGTCGCCGGCACGCACAACTTCATCGCCATCGGCCTCAACTACGCCGATCATGCAAAGGAGACTGGGCAGGAAATCCCGGCCGAGCCGATCCTGTTCAACAAGGCGACGACGTCGATCTGCGGCCCCTATGACGACGTCATGTACCCGCGAAACGCCAAGCATCTCGATTGGGAATGCGAGATTGCCTTCGTTATCGGCGCCCGCGCGCGCTACGTCGAAGCGAAAGACTGGGCGAACTACATTGCCGGCTACTGCATCTGCAATGACGTATCCGAGCGCCGCTTCCAGAGCAAGCGTGCCGGTCAGTGGGTGAAGGGCAAATCGGGCGAGACCATGGGACCCATTGGCCCCTGGCTCGTGACGCCGGACGAACTGACCGATCCGGACCACCTCGACATGTGGTTGGACGTTAACGGCGAGCGCAAGCAAACCGGCTCCACGTCCACGATGATCTTCAAGATCCCGGAGCTTCTCGCCTACGTGACGGAATTCATGGTGCTAGAGCCCGGCGACATCGTCACCACCGGCACGCCGCCCGGCGTCGGCACCGCGCGCAACCCGAAGGAATTTTTAAAGGCCGGCGACGTGATGGAGCTTCACATCGACGGCCTGGGTACGCAGCGTCAGAAAGTCGTTGAGTTCAAGCTCTAGACTCATGCGTCCGTATCGTCGTCCTGAGGGGGCCGGCCGAGCGGCCTCCTCATGAGGTTCCGGAAGTCGGTTCCCGTCCGCATGGCAAGCTTCTGGCGGATCTCGTCCCACGAACGCGGGTTGTCGAGGTCCAGACTGCCGAGCGCTTCCTGAACATTCTTGAGCTGATCTTTCAGATCCTGTTCGCCGTGGACGAGGCCGTCGTCCGGTTGCGCGGCAATCTCGAGGTCGTCGATCAGGGTGCTGATGAGCCCTGTTTCCGGAAACAGCAGGTAAAGGGTCAGATCTTCGCGCACGCGGTGGTCGACGCCATCGAGCAGATGTTGCTTCCGCTCGTCGCCTTCTGTTTCTCTGCGCAGGCGAGCAACGACATCGTCCAGCAGCCGTTCCTGGCCGTTTTGGAATTCGCGCAACAGGAAGCCGAGGCTCTCGTTTTTCTTGCTGTGCGCGTTGAGAGCTCTCCAAGCTTCCAGGATCGCCTCGCGCGATTGCTGCAAACTCAATCGCGTGTCGACGATGTCTGACCGCAGGTTCACGGCTTCCAGCAGCTCTTCGCGATAGTAGGCAATGAGCCGCTTGCGCTCTTCGGCATCGAGCTCAGGCACGCGCGGCAACGCTTTCTGGTCACGCCGCATTTCTGTGTCGCGGTCGGTGGCTCGAGCCGAAGGCAATTGCTGCTGTGTCTCGCGCAGCACGCCGCCATCGAGCGCCGGGCGATACGGCCCGCCGTCCAAAAAGTAGCGCTGGCTGCGGTATTCCGCACTCTCAGGCGCGGTCGCGCGGATCGTGAGCAGCGTCTCATAGAGCGCCGGGCGAATGTAATAGCGGTCCTCGATCTTGACGTCCGGGGCCACCGCCTTCACGGCAGAACCGGCATTCATCACGCGGCGGACGACGCGCGAGTCGTATTCGTCGGTGATGTCCGTCAGCGTCACCATCGACGTGAAGCCTTCGGTCTCGCGGATGGGCTCGAGCGTATTGAGCACGATTTCCGAATGTTCGCGCGGATGCGGCGCGAGCGCTGCCGAGACGAGCTGATCGAGCCGCGCACGATCCTTTGCCGTTGCATCGGTCTTGAACTGCTTGTCGCAAACGGACGAGAGATATTCGCGCAGCTCACTGCGAACGCGGTAGCGTTCCGGATTATGGCTGACGGTCTCGACTGCGCCGATGTCCGCGCCAGCGGTCAGCACCATGCGCACGCGATCGGCCTGCGAACGCTCCATCTCACTCAAATCGGCCATCGCCGAGAAACCGTCCTGATTTGTAATCGGCCGGAAGGACGTCAATGTCAGCCACGCCGTCTCGTAAGGATGCGCGCCAAGCGCGGCGTTAATCGTCGCTTCCAGCTGCGAGCCCGAACGCGTTCTGAAACTTGGAATGTCCGACAGCGGCGAGCGCACGGCATTGGCGCCGAAAAGACCCGACATGAAGATCAAACCGTCGAGACCGATCGCAATCGCCAGCGCCAGATAAGCAAGCCGGTTCCCATCCTGGAACGCGTTGAGCGTCACCACGAAGCGGTGCGCCTTGTCATCGCGCGATAGCTCGATGTGATTGATCTGGGTCCTGAGCGCATCCGTGTCCGCGCTCGGCAACGCGCTGTCGGAAAGACACCGGCGCGCGAAGGCAAAGAGATCGTCCGTCGTTTTGTTTTCGTTGAGCTTGTCGCCGCCCACGCACGTATTCTCGAAAACCTTCGTGCCGTTCTGAAGCGCGAAGAGGGTCGAGGCCGCATCCGCCGTTGTCTTCGGATCGCAATCGACACTGCCAACCAGCGCCTTCGTCTCGGGCGTCGCCTGCATCGCGCCCTTGATGTCGCCGCACATCCGCTGGACGGCAAGCAGGTTTTCCGGATTGGGATTGGCCCGGAATTCGGCCTTCGTCTGTTCGAAGAGCGGGAGGATGCGCGCCGGATCCGTCTTCGGCCCGGCATCGGTCGCGATGTTGCCCTCGGCGAGCTTGATGCGCTGCTCGGCCGTTTCGGCTTCGCCTTTATACTTGGCGAGATCGCCGTCGAGCGTTGCCAGCTCGCGATCGACGGCCGAGAGACGGGTCTCGACGCCGCTGAGACGCTTCTGCGCGTCCTTCATGCGCTCCTGGGCGATTTGGGCTGCAGCCTGCAGCTGCGAGAGTTCCGCCATCCGCTGGCGATAGAGCGGGCCGCGTCCAACCTTGCCGCTGCCTTCCACGCCTTTGTCTTCCGCGAGTGCTTCGACGCGCTTGGCATCGACGTCGCGAACCTTCGCGTCGTACTCGGCTTTCTTGGCTGCGTAATCGGCGGCGAACTCAGGCCGCTGTGCGGCAAGACTCGCCTTCTCATCCGTAAGCGACGTCTTGCGATTGACCAGTCCGGCCTGGCCCGCTTGCGCAGACGAAATCCGCTCCTGCTGTTCCTTGACCGCCCGCCGGTGTTCTTCGATCTGACTGTTGACGAACTGTTCGATCACGCCCTGCGATTGCGCGGCCGCGTTCGTGAGGTTTTCAAGCTGCTGCTCGTAGCCCTTCCACGCGTCCGTCGTGAACAGCTCCTCCGCAAGCGCGGCGCGGCGTGTTGAGATCGCCTGTTCGATGTCGGTAATGATGCCGGAGACTTGATTTTGTGCGCGCAGTTCGGCCGCTCGCGCGCGTTCCGATGCTGGGAAAATCGAGGTGAAGAAGCTGTCGAACGAGAAGAAGACGCTCGCCGACATACAGGCAAGGAACATCAGCCATAGCATCGAATTGCGGATGATCAGGCGCGTGACCTGCACATAGGGCCGCACCAGATCGCTCGCCGCATAAAGCGCGAACAGCGCAAAGAGCAGAAGTCCCGCTCCAAACATCAGAAACTTGTCGCTGGCGGCGGACCAGTTGATGTCCTCGACGCCTGCATGGCGGCCGTCTGTCGGTCCCGACCACTGCAGGAACAGGACAAAGCCAGTGATGAAAAGAAGGAGGCCAATGAACGAGCCGATCCACGGCTGCGCGGCGGCACTGACGAGAGAAGATTGCCCCGGACGGGCGCGCGAGTTCATGCCCGTCGCAAAGCTCTCGCCGATCAGCCAGGCAACGATCAACATGATGCCTTGAATGCCGAACGTCACCATTCCCGCGATGATGGGCTCGCCGGTGAAATTGTACATTCCTTCCCAGGTCCGCCATCCGGCCGCGGCCGACAGCACGATGCCGGTCGCGCCAAGCAACGCCAGACGCCAGTTCGAGAAAATGGTCTCTTCAATGACGGATCGGAGGCGGCGCGCGAACCGTGTCCGCAGGAGGAGAGCAATGGAGCACGCCAGGAAGAGGGCAATGCCGATAGGCCGGGCATTCTCCACCAGCCTGTCGATCAGAAACTTTACGTCCATGCTGAAATAGGTCCCAGCCTGTGTGTCCTGCGGGTCGCACACCGCGTTGCTTAATGATTGCGCTTCCGAGCAGGCCAATTGGCGGCAACATTAAGACGAAATGTGCTCATCGCATGAACTTCTCTTTAGAATTCCAACGTTGGAGCGTGAGTGGAAGAGGGTCAAGCAGGTCGCTGCGCCGCACAAAAAGCGCACCGGCGCCTTGAACGGAATGGCGGGCAATCACGACATGTTATATCGTCCGGCTGCCTGAGAGTTCCAGGCGCCGAAGGTTCTAAGGCGTTCGATAGGGCCTGGAGGACTGTCATGGTAGCAACCGCAACCGAAGAGCAGCGCGCGCGCGAGCGGGTGAAAACCTCGATCGAGCAGGCGACCGCGATTTTCGCGGAAAAGAACATCCGGTTTACCGAGCTTCGCCGCAAAGTGTTCGAGGAAATCGCCTCGACGCTTTCCAGCGTCGGTGCTTATGAGGTTCTCGATCGTCTCGCCAAAAAAGGCACGAGATTGGCGCCGATCTCGGTCTACAGAGCCCTGGACGCGTTGCTCGAAGCCGGCGTCGTCCATCGCCTCGAAAGCAAGAACGCCTACTTCGCATGCCGGCGCTTGCACCAGCCGAGAACCGGCCGCCGTCCGATGTTCTTGAGCTGCGAGAAGTGCGGTGTTGTGCAAGAAGTCGATGGCGACGACATCTTCCACGCCATCGATGCCGCGGCTCACGGTGCGGACTTTGAACCGCGCGTACGTTTCGTCGAAGTCTCTGGCACCTGCCAGGACTGCGCGGCGCGCCGCAAGGCATAGCCGATATCAGCAGGGCCGCGATGACGTGGTGGCCCTTGGCCTTCGGGCAGGAGAAAATACGTTTGTCATCTCATGACGAAGCAGGGCTGACGCCGAACGGTAATGGCGCCACGTGCGCGCCCGTGTCCTGCAGCTGCGGCCACAACCATGGCCACCAGCCATTCGCCGGCGAAACGGCGCGCGAGCCCGATCCCAATGCGCTGATCTCGGCGCGGGCAGTCTCGATGTGGCGCGGCAGCCGCGAAGTGCTGACCAACATCAATCTCGATGTGAAGCCCGGCGAGATCGTCACGCTGATCGGTCCCAACGGCGCGGGCAAGACGACGCTCGTGCGCATTCTTCTTGGCATCGAGCAGCCCGGCGAAGGCCGCGTCGTGAAGCCGGCGTCAACGCGCATCGGCTACGTTCCCCAGCGGTTCGAGGTGGATTCCGCGATCCCGATGACCGTCGCCTCTTTCCTCGCGCTCGGAGAGCATACAACTCTGAAGGACATCAAGGCTGCGCTCGAAGAGACGGGTGCCGTCAAGACGCTCAACCAGCAGCTGTCGAAATTGTCCGGGGGCGAAACCCAGCGGGTCTTGATCGCCCGCGCGCTTCTCCGTAAGCCGAACCTTCTCATTCTCGATGAGCCCGCGAGCGGCGTCGATTTCACGGGCGAGGCCGACCTCTACGATCTGATCGACCGGCTGCGGGCCCGGCATAACCTCGGTGTTCTTCTGGTGTCGCACGATCTTCACGTCGTCATGGCGCGCAGCGATCGCGTGATCTGCGTCAACGGCCACGTCTGCTGCTCCGGCAAGCCTGAGGACGTGTCGCAGCACGCCGCTTACGCGCGCATCTTCGGACCGCAGGCCGCGACCGTGCTCGGCGTCTATCGCCATCATCATGACCATCGTCACGATCTGGCAGGCGAGCCCAAACCCCTTGCGTCCAAACCTCCCGCGGACCCGCCGCCTCCCGCGCGAGGCTCCTGAGTGTTCGAGTGGCCTGAGCCGTTCGTCTGGCGCGCCTTCTTCGCAGCACTCGGACTGGCAATCATCGCGGCGCCTTTGGGCTGCATCGTCGTCTGGCGGCGGATGTCCTACGTCGGCGAGACGCTGTCGCAGGCGGGCTTGCTGGGCGTCGCGCTTGGCCTTGCCGCCGATATCAATCTGACGCTCGCCGTGATTCTGGCAGCCGTCGCCGCCGCCGCCGTGCTGACGCTCCTCTCGCGGCAGAAGATGGTCCCGATCGATTCGGCGCTGGGCCTCATGCACCACGCATCGCTGGCACTCGGCATTGCGGCCATAGCCGTCGTCAAAGGCCCCGCTATCGATCTGATGAGCTACCTCTTCGGCGATGTCTTCGCCGTCACCGAAAACGATCTCTATTGGATCTACGGCGGCGGTGCGGTCGTCCTCGCCATCACGCTGTACCTCTGGCAGTCGCTGGTGCGTCTGTCGCTGCACGAGGATCTGGCGACCGCGGAGGGCATCAGTCCGCGACTGCCGCGAGCGGCTTTCGACCTGCTACTGGCGGTGGTGATCGCGGTCGCCATGAAGATCGTCGGTATTTTGCTCGTCATGGCTTTTCTCGTCGTGCCAGCCGTTGCCGCCCGGCCACTATCCGACACACCGGGCAGAATGGCGGTACTTGCCGCGGTCATGGCTATTTTCGGCGTAATCTTCGGTCTTTGGCTGTCATTGTGGAGCGACGCTCCCGGCGGCCCGAGCATCGTCATAGCGCTGTGCACAATCGCGTCTATATCGCTTCTGGCGGGAAGCTTCAGACGGCGCTAGAAGAAGCCCACAGGGATCGGAAAGGCCTTTAGAATGTCGCACGGCGGCAGCATCACGATGAAAGCCCGGCACGAAACCGTCGCCGTCCAAGTCGGCGGTGTCACGGTCGGCGGCCGCGCGCCCGTTGTCGTCCAATCGATGACCAACACCGATACGGCCGACATCGAAGCGACCGTGAAGCAGGTGTCAGACCTCGCGCGCGCCGGCTCCGAACTCGTCCGCATCACCGTCGATCGCGACGAAGCCGCCAAGGCCGTTCCCCACATTCGCGACCGGCTGCGTGCAGCAGGCGTGACGGTCCCGCTGATCGGCGATTTCCATTACATCGGCCACAAGCTGCTGGGCGAAAATCCCGCCTGCGCTGAGGCGCTCGACAAGTACCGCATCAATCCCGGCAACGTCGGCTTCAAGGACAAGAAGGACCGGCAGTTCGGCGCCATCATCGAAACGGCTCTGAAGTACGGCAAGCCCGTCCGCATCGGCGTCAACTGGGGCTCGCTCGATGCCGAGCTGCTGACGCATCTGATGGACGAGAACGCCCGCTCAGCCGAGCCCAAGCCCGCCCGGAGCGTCATGCACGAGGCCATGGTCCAGTCGGCACTGCTTTCCGCCGAACGCGCGGAAGAGATGGGCCTCGGACGCGACAAGATCATCGTCTCGGGCAAGGTGTCGTCGGTGCAGGATCTGCTCGCCGTCTACGCGATGCTTGCCGACCGCAGCAACTATGCGCTCCATCTCGGCCTCACCGAAGCCGGTATGGGATCGAAGGGCATCGTGGCGTCATCCGCGGCGCTCGGCATTCTGCTCCAGCAGGGCATCGGTGATACCATCCGCTATTCGCTGACGCCTGAGCCGGGTGGCGATCGCGCGCAGGAAGTCCGCGCTGCGCAGGAATTGCTGCAGACGATGGGGCTCCGCTCGTTCGTGCCCGTCGTCGCCGCTTGCCCTGGATGCGGACGCACCACCTCCACCGTTTTCCAGGAACTGGCCCGCGATATTCAGGACATGATCCGCGATCGCATGCCCGATTGGAAAACGCGGTACCCGGGCGTTGAAACGCTGAACTTCGCCGTCATGGGCTGCATCGTGAACGGCCCCGGCGAGAGCAAGCATGCCGACGTCGGCATTTCGCTTCCCGGCACCGGTGAATCCCCCGCCGCCCCCGTCTTCATCGACGGTAAAAAGGCAATGACGCTCCGCGGCCCGAATATCGCAGGCGATTTCAAAGCCATCGTCGAAGACTACATCGAGCGCCGTTTCGGCGTGGCCGAAATGGCCGGCGGCGCGGCCGCCGAATAGCGGCCAGATCAGTCCTAACCAAAATTAGCCTTTTATTCCCTGCCGCTGGCCGCGTGCGGCAGTCTTGCCATGTGCGGCGATATAGCAGGGGCTCGCCTTTTCCTTCTTTGTTGATGTATCGAGAAACCTGACCCGCCTCCGCGATAGTTACCGCCAGCCTCGGATGGACCCCCCGGCGCGCTACGCAGTTTGATTAGGAACGTGTGAACGGCTTCGACAAGGGAATCCCGGAGAATGAGCGAAGGAATAAGCACGCTCGAACGCCACCTCGTAATTGGCGCAGGCCCCGTCGGCCTCGCAATGGCGGCGGCATTGAAGCGCCGTGGAATTCCTTTCGATCTCGTCGACGCAGCCTCGGGAGTGGGCGGCAACTGGCTCCACGGCGTCTATCGGCACGCGCACATCGTCTCCTCGAAGAAAGCCACCGAATACACCGACTTCCCGATGCCGGATCATTATCCGGATTTCCCTTCCGCCGATCAGATGCTGGCTTACCTGCAGGCCTTCGCAAAAGAGCGCGGCATCCTGAGTTCGAGCGAATTCAATAAGAAGGTTACATCCGCCGCGCCGGACGGCCACGGGACATGGGCTGTTGAATTCGCGGACGGGGAGAAACGCACCTACAAAGGCGTCATCGTTTGCAATGGCCATCACTGGGACAAGCGCTACCCCGAGTTCTCCGGCACGTTCGCCGGTGAAATTCTCCATTCGAAGGACTATCGGGGACCTGAGCAGCTCACCGGCAAGCGCGTGCTGGTCATCGGCGGCGGCAATTCCGGCGTCGATATGGCCTGTGATGCAGGCCGGTTCGGCCGCTCCTGCGATATCAGTCTGCAAACGGGCTATTGGTATCTACCAAAGACGTTTCTCGGCCGGCCACTGACAGATATTCCCCTCTGGGGTTTGCCGATATTCCTTCAGAGGCTCATCCTAAAAGCCATCATCGCCGTCACCATCGGCGATTACCGCCGCTACGGTCTGCAGAAGCCGAACCACAAGATCTTTGATCGGCACCCGGCATTTGGAACCGACCTCTTGAATGCCATTCGTCTGGGGCGCGTCAAACCGCGGCCCGCGATCGATCGCGTCGAAGGAAAGACCATAACCTTTGTCGATGGCACAACCGGCACCTACGATCTCATCGTTGCGGCCACGGGCTTCAACACGTCCTTTCCGTTCCTTCGCGATGGCCTCGTGAAAGTCGAGCGCGGCGTCGTGCAGGTCTACGGCGGCGCTTTTCCGCCGGGCGTGCGGGGGCTCTACATCGTCGGTTGGGCACAGGCTCGCAACGGCTTCGGCCGCCTCGTCACGCCGCTCGCCGATCTCTACGCGCGCATGATCCAGCTGCAGGATGAGCTGACGTTTCCTCTGGGCACGCTGATGGAGACGTCATTCACGCAGAGCCTGCCGACGACCCATCTCGTCGATCCGGAAAAGTCGCGCCGCGAGATAAGAATGGCGCATTGGATTTTGCCGTTTCTGAAATTGCGCGATCGTCGCATGGCCCGGAATAAGCTCAAGGCCGAGAAAAGCCGAATTACGGCCCGCGCCTAATACTCACGTTAAGGTTAAATTATCCATGCATACCAGATCTTCTGGATAAGCAGGCAGATTGCCGATTTCGAAACCAAAAACGCTGTAGGACGTTTCCTGGTTAACGTACGGCCTTACCGGTCGATTAACACGGGGAAGAAAATGAAATCGTTATCAGTCGCATCCGCGTTCGGCGGGGCCTTGCTATCGCTCGCCGCAAGCAGCGGCGCCTGGGCAGCCGATTTGGGTCCTTATCAGTCCTACACGCCGCCCCAGCCGGAGGTTCGCTACGAAGCTCCCTTGATCTGGCAAGGCGCCTACGTCGGTATCAACGGCGGCTTTGCGTGGTCGGATTCCAATCCCACGAACGCCGAGGGTGGCTTCGGTGGCGCTCAGGTTGGTTACAACTGGCAGCGCGGACGTCTGGTCTTCGGCATCGAGGGCGACTTCCAGGGCGGTGACATTGGCGGCCGCCTCGGCGTCGATCCCGAGGCATCGCTCCATTCTGAGATCAACTGGTTCTCGACCGTTCGCGGCCGTCTCGGTATCGCAACCGGCCCCTGGCTCGTCTACGGCACGGGCGGTGTCGCATTTGCAGATATCGACACGCGCGTCCGTTTCGACGACGGCGATTCATGGAAAGATTCGGGCACGCAGGTCGGCTACGCAGTCGGCGGCGGTATCGAATGGGCCTTCGCTCAGAACTGGAGCGCCAAGGCCGAATACCTCTTCGTCGGCCTCGGTGAGGACGACTTCGGTGTGAACAACGACCTTCACACCATTCGTGCCGGTCTCAACTACAAGTTCTGATCCTGAACTTGCACGAGAGCCTCTCGCCCTAGCTTTCGCGACTGCCCATCAGTCGCGCAGCTTCGGCGAGGGGCTCAGCCTTTTCTCCGAAAATCGAGAGCGCATCGATTCCGGCAGCAATTGACCGGTCGAGATAGCGCCGCGCCTCCGCAATCCCGAGCATCCCGATAAGCGTGGCCTTGCCCGCGGCAGCGTCCTTGCCCGTGGCTTTGCCCACATCCGCGCTTGAGCCTTCCGCATCGAGAAGATCGTCGCTGATCTGGAACGCGGCGCCCAGATGCTCTCCATAGGTCTTGAGAGCCAACCGCTCCGCCGCACTGGCGCCGCCGACGATCGCACCCATTTCGCAAGCCGCCGTGATGAGCCGGCCTGTTTTCATCGCCTGCAGCTGCATGACGTCAGTGATCGTGGGATGATCCCTCTGACCGAGCTTGCCGGCCTCGAGGTCGAGGACCTGACCGCCGACCATGCCGATCGATCCGGACGCGACCGCGAGAACGTGCACGAGCTCGGCCTGCGCCTTCGGATTGTCCCGGCCCTTTGCCCCGCAGAGGAGTTCGAACGCCAGCGCCTGCAGCGCGTCGCCCACAAGGATTGCCGTCCACTCATCATAGGCTTTCCACACAGTCGGGCGGCCGCGCCTCAACTCGTCGTTGTCCATGGCCGGCAGGTCATCATGAACCAGCGAATAGCAGTGGATACACTCGAGGGCTGCGGCAGCCGGAAGCGCCTCTTCCTCACCAGCGCCAAACAGCGCGGCGCTGTGGAAGACGAGAAAAGGGCGGAAACGTTTGCCGCCACCGAGAACCGCGTGACGAAGGGCCTCAGCCAGCCGCGGCGGCGTTCCCGCAGCCTCCTGATCGGCAAGAACGGCTTCTAGATAGGCTTCGACGACTGTTGCCGAGTTGCCGAGCTGGACAAGAAACGATGACACTGCCTTATGCTCTCCCCAGGGATCACGCACGCCGCTTAAACAAGGCCATGGTTCGGCGCTATTCCGCCCGCCGTATCATACTGACATCGATTGAAGCAAAGCATGGATCGGCCGGACAGAACATCGGGCTCAACTGCCGCGCCCTTGGGGCCACTTGATGACGGTGACGCCGGCACAATGCGTCCGCCTCCGCGCCCGATCTCGGCTGCTGAGCTGGGAGCCGCGCTCGCCCGCTCGCTTGCCGCTGCCGACGCGCTGGCCGTGTCCGCGTCCGAGGTCACGAGCGGCGACTACACTGCTGTCGTGGAGGCGGCACGCAGGCGTGATTTGCAGGCCCGCTCGCATCCGCCGTTGCCGCTTCCAGCCCGCGCATTCTTCACGGCGCCTGAGCCTCTCCCCCAAAGCGCGCCAATCACACCCGCCATCGATCCGCTGTTTTCTTTCGACTTGCCGCCTCTGCCAGAACCAGAAACCGACCCCGAGCCCGAGCCGCCGGTGGAGGCGATAAAAAGCGAAGCCCCAGAAGAAGCGGCGAGGGAAGCAGACGTATTCTCCGAAATTGAAGCCGAAGTCTCATCGCGCGCAGTCTCGCCTGAGGAATTGGAAGGCGCCGCGTCTCATGATGCGAGCGCCGTCCCGGCCGCGCCCCAAAAGCCAACGCTGTTCGGGAGAATAGAGCCCGCGAAAGAGTCGCTTGGCCAAGTGATACCGCAGCAAAGGCTGGAGCCGCAGCTGTGGGGGCCTCCACCGCCGCCTGCGTTCGAGGGGCTGACCGTCGATCCCTCGATGCGGCCCGACCTTGCGCCCGCGCCGAAGAAGCAGCGCGCCGCAAAGCAGGAAACATCAAAGCCGAAAAGCTCGCTCCCAAAGCGCATCTTCAAGATCGCCGTTTGGCTCGTCGCGGGGTGGCTCGCACTCGTGCTGCTGCTGATGGTGCTCTATCGCTACGTCAATCCGCCCGCGTCGGCTCTGATGCTGCAGCATTGGATCACCGGCCGCCCCGTCGAACAAAGTTGGGTGCCGATCGAGAACATGTCGCCCAACATCGTGCGGGCTGTGATGTTGAGCGAAGACGGCCGCTTCTGCCAGCATTCGGGCATCGACTTCGAGGCTCTGGAAGACGCGGTCGAGAAGGCAGGGGGCGGCAAAGCTGCGCGCGGCGCCAGCACCATCTCGATGCAGGTGGTCAAGAACATGTTCCTCTGGCCATCGAAGAGCTACCTGCGCAAGGCCATCGAGCTGCCGCTCACCTACGTCATGGAGGTCGTCTGGCCCAAACACCGCATCATGGAGGTCTACCTCAACATCGCGGAGTGGGGCCCCGGCATCTTCGGCATCGGCGAGGCCGCCGAGTACTACTTCCACAAACCGGCCAGAAACCTCACCGAGCGGGAAGCCGCGCGCCTGGCGGTGGCCCTGCCGAACCCCTTGGTACGCAATGCCGGCAAGCCCGGACCCGGCCTCCAGAGGCTCGCAAACGCCATCCAGGTCCGCATGCGGCTTGCCCCATCCAGCCAGCTCGCCTGCGTCCTCCGGAAGCGGCGAATTTAAAGGTTCACCGGGGGACTGGCGTTTCGTCCATAACTTGCGTATAAGCGCCGCCCAAGGACCGAGCGCCCGGAAACGGAGCCGCCGGTTTATCCAGCGATTTGAGATTGGCTTTCCCGCCGCTCGTTCGGCGGTCCGTCCGCTTTGGCGGCACGGTTGTCACATTTGGAGCAAGACGATGGCAGTTCCGCGCAAAAAGACGTCCCCCATGAAGCGGGGCCAGCGTCGCTCGCACGACGCCCTCACGGCGAACGCGTACGTTGAGGACAAGGACAGCGGCGAGCGTCGCCGTCCCCACCACATCGACCTGAAGTCGGGCAAGTACCGCGGCCGGCAGATCCTGCCGCCGGCAGTCGAAGAGTAAGCTCACAAGCTTCATCTGACTGAAATTTAAGGCGCCGTTGCCATCGCGACGGCGCCTATCGCCTTTTGTCGGCCACCGTTGCTTGGCAAAGTTCATTAACCGTGCAAAAAAGCGCGGGCTCGCCCCAGGGGGGTGATTGATGTCAGGAGAGCATTCATGTCGGTCAGGGCCATCCCGCTCTTGGTTCTCGCATTCATTCTTTACAATGCAATCGTCCTGACGATGGGCCCCGAAGCCCTCCAAAACGAGATTTTCCGAGTTCACCTTCTGAGCGGCGGCGACTGGACGTTCAACTGGGGTGATTTCATCCTGCTCGTCACCCTGATCCTGCTCTTCATCGAGATCGTGAAATCGACGTTCACGACCACTTCGACGCTGATCGACCACGCGCTGTCCATGGTCGTCTTCACGGCCGTCGTCATTGAATTTCTGATGGTCCCGCAGGCCGCAACGTCGGTCTTCTTCTTGATCCTGATCGCCGCGCTCATTGACGTCATCGGCGGCTACACGATCGGCATCCGCGTCGCCCGCCGCGATCTGAACATCGGTGCTGATCACTAGATCAGCGTTCAGACATCTTCGCAGAAGGGGCTGCGTTTCCGCAGCCCCTGATTGCACAATTTTGGCCCTTGTGAAGGCCACCGAATTAGTTTCCCTTCAGCTTCTCGAGCGCCCTTCGGTTTACGTTCGAGGGGTCGCGGCGTGGCAGCTTGAGGGGAAAACGTGATTTCGGGACGCGACGCCGGCACAAGACCAGAAAGCACCGAGCCCGAGGACGAACCGCAGTCCGCGAGCGAACGACAAGACCTCTCCAACGAAACAGACGCACTCGACCTCGTCAGCATTCTCTCCTCCGTCGAAGAGACTGCCTACGTTTGGGACTTGAAGTCTGGCCGGGTCGATTGGGAAAGCAATGCTCCCGATATTCTGGGTGTTACTGACCTCAGCAAAATCGCAACCGGCGCCGCCTACCACGCGCTGATCGCACCTGAGCATCTGAACGTCCGGCAGGAGGTCTTCTCGCGCACGGCTGGCGCCGACAATTTGCGCGGCGTGCCCTATCACATCCACTACCGGCTGCGCCCCCGTGGCCTGCGCAGCGCCAAGGAAGTGCATCTTGAAGATCAAGGCCGCTGGTGGCCCGGACCCGACGGGCATCCGCAGCTGGCGCGCGGCGTCGTTCGCATTGTCGACGAGCAGTACCTGGAACAGCAGCGCCTGCTTGCGCGCAACGATCTCGATGAACTGACGGGCCAGCTCAATCGCATTCGCCTGATGCAGGCCCTGCGCGCTGTTCTCGCGCGCACCGAACGCGACGGGCGCTCCTGCGCCTTCCTCATGATCTCCGTCAACAATCTGGCCGTCATCAACGAGACGTTCGGCCTGCAAGCCGGCGACGAAGTCATTGCCGAGATCGGCCGCCGGATCAAATCGAAGTTGCGCGGTGGCGATGTCATCGGACGATACTCCGACAACAAGTTCGGTCTCATCCTCATGAATTGCGGCCCCGCCGCTGCACACACGGCAGCTGAGCGATTCATTGGCGCCGTCCGCGATACAACCATCAAGACGACTGCAGCGCAGCTCGCCGCTGCAATTTCGCTCGGCGGCGTCATCGTGCCCGATCAAGCAAAATCCGTTCAGGACACAGTGAACTTCGCCCTTCACGCATTGGACCTTGCCAAGTCGAAGCGGCATGACAGCTTCGCGCTCTATCAGCCGTCGTCCGCCGGAGATGGAACACGTCACCGCAACAAGACGATCGCGGAAAGTGTCGTGAGCGCCCTCGATGAAAATCGCATGCGTCTCGTGCTTCAGCCCCTGGTCGCAACGAGCACCGGCAAGGCCGACATCTACGAGGCTCTGCTGCGCATGGAGCGCCCCGACGGAAGCCTCGTTCCTGCCGGCGAGTTCGTGCCCGTTGCCGAGCAGCTTGGTCTTTCCCGCCTCATTGATCGAAGGGCGCTCGAACTCGCGGTCGAACTTTTGAAGAAACATCCCGAGCTCCACTTGTCCGTCAATGTGTCGGGTCACACGTGCACGGACAAAGAGTGGCTGGCGGCTTTGCGCCGCCTGACTGAAGGCGACGCGAACCTGCTCCACCGCATGATCATCGAGATCACGGAGACCGTGGCACTTCAGGAAATCAATCAGACCGCCAACTTCGTCGATACCTTGAAGGAGCTAGGCTGCCGCGTCGCCATTGACGATTTCGGCGCGGGCTACACGTCCTTCAAAAATCTGAAGTCGCTCAACGTCGACATGGTGAAAATCGATGGCGCGTTCGTGAAGAACGTTGTCGATGACAAAAACGATCAGATCTTCATCAAAACCATGCTGGAGCTGGCAAATTCCTTCGGCATGGAAACCGTGGCCGAGTGGGTTGGCGATGAGCGGTCCGCCAACTACCTGATCGATGCAGGCGTCACGTACCTGCAGGGCTATTACTATGGCATGCCCATCGACAGCTCCGAGTACGTCAAACGGGCCTGACGCATCTGAGCGGGCCTCAGGGACGCGACTGCGAGAGCTTTTCGATCTTTTCCTGCATCGCCGAGAGCTGAGACTTGAGTTCGCTCAGTTCATCGCGATCGCCGCTCTTTTCAGTGCTGCTCGCTGCCTCGCCTGAAGCTTGGGGCTGCCCTTCGCCGGGCTTGCCGCCCTTGCCGGGCGTTCCGAATGAAGCCCACATCGACATTGCCTGCTCGAACATGGCCATGTTCTGCCGCGCCTGCTGCTGATAAAATTCGAACGCAGCGGCCGGGTTGGAGAAGGCCGACGCGAACTGCTCGCGGAAGCGAACCTGCTCTTTCGCCAGATGTTCGAGACTGAATTGCAGATAGCTCGGCACCATGCGCGCGATGCTGTCGTCGTAGAACCGGATCAACTGCCGAAGGAAAGGAATGGGCAGCAGCGCTTGCCCGCCTTCGCGGCTTTCCTGCTCGACGATGATCTGCGTAAGCACCGCGTGGGTCAGGTCATCGCCGTTCTTTGCGTCGTACACGACGAAATCGCGATCACCACGCACCATCTTCGCCAGATCTTCCAGCGTGACGTAGGTGCTGGTCTCGGTGTTATAAAGACGCCGGTTGGCGTACTTCTTGATGACGACGGCCTCACGCTTGGGGGCCTGTGCCTGCGGATCTGGGTTGGTCAACATTGCGTTCGCGATCTCTACTAACGGCGGCGTACGGGCAGGTTGCTGCACTGCGGCAGCGTACCACACCCTTGCCCATCACCGCCAGACGATTCTGTCACTCTTTTGGGCGGGAATGAACCAATGCCACTGGGCAGTATCGCTAAGAGGTCGCAATTGCTGAAAATGACCACCCACTGCAAACTGCCTGCGGATGCTGAATGAGGCCGTAAACAAACGGTTCGTCAGCGGCCCGATCGATAAATCTTAAGGAAAACACGTGTGCCCAGGGAGGGGCCGCCAAGATGAGCCAGGACGCTTCGACAATTGTTATTGCGAGTGCGGCGCGCACTCCCGTCGGTTCCTTCAACGGCAGTTTGGCCTCGTTGCCGGCTTCCAAGCTCGGCGAGATTGCGATCAAAGCAGCGCTTCAGCGCGCCAACGTGCCGGCAGGCGACGTCTCCGAAGTCATTCTCGGACAGGTCCTGACAGCGGCCCAGGGCCAAGGCCCGGCTCGCCAGGCATCGGTCGGCGCCGGTATTCCAGTCGATGCACCGGCCTGGAGCATCAACCAGATCTGCGGCTCGGGTCTCCGCGCCGTTGCGCTGGGCATGCAGCAGATCCAGACGGGCGGCGCTTCGATTGTTGTCGCCGGCGGTCAGGAAAGCATGAGCCAGTCGACCCACGCCGCCCACATGCGTGACGGCACCAAGATGGGCGACATCAAGTTCATCGACACGATGGTGAAGGACGGCCTCTGGGACGCCTTCAACAACTATCACATGGGCACCACGGCCGAGAACGTTGCGCGCCAGTGGCAGATCACGCGCGAAGAGCAGGACAAGTTCGCTGTCGCTTCGCAGAACAAGGCTGAAGCCGCGCGCAAGGCCGGCAAGTTCAAGGACGAGATTACCCCCGTCACGATCAAGGGCCGCAAGGGTGATACTGTCGTCGAGAACGACGAGTACATCAAGGAAGGCGTGACCTACGATAGCGTCGCCAAGCTGCGTCCGGCCTTCGATCCGAAGGAAGGCACCGTTACCGCCGCTAACGCGTCCGGCATCAACGATGGCGCAGCCGTCGTCGTGCTGATGACGGCCGAGGAAGCCAAGAAGCGCGGCATCACTCCGCTTGCCCGCATCGTCTCCTGGGCAACGACGGGCGTCGATCCCTCGATCATGGGCACGGGGCCGATCTCAGCGTCGAAGAAGGCGCTCGAGAAAGCCGGCTGGACCATCCAGGATCTTGATCTGATCGAAGCCAACGAAGCCTTCGCCGCGCAAGCGCTCGCGGTGAACAAGGGCATCGGCTGGGATGCGGACAAGGTCAACGTCAATGGCGGCGCCATCGCCATCGGTCACCCCATCGGCGCTTCCGGCGCACGCATCTTGAACACGCTCGTTTTCGAAATGCAGCGCCGCGACGCCAAGAAGGGCCTCGCCACGCTGTGCATCGGTGGCGGCATGGGCGTCGCCATGTGCGTGGCGAGAGACTGACTTTTCTAAAATTCCTCGCGCAGCCGTCGCAAACAGCGGCTGCGCCTTTGCATCCCAATCATAAGCAGAAACAAAAAATCCAGGAGACACCGATATGGCACGGGTTGCCCTCGTTACGGGAGGCACGCGCGGCATTGGCCACGCAATTTCGATCGCGCTCAAGAATAGTGGATACCGTGTCGCCGCGAGCTACGCCGGCAACGATGCCGCCGCGCAAGCCTTCCAGGCCGAGACGGGAATCCCCGTCTACAAGTTCGACGTCGCCAACTTCGAGGCGACCGAGAAAGCCGTCCAGCAGATCACGAAAGACGTCGGCCCCATCGACGTTCTCGTGAACAACGCCGGCATCACGCGCGATGTCATGTTCCACAAGATGACGAAGCAGCAGTGGGACGATGTCATCGGCACGAACCTCAACGGCCTCTTCAACGTCACCCGTCAGGTTTGGGAAGGCATGCGCGCCCGCAAGTTCGGCCGCGTCATCAACATCTCCTCCATCAACGGCCAGAAAGGCCAGATGGGCCAGGTGAACTACTCGGCATCGAAGGCGGGCGACATCGGCTTCACGAAGGCGTTGGCACAGGAAGGCGCGCGCGCCGGTATCACCGTCAACGTCATCTGCCCGGGCTACATCGCGACCGAAATGGTGAAGGCCGTTCCGCAGGACGTTCTTGAGAAGAGCATCCTTCCGCAGATCCCGGTCGGCCGTCTCGGCGAACCGGCAGAGATCGCGCGCTGCGTCGTGTTCCTCGCCTCCGATGATGCGTCCTTCATCACCGGTTCGACGCTGACAGCCAACGGCGGCCAGTATCTCGCGAGCTGATCGCTCAGCCTCTCGGCGGACATCACACCAATGAAAAAGGCCCTGCCGGAAATCTCCGGCAGGGCCTTTTTAGTGTCCTTGCGGTTGAGCCGCCGCCTTAGCCGCGGAAGCGCGACCGGACGATGCGCGGAAACTCTTCCTCGCCTTCGCTCTGCGTCTGCGCATAGGCGTTCGGCGTGCGATGCTCGCTGTCCCGCTGCGGCTCCGGCAGTTGCTGCTGGCGGCCGTCGTCATGGCTCCACCAGCGCTCACCGCCAGGCCCACCGGCCATGGCCGGCATCTGCTGCTGCGGAGCGGCCGCCTGCGCCGGGCGTCCAGCGTATGCCGGTGCCTGTTGCTGCTGGCGCGCCTGCGGCTGCTGCTGAGGCGCCGAGAACCAAGCCTCGATCAGATCGAGTTCGTCGGACGAAAGGCTCAGCCCCTGGCTACGGCAGCGCGCCACGACGAAGTTGCGGAAGCGTCCCGCGAACAGGTTCGCCGACGTCCCCTGCTCGAACCACGGATCGCTCTCACTCACCACGTCGTAGATGAACCGCAGATCATCCCGCTTGATGTCGAGACCGAACTCGCGAGCCCGCTGCGTGATGTTCACGAGCGTTTGCGCGCCCTGCAGCCCATTCGTCGAAATCTCTTGCGACATGACGTCGAAGAGCACGCGATATTCCGCCGGAGCCAGCGCGGGTGCTTGGCAGGCTTCGTGGATACGCGCGATCGACTGCTGGATCTGCGTGGCCTGATCGGCGCCGCGCTGTTGCGGAGCCATCGGCGGCGGAGGTGTCGGCTGAGCCTGCGGCCGTGCCAGTTCCCGGCGCGGTTCGGGCTGCAGCGGCGCCTGCTGCTGCGGTGGTGGCGCGATCGGCTGCCGGCGCGGCTGCAACGGCGCGGCAGCTGCCTGCGCGATCGAAGCCTGTGCGGCGGCCGGAGCAATCGCCGTCAGTTCCGGCATGCGCGAAGACGGCATGGGCGGAGCCGGCGGCGCGGCAGGCGTCACCCGGTCGATGTAGCGCGACGGCGGAACAGGGGCCTGATAGCCGCCGTGCGGAACGGCAGGCGTCGCGGCCGGCTGAGGCATCCGCTGAGGTGCGGACAACGCAGGCTGCTGCGGCTGCGCTTCGACACGCACCGGCTCGGGCTCAGGTTCACGGCGGCGCGGCGGCTCTGCGGCCGGGGGCGACAGCTGCGGCGCGATCAGCCCCGCTGCCGAGATGTGCCGGTTGCCGTCGAACACCGTGTAAGGCGCGGTGTCGCTCAAGTGAATGTCGTCCGGCAGATCGGCAAGCAGCAGATCGCGGAACGAGCCATAGCCGCCCCAGTTGGTGCCGACCGTCTTGTCCCGGCCGACGACGCGAACCGCACGATCGGCAAGCGTCTCGAGCGGAACGGCCTGCGGCGCCACGCGGACGAACTCGACGACTTCGGAGACGATCGCCTTGCGTGCTGCCTCGACATCGATCACCGGAGCCGGAGCCGAAATCTCGCGCGGGCTCTCGCCTGAGATCGCGCGCCCACTGCTCGTCAACAGCGAGATGAGGTTCGACTCGCGAATTTCGCCATCGCTGATTGCCGTATACGGTTGCGCCGTATGATCGTTCGCAAAAACGACCGTGCGCCGAGCATGCGCGCGCAAACGATGCAGCAGCGGCGTGAAATCAGCGTCGCCCGACAGAATGATGAATTCGTCGAAATACGTGTCGTGATTGAGAATGTCACGAACGTCCATGACGATCCGGATGTCGGCTGAATTCTTCAGCTGCGCCGTCAGCGGCGGGCAATCGATCACCTCGAAGCCGGCGCGCAAGAAGTGATGGCGGATGAACGGGAACGAGTTCATGTCGGTCGAATTGTCGTGCGCGTTACGGCGAGGAACAGGATTGCCGTAGCAGCGGTTCATCGCGATCCGGCGCGGGCCGGGCAATGCGTACGAGTTCGTGGACGTGATGAGTTCGCCGGACGCAATTCCTTGCAGCCACACAGCACTGTCTTTGGCGAAACGCTTCGCAGCGTCTTCGTTCTTACGTTTCAAAGATAGGTAGATGTTGTCGTAGTCGACAAACACCGTAGATAGGACGGGTCCTGAGGACTCGCGTTTCATGGACTGCAACCCCCGTGAATCGGAACGTGATTCGCCGTTCACTGTTGACGAGTCGAACGCCTCCCACAAGAAGCGCCACACCACTGTTGTTGGAAAGGGGCAATTAACCCGTGGATGGAAGGCCATCACGCCACGCCGCCAAAAAACGCAGTTGGGGACGGCGTGTGGATTGTTCGCGAAAGGCTTTCTGCTGTTGCAGCTTAGCCGCTTAATCGACCGACGGAGGCGCGTCCGGTGAGAAGTCCGGCGCCGTCAGCGTAAACCCTTCGAAAGTGAAGCCGGGAGCAACCGTGCAGCCGACGAGCGTCCACTTGCCGAGGCTGCGCGCGCGTTGCCAATGGCCTGCCGGAACGATCGCTTGCGGCCGCTCCCCGTTGACGAGATCTGCGCCAAGGCGAATGTGCGTAATTGGCCCGCCCGTTGGAGACACGTCGAGCTCCAAAGGATCGCCCGCATAGAAGTGCCAACCTTCCGCGGCATCGACCGCGTGCCAGTGGGAGCGCTCGCCTTCTTTCAATAGGAAGTAGATGGCCGTGGATGCTGCCCGCTTACCGGGCTCGGCCGCATCGCGGAATGTCTCGCGAAAATGCCCGCCTTCCGGATGAGGCGAAAGGCCGAGCATTTCGATCACGTCGTCGCCGGAGAGATCGCGTTGCAAGGGATCCTCCTTCGCGGCCGCTCAGGCCTTGTTCTTCAACTGGCGAAGCCGCGCGAAGACTTCAGCATCCGGCGCACCCAGCATGCCAAGCCGCGCTTGGATGGCGCGCGAGTGCGGCCGCAGGAAGGGATTTGTCGCAAGTTCGGCATCGATCGTCGTCGGCAGCGTCGGCTGTCCTGCTGCGCGCAGGGCTTCGACGTCCGCCATTCTCTTCTTCAGCGCGTCGTTTTCCGGCTCGATCGTCAGCGCGAAACGGCCGTTGCTCAGCGTGTATTCATGACCGCAGTAAATCTGCGTATCGCCCGGCAGCGCGCCGATCTTGGAAACCGACTCCCACATCATCTCCGGGTCGCCCTCGAAGACGCGTCCGCATCCGAGCGAGAAGAGCGTATCGCCCGTGAAGGCGAGCTTATCCTCGGGGAAATAATAGGTGATGTGACCGAGCGTGTGTCCGGGCGTATCGAGAACTTCGATCGGATGACCTGCGAATTCGAGCTTATCGCCGGCTTTGACGAGCCGCGTCAGCCACGGGATCCGGTCGGCCTCGGCTTGAGGCCCCGTCACGCTGGCACCGTAGAACGCCTTCAGCTGGGCGATGCCGTCCGTATGATCGGCGTGGTGATGCGTGATGAAGAGGTGCGTGAGCCGCCAGCCGCGTTCGGCCAGCGCCGCTTTGATCGTCGCCCCGCACGGCGCATCTATGACTGCCGTTTGGCCCGAAGCCGGGTCGTGCAGAATGACGCTGTAGTTGTCCGCCAAGCATGGCAGAAGAACGATTTCGAGTGCTCCCATGGGCCGGACTTTGGTTGGGTGCGTCCAATGTGTCAAACGCAACGAAACGACGCACTGATTGAAAGGGCCTGCCCGCCCGGGCTGTCTCTGCCCGGCCGGATCGTTTAGAGACAAAGCTGGTAAAGCCGATTATTTCGATTCAGGTAAGCGCCAGAATGCCTCTCGACGCAATCAACCTGAGAGATTTCTACAGGACTCCCCTTGGCCGGGTGGTTCGGCGTCAGCTTGCGACCGCCATCCGCGAGCGCTGGAAGCGGGTTAATGGCTTGACCGTCGCTGGCGTCGGCTTCGCCTCGCCGTTTCTCGGCACCTTCCGAACCGAAGCAGCACGGCTCGCCTGCCTGATGCCGTCCCGCCAGGGCGCGATCGTTTGGCCCCGGTCCGGCCACTGCCACTCGGTTCTCGTCACCGAGAACCAATGGCCTTTGCCAGACAACTCGGTGGATCGCCTGCTTGCCGTCCATTGCCTGGAACAGGCTGAGCGCGCCGGACCTCTACTGCGCGAAGTTTGGCGCGTGCTGAAGCCCGACGGCCGCGCGCTTTTCATCGTTCCGAACCGCCGGGGGCTGTGGTCGCGCATGGACCGCACGCCCTTCGGTCACGGCCTGCCGTTCAGCCGTAGCCAGCTCGAAACCCAGCTCACCGACGCACTCTTCACCCCGGTAGACTGGGGGGAGGCGCTCTATTTCCCACCCGTCAGCCAGCGCCTTTTGCTCCGCGTCGCCAATCCGCTCGAGCGATTCGGATCGAGCATGTCGATTGGCGTCGCCGGCGTCATTCTGGTCGAGGCGAAGAAGGAAGTGATGGCCCCGGTCGGCACCGGAAAGTTGGTAAGGAAGCCAGCGCTGCTGAAGCCCGCCGACACCCGCGGCACATCCGGTATTCGCCGCTACTAACGGTGGGGAGCCGGATGCCCGCGTAGGAGAAACACAGCCTTTTCTCCGAACAGGTTCTGCATCGACAGCGACCACTTGATTGGCAGCCGCGCGCCGGACGCGTTGAACGCCACGGCCCGCTCCACATCCGCATGAACGAGTTCGCAGAGGTCGGCGAAATCCCGGATCGTGCACAAATGCGCGTTAGGGGTCAGATACCACTCGTCCGGAAGATTATCGTTGACGGGCATGCGGCCCGAAAACAGCAGCTTCGTGCGCACCTGCCAGTGCCCGAAATTCGGGAACGACACGATCGCGCGCCGCCCGATCCGGAGAAGGTTCTCCAGCACGTTTTTGGGCTGCCGCGTCGCCTGGATCGTCAACGACAGGATCGCGTAGTCGAATGCCTGATCCGGGTAATTGTCGAGATCGCGATCCGCATCCCCTTGGATGACGGAAAGCCCGTGCGCCACGCAGGCATTGACCTTGTCGCGCTGGAGTTCGACGCCGCGCCCGTCGACGCCCTTGCGCTCGGATAGAAGCTGCAGAAGCTCGCCGTCGCCACAGCCAACGTCGAGCACGCGCGATCCCGCTTCCACCATCTCGGCGATGAGTTCGTGGTCGACGCGCGGGATCTTTGCGCTCTTCAGGATTTGTCCGGTGACGGGAGCGTTCATGTCCGCGCCTCCGCTGGCCCCAGCCCGCGCTTCATCGCGGCCGCATTGAGAAACCCGCGGATCGTCGCAAAGAACGTCGGCTCTTCGAGCAGAAACGCGTCATGCCCCTTGTCGCTCTCGATCTCGACGAACGACACGTTCGCGGCCACCGCATTGAGCGCCTGCACGATCTCGCGGCTCTCGCGCGTCGGATACAGCCAGTCCGAGGTAAACGACACGACGCAGAAGCGCGTCTTCGTACCCCGGAATGCATTTGCAAGCACGCCGCCCGCGCCTTCGCGCATGTCGAAATAATCGAGCGCGCGCGTGATGTAGAGATAACTGTTGGCATCGAAGCGATCGACGAACGTCGATCCCTGATGACGCAAATAGCTCTCGACTTGAAATTCGGCGTTGAACGAGAACGACAGCGCCGAACGGTCCTGCAAGCTACGGCCGAACTTCCGGTGCAGCGCCTCTTCCGAAAGGTACGTGATGTGCGCGGCCATGCGCGCAACCGCGAGACCGTTCTTCGGCACCTTGCCCGCAGCATAGTAATCGCCGCCTGACCATTCAGGATCAGCCATGACCGCCTGCCGGCCGACTTCGTGGAACGCGATGTTCTGCGACGAATGCCACGCCGCCGTCGCGATCGGGACGGCCGCGAACACACGATCCTTGTAGCGCGACGCCCACTCCAGGCACTGCATGCCGCCCATCGAGCCGCCGATCACGGCGAAGAGCTGATCGATACCCAGATAATCGATGAGACGCGCCTGCGCCTCCACCATGTCGCCGACCGTGATGACCGGGAAAGTGAGGCCGTAAGGAGCACCCGTCTTCGGATTGATGGAGGCAGGCCCCGTCGAGCCCATGCAGCCGCCGACCACGTTCGAGCAGATGACGTAAAAGCGGTTCGTGTCGATCGGCTTGCCCGGCCCGACCATATTGTCCCACCACCCGGGCTTGCCCGTGATGGGGTGGCGGCTTGCCACGTACTGGTCGGCCGTCAGCGCATGACAGATCAAAATGGCGTTGGACTTTGCCGCATTCAGTTCCCCATAGGTCTCGTAAGCTATGGAAAAGGGTGCCAGATCCTGCTGGCAGGCAAGGCGCAGGGGAGCGCTGGCATCGAAATGGACAACCGGGCTCGACGGCGTATCCACCTCGGGATGCCGCCGGGAGACGGGGGCGACAAGATTGGGCGAGACGCCGGTCATCGGTTGGGTTCGAAAGTCCTGGGGCTGAATGCTAGCGCGGGCTTGCTAGGCCGGCCGCAGATAAAGTCAACTTTAAACTTTGATTTCAAGTAGTGAAGCCCCTATCAATGCGCCCAAAATCGGCATTTCCGTTCAAGAATTCGAGATAACATATGGTGGTCACCGCACCAATTGCACGGCCTGGCATCCTCGACATTGCAGCCTACGTCCCTGGCGAGAGCAAGGCCGGCGGCGCATTGCCGCCCGCGAAGCTGTCGTCCAACGAGACGCCCCTGGGGCCAAGCCCTGCGGCAATCGCAGCGTTCAAACTGGCGGCCGGCGAGCTTGAGCGCTATCCGGATGGTCAGGCGACGCGCCTGCGCGAAGCCATCGCCCGCCGCTACGGCCTCGACGCCGCCCGCATCGTTTGCGGTTCCGGCTCGGACGAGCTGCTGGGGATGTTGGCGCGCGGCTACCTCGGACCCGGCGACGAGGCGATCTACACGGAGCATGGCTTCCTCGTATACCGCATCGCCATTCTGACGAACGGCGCCACGCCCGTGGTCGTGCCTGAACGCGACCTCAAAACCGACGTCGATGCCATCCTCGCCGCCGTCACACCGAAAACGCGCGTTGTGTTCCTCGCCAACCCGAACAACCCGACGGGCACATACATCCCGATCGAGGAAGTGCGTCGCCTGCGTGCGGGCCTGCGCGGCGACATTCTGCTCGTGCTCGACGCCGCCTACTGTGAATACGTCAGCAAGAACGATTACGAAGCCGGGCTCGAACTCGTCGCCACCACCAACAACACGGTGATGACGCGCACGTTTTCGAAAATCTACGGTCTCGCCGCGCTCCGTATCGGCTGGGCATATTGCCCGCCCGAGATCGCCGACGTGCTGAACCGCATTCGCGGACCCTTCAATCTCTCGGCTCCCGCCATCGCCGCGGGCGCCGCTGCGATCGAAGACATCGAGCACACCGAGCGCGCAAGGCTCCACAACGACAAATGGCTGCCGTGGGTCACGAGCGAGCTTGAAAAGCTCGGGCTCAGGGTGACGCCGAGCGTCGCCAACTTCGTGCTCTTCGACTTCGACGGCATCGACGGCAAGACGGCCTCCGAAGCCGACGAGTTTTTGAAATCGCAAGGCATCATCGTGCGCAAGGTCGGTGCCTACGGCTTCCCGAATGCGCTGCGCATGACGATCGGCTCGGAAGCCGACAACAAGCGCGTCATCGAAGCGCTCGCCCGCTACCTGAAGGGCGCGGTTTGATGGAGAAACCGGAAAGTGCCGTCGCGGAACGCGCGGCAGAGCCGATGTTCAAGCGCGTAGCGCTCATAGGCATTGGCCTCATCGGGTCTTCGATCAGCCACGCCGCGCGCCGCGCTGGCCTCGCAGGAGACATTGTCGGCTCCGCGCCGCCGCCGGAGATGCGCGCGCGCGCCGAAGAGCTTGGCCTCGTCAGTAAAGCCTACGCCGATCCGGTCGAGGCCGCGAAAGGCGCTGACCTCGTCGTTCTCTGCACGCCGGTCGGCGCGTTCCAGGAAATTGCCCAGGCCATCGGCCCGCATTTGGAACCGGGATCCATCCTTACCGATGTGGGCTCCGTGAAGGCCGCGGCGATCCAAGACATCGCCCCGCATGTGCCCGCAGGCGTGCACTTCATTGCCGGCCATCCAATCGCGGGCACCGAGCAGTCGGGCCCCGACGCCGGCTTCGCCGAGCTCTTTGACGGCCGCTGGTGCATTCTGACGCCGGGCGAGGGCGCTGATCCCTCAGCCCTCGCTAAACTGAGCGAGTTCTGGCGCAAGCTCGGCTCCAACGTCGAAATCATGACGCCGGAGCATCACGACATGGTGCTCGCGATCACGAGCCATGTCCCTCACTTGATCGCCTACAACATCGTCAACACGGCCTCGCATCTGGAACGCGTGACGGACAGCGAGGTCATCAAGTTCTCGGCTGCCGGCTTTCGCGATTTCACGCGTATCGCCGCCTCCGATCCCATCATGTGGCGCGACGTCTTCCTGAACAACAAGGATGCCGTGCTCGAAATGCTGGGCCGCTTCGCGGAAGATTTAACGACCCTGCAACGCGCCATCCGCTTCGGCGACGGCGAGACGCTGGAGCGGCTTTTCACGCAAGCGCGCGCGACGCGGCGCGGGATCATTCAAGCGGGCCAGGATACGGCGCAGCCGGACTTCGGACGCAGACCCGCCCGCGCCAAAGACGGCGCGCAGTAACGCGCCGTCGCATCCCGCCTTTAAGCCGAGTGCGGCTCCATCAAGAACTGCGCCGTGATGAGATCGGCTTCGACCGCTTCCGCTTCCTGCGAAGATGATGCGAGCAGGTGCACGTGAACTTCGTCGGCGCCGAGCGCTGCGGAATGCTGGCGGATCTCAGCGAGGTTCAGCGACGGGCAGCGGTTCGACAAACGGCCGATGGCGAGCACGGTACGGCGCGTGCGATCGCTGCGGCGGACGAGAATGTAGTTGGCATCTTCCAGCGTCGGGCAATCGAACAGGCTGTAGACGGTGTGCACGTAACGCTTGCCGGATGCGCCCGTCCAGAAATGAAACCGCGGCGGAGCTTCAGGAAGAGCGCCTTGCGCGTTCATCGGAGGAACGGATTGGGCCGCCTGCCGGTGAACTCGGAACGCAGCTAACTGAATAATTTCGGCACTCATAACGCACACCCCTTGTCGGCACTTCGCCGATGACTGCTTTTGTCATCGTGATACCGGACTGGCCTGTGAGGAATGGTGAACTTTGGTCCGAAAATTTGACGCGATTGCCTCGTCCGCGCCTCGATGGTCAATGAAGTGTTGAGAAGGTAGCGGAAGCTGAAACACTCCTGGCGAGTATGCGCCGGAGAAGACCGCAATCGTCAACGCACGTTAGTAATTGAACGTGCAGCTGGACCCAATCTCGCCAAAAATGTGAATGCGCTAGGCGGGGTAATGTTAACCGGCGCGGCTCAGCCGCAACGCGAATAATCGCAGTTCGCGCACGTCCAGCAGCCTTCCACATGCCGCAAGGCGCGCTCACCGCATTTGGGGCAGATGCGGGCCGTAGCAACCGGCGGCGGCTGACCGGAAGCGGCGCTACCCGCAGCACTCTCATCCTCGTGAGCCCCGATCCGCTGCACCACCGCGATTGGCTGGCGCCTCGCAATCACGTCCTCATCATCGCGCGTGAGAAACCCGATGTGGATCATGTGCTGCTCGATGACATCGCCGATGGCGGCAAGCAGGCTCGGAACGTAGCGCCCGCCCATCCATCGTCCGCCTTCCGGATCGAAAATCGCCTTTAACTCTTCGGCAACGAACGTCACGTCGCCTCCCCGGCGGAAGACGGCGCTGATCATGCGCGTCAGCGCAACCGTCCAGCCATAGTGTTCGAGGTTCTTCGTGTTGATGAAGATTTCGAACGGCCGCCGCCGCCCATCGCGAACGATGTCGTTGATCGTCACGTAAAGCGCATGCGCACTCGCCGGCCATTTGATCTTGTGAGTGACGCCTTCGAGCGCCTGATCGCGCTCCAGCGGCTTCGTCATATAGACGACGTCGCCCGTCCGCGCCGGATCTTCGATGCTCCGCGCCAGGGACGCGCGCTGCGCGGTCGAAACCTCATCGAGCGCCCCCTCAGGGCCGCTCGGAACAGCCTCCGCGCGCGAGAGAACGGCACCCGTGATCGCATTCGGCCGATAGGTCGTGCAGCCCTTGAGGCCCAGATCGAACGCCTCGGCGTAAATGTCTTCGAACTGCTCGAAGGAAATATCCTCTGGGCAGTTGATCGTCTTCGAGATGGCGCTGTCGACATAAGGCTGCAGCGCCGCCTGCATCGCGATGTGCTCGCGAGGCGAGAGCTGATCGGCCGTGACGAAGGCTTCCGGAAGGGCAGCGCTCTCGCCCGAGAGTTCGCGAAATTTCCGGTAGGCGTAATCTTCGACCGTTTCCTCCGTCGCCGTCTGCCCATCGCCCAGCACGCGGCGCCGGTAGACGAAATCGAAAACAGGTTCGATGCCGCTCGAGACGTTGCCCGCCAGCAGCGAGATCGTCCCCGTCGGCGCTATGGAGGTGATGCAGCCATTGCGGATGCCGTTCTCGGCGATCGCCGCGCGCACCTCGGCATCGAGCCGCACGATGTTCGGACGCGCCTGGAAGGCCTCGGCATCGTAAAGCGGAAATGCGCCCTTCTCGGCGGCGAGCGCAGCGCTTGCCCGGTAGGCGGCATTCTGGATGAGAGCCATCCATTCGGCAGCCTGATCCCGCGCCGCCGGACTGCCATAGGGAAGCCCAAGGAAAATCAGAGCATCCGCAAGCCCGGTCACGCCGAGGCCGATACGCCGCTTCGCACGCGCTTCCAGCGACTGCTCTTCCAGCGGATAACGCGAAATGTCGATGACGTTGTCGAGTAAGCGCACGGCCGTCGCAACACGCGCCTCGAGCTTCTCAGCGTCGATACCGGCGGACGGCGTAAAGGCATGCTCCACCAGCCGCGCAAGATTGATCGATCCCAGAAGGCACGCGCCATAGGGTGGCAACGGCTGCTCACCGCACGGGTTCGTCGCCGAAATCCTTTCGCAATATTCGAGGTTGTTGACCGCATTCACGCGGTCGATGAAGATGACGCCGGGCTCCGCGTAGTCGTAGGTCGCGCGCATGATCTTGTCCCACAGCGCGCGCGCTTCAACGGTCCTGTACACCTTGCCTTCGAAAACGAGGTCCCACGACGCGCCGCGTTTGACCGCATTCATGAAAGCGTCGGTCACCAGAACCGAAAGATTGAAATTCCGCAGCCGCTGCGCATCGGCCTTCGCCGCGATGAACGTCTCGATATCGGGATGATCGCACCTCAGCGTCGCCATCATGGCGCCGCGCCGCTGACCAGCCGACATGATCGTCCGGCACATCGCGTCCCAGACGTCCATGAAGCTGACAGGACCCGAAGCATCCGCGCCGATGCTTTTGACCGCCGCCCCTCGCGGACGAAGAGTCGAGAAGTCATGGCCGATGCCGCCGCCAGCCTGCATCGTCAGCGCCGCCTCTTTGACGCTTTCGAAGATGCTCGTCAGATCGTCCTCGATCCGGCCGAGCACGAAGCAGTTGAATAGTGTGACGTTCCGGCCCGTGCCGGCGCCAGCCAGAATGCGCCCCGCCGGCTGAAAGCCGAAGTCGGACATCACGTCATAGAAAGCGCCAGCCCAAGCCTCGCGCGCGGCAGGCTTCTCGACGGAAGCAGCTGCCGCGGCCACGCGCCGGAAGGTGTCCTCCAGCGTCTCGTCAGCCACCGCTTCCGGCGATCCGGCAAAACGATACTTGCGCCGCCAAATGGCGCCGGAAATTGCGGGCAGATCTCTCAAAATCGCGCTCATACAAGTCGCCGGAATATAGGTGCAAAGTAGGGGCTTTCAATTGATGTTCACTATATGTTCTAGATGGCCGCGTGTCAAACACTTTGATTCCTCGGGCAGCGGCGACCTGACCGGACAAGAAAAAGCCGCCTGCGGAGCCGGAATTCGGATCGCGCAGACGGCCAATAACGCCGGGCGGAAGTACGAGTTCGCTCAGAGCTTGCAGAGCGTCGCTTCGCCTTTGCACTGCCAGCCGATGGATCCGGGGCTGCACTTATAGTGGCGCGGTCCGAACGAATAGCCAGGCGTGCCGTTGCCCGAGACCCAGGTGAAATAGATGCTCCAGTCGGTCGCCTGCAGCAGGGCGGCATCGACCTGGAAATGGGCAAGCTGCTCGGTGAGCGCGACGCCTTCGGCAGCCTTCTTGAAACACTCTTTTGCCTCCGCCGGCGCGGCTGCCATGGCAGCGCCTGCAACGGCGAGAACGGCCCACATCGATCGGGCGGCAGAACGCATGGTTGTCTCCGTGATTGGAAAACGATGAGAACTCAACCGTGCCACATCGGCTGAGGGCTGGGGCACAACAAACCTCCGCGCCGGGAGCGATTCTCACCGCATTGCGGCATCCGCACATCAGGCGTTGGAGATGGCAATGCGTCAGCCGGCGTGCGCGCGGCGGTACACTTGCGCCAGCGGCGGAGGGGAGGGGCTTCTCGCCGCTTCCTCGATCAGCCGGGTGCTGGCGGCCTCGATGGCAGCCTCGATCCGCGAGCGGAATTCGGCGCGCGGCAATCCCGGCGGCAGCGGCGGCAGGAACTCCACCACGATCGTTCCGGGATACCGCCACATGCTGCGCCGTGGCCAGAAGAGGCCCGAGTTCAACGCCAGCGGCACCGTAACGACGCCAAGCGCTTCATAGAGCGCCACATACCCCGGCTTATAATCAGGCGCCGCGCCCGGCATCGTGCGCGTGCCTTCCGGAAAGATGACGACCTCACGACCGATGCTGATGCGCTGCCGCGCATCGCGGATCATTGATTTCAGCGCCGCCGAAGCCTTCTCGCGCTTGACGAGAATGTGCTCGAACTTCACGCAGAACCAGCCGTAGAACGGGATCCACTTCAGCTCGTCCTTCAGCACGATCGCCGGATCCCGGAAAAGCGAGATGAGGCCGAACGTGTCCCAGGCTGATTGATGCTTGGAGATGACGAGGCATCCCGTCTTCGGCAAATTCTCATGACCGCGAACTTCGAGCTTCGTCCCGCAGATGAGCGCCAGCAGCCAAACGCAGGTCCGCCCGTGCACCTCAAGCCCCTTCATCGCCCACGGCCGGGGCCCGAGCAGCAGCCAAGAGCCGAGCACGAGGTAGAGCGCCGTCACCACGTAGAAGACGACGAAATAGATCAGCGAACGCACGATGACGAGCGCGCCCGGGCGGGGAAGTACATGGTTCATCGTGCTCTCAGCCATCGGCGCGCTTCTGGGGCATAATCGCGACCGACTGCCCATCGCGCCAGTCGATGACGCGTTGCGCGGTAAGGCGCGCGACGGCTGGCAAGAACTTCAGATACTCCGAAAGCAGCGCCTTCGTGGTCGTCACGTGCAGCCACCACGCGGTTTCCGGAAACCGCTTCGGCGTGACGGCGTAAGGCAGCAGCGTCACGCCCGGCATCGCGAGCGCGAGTTCGGCGAGGCTGCGCGGCATGTGATAGCGCGATGTCACGATGATGAGCTTCGTATACCTGTTCGAATTCGCCCACGTCCGCGTCTCATCCGCATTGCCCACGGTATCGAGCGCCTCGTAGCCGAGATCGACGCAGCAATTGAAAACGCGATTGTCGACATTGACGATGCGCTGCATCTCTTCGCGGCTCACCTTGCGGTTGACGCCCGAAATGAGCATCCGCTTGGCCCGGCCTTCGTTCATCAGCTTCGCACCGGTTTCGATCCGGTTTTCGCCGCCTGTCAGAACCACAATGCCGTCGGCCTTGTCGAAATCGGCGGCGTCGTCCCGGGTGACGGAAACGGCAAACAGCACGAATCCAAATGCGAGCGCGGCCGCGCCGAGCGCCAGCAAGAGAATCATCGCGTGAGAGAGCCGTTTCATTTCCCGGATGTGCTTGTTCGTGTCGATTGACGGTCTACGGTTAACCGGGCGAAGTGTAACCGATTTAAACCGGCCACGCAGCCACTTCACCCTTGCTGCCGGGCTTTGACCTACATGAAAATGCCCGGGAAGGCACGCGGCTTGGCCCGGCCTACTTGGCCGGCAAGGGGTCAGTGCTGCCCGTTCAGAATGCGATAAACGCCGACGCGGGAAGTCACCATGCACAGCCCGGCTATGGTTACGACGACGAAGCCAAGAATGACGTAGCCGAGCGCATCGAGAGCGCCCGTACCGATGAGCCGCTGCATCTCGACCGTGCTGGTGGCGCCCCCGCCCAGCAGCTCCGTAATCGCCGGCATGCTCATGAACACCAGCATGGCGCAGCTCGCGCCCACGATGCCCGCTTTGATGCCGAGCCTCAGGAAGTGCTTCTCGAATTCGCGCGCGATGAATTTGTCGGTCGCGCCGACGAAATGCAGCACTTCCACGATCTCGCGGTTGGATGCCATCGCACTACGCGTCGCCGACACGATAATCGCCGTGGTTGCCGCGCCGACGAGCACAAGGATCGCAATGCCGCCTAAGGCCAGCGACCGCGTCACGGCCCGTATCTGCGCCTGCCAGCGCCGGTGATCGTCAAGCGACGCGCCTTTGAAATCCCGCTCAAGAGCCGCCCCTATCGCGGCGAGATCCGGCGGATCGGCCCGGTTGACCTCGACGGCGATCAAACGCGGCACTGGAATGGATTTCAGCGCATCGGCCGAGCCGAGCCACGGCTGTAGGAGTTCGGTAGACTTCTCGAGGCTCAAGGCGTTGACGTTGGCAATGCCGGGCTGCCGTTTCAGGTACGCGACGACATCCGACACGACGCGCTCGACATCGCCATTTTCGAGCGGCGTGACCTGAACCGTCACCTCGCTCGAAATGTCGTTCAGCCAGGCATCCGACGATTCCTTGATCATCCAGACCGCACCTGAGGTCAGGCACGCGAGAAAGCACATGATGCCGATGACGAGCGTCAACGACCGGCCCGTGACCGAGCCCGGGGGAACGACGGGCGCCGTCGTCTTCATCTTGCGCGCCCGGTCGCGGTCACGCGCCGGCGGCTTGAGACCGCGCTGGGGGTCTTCCGCCGCGGCCGTCGGTTCGGCATCAGCGTAGGCCGGCGGATAGCCAGCAGTGCGCGCCGTCACGCCTGTCACGGGCTCGTCATAGGGATCGTAGGCCGGGAGCGGCATGGCCGGCTCGACGCGTCCGGGATAGCGGCTAGATGATCCGGACATGGCCCTTATGAACCTCAATGCGCGGCGCTTTGAACTGCCGCATCAGCTGATGATCGTGGGTTGCGATCACGACGGAGGTACCCAATCTGTTCAATTCCACGAAGAGACGAAGCAGACGGCGCGCCATCTGCGGATCGACGTTACCCGTCGGCTCGTCGGCAAGCAGCACTTCCGGCTTGCCGATAACCGCCCGCGCGATCGCCGCGCGCTGCTTTTCGCCGCCCGAGAGAACGGAGGGATTAGCATACATCCGGTCGCCAAGACCGACCCATTGCAGAAGATCCGTCACGTCCTCGCGGTAGTCGGAAGGCTTTTTGCCGACCACCTGCAATGGCAACGCGACATTCTCCCAGACGGTCAAATGGTCGAGCAGCCTGAAATCCTGAAAGACGATGCCGATGCGCCGGCGCATCTGCGCGCGCTTTTGCGGCCTGACGCGCGTCACGTCCTCACCAAACATCCGGATTTCCCCGCGGTTCGGATGCAGCGACATGAACATCAGCCGGAGCAGCGACGACTTACCCGCCCCGGATTCACCATGCAAAAAGTGAAACGAGCCCGGCCGCAGATGGAAGGTCACATCCTGCAGCACCTCGGGCCCTCTGTCGTATTTCAGTCCGACATTCGTCAAGCGAATCAAGAGGTGTTTGCCTTGGCAGTGGATATCCGGAGCACTTTGCGAGGTCCGCAACGTATAGACACGTCGCGGACACAATGATCAATCGATTACGATTGTGGCGCGGTCGTGTACACAGGATCTTCAGGGTCCGCTTCGAGGGCCGCCCTGGAAGGACAGGATAGATAAATGCCCGATTTAAATGCCGAGCAGACGGTTGAAACGATTTTTTCTGCTGAGGATATTCAAGCGCGCCTCCAGGTGCTGGCTGCCCAAATCGCGGGCAAGGCGCCAAAGAACCTTCTGGTCGTGCCGGTTTTGAAGGGCAGCTTCGTTTTCGCGGCCGATTTGCTGCGCGCACTCTATGCAGCGGGCGTTTCGCCCGAAGTCGACTTCCTGACCCTGTCCAGCTACCGCAAGAGAAAGGAATCCGCGGGCCAGGTGACGATCCTGCGCGATCTGGATCTCGATGTTCAGAACCGCCACGTGATCCTCATCGATGATGTTCTCGATTCCGGCCGGACGCTCGCTTTTGCCAAGGATTTGATCGCAGCCCGTGGCGCGACGCGCATCGAAACGTGCGTATTGCTCGACAAGAAGGCTCCGCGCGCCGTATCGATTGAGCCCGACTACTGTGCTTTCGAATGTGAAAACGTGTTCGTCGTCGGCTACGGCATGGACGTCGCGCACCGCTACAGGGAGTTGCCGTTCGTAGGCCGCCTCGTCGACTAGCGTCGCGAAACAAGTCTTTCTGCGCATGGCGCGCCGTCTAGCGGAACGCTGGGTCGTCGTGCGCAACCACACTTCCCGCGCATGGCAGCGGCTCAGCGAGCGCGAGTCGCCATGCGCAACCACACTTCCGCGCATGGCGGCCGGCTCGCGGAACGCGAGTCGCCATGCGCAACCACACTTCCGCGCATGGCGGCCGGCTCGCGGAACGCGAGTCGCCATGCGCAAACAAAAAGAGGGGGGCGCAAGCCATGGCGACGATCCTGCTCGCGGATGATGATGCTGCGGTTCGCGACCTCGTCAGGCGGGCGCTCGCCGCCGATGGCCATTCGGTCCACGTCACGCAGGACGGCCTCGAAGCGCTCGAACAGCTCACCGCGAACGGCGCTGCCTACGATATCCTCATCACCGATGTGGATATGCCCCAGCTCGACGGCATCTCGCTGGCCGAAAAGGCGCTGCGTTTGAAGCCGGCGCTGGCGATCGTCTTGATGTCGGGCTTTTCCGATCAGCTCGATCGCGCCGCAAGGCTCAAGGTGGCCAAACTGCTGTCCATCCCCAAGCCCTTCACGCTCGAGCAGATCAAGCAGCTCGTGAAAAGTGTGCTCGCCTGAAGGATTGCTGCGAAAGCCGGGTTTAGCCGCCGGTCACGCTCATATGGCGGCCGACGGAAGGCTTCTTCGTCCGCCTGTCGATGACGAAGTCGTGGCCCTTGGGCTTGCGCGAGATGGCTTCGACGATCGCCGCATCGAGCAACGTATCGTCGGCTGACGCCCGGAGCGGCGCGCGCAGATCCGCGTCGTCTTCCTGCCCGAGGCACATGTAGAGCTGGCCCGTGCACGTCACGCGCACGCGGTTGCAGCTCTCGCAGAAATTGTGCGTAAGCGGTGTAATGAAGCCGAGCCGGCCGCCCGTCTCCTTCACGGTCACATAACGCGCAGGCCCACCCGTGCGATACGGGTTATCTTCCAGCGTGAACCGGTCCAAGAGCCGTGCGCGAACGATCGACAGGGGCAAATACTGATCCGTCCGGTCCTCGCCGATATCGCCGAGCGGCATCGTCTCGATCAACGTCAGATCGGCCCCGCGGCCATGCGCGAAGCGGATGAGATCCTCGATCTCGTCTTCGTTGATGCCCTTCAAGGCAACGGCATTGAACTTCACGTGAATGCCGGCCGCTTCCGCCGCATCGACGCCACGCAGAACATTCGCGAGATCGCCCCAGCGGGTCACGGCCTTGAACTTCACCGGATCGAGCGTATCGAGCGAAACGTTGATGCGCCGCACGCCCGCTGAATAGAGGTCACGCGCATGCTTCTCGAGCTGGCTGCCGTTCGTCGTCAGGGTGAGCTCTTCGAGCGCGCCCGTCTCCAGGTGCCGCCCGAGCGCGCGGAACAGCCAAAGAATGTTGCGCCGCACCAAAGGCTCGCCGCCCGTGATGCGCAGCTTTTTGACGCCCTGCCGGATGAACGCCGCACACAGCCGGTCGAGTTCTTCCAGCGTCAGAAGATCCCGCTTCGGCAGGAAATTCATGTGTTCGCTCATGCAGTAAACGCAGCGAAAGTCGCACCGGTCCGTCACCGACACGCGCAAATACTCGATGGCGCGGCCGAAGGGATCGATAAGCGGCTGTTCGTTCGTTCGGGCAGGCGTGCCCAGCATGTGCAAATCTCCGGAGAAAGGTCCCACGGCGTTCATATCGTACCTCCGGGGCTCAGAGGCAAGTTCGGACCTCGCATAAGCCCGTCATAGGTCGTATGAAATCGGGGGCGGCGGGAGGAAAACATGAGAAGTCCAACGGCTTACTTCGTCTTCGGTTTTGTCGCAGCATCCATCCTCTGGCTGCTCGTTTTTGCTTTCCTGAACAATGAGTTGCTGCGCACGTTCTCAAGCTTCAGCGGCCAATCCTAAGCCCGCTCGGCCACCCGCGCGAAAGGCCCGAGCGTGTCGGCGATGAGCCCCGCGATACCGTCGATATCGTTGAGGTCGAACACCGGCTTGCCGTGCGCATCGACCTCATAATCGGCCGCGATGGCGAGAACCATCGCATCGCCGTTGGCGAGAAGCTTCTCTGTCGCCACCGCCGCGCGCCGCACCTCGATTTTCGGAATGTTGGCCGACTTATAGCCTTCAACCAGGATGATGTCGGACGGATTGAGCCGGCTGGCAACGGTCTCGAGCGACGGCTCGCCCGCGGTATCGATTTCTTCGATCACGGCAACACGCGAGCCGGAGACGATGGCTGTCTCCGCAGCGCCCGCTGCCCGGTGCCGCGCCGTATCGCTGCCCGGCGTATCGATATCGAACTTGTGGTGCGTATGCTTGATCGTGGCGACGCGCAGCCCTTGCCCCGCGAAGTGCCGCGTCAGCTTTTCGATCAGTGTCGTCTTGCCCGAGTTCGACCATCCGGCGACGCCGAAGAGCGGCAGCGAATGACCCGGCCGGAACGCTTTGCCCATTGTTATTTTCCTTCTTTGGGTCGTGCGAGAAGAGCGCGGGCGGCGGCAAGATCGTCCGCCGTATTGATGTTGAAGAACGGATCGGCCTTGACCCCATGAATGTTGCGCATTGGAAAGTCGACCGCAACAGCATTGAGACTGGCCGCGAGCTTATCGACGCTCAGCGTGCCGCGATTGAGGGCTTCTGCAACATTTGCCCGCGCATGCATCGGCCAGATTGCAATCGTCGGATGCCGCCGCTCGCCGGAGACAGCAATCGCAACGCCGTCGCCCCGTGCGGCGTCGAGCTTCGCCACGAAATCATTGGGCAGAAACGGAACGTCGGCTGATACGGTGGCAATCGCTTCGCTTTCGGGCCCATGCGCCGCCGCCCAGTTCATCGCCGCGAGTAGGCCGCTCAGCGGCCCGCGCTCCGCATTCTCATCATCCGCAATCGTCTCGAGGCCGAATTCGGCAAACCGGCCCGGATCGCCGTTGACGCTGAGGATCAGCCGCCCGACCTGAGGCCGAAACTGCGCGATGACGCGCGCCAGGATCGATTGCCCGTGAAGATCGGCCAGCCCCTTGTCGCCGCCACCAAAACGGCGCGAGCGCCCGCCAGCCAGAATGACGCCGAGGATCTGATGGGAAGTAGGCATGGGCAACGATTAGGGTTCCCGCTGAAAGTGCGCAAGTCGCGGAAATATCTGATGTCTGGCGGCTTAAGCCCACAATGGTCCTTTCCACCAAGGCCGCACGGACTTATATCGCGCGGATAACATGCGGCGCTGCTTCGGCGCCCCCGGGAGATGCTCATGCCAATCGATAAGACACAGGTGCTCGCTGCCCTGCGTCGGGTCAAAGGTCCTGACCTCGAAAGCAACATTGTCGATTTGGGCCTCGTGTCCGAGATCTTCATCAAGGACGACCATCCCTATTTTTCGATAACGATCCCGGCGAGCCGCGCCGAAGAGCTGGAACAGCTGCGCCTCGCCGCCGAAAAGGTCGTGGCCGATCTTCCAGGCGTCACCGGCGTCACGGCCGTGCTGACGGCCGAAGCCCAGGGCGGGCAGGCACGCCAAGCCCCGCCGCCGCCCAAAGCCCCTGCTGGCGCCATTAAGGCGATGTCGGGCCCAAGGCCAGGGCAGACGCCTGAGCACCCGCGCGTGCAGGAAGCGCGCGCGAAGGGCGCCACGGGCGACGCCGCAGGTCCCCGTCAGGCCGCCGCGGCCGGCGCAAACCCTGCCGCTAAGGCGCAAAGCATCCCTGGCGTGAAGCACGTCATCGCTGTCGCCTCGGGCAAAGGCGGCGTCGGCAAATCGACCGTTGCCGTTAACCTGGCGCTCGGCCTCCAGGCCATCGGCATGAAGGTCGGCATCGTCGATGCCGACATCTACGGCCCCTCGCAGCCGCGCCTGCTCGGCATCACCGGCAAGCCGCAGGTGACGAACGGCAAGGTCATCAAACCGCTCGAAGGCTGGGGCCTGAAAGTCATGTCGATGGGCTTCCTCGTCGATGAAGGAACCCCCGTCGTCTGGCGCGGGCCCATGGTCGTATCGGCGCTGGGACAGATGCTGCGCGACACCGACTGGGCAGGCACGACCGGCGAACTCGATGTTCTCATCATCGACATGCCGCCCGGCACCGGCGACGTACAGCTGACGATCTCGCAGAGCGTTCCGCTCTCGGGCGCCGTCATCGTCTCGACGCCGCAAGACCTCGCGCTCATCGATGCCCGCAAAGGCATCGCCATGTTCAAGCGCGTCGAAGTGCCGATCCTCGGCATCATCGAGAACATGAGCTACTTCCTCTGCCCCAAGTGCGGTGAGCGCTCGGACGTGTTCGGCCATGGTGGCGCGCGCGACGAAGCAGCGAAATTCGGCGTGCCATTCCTGGGTGAAGTGCCGCTCCACATGGATATCCGCGAGACGTCCGACAGCGGCAAGCCGGTCACCGTCGCCGCGCCCGAAAGCGCTCATGCCGGAATTTTCCGCGATCTGGCGGCACGCGCATGGGCCGAGGTCGAGCGCGCCAAGGGAACGCTGTCCCCGCCGCCCGTTCTCGAAATCGCCGACGGCGGCAAGCTTCTGAAGGCCGCGTTCCCCGATGGCCGCTCGTTCGATCTACCGGCCGAATTCCTGCGCGTCGTCAGCCCCTCGGCCGAGGTGCAAGGCCACTCGCCCGAACAGCGCATCACGGTGCCGAGGAAGAAGCACGTGAAGATCACGAGCCTCAGCCCCGTCGGCAATTACGCGACGCGCATCACCTTCGACGACGGCCACAACACTGGCCTTTTCACTTGGGGCTATCTGCACCTCATTGGCCGCGAGAAGGACCAGCGCTGGGGCCAATACCTCGAAGAACTCGCCGCCAAAGGCCTGACGCGGGAGTAATCACATTCTTCCGCGCACGGCGGCCGGCTCCGCGGAGCGGAGTCGCCGTGCGCCAAACGAAACTCTAACTCCGCTCTTCCGGCACGATCGGAAACTCGAGCTTTTCAGCTCCGCGGATCACCGTGACGATCGCCTTCTGCGCGATGTGCTTGTGATCGAGCACGCGCGCAACATCGTCGACGCTGGAGATCGCGACGCCGTCGAGCGCGACCAGGATGTCACCGGCTTTCATACCCGCAGCTTCGGCCGGACCACCGTTCTGCACGCCGCGAATTCCGATGGCGCCGGTCTGGGTGAGGCCGAACTCGTGGCGAATGCGCTGCGGCAGCCCCACGTGCTCGGCAACGATGCCCATCACAGCCCGCCGCACGCGTCCATGGCTCAAGATCTGCGTCAGCACGTATTCCGCCGTGTTCGAAGCAACCGCGAAGCACAGCCCTTGCGCGCCCATGATGGTCGCCGTGTTGATGCCGATAACGTGGCCCGACGAATTGACGAGCGGCCCGCCGGAATTGCCCGGATTGAGCGCCGCATCGGTCTGCACGATGTCGTCGATCAGGCGGCCGTTCTCGGCGCGAAGCGAACGCCCGACCGCGCTGATGATCCCAGCCGTGACCGTCGATTGAAAGCCGAGCGGATTGCCGATGGCGATCGCGATCTGACCCGGACGCAGCTTCTTGGAATCAGCTAACCGCGCGAACTTCAGCCGCTCGGTCGTCTCCGCGCGCAAAACGGCAAGATCGGTATCGGGATCGCGCCCAATGAGGCGCGCGCCGAACCGCTGTCCATCGCCTTGCGCGAGCGTGATCGTCTGCGCGCCGTCGATGACGTGGTTGTTGGTCAGAATGAGCCCGTCGGGCGAAACGATGACGCCGCTGCCCGAGCCCTGTCCATGGCGCCCGCCGCGCGAGCTGCGAACCTGAACATGCACCACGGCCGGCGAAACCGCGTCGACCACATCGACAACTGTGTTGCTGTAAGAGTCGAGCAGCGCCGCGTCATTGGTCAGGCCGCTATTCTGCCGCCCGCCTTCGCGTTCGATACCGCTGTCGTCGAGGACTCGAAAAACACTGTGTTCCATGAATGCACCCGATGGGATGAGGTCGCCAACAAATGGCGACGCGCCTCATCTCCATCAAGTGCCGCATGAACTTGTGGCGCATGTGAGCCATGCGCCACAATCTATTGAAAGCTGTTCCCGTACGGACGATCCCCGGGCGGGAAATTTATTCCGCCGCTTGCCGCTGCAGGAATTCAAACGCTTCGGTCGCGTTGGCGTAGACGTGCGTATCGAGCCCGCGCCGCCGCAAGGCTTCCTGCAACCGATGGCGGGTGAGGGTGCTCGTCGCGTAGCGTGCCGTCCGGCCATAATGGTGCTTCGTCACATAAGCGACCATGTCGGCATACTCGTCGTAGAGATCCTCCGCGATCCGGCAGCTGGCCTGATTGATGACGACGTCCACGCGGCGGCCGATCGCCTGGCAGGCTTCGACGATCACCTTCTTCAAGTCGGCGATGTCTGCCTTCTTGCGAACGCTCCAGCCTTCGAGATCGAGCATGAGGATATTGCGCTCCGCATCGAAGCTCACGCGATCCTTCAGATGCTTGTTCTGGAGGTCGGCCAGCAGGTCCATCGGCTCATCCATGAAGATCCGCGGGTTCATCGCCACCGGCGAATGGATGTGCGGCTTGAAGGCCATGTGCGCGAGAATATCGCGCTCGATATCGATACCCGGCGCCACTTCGATGAGCTCGAGGCCATGATCGGTGAGCTGGAACACGCACCGCTCGGTAACATAAAGCACAGGCTGCGATTTCTGCGCGGCGTACTGGCCGGAGAACGTCACCTGTTCGACCTGCTTCACGAATTTGCGGGCGCGGCCTTCCTGCAGGATGCGCAGCTTGCCGTCCTCGATCGCGACCTTGAGGCCGCCCGCCGTGAACGTGCCCGCGAAAACAACCGCACGCGCGTTCTGCGAGATGTCGATGAAGCCGCCGCAGCCGTTGAGCTTGCCGCCGAATTTACTGGTGTTGACGTTGCCAAGGCTGTCGCATTCCGCCATGCCGAGGCAGGTCAGATCCAAACCGCCGCCATGATAGAAGTCGAACATCTGGTTCTGATCGACAATCGAATGGGCGTTCGCTGACGATCCGAAACTCGATCCGCCGGCCAGCACGCCGCCGACCGCACCGGCTTCCGTCGTCATGACGAGGTAGGGCGTCACCTTCTCTTCGTTGGCGACGTTGGCAACGCCGTCGGGAGCGCCGACGCCGAGATTGATCACGCCATTGGGCGGCAGCTCGAATGCCGCGCGCCGCGCGATGATCTTGCGTTCATCGAGTGCCATCGTCGGCAGGCTGTCAACGGTCACGCGCACTTCGCCCGCAAGACCCGGATCGTATATGACGCCGTAGTTCATGCGATGCATCTCGGGCGGATCGGCAACGACCACGCAATCGACGAGAATGCCCGGAACCTTCACGTCCTTCGGCTTGATCGAGCCTTCCGCGACGATGCGTTCGACCTGCGCAATGACGATGCCGCCGTTGTTGTGCGCGGCCATCGCCTGCGCCAGCACGTCGAGCGTCAGGCACTCCTTTTCCATGCTGAGATTGCCGAGCGGATCGGCGCTCGTCGCGCGGATGAGGGCGACGTCGATCGGCGTCGCCTTATAGAACAGCCATTCCTTGCCATCGACTTCGACGAGCTTGACGAGGTCTTCCTTCGTCTTCGTATTGACTTTGCCGCCACCGAGACGCGGATCGACGTAGGTGTGCAAGCCGACGCGCGTGAAGAGACCCGGGCTTCCCGAGGCGCAGCTGCGATAGAGTTTTGAAATGACGCCCTGGGGCAGGTTGTAGCCCTGGATTTTGTCTTCCTGGGCCGCCTGCGCAACCTTCGGCATGCGTCCGAAGTTGGCCGCGATCACGCGCTTCAGCAGACCCTCGTGATGGAGCCGCCCGGTGCCGAGCCCTTTGCTGTCGCCGGCGCCCGCGCACATGATCAACGTCAGATCGCGCGGCGATTTCGTTTCCACGAACCGTTTCTCGAGCGCGGCATGCAGCGCCTCGGGAATGCAGCTTTGAACAAAACCCGTGGTCGTGATGACAGCATTATCGCCGATGCGGGCGATGGCCTCGTCAGCCGTAATGACCTTGCTCGTCGTCATGCGATGCGTTTCCCCGAGAGTCACAGTTAAGGCCTCGGGAGACGAGTAGTGGTCTCAAGAGAGCCATGCTGTTGTTTGTTTTGTCGCCGAATGCCGGTTTGAGAGGCCGGACTGCTATTCGCGCATAGCTTAGGTACAATGGGCATGCACCACTCAACGGGGTAATTGGACCCTATCCCCGCCGGAACGAGTGGCTTATGCCGCACCTTTTCGCAATGGAGACCTGCGAAAGCCGCACGGCGGAACTCTTGCCGGTCAGGCGTTGACTGCATACCAGACACCAGAAATGACAGAACTTTTCCGCCGCAATCTCATTCCGCTCATCGTTGCCACGGCTCTCTTTATGGAGAACCTGGATGCGACGGTGCTCGCCACATCCTTACCCGCGATCGCCAAGGATCTGAACGCCAACCCGATTCATCTTAAACTGGCGCTCACGACATACCTCTTGGCGCTGGCCGTTTTCATCCCGGCCTCGGGCTGGATGGCCGACCGCTTCGGAGCCAAGAACGTCTTTCGCGCCGCGATGGTTGTGTTCTCCGCTGGTTCGATTGCCTGCGGCCTCTCGACCGACCTGGGCTCGCTCGTCGCCGCCCGCATCCTTCAGGGTATCGGCGGTGCGATGATGACGCCCGTCGGCCGCCTCATCGTGCTGCGCACGATTCCGAAGGCCGACATGATCGGCGCCATCGCCTGGCTGACCGTCCCGGCTCTCGTCGGACCCGTCATGGGCCCGCCGCTCGGCGGCTTCATTACTACCTACTTCAACTGGCGCTGGATTTTCTGGATCAACATCCCGGTCGCCATCGTCGGCCTCATGTTGATCACCCGCTTCATCCCGGATGTCCGCGAGAAGGTCACCGGCACGTTCGACCTGCGCGGCTTCCTCCTGATCGGCCCGGGCCTGTCGATGTTCCTGACCGGCGTCACGCTGATGGGCCTCGGCCTCGTTGAGCGCGAGACCGTGTTCCTCATCACGGCCACGGGAGGCGCGTTGCTCGGCGCCTACGTCTGGCACGCCTTGAATGCCGAGAGACCCATTATCGACCTGCGCCTGCTCGCCATCCCGACCTATCGCGCCGGCGTCGTCGGCGGCTTCCTCTTCCGCACGGGCCTCGGCGCCGGCCCCTTCCTGCTGCCGCTGATGTTCCAATCCGCCTTCGGCATGACGGCCTTCCAATCGGGTCTCATGACGTTCGCGACCGGCGTCGGCGCGATGTTCATGAAGACCCAGGCCGCAACGATCATCCGCCGCTACGGCTTCCGCCGGGTGCTGATGTGGAACGCCGTCATTTCGAGCCTCTTCGCAGCGCTCCCGTCGCTGTTCTCGAACTCGACGCCGGCGCTTCTGATCGTGGGACTGTTCCTCTTGGGCGGCCTCTCGCGATCGCTTCAGTTCACGAGCGTCAACACGCTGGCCTACGCCGACGTGCCGCCGGAGAGGCTGAGCTCCGCGACGAGCTTCGCCGTCGTCTGCCAGGAGCTGTCAGGCTCGGTCGGCGTCACCATCGCCGCCATCGGCCTTGAAGGCATGCTGTACTTCAAGGGCGGCAGCGCCATCGATGCCGGTCACTTCCCGCCGGTCTTCATCCTGATCGCGATCGTGTCGGTGTCCTCGGTCCTGTTCTTCCGGAAGCTGGCGCCGACGGCCGGCGCATCCCTCCTGCCGACGGAAGCCCTGAAGGCCGCCGAGCCGCCCAAGGAAGTCGCCCGCCTCAGCGAAGGCCACGTCGGCTAAGCCGCCCCAGATACGAAAAAGCCGCGAACGGGGCACCCCGGTCGCGGCTTGTATCTCTCGTCTGGATGGCTAAGCGGCCTACGCCGCTTGTCTCGCCTGAACCTTCTGGCGCGGAGCCTTCCGCGATGCCTGCTGCGGCACCATCTGCAGCGCCGGAACGGTCAGGTCGGCAGCCGTGCGGCGGCGGCGGATGACGGCCTCGCGAGCGCCGAACGCCTGCGCAAGCGCGAGCAGAGCCGACGAGGGCTTCAGACCCGCGCATCCGCGTGCGTCGACGGCAGCAAAGCCCGTCCGCGAGCACGTCTGCAAAGAGAGCTGGCCCGAACCCAGGACCGCGACACCCGACACGCCGCCACCGGCGACGCGGTTGAGGTGCACGCTCTTGAGCGTAAGGCCCATGTTCTCGACGGCGCGCTTCATCGCACGCTCGGCCGACTTGACGTCGTCGAGGCGCTGAGCGCCGTGAAGATCGATAAAGATCGTAGTCCCTGCACTACTTACGCTGTGGCCAGTAGTCGAACTCCTCGTGGAGTCCTCGGCTTCCGTAGTGAACGCAGCGCGCGAAAAATCTTCCTCTTGGGCGGTGCTTGAACGAGTCAAGTCCATCCCCAATTGGAAGAGGGTGTCATTAAAGGCCATGTGACCCTCCCCAACCAGCAGATAGGTTTGACTCGCCCGCTCCTTACCTCATTGGCTCTGGAAAACCTCGACCATGTTGGCAGGTGGACAGACGAGAGAGGGTGCATATGAGGCCAACGCCCCCCCTACGCAAGAGCTTTTTGCCCCCTACGCGGATTTTTTTTAAGTGTGGGGTTTCGACGACTTAACAGCGGTTAAAACACCCGCCGCGCGACGGCGAAACCGCGACAATCCTGCACGCTATTCGTCACCTTTTCCGAGGAACTTGTTGAGCAGGTCTTTTGCCTTCTTCTTATTGGCGGCAGCTGAACTCGTCGGATCCTCGTCAGCCTTCTTGCCGAAGAGCTGATCCACGATCTGGTCGGGATTCTTGCCTTTGAACTTCTTGCCGATCTCCTTGATCGTCTCGACCGTCTTGTCCTTGTCCGACAGCACGGCTTTGAAGTCCGGCCGATAGGAGGGCTTGTCCCACGAGCCCGTAATGTGCACGGGCACCTCGAGCCCCGACGTGGCGTCGCCCTGCTGGCCTTCCGCCGCCGCGATGAGCTTGGGCCGGATCGTGTAATCGACCGTTCGCTCCGGCATCCGCGCCATGCCCGCACCCGTCACCCGCAGCATCGGGCTCAAGAGCTGCAGGTCTTGATTCTGCGCCACGCCATTCGTGATCGTGAATGTCGCGCTGAGCGCGCTGAAGTCTGTCTTCTCCGACGGCGAGGTCCTGAAGCCCGAGAGGTTCCCCTGCGTCAGCCCATGCACGGCGCCCGGTAGGTTGAAGCCGACGATGGCGCCATCGGCGAACTGGAACCCGGCCGTGCCATTGAGGCTCTCGATGAGCTGCAACTGGCTCGCGCCATTCGCCGTCACGTTGAGCGTGACGTTGGCGTCCCCCGAGATCCACCCGAAGTTGGCCGAATCCTTCAGGAACGGCAGCGCGGATACGCTGTCGAATTTGAAGTTCGCGCCGATATCGGCGCTTCCCGACGATCCGTTGATGGTGACGGCGCCGGTACCACGGCCATCATAAAGAGCGATCTTGTCGAACTTCGCCTGCATCGCGAGGTTCTTCACCGAAACATCGGCCGACGACTTGCCGATCGTCATGTTCCGGAAACGCAGCTTCTCGACGCTGACGTGCGCGTTGCCGTCGGCGACGCCGAGCAGCGTCAGGTTCAATTGCTCGCTCGACCAGCCGAGCCGCTGCTGCATGCCGTAGACTTTCGAGCCCTGCAGCAATCGCTCGATCTGATCTGGCGTCGCGGGCTTCGGCTGCCTGACCTCGGCCGGTGAGGCGGCCTCAGGCTCAGGCTCGGATGCGGCGGGCGCTCCTTCTCTCGCGACCGTGCCGATCGCAGCGCCCGTCAGGTATTTGTTGAGATCGAGTTGCGCGATGGCAAGATCCGCCTCGACATACGGCCTGACACCGCCCGTCGTGATCTTGATCGTCCCGGACGCCGCCGTATCATCGAGCGCGAATTGCGCATCCGAGAACATGGTGACGTTGCCCGCCGTCTTCAGCGTGCCCTTGACCGACATCGGCCCAAAACCTGTGACCGGCGGCAGCGCGGTGCCGAACCACGTCGCAAGCTCGCGCGCCGAATCCGACTGCGCTCTGACCTGACCATCGAGGAAGGCGCCGTCTTTCACCACCAGGCCGCCGTCATAGGATGCGGCGACCAGAGCATTTTTCGCGTTGAACGTGAGGTGCGCGGGCCTCTCGGCCGCAAGCTCGCGAACGCCGGCAACCTTTCCATCGAAATCCAGCCGCTGCTTGCGCCAAACGAAATTGCCGCCGGCAACGAGCGGACTGGCGAGCGAGGGAAGCGCCAGAGACGCATTCACCTGCGTCACATCCGAAGTCTTGCCCGAACGCTCGTCGATGAAGCGGAACGTGCCGTTCTGTAGCGTCACCTGCTCGATCTGCAGGTCGCCTGCATCACGGGCCGAGCCGGTAGCTTCTTCGGCCATGGCGACCATGATGGGAGCGGCATCGCTCTGCGTGCCGCGCAGCTGCAACTCGGCCAACCGTGTCGGGGCAGGGGCGTCAGCGAACTTCCAGTTCTTGCGGCCTTGGCTGTCGACGCGCAGCTCCAGCGTCGGATCTTTGAGCGTCACCCCGGTAATCTTCGGCTGCCGCTGCAGAAGCGACATGGGATCGACGCTGGCCTCGAGCGCGCTCGCCGTGAGGAACCGGCCTGCCATACCCGGCGGCCCGGAGAGCGAGACGTCCTTCAACGAAATCCCGATCGCTGGAAAGAGCTTGAATGACGCCGGCCCAGCGATGACGAGGTCCCGCCCCGTCCGGGCCTTCACTTGCTCGCTGATCTGTTGGCGAATGAGATCGCTCGGCGGGTTGAGGAGCAGGTATCCGGCGCTGCCAACCACGACGGCTACGAGCAGCAGGCTCGCGTACAGCACGCTGCTCCACAGCCCGCTGCGCCGTTCGGGCGGCCTCCGGTGGCGCCCTCCGCCTCCCGGCGGCGGCGTACGGCGGGGACCCGAACCAAGCGGTGCGCGCTCGAAGCTCGGCCGAACCGACGGCGGCAGCGGAGGCGGCGCGGAATTGTACGACATGCAGTCCTCTTAAGAGCGGCGAAAGGGCCGCGCGAAGCGGCTCGGAATATCGGCGTGAATTGTGTCACTTACGCGCCGTAAACCCTTGGCCGCGCAAGGTCCAAATGCCCCGCTTTCAGCGCCCGGCTCGCCAAACATGACATCTCCTACTCAGTTTAGACGGCTCGATTGTACCCCCATGCTGAGGGGCGGGGATTTCTTTTCCGGCGGTTGTAGTATCACTCCGAGGTTGCATAATTCCGCCATAACTTCGCCGAGGTTGCGCCTCATGAATCAGAGCACACTGCCGGAATGCCAAAGCCGTCTTTCCCGCAATTACTATCGCGCACTTGCCTAGCGGCCGGTGCGCTCTTTCTCCTGTCGCTTCCGCCAATTGCTGCCGTCGCGACCACGGCGCCTGAGGGCGATCAACCGGCAATCATTTCGGGTTTAGGCCGAGTCGTTGACGGCGACACGCTCGATGTCGGCGGCGTCCGAGTTCGTCTCGAAGGCATCGATGCGCCGGAAACCACGCAGACCTGCCAAACCGCGAATGGCGGCACGTGGGCGTGCGGAAAGGCTGCCGCTGCCATGCTGCGGAAGTTGGCCGAGAGCCAGGATGTCGCCTGCGATCGCACCGGCACCGACCGCTATCGCCGGACACTCGCCACCTGCTTCGTCGATGGCATGAACATCGAAGAAGCGATGGTGCGCGCGGGGCTAGCTTGGGCCTTCGTCAAATATTCGACGTCCTACGTCGCCGTCGAAGCAGAAGCCCGCAAACAAAAAATCGGCGTTTGGCAGGGCCCCGCACAAGCGCCCTGGGAATTCCGCCGCAATGGCTGGCAAGTGGCCGAAGCCGTCGCGCCCAATGGCTGCGCGATCAAGGGCAACGTTTCTGCCAACGGCCGCATCTACCACATGCCGTGGGACCCCTGGTACGAGAAGGTCAAAATGGACGAGCGCCGCGGCAAGCGCTGGTTCTGCTCGCAGGACGAAGCCGCAGCTGCAGGCTGGCGCCCGGCGGCATCGCACTAGCATCAGCGGCATCGGCAAAGAAAAAGGGGGCGCGCAATGCACCCCCTTCATCTCTTCTCGAAAAGTCGAAGTCTCGACTAGTCGCGCGCGAGCAGCGGCGTGATGCGGCGCACGGCAACGCGGCGGTTCAAGCGCTCCGCAGCCTGCGTCGGCACTTTCAGATACTCTTCGCCGTAGCCCTGCGTCGTCAGGTTTTCGAACGGCACGCCGAACTCTTCGGTCAGAACCGTAGCAACCGACTCCGCGCGCCGGTCCGACAGCGAAAGGTTGTCTTCTTCCGAGCCCACCGCATCCGTATAGCCTTCGATCATGAAGACCTCATTCGGATTGCGGTCGATGATCCGGTTCATGCCGCGCGCGATGCGCTCGAGCTTCCGGTACTGGCTGGGATCGACATCCCATGACCCGAACTCGAACGTGATGTCGTCGAGGTCGATGCGGCGCATGCGATCGCGAAGAGGAGCCGTCGCGCGGATTTCATCGAGCGTGTAGCGATCCTCGAACTCATCGACCGGCGGCGCGCTCAAAGCCTCGTAGACATCTTCATCGCTCGCCCGGCCGTAATCGACGATGTACTTCTCGCGCGGAATGCGAACGCGTGGCGGCGGCACATCGAGAATCGAATGCAGGATCGCTGCTCCGGCAACGACGCCGATGCCGATGCCGACACCCTTCGCGAAGTCCTTGCCGTTGTCGCGGCCTCTGCGGCGATTGTCGATGATGATCACATCGCGCCCATCCGGCCCGCGGCGATAGCGGCGCAGAAGCTGGCCATGCTGATCCGTCTCCGAGTAGACCTTGATGCCGCCCGGCCGCTCGATGATCGAAACGTTCGTGCCGCCCTTGCCCTTCTGAAAACGTGCGTTGGGCGCCACGCGACGCAGACGTTCCGTCTCGTCGTGCTGGATGACGATGCGATTGTTCTCTTTGATGATGCGGCGGTTGCCCGGCTCTTCGATGACGGTGCCCTTGCCGCCGTCGATCTTCACTTCCTTGCGCTGTCCGCGCATGCTTTCGAAGCGCCGTTTGGCTTCGTCCGCAGAAAGCGGCCGTTTCTGCTCGCCGGGCCTGTTGAGCGCAGGCTGGCCACCGCCTCCGAACGGACCTCGCCGATCATCTAACTGCGGGCGATTGCCGGGCTTGTCGACGACGGGACGATTAGGCTGCGGATTGGAGCCGGGGCCCGGCTGCTGATCACGATCGCGATCCCGCCCGCCGAACTGCTTCGAATTGTCGGGCTTGTTGCGATCATTGGCGTTCCGGTCGTTGCCGTTGCGGTCGTTACCCTTGCCGCCGAACTGATCGTTGAAGTTCTTCGGCTTGCCGTCGAAGGGCTGCTGCTTCTGCTGAGGCGGCTGCTGCGGTTGAGCCTGCTGCTGCTTCGGCGGCTGCGGAGCGCTATCCGGCTTCTGCTGTTGCTGCGGCGGACCGCGGTCAGGCGTGTTCACGACCGGTTGCTGCCGCTGCTGATTTTTCTGCATCGGATTACCAGCGTTCGGATTGTCCTGGGGACGATTGCCGCCACCGAACTGCTTCTGAAATCTCTCGCCTTGGTCGCGCTGGCGGTCCTGCTGCTGGCCCTGCTTTTGGCGGCCGCGATCGTCCTCCGGCCCCTTCTGTTGCTGACCCTGCTGTTGACCGCCGTGCTGCTGTCCGCGCTCCCTGCCGCCGCGATCGCCGCCATGATCGCCTTGGCCATCGCGCTCGCCCTTGCCGGGCCGCTTCCCGTTGTCGTCGCGGCCGTTGTTGTCGCGCGGTGGACGTTGATCATCGGCGCGAACCAGTGTCGGCGCCGCGGCCATGACTGCCAGCAGCGAAGCCGCCGCCATGATCGCGTGTCGGGTAGATTTCATGCTGTTCCCTCGAATTATTGCGGCGCTCCGGAAGGCGCCGCGAATCGTTTTTGCTTTGGGCGTTCTTCTTAGTTGGAAATCCGGCGATTGCCGCATTAGGACCAATACCAAGCTAACCCGTATGCGCTGAGGGATAATGGCGGCCGTATGAAGCCCAAGTGAATAGGTTGCGGCGAAATGGTGGCGGCGAGATTGAGCTGCCGATCCAAAACTGTTTGATTTCCGTTTGGATTTCGCCTGCTTGAGCTAGGCAGCCGCCAGCTCCCCGTGACGTCAGCCAGCGAGCAGATCGGTCCGCCGCGCACGCAGCAATGATGTATCGCGTCGCGCGTCCGCCCGCTGAAGTTCAGCGACCGTGTCGAAAACGAAGCCGATGTGATCGCCGGCGGCCTTCTCTGCGCGCACCGGATCCTCCGCGATCACGGCCTCCCCGATCGCGATGTGCTGCGCTAAAAGCTTTTCGCGCACGCCGGGCTTCAAATAGAGGTTCTTCCGGTTGAAGAAGATGTTGTTGCGAAGCAATTCGCTCAGCGCCCGCATGACATGCAGCACGACGAAGTTGTGCCCCGCTTCATAGACCAGCATGTGCAGCGAAACATCCGCCTCCGCTTCCTGCGCCGGATCTTCGAGCGTGTGCGCTTTGCGCATGTCATTGAGGCAAGCGCGGATGGCAGCGCGCTCAACGTCGGTCGCGCGAAGAGCCGCATCTCGCGCAGCCCGCACCTCGACGCATTGGCGAAATTCGCAATAGTCCGCGAACGCCTGCTGGTTGCCGCGATATAGGTTCGCCAAAGGCGCCATGATCGGCGTCAGGAACTGCGCCACATAAGTCCCGCTCTTGGAAGACGTGAGCAACCCGCGCGCGACCAGCTTATCGATGCCTTCTCTGAGCGAGGGCCGTGACACGTCGAGCGTCTGCGCAAGCTCGCGCTCGGACGCAAGTTTCTCACCGGGACGCAGCGCGCCCTCGAGAATGAGCTTCTCGATGTGCGCCGCGATTGCGTCCGCGATTTTCGGCGTTCTCACGGTAAGCATGCACCTATCCCTGCAGAAATGGGCTCGATTTATTCATGCGAGATGCCTGGTGTCACCGGCTGTTTCGCCGGGCAATATAACAGACAGGTTTGACCATCCACGATCCCTGGTATAAAAATTTTACCAAGAGCGCACACTAGCCGCCGCGATGTGGGAGAGAACGGGCCGTATGTGGTCACAGGTATACGACCCGTTTGGTAACATGTTGCTATCGGCGTGTGTCGCCGTCATTCCCGTCGTGGTCCTGCTGGCCAGTATCGGGCTCTTCGAAGTTCGCGCGCATATCGCGGCTCTTCTCGGCCTCGTCACGGCGCTTGCTGTTGCGATCTTCGCTTACGGAATGCCCGTGCAGATGGCCGGAATGGCTGCCGGCTATGGCGCGGCCTTCGGCTTGCTGCCGATCGGCTGGATCATTCTCAACGTCATTTTCCTTTATCGTCTTGCAAACGAGAAAGGCGAATTCGAGGTTTTGCAGAAGTCGATCGGCTCGATCAGCAATGACCGTCGCCTCCAGCTTCTCTTCGTCGCCTTTTCGTTGGGTGCTTTCTTCGAAGGGGCTGCCGGCTTCGGAACGCCAGTTGCGGTAACGGCAGCGATGCTGATCGGCCTTGGCTTTCCCCCGCTCGCGGCCTCGGGCCTGTCGCTCATCGCCAACACGGCGCCCGTCGCGTTCGGCGCGCTCGGAACGCCGCTCATCGCGCTCGCCGCAGTCACCGGCCTCGATCTCCACGAATTGACGGCCACCGTCGGCCTGCAACTCGCGCCATTCGCGGTCATCGTGCCGTTCTGGCTGCTCTGGGCTTTCGTCGGCTTCCGCAAAATGATCGAGGTCTGGCCGCCCGTCCTCGTGGCCGGCGTGTCGTTTGCAATCCCGCAGTATCTCGTGGCCACCTATCACGGTCCATGGCTCGTCAACGTCGTCGCCTCGCTCGTCTCGATGGGCGCGCTCGCGCTCTTCTTGCGGGTGTGGCGCCCGGCCGTGCCGATGACGGAAGTGCCGAACGCCTCCGCTTCGGATATGCCGATCAAATCGGCCGTCGCATTGCCTTCGACGTCTCAGACGCTGCGAGCCTGGACGCCATGGATCATTCTCGCCGTCTTCGTCTTCCTCTGGGGAACGCCGCAAGTCCGCGCCGCGCTCGATGGACTTTGGGTTCAGAAGCTTCCCGTTGCAGGCCTGCACGAACTCGTATCGAAGGTGCCGCCCGTCGTCGCTGAGCCGCACGCGGAACCAGCCATCTTCAATCTGAACCTGCTGTCCGCCACCGGAACCGGCATTCTGCTTTCGGCCATCATTTCAGGCTTTTTTCTGGGCTACAGCGTCCGCGAACTGCTGCGGATGTACGTCCAAACGATCTACGTCGTGCGTTACTCGCTCCTGACGATCGCGTGCATGATGTCGATCGGCTTCGTTACACGCTATTCGGGAAGCGATGCGACGCTCGGGCTGATGCTTGCACAAACCGGATGGGCCTATCCGTTCTTCGGCACGCTCATCGGCTGGCTCGGCGTGGCGCTCACCGGATCGGACACTTCGTCGAACGTGTTGTTCGGCGGCTTGCAGCGGATCACCGCTGAGCAACTCGGCATCAATCCGGTTGTCATGGCAGCGGCAAATAGCGCAGGCGGCGTCATGGGCAAGATGATCGATGCCCAATCAATTGTTGTCGCGTCGACGGCTACGAAATGGTACGGCCACGAAGGCCGGATATTACGTTTCGTATTTTTCCATTCTCTCGCGCTCGCGTCGCTCGTCGGATTGCTTGTCATGGGCCAGGTCTACCTTTGGCCACTCAAATCATTCGCGCCGTGACGTCGCATTGAAAATCGAAGCACCTCGCGTTTGCGCGATCTCGCTTCAACGAAGTTTTGCAAATCGAATACCGATCTAAAAAGGAGAGCGTGGATATGTCATCCATCACGATCAACGGTGAAGTTCGCGAATTCAGCGGCGACCCGAACATGCCCCTGCTCTGGTACGTCCGGGACATGCTCAATCTCACAGGCACGAAATTCGGCTGCGGCGCAGGCGTGTGCGGCGCCTGCACGGTTCATCTCGACGGTGTTGCTGTCCGCTCTTGCCAGACGACCGTTGGCGAGGCTGCCGGAAAATCGGTGACCACGATCGAGGGCTTGAGCCCCGATGGCGAGCACCCGGTCCAGAAGGCCTGGCGCAAGATCAACGTTCCGCAATGCGGATACTGCCAAGCCGGGCAGATCATGCAGGCGGCATCGCTGCTCGCATCCAACCAGTCGCCGTCCGACGGAGAAATCACCGAAGCCATGACTGGAAATATCTGCCGCTGTGGCTGCTACCAGCGCATTCATGAAGCCATTCGTCTCGCCGCAGGAGGTGTCTGAGCATGCTGCATTACCTCAAGAACGAGATCGACGCGGGCACTGAGCCCAAGATCAATGTCGAGATTTCGAGCGTCAGCCGCCGCGGTATCCTGGGCGGTCTTCTGGCGGGAACGGGTCTCGTGCTCGCCGCGCGTTTCACGCCCGCCGGCGCGGCTGAACATTTGAAGCCCTATCCCACGGCAGGGCTCAGCATGCCGAGCGGCGTTGTTTCTGACCCGCACATCTTCATCGCCATCGAACCCGATGGCGCGCTGACGATCGTCACGCATCGCAGCGAGATGGGCACCGGCATCCGCACGAGCCTGCCCATGGTGGTCGCCGACGAGATGGGCGCCGACTGGTCACGCGTAAAGCTCGTGCAGGCGCCTGGCGACGAGCCGAAGTACGGCAACCAGGATACCGATGGCTCGCGCAGTATGCGCCACTTCATCCAGCCGATGCGCCAGTGCGGTGCCGCGATGCGCCAGATGCTGGAAATGGCGGCCGCTGCGAAGTGGAACGTCGATGTCTCGCTATGCCATGCGCGCAACCACGAAGTTGCGTTGCTCGACAAGAACAAGAAGGAGACCGGCAAGGTTTTCTCCTTCGGCGAACTCGCCGAGGCGGCCATGACGGTTCCGGTGCCGGCGCCCGAGACGATCCTCTACAAGTCGCCCAGCGAATTCACCTACATGGGCAAAGGTGAAGTGCAGATGGCCGATCTGCACAACATCACCACGGGCAAGGCCACGTACGGCGCCGATGTCCGCCTGCCCAACATGAAGTACGCTGTCATAGCCCGCCCGGCGGTCGTCAGCGGCAAGATCAAGTCCTACGATGCCTCCGCGGCCCTCAAAGTGCCGGGCGTGGAAGCCGTGCACGAGATCGAAGGCGTCTTCAGCGTTCCGCGCAAGTTCCACCAGCTTGGCGGCATCGCCGTCGTTGCAAACTCGACCTATGCCGCGATGCAGGGCCGTGACGCCTTGACGATCGAATGGGACAACGGCCCGAACGCCAGCTACGACACTGACGCCTATACGGCCGAACTGTCGGCGACGGCGGCAAAACCCGGCAAGGTTATTCGCAACCAGGGCGATCCGGACGCTGCCTTCGCAAAGGCCAAGGACGTCGTAACGGCCGAATATCACGGCCGCCACATCGCCCAGGCGCCGATGGAGCCGCTCGTCGCCATCGCGCGCATCGTCGATGGCAAGGCCGAGGTTTGGTCTTCCGTGCAGAGCCCCTACGGTGCCCGCAAGGACATCGCTGATGCTCTGAAGATGCCCATAGAGGACGTCACCGTGCACGTCACGCTTCTCGGCGGCGGCTTCGGCCGCAAGTCGAAGTGGGACTTCATGCTCGAGACCGCTCTTCTCTCGCAGAAGATGGGCGGTGCACCCGTCCTGCTGCAGTGGACGCGCGAAGACGACATTCAGCACGCCTTCTATCACACGACTTCGGTCGAGCGTATCGAGGTCGCCCTCGACGAGGCCGGCAAGGTCTCGGGCTGGCGTCATCGCACGGTCGCCCCGTCGATCGTCTCGACCTTCAAGCAGGACGACGGCTATCAGTTCCCGATCGAATACGGCATGGGCTTTGTCGATATGCCCTTCGACATTCCCAACGTTCGCTGCGAGAACGGCCAGGCAATGGCGCACACGCGCATCGGCTGGTACCGGTCGGTGGCCAACATTCCGCGCGCGTTTGCAGTGCAGTCGATGGTCGCCGAAGTCGCAGCCAAACTCGGGCGTGATCCTAAGGACTTCCTGCTCGAGATGATCGGGCCGGACCGCGAGATCGACCCGAAGAAGGCGGGCTTCCCGGAAGAGTTCTGGAACTATGGCGAGCCATACGAACAGTTCCCCATCAACACGGCGCGTTTGAAGAACGTCGTCCGTGTCGCGGCGGAGAAGGCAGGCTGGGGCAAGAAATTGCCGGCCCGCCAGGGCCTCGGCATCGCGGCTCACCGCTCGTTCGCAAGCTACGTGGCAAGCGTTGTCCACGTTGCCATCGATGATGACGGAACGATCCGCGTTCCGCACGTCACGTCGGCAATCGATTGCGGCTTCCACGTCAACCCGGAACGGATCCGTTCGCAGATGGAGGGCGCGGCCGTCATGGGCATGTCGAATGCGCTCTACAGCGGCATCACGTTCAAGAACGGCGCCGTCGAGCAGTCGAACTTCACCGACTACGAGGTGGCCCGCATGAGCAACTTCCCGCAGAAGGTCTCGGTGCACATCATCGAAGCCGACTGGGCCGTCCACGCCGGCGGCGTCGGCGAGCCGGGCGTCCCGCCGTTTGCTCCCGCACTCGCCAACGCGATCTTTGCGGCAACGGGTAAGCGGCTCCGCAATATGCCGATGGGCGAAAAGATCGCCTAACGAACGCGGCGAGACGTTGACGTTTGACAATCCGAGGCTCGGCGGTAACAACCGCCGGGCCTCGATCGTTTAACGGCCACCTCTTGAACACCCGCGAAATCACGCCCTTGCAAGCACAACTCGTCAGTGCGCCGAGCATAATGCTCCGTGTCCAAGGCCCCAAGCCTCAGAATTAAGAGGCAATAGTCATAAGTTATTCACGACGTGCCGCCTCTTGCGGCGCAAGGCCGGGTTTTGTCGTATTGTCTGGATGTTTCTCGCTCCAACAGACGGGAGTTTGACAATGACGTTCGACCCAACGAGTGCCAGCAGCTTCAGAGCGGAACTCGCCTCGTCCCTCCGCGATCACTGGAAGCTCTACCTGTTCGAAGGCATCGTGCTCATCATACTGGGTGCTGCCGCGATCTTCCTTCCGCAGATTGCGACGCTGACGGTCGAGCTTTTCATCGGCTGGCTGTTGTTGTTCACCGGGATCGCAGGCCTGTTCACGACGTTTTCGATGCGCCCGATGCCGGGCTTCTGGTGGTCGCTCATCTCTGCGCTGATTGCCATTGCAGCCGGTCTCGTGCTGCTCTTCTGGCCAATATCGGGTGTCGTATCGCTCACGCTCGTCTTGATCGCCTTCTTCATCATCGAAGGCATCGCATCGATTATGTTCGCATTCGAACATCGCGGCGAGCTGCCCGGCAGCTGGTGGATGATGCTTCTGAACGGCATCGTCGATCTCATACTTGCGGGTTTGATCTTTTTTGGACTGCCGTCTTCGGCTGCTTGGGCAATCGGTCTCCTCGTCGGCATCGATCTGATCTTCGGCGGCTGCGCATTGAGCGCGATGGCGCTGCAGGCACGCAAGATTGGGACGCCGCCCGCGCCAGTGCCCGCAGCCCGCTAAAAATCCAGTATCGGAGAAACGGGGCGGCGCGCTTACACGCTCAAGGAACAATCACCGCCGCCCCGGCAAAGCGTCCACCGCGCAAATCCGCCAGCGCCTCATTCACCGCCGCCAGAGGATAGACTTTCGTCGTTGTTTTGACGTTCGCCTTGGGAGCGATAGCAACAAACTCGCGGCCGTCCTGCCGCGTCAGGTTTGCGACGGACCGCAGGTCTCGCTCTTCCCAGAGCAGGTAATAGGGGAACGTCGGGATATCGCTCATGTGGATGCCGCCGCACACAACGCGGCCGCCTTTGCGAACGGCCTTGAGTGCGGTGGGAATGAGCGATCCGACGGGAGCAAAGATGATGGCGGCATCGAGCGGATCGGGCGGAGTGGCATCCGACGGTCCGCTCCAGGTCGCGCCAAGCGATAGAGCGAACCGTTGCGCAGTTTCGTCGCCCGCTCGCGTGAATGCATAGACTTGCCGTCCCTGCCATGTGAGGACCTGCGTGATGATGTGTGCCGCCGCACCGAAGCCGTAGATCCCGACCCGCTCGCCTTCACCGGCAAGACGCAGTGAGCGCCATCCGATGAGCCCCGCACACATCAGCGGCGCGGCGGCGACCGGATCGTCCAACGCCGCCATCGGAAATGCGAAATCGGCGTCCGCAATGGTATGCGTCGCAAACCCGCCGTCACGCGTGTAACCAGTGAAGAGCGGAAAATCGCACAAGTTCTCTCGTCCGCTGGCGCAATAGTAACAATGCCCGCAAACGTGCCCCAGCCACGGCACGCCAACGCGATCGCCGATCTTGTGCTCGGTCGTATCTGGGCCAATAGCATCGACGATGCCGATGATCTGGTGGCCTGGAATGAGCGGGAGCTTCGGAAACGGCAATTCGCCGTCGATAATGTGAAGATCCGTCCGGCAGACCGCGCACGCTTCGACGCGTATCCGTATCTGTCCGGCGTCTGGAACGGGATCCGGCCATTCCTCGAGTTCCAGCGGCTGGCCCACGGCGCGGAAGACCATGGCTTTCATCGGTCTATCTTTCGAACTCAAAAAATTGGCTGCACCAGACTGCCGGCGCCCCGCTAATTGATCCTACAAAAAGCCCGCGCGCTATGGCCTTTTGCAGCAAATACCCCTGACTGTTTCGACAGTTGTTTGCGCCCGCCGATGTGAGACGGTATGTGGGCCAGCGAAGCCTCCGTCCGCGCGCTGGCCGGCAGATAGCGGGCGTTCCGATGCTCTCCCAAACCGGGGCGCCCGCACGGCCACAGTTTCCAGTCAACAGAATTTTAAACGTACACAGCTGCCGTCGCTCCAGCTGTTTTCAATTTGAGCAGAATTTTTGTCCCGCCACTGTCGTTCCGGTCAGGTTCCTCGCCGATCCTTCTTGGGCATTGTCTGGGCCATAGCAAAACGTGCCCGCACTCGCTGCCTTGCTTTCGTAGGAGAGGCAAAAAATGACTGACCCAATTGCGTTGAGATATCGCCGGTCCGCGCGGAGGCTTCACAGCCATCTCGCCCATCGCCAACGCCCGAACATCATCAGCCAACGCGTCTCCCGGGGTCGCGGCCGATTGAGCCATCCATATGGCGTCGCCACTGCCATTCAGCCTTTGCCGGCCCACCATCTGACAGCATCCAACAACGATCTCGATCATCTGACGACAACGCTCAACCTTTTCGATGCGGGCCATGCCGACGGCTGAGGAAAGTTCGTGTCCGGCGGCAGAAGACGGCATGGCCGGAACCATCATCGAGCACCCGGCTCTCCGGCGGCTGGCAAACATCCGCCGCGAATTCGAGCAGTCCTTACGAGCGCAAACGGCCATCGCAGCGCCGCCGTGGGAGGTCGAGACAAGCAGCGGAGCGCTGGCGCGATGGCGCTCCGAGGCAAAAGCCGCCGTCATCCGTCTTGCCGCGATCTCCCTGATCGCCGGCCTGTGGATGCTCGCGGTCCCGATCATGCTCTTTCAATGGGCTGACCAGGTTACGGCCGGCAGCAGGCCCGGCACTATTTTGGCCCTGCCGCTTCTGACGATGGCTGTGCTCGCTGCGATGGCCATGCTCGACATCAGCCGAAGGCGGACCTTGAACGGTATTGCGGCTGCGATGGAGACCAACCTCGGCGGCGCACTTCTAGCGGCTCTGATGACATCGCCACCTGGGCAGGAGAAGCGCTATGTGCATGCCCTGCGCCGCTTGCATGAGGTGCGCGTCTTCCTCTCCAGCCCGGCGATGCTGCCTCTGCTCGATGCGCCGCTGATCGTCCTTTTCTTTGCGATGATCGCTTTCATCGATCCGAGCCTCGGCGCATTCGTGTTGCTTTCGGCGGTCGTCTTGAGTGCGCCAGCCCTTAGCGGAGCGAGCGCGCTTCGGCTCGCGCATGCCCTGGTGCCGGTCGCAGTCATCAGCTGGACCGTCCACCTCGCGCTCGCCGGCACATTGAGCATGGGAATGGCAATCGCATCGGCCATCATCGCCGGCCGCGCTCTACACCACGTCAAAAGTGTGCACGCTGCCAGTAGAGCATCGGTGAAGGCGTGGGCAGCGTATGGGATGGTTCGCAGGGTGTTGGAAGCGCCCGCAACTCACGCGGCAACAGGCGCCGCATCGTCGACCATTGCGCCCAGACCGGCAGCGGCAAACGTTCTGCCGTTTGCCAAACCCAATTCGCCGAGATCTCAGATCGCGATGAGCTGTTGAGCGACCACCTTGGCAACAGCTTGCGTCGTCGTCGTGCAGTTCAGCTTTTCGCGCGCCGAATTGAGGTGGAAACGCACGGTGCGCTCGCTGATCCCGAGGATGACACTTGCTTCCCAAGCTGACTTGCCCGCAGCCACCCACCGCAGGCAATCCAATTCTCTCGCCGAAATGACGAGTGCGTCCGACGTATCGATGCCATTCCGCCGGAGCATATGACTGTGAAAATAATCGCCGAGCGTTTTGAGCTCGGCAGAGGCAGGCGGACCTTCGGCGTCAGCCGCGCCCGTTGAAGGCAGGTTGCGCGAGTAGCCCAGAATAGCAATCTCGTGCCCCCGGGTCGTCAGCTCGATCGCCGACTCCGGTGCATCGCTTGCGGCCAGGCCCTTTCCCCTTTGCATAAGCTTGATGATTTCGAGATCCGCCAATTGTGCCGCGGCAATCGGCTGAGGCGTAATCGCCTGGCTCGCGTAATCGCTGCTGAATGCACAATGCACGAACGCGCGGCTCGCTTGTCGCGGAATGTTCACGCACAAGTAGAAAAGATCAGTGAGATGATAAATCGACCGCGTCGCAGAAAGAAACGCAACGCCCTTGTCTCGCTCGACGATCGCCGCACGGTCGCGCACGATCTCCGCTAATACGCCCTTGAGCACTGTGAAAATCCAGAAGACAAAATAAGCTGCAATATCTTCTTGATTGTAGCGCTCGCCCGTGGAGTTTGCGTAAAGCGGCACCGCATCATTTGAAATTAAATGGCGCACACGGATGATTTGCCGGTGACCGCTCGTGGATCGGTAAAGCGTGGAGGTTGAGCAACGCCGCCGGGCAATGCGCGCCAGACGGCAGGTCACGCCTCGACGGGCTGGCACGAATCACATCCCTTGTCTCACGAAGCGCGAACATTGATGCGCATGCTGAATATTGCACCGCCTGAACCTTTTCATTCGATTCGCCAGACGTCCGTATTTCTCCTCGACCCGATTTTCTCAAATCAGTTTTCAGACAGGTTTTCATATGAAAATTGCCCGGCTGATACTCGCGCCCGTCCTGTGCCTTCTCGCAGCTTCGGCAGCTCACGCCGATGGCCCCGATCTGCCATGGGGCGGTCCGCCAGGGACGCCATGCGGCGGCATTTACTCAGGATTCTACATGGGTGGCATGATCGGCGGCGGCAGCATGCATTCGAAGGTATCAGGCATCGGCGGCTCGATCAGTGCCAACGACGGTGGCTTCAACATTGGAGAGTTCAGCGGCTACAATGTTCAATGTGGAGATGCGCTCATCGGTATTGAATCCGAATGGAGCTATTTCGGCGCCGATAACGACTTCGGCGCCAACGGCGAGAACTTCGGCTCGTCGATGAACTGGTTCAGCGCGCTGCGGGGCAGGGTGGGCATCATCGCCGATTACAACATTCTGCTCTTCGCCACGGGCGGGCTCGCATATTCGAACGTCGATCACGCCTTCCGAGACGATTTTGCTCCGGGCGGACCATTCCGCTGGTCTGACGATAACGTGCAGCTGGGTTGGACCGTTGGCGGCGGCTTCGAAATTTTTCTCAGGGACCATTGGACGTTCCGGGGCGATGCCCAGTTCGTCGATCTTGGAAGCCAGGACGAAACCTTCAGGTTCGGAGATTGCGGCGACGGCCCTTGCCGGGCACGCGTAACCTTCGAGGACAGCTTCTGGGTCGCGCGCGTCGGTCTGACATATCTCTTCAGCGCGACGGCTGAGCCGCCGCTACCGGGTTACTACGCCCCCGAGTACGAAAACGTGAAGTGACGCTGCCCAACGCATCTCAACGTTATGGCAGCCGAAAGAAGAAGAGCGGACGATCCCAGCGTCCGCTCTTCTTGTGTTCTGGATTGTAATCTCTTGGCCGGTGGAGCGATCAGGCCGCCGAGGCTTCGGGCATCTCAGGCTGCCACTCCCGCGACACGTCTGCAGCGCACACAAGAGCGACGATATGCGTCGTTCCGATTGCGCCGGACTTGAACAGGGCATCGACCCGCGCGGCCTCCGCCATCATGTCCGCGATTTCTTCATCCGTAAGCCGCTCGGTATAGGCCGGCGAAAGCTCGATCTTTGAATTGCACTCAGTCATGACGCCATTCAATCCCGTTTGATTGTATCGCGCTTGTCCGGTCAGCCCACGCTTCAAGTTGAACGGCGCGCATATGCTCTCGGTATCCACGAGATTTCCTAATATCGTCAGAGCTTTCGCGGCCCGCGTGCAGAATTGCTTAAAATGCGGTTAGCGTTGCGTCTTTCTGGAGCGACTCGGAATTGCAGACGGCTCGTCTGGTGCAATATCCGTTTTCTTCTCCTGCAACAGCACCTCGAGCCTGTTCAGAAATTCGACTTGGCTTTTGAGGATCTTCAGCCGTGCAGTCGCAAGCCCGAACCACTCAGCGCGATCTATTTCCGGAAAAGATTGCATCCGGCCCGAGCGTGGCGGCCATTCCATGCTGAACGTATTGCTAACGAGCGTCTCAGGATTCCAATCCGCATGGATCGCCCACGCGTGGACGTGTTTGCCGCCGGCTTGCCGGATCGAGCCCAATGCCATCGCCGGTCCCTCAGGATGAAACCCGGTCTCTTCCTCGAACTCGCGCAACGCGGCTTTGTATAAGTCTTCCCTGTCCTGAACTTCCCCTTTCGGCACCGTCCAGGAACCATCATCCTTCCTTCGCCAGTATGGACCGCCCGGATGACCAAGCAGGACTTCCAGCCCGCTCCGATCACGGTACAACAGCAGCCCGGCGCTCGTCGCAGTTTTCACGTTGCAGCTTTCGTCCTAAAAAGGAGAGCTATGCCGCTCCCTCAAACGCCCGCCCTCACTGCAGACTGCGTTGTCGTAGATCCGGACCGCGGCGTGCTGATGGTCCGGCGCAAGAATCCACCCTACAAGGGATCATTGGCGCTGCCAGGAGGATTTGTCGAAATCGGCGAAACCGTGGAGGACGCCGCGCGGCGTGAGCTGAAGGAAGAGACCGGGTTAGACGCGATCAATCTCGCGCTCATTGGTGTTTATTCCCGGCCCGATCGCGACCCCCGCGGCCACACCTGTTCTGTGGCCTTCCTGACGAGAGACGCGCAAGGAACTGCGAACGCGGGCGATGATGCCGAGGCCGTCATCTGGATAAAAGACATCGATGGCATTGAAATCGCCTTCGACCACAGGGAAATTATCACTGATGCGCTGAACCTGATCCGATGATGTGAGCCCCGATGGAATTCAAGGACTATTACAAGATCCTGGGTGTCGAGCGGAACGCGACCGAGGAGGACATCAAGCGAGCTTACCGGAAGCTCGCACGGAAATATCATCCCGATATCAACAAAGAGGCAGGCGCCGAGGCCAAGTTCAAGGAAATCGGCGAAGCTAATGACGTCCTCAGCGATCCCGAAAAGCGCGCCGCCTACGATCAGCTCGGCAAGGATTATACAGCCGGACAGCAGTTCCGCCCGCCGCCGAACTGGGATGCAGGTTTTGAATTCTCCGGCCGCTCCAGCGAGGGCGATTTCTCGGACTTCTTCGACTCGATCTTCGGCGCCGCCCGCGCCCAACGGTCCGGCCGGACGCACACGACATTCCGCATGCGCGGTGAAGATCATCACGCCAAGATCGTCATCGACCTGCAGGATGCACTCGACGGCGCCTCACGCACGATTACGCTTCGCGTTCCCGACGTCGATGACGGCGGCCATGTCCTGGTTCGCGACAAAAGCCTAACCGTGCAGATCCCTAAAGGCGTGACGGAGGGTCAGAGCATCCGCCTGCAAGGGCAAGGTTCTCCCGGCATGGGTGGCGGCCCGGCAGGTGACCTCTATCTCGAAATCCGCTTCAGGCCGCACCCCCTTTACCGGGTTGTCGGCAAGGACCTTTATCTCGATCTGCCGGTTGCCCCCTGGGAGGCAGCTCTCGGCGCGAGCGTGAAGATGCCGACGCCATCGGGCGCGATCATGCTGAAGATACCGCCCGGTTCCGCGCACGGCCGCGAACTGCGCGTCAGGGGACGGGGCATTCCCGCCTCGCCACCAGGCGACCTCTACGCCGTTCTGAAGATCGTCTGGCCGCCCGCGACCGACGAGAAGGCGCGGGCGATCTACGAGCAAATGGCGAAAGAACTCCCCTTCGACCCCCGTGCCGGACTCGGAACGTGAGGCTTGGGACGTGAAACTTGAAACGTGAAACTTGAAACATGGCGCTTGGAGTTTGAGCGATGACGAATGAAGAGCGCGAGCCCATGCCCGCGGAAATGATTGGCTCGGCAGCGGTCTATTCGCTCCAAGAACTCAGCCAAAGTTGCGAAGTCGAAACCTCGTTTGTCTCAGCACTGGTGGCCGAGGGCATCATCGAGCCGCAGGGAAGCGGCCCGTCCGAATGGAAGTTCTCGAGCCTCAGCGTCGTTCGCACCGCCAAGGCCAAACGTTTTGATCGGGACTTAGGGCTGAACCCCGCGGGTATCGCGCTGGTCCTCGATCTTCTGAACGAGATCGAGCACCTGCAAGCCCGCTTGAGCGTCCTTGCGAATGCGAAAAGCTCCCTTGCCGAGCGGAGCGTCAATCGCTCCTGAACAGTGGCCAACGGCGCGCGGAGCTCATGTCCGGAAAGCACATCATCGCGGTCGGCCATGCGGCGCTTGATTACGTCTACCGCATCGAGGCATTTCCAACTTCGCCGACCAAGGTCCGCGCGCTGGAGCATGTCGCAAGCGGTGGTGGCATGGCGGCCAACGCCGCATCCGCCATCGCACGGCTGGGCGGCGACGTGGCGCTCTGGGCGCGCATTGGTGATGATCCCTCCGGCAGCATAATTCGCCAGCAGCTGGAGGCAGCTGGTGTCGGCACAGCCCACGTCCGCACGTGCCGCGGCGTCTCCTCCGCGACCGCCGCCGTCATCGTCGATGCGCGCGGCGAGCGTCTCGTCATCAGCGAGGATGATCATGACTTTCCGCTGCCCGCCGATTGGCTTCCAATTGATGACGTCAGGCTTGCGAAGGCTGTCTTGAGCGATCTCACCTGGCTCGAAGGAACGCTTGCCGCATTCACTGCTGCGCGCAGTCACGCGATCCCGACCGTCCTTGATGTCGACCTGAACAGCGGCCAGCTGCTTGCGAAGGTTCTCCCGCTCGCCGATTACGCGATCTTCTCCGCGCCGGCTTTCAGGTTGTTCGTGAAGGGAGAGAGCGACGAGGCGCGTCTGGAGGCTCTCCTTCAGTCGGGAATTCGCCATGCCGGCGTAACGAAGGGCGCGGAGGGCTATCTCTGGATGAACCGCGCTGGCGAGCGAGGCCGCGAACCCGCGTTTCCTGTCAACGTCGTAGACACGACCGGCGCAGGCGATGCCTTCCACGGCGCCTTCACCTGGGCCGTTGCCGAGGGTCTGAAAGACGCCGATTGCGCGCGCATCGCATCCGCCGTTGCTGCCATGAGCTGCCGGGGTCTTGGCGCCCGCGCGGGTCTGCCGGCAAGAGACGACGTGAGCCGATTCTTGGCCGGCATGGCCGCAGGCACCTTTTGAAACGGTCAATTTTCCGTGTGCGGCGCGGCATGGCGGAAGCTCGCAATAGCCGCAACTTCTGCTCAGCATTCACGCGCAAGCGGATGAGATGACTACGCAAACTGCCAATTCGCACGGTGCAAATTTGCTGCGCTCTTCTTTGTGCAGCGCGGCGATGAGCGTAAAAAAAACGCCCGCTCACGCAGAGATCAATAGCTTTTTGCGATCGATAGGCGTTTCATCGCAGAACAATAACAACGGGGAAGCGAAATGCCCGATTCAGCCTACACGATGATTTTCGCAGTCGAAGCTCTTCTTGTATTTGGCGCCATCGGAACGGGCTTGGTGGTCTTTCTCACCAACCGTAATCATCGCCCCGCGCGAAAAGTCGTGGCGCGCAACGACTAGCAGCACGGTTTATCCCACGGGCAGAAAACGCTCCCATCGGCGCTAGCCCCGCCGAGAGAAACTGCGCACCCATCCAGCTTGCAAAATTAGCGCGAACGGCACGCTCGCGGCCAAATGCATTTTGCGATTTTTGGCAAAATATCTGCACGCGGATCGTTGGCTGAAGCTGGCGCAGCGAGATCACAAAAATTTTTGTTTTGCGCTCCCTGCGCCTTCCCGCAAAAGGGCTGATCACCGCATGGGAATTTTTCCATGCGTTCCCCACGACATCGGGCTTAGATGTTCGCAGATGTCTTGAAGAGGCGGATGGGTTCTTCTCTTTTTGCGACTTATCGTTTGATATATTTTCAGCCGCATGGCCTCTATGAAATCGCGCAAATAGGAGGTACACTGCTCTTATATTGCAGCAAACATTTTTTCCTTACGTATTAATTTTATAAATCTTCGAACTTGACCCTAACGGCACGGCAACATTGCCGTCCCCCCGTTGGGGTCTTTTCATTTTCCGGCAATGTCGACATTTATTCGAAACTAATTACATTGCCGATTGTCGTCATTCGCCGCGAGCAGGGCGGCGACGGTCATGAAACCAGGATCGATACTCGGCCATCCGGGTCCGCTGCGCCGAAGGTGCGCGCCGCTTGCATGTCGCCGCTTCATCGCTCTTCTCCGGCGCACCCCAACGAAGCTCAACGCAGTCGTTGACATTGTAGGCCATCTCAAGATCGGCCGCGCGATCGACGATGTCCTTCATGGCGAGCGTCCAGGGCGAGCCGTCGCTGCGCGGATATGAAAACTTCCGCGATGCAAGCTCAGAAGCGAGCGTGCTTTCCAATTCCACTTTGACCTGTTCCGGCGACTTGTCCTTCGGCATCGCGTACCGGTCGGCGCGCCGAACCACACGATCGGGAAACCCTCGCACGACATCGATAGCGATCAGCAAGCGCAGATCCCGCGATGGCGTCGCATAGTCTTCCCAAGCGCCCGTCGTCTCGAAAATCGACGAGCCCGCCGGCATGGCAACCTCCGCGCCGCCTTTGACTTGATACTTGCGTCCATTCTCAACCGACGTCACGCGTGTTTTGATCTGCTCTTCAAGTGCTGTAATCGTTTCTCGCATCGCCCGCATCGGATCGAGCGCCTCCGGCGACATCACATCGTCCATGCGATCGTAGAAGTCTTCAACGCTCAGTTTTGCTTGCTCGAGAGAGAAGTCGCCGTATTCAGCGCTTTTCGAGATCTCCGCGTTGGTAAGCCGCCGTAAGCCGCCCTTCGCGTCGGCCATGATCGGTCGGAAGCGCTTGAAACCAGGGCTTCCCAAAGACGGATTTTGCGCAAAGAGGAAGTTGCCGCGCCAAAAGCGCTTTCGCGCCACGGTTCCATCGGGCTGGCCATCTACCGCCAAGAACACGCCGGCAGAATCAGGCGTCTGAGCAATGCGCTTTACGAGCACCAGAACGTGCCCATAGGGGTCGGCGTAGATTGTCCCCGGCCGCAGCGTCTCGGCCTTGAGTGGAACGGGATAGTAATCGGTATTATCGTCCTCTGCCGCTGTGCGGGCGGATCCAGAATGCACGCCGTTGGCGACCGTCGTACGCAGGTAATAGCCAAAGCCCGGCACCAAGCCCTGCGGGCGCGACGACGTCTTCGCGGACGCCGCTGGTGCCGCTGTCGCGCCAAATGCGGCTAGGATGGACGTGGATCCGCCGGACTCATCTTTGGTTGAAGAGGGGACCTCCTCACGTTGAATGTTGAACCACTGCGGGCAACGCGGTGCCTTTCCGCTACCGCCGCGAGAGCATTTCGAATATCCGAATGGAAGACCGAGCTTGAACGCGAAATACGCGCGGAGAAAATAAGGCAGGTCGGCACAATCCGGCTTTATGACGAGCTTTTTCTCGTCCTCTCCCAATCCCAAATGGTTGAAAAGGAAATTGCGCGATTTATCCCGCAGCACTTCATGTAATGCGGGCCAGGAGAGTTCCTGATCGATTGGCGCATCGAAAAGTTTTTCAATCCACGCGGAATAGAGGTCTTCGTTTTCACGATTCCATTGTGCTCGTAATGGCCATACCGATTTACCCGTGGCGCGAACGGGCGTCGACGCGGTGCGGGCCACGGCAATCTCGCGCGTGATGTTCGCGCAATCCTGGCCGCTCCCATCGTGCGTGAGCTTCGCGCGCCACGTCCCTGCGGCGGGAGCTGCAACCTCCGCAAACCAGAAATAAGGTGGCCCACCGTGCCGATCACGCGAGGTGACGGCGACCGCACCATCGGGCGAGGTGAGCGTCAGTTCTGCGCTGATTGGGTGCTCGGATGTGAAAACCACACGCAGCGGCGCCCCCTTCCACGGCGCAGCCGGCGAGGCGAGCATCGAGAAGCCAATCTCTCCTTCACACTTTTCTGCGGCCTCGTTTGCGTACGCACCGTCGGCGCGGAAGGTGAGAGAAAAACAGGCAGCAGCGAGCAGCAAAGCTGCCGCCGCGACGCCGGAAAAACGCCGATGGGGAACCAAGTTCACCCCCCTTATTTTTGAAAAAGCCCGCGATTCATCTCGACACTAGCGTGAGTGCTTCGCCGAAACGATGGCAAGAATGACCAGCTTACTACTGGAGTTAAAGGCGCTACGCGCCGCCTCTCAGCTCGGGAGCAGAAAGATCAATCGCACCGGTATGTTAACGGATCGACCGCGCGGCCAGGCGCATTATCTCAATCGTCCGAGTAGCGCTGTTCAAGCCAGGGATCGGCGCGGTTGTGATAGCCGTTGACCTCCCAGAAGCCCGGCGCATCGCGCGTCGTGAACTCGATCCGCTTCAACCACTTGGCGCTTTTCCAGAAGTAGAGATGCGGCACGACGAGGCGAGCCGGTCCGCCGTGCTCCCGTGTTAGTGGCTTGCCGTCCCAAGTGTGCGCGACGATAGCGTCCTCAGCAGCAAAGTCTTCCAGCGTGATATTCGTCGTGTAGCGATCGTAGCTGTGGAGGATGACGAAATGGGCGTCCGCCTTTGGCATGACGAGATCGAGCAGATCTCGCGTGGCGACCCCTGTCCAGCGGTTGTCGTACCGCGACCAGCTCGTAACGCAGTGAATATCCGAGATCTTGGCGCTTTGAGGCTCGGCCTGAAACGCCGCCCAGTCGAGGGTCACGGGATTCTCGACCGCGCCGTCGATCTGAAGGGCCCAGTCCTTGAGATCAATCGCTGGCTGATCGCCAAGATCGAGTACCGGCCAATCGCGGGTGAGATGCTGGCCCGGCGGCAGCCGCTCGGATTCGGGTCGCGCCGTCCGTCCGGTCAGAAAGCGCCCTTCGCGCGCCCAGCGTTGCTTCGTACGCGTAAGCTTGCTGGCTTCCGGCGGCGGTTCATTTTCCTCGCTGCTCAATGGCATGTCTCCGTCGGCGCGGATGCGCGCGAGATAGCCGCGTTCGCGGCGGCGATGAGTTCGAACGATCGCAGCCGCGCGCTGTGATTGTAGACGTCGGAGACGATCATAAGCTCGTCCGCGCCTGTTTCGTCAACGAGCGCCGCAATCCCGGCGCCGACCGTTTCCGGCGAACCGATGATGGAGCGCTGAAGCATTTGCATCGCCGGCACTTTTTCCCGCGGTGACCAATAGGTCTCGATATCGTCGATCGGCGGATGACTTAAGCCGCGCGCACCGCGGAAAATATCCGCAAAAGACATCTGCTGCGTCGTCCACAAGCGGCGCGCCTGTGCGTCGGTTTCGGCAGCTATAATGTTGACGCCGACCATCGCGTACGGACGATCAAGCTGTTCCGAGGGTTTGAAACGGCTGCGGTAAACTTCCAGCGCCGGCAGCAGATCAGCTGGGGCGAAATGCGAAGCGAACGCATAAGGAAGGCCGAGTTCCGCCGCCAAATGGGCGCCAAACGTGCTCGAGCCCAAAATCCAAAGCGGCACCTTAGTTCCAGCTGCCGGGACGGCCTGCACGCGCTGCCCCGGAGCTGCCGGCTCGAAATAGGCCTGCAACTCGAGCACATCCTGCGGGAACGTGTCGGACGCCGCGGGCGATCGCCTCAGCGCCTGCACGGTGATCTGATCCGTGCCGGGTGCACGGCCGAGGCCAAGGTCGATGCGCCCTGGAAATAGCCGCGCCAGCGTTCCGAACTGCTCCGCGATAATGAGCGGCGCGTGGTTAGGAAGCATGATCCCGCCCGCGCCGACACGAATGGTCTTCGAGCCGGCAGCGATATGCGCAATCGCGATCGAAGTCGCCGCACTCGCGATGCCGGGCATGTTGTGGTGCTCTGCAACCCAGAACCGCCGGTAATTCCAGCGTTCCGCGTGCGCGGCAAGATCGCGGGCATTGTCGAGTGCGCCACGCGCGTCCGTCTCTTCGGTGATGCGAACGAGGTCGAGGATGGACAGTGAAACCATTGCGCCTCCTGAGGTGGCCCATTCATGTAGGCACGGTTCTGCTCAATGTCATTGGCGCGGCGTCTAAAGGACTGGAATGCCTCAGCAAACGAACGCCGCGTGACCCGCTTTGCATCCCGCAATTCTGTTTAGGCCGGCGATTGGCACGCCTGCCCTTATGCTCTCTGGGTACCGACAGAGTGGTGAGCAGCCTGACGTAATTCTGTGCATGGGCTTGGGTGGTGAATCGGGAGCAGTCGAACTAGAGTAGAAATACGAGATTGCAATCGACTCCCCTCTTGGACGCGCCATGCTGCAAGCGCTTTCAACGAATGCGTTACCTGCGATGCCGGCCCCGAGATATCTCGTCCCGGGCCTCGTCTATCTCGCCGCCTACCTCGCGCTCGACTGGTTGAGTTTCGTCGATCCGCTCGGCGCATACGGCGTCACCCCATGGAACCCGACCACCGGCGTGAGCATCGCGCTGGTCCTGGCCTTCGGCAGGGCGTTCATTCCGTGGCTCTTCATCGCGCCGTTCCTCGCCGACGAACTGTTGCGCCAATCGCCTCTGCCGCTGCCGGCCGAAATTGCCGTCGCCGGAACCTTGGGTGCAACCTATGCGGCGGCCACCTGGCTGCTGACGCGACCGGGCGGCAAGTTCTCGCCCAGCCTTCAGACGAGGCAGGATCTATTGTGGCTCCTGGGAACGGCAGCGGTCGCCGCGCTGGTCGCCTCGATTGGCTGCGTGCTGCAACTCTCAGCGATGTCCATCATCGCCACCGAGCAAATTCCCCGGAGGATTCTGGAATGGTGGGTCGGCGACATGATCGGCATCGCCGTGATGACGCCCTTTCTCGTCCTGCTCTTTTCCGGCCGCCGCATGTTCCCGCGGACCCCGGAATTGCTGCTGCCCTTTCTGCTCCTGTTCGGCGCGCTCTACCTGATCTTCGGCATGGCGAGCACGGACCGTTCCCAGCTGTTCTACCTCCTCTTTCTACCCGTGATCTGGATCGCGGTACGTTTCGGGCTCGAAGCGGTTACCGGCGCGCTGGTGGTGACCCAGGTCCTTTTGATCGCAAGCATTCAGCTCACGGGCCACGGCACAATCGGCATTACGGCGTTGCAAGCACTTATGCTCGTCATCGCGCTGACGGGCTCGATTGTCGGCATGCTGGTAACCGAGCAGCGCAACACCCAGCGGGAACTTTGGCTGCATCGCGAGGCGCTTGCGCGCGCATCCCGCGCCGGCACACTTGGTGCCATGGCGGCGGCCCTAGCGCACGAAATCAACCAGCCCCTGGCGGCCATCGCGAACTATGCCCGCGCCGGAAGGCTCTCACTAAACCGCGATCCTGTCGACCAAGCGGCCCTCGCGCGCTCCAACGATCAGATCATCGAGCAGGTCGATCGCGCCGTGGCAGTGACCCGTTGGCTCCGGGATTTCGTTGGTCAGGGAACGTCCCGGATGGAGGCGGTCACTGTTGAGGAACTCATCCGCAGGCCCGAACTCGTTTGCCGCGCGGAGCTTGGCGAGAACGGCATCCGCGTGGAAACGCGCCTCTCCGGCGATCTTCCCCCCGTCTTGGTCGATCGGCTCCAAATCGAGCAGGTGATCGCCAATCTTCTGAAGAATGCCGCCGAGGCGATTGCCGCGACCACCCGAAAGGGACGGATTGAGATCCGGGCGACCCAGGAGAATGCGGCATTCGTCACCATTTCGATTTCTGACGACGGACCAGGCTTTGAACCCGTTCTGCTGCAGCGCCCGATCGCACCCTTCACGACGACCAAGCCGGACGGTATGGGCTTGGGATTGTCGCTCAGCCGGTCGATCATCGAATCGCATGGCGGCCGGTTGACGCTCGGCGGCGATGGGGCTGGCGCCCGGGTGGCATTTACGCTCCCCGTCGCAGCCGGTCGCGAGTTGGGGGCTTCGCCATGAAAATCGCGCTCATTGACGACGATGTCGCCGTTCTCGAGTCCCTCAGTCAGTTTCTGACGGCCGCCGGACTTGATTCAGCGCCCTTTTCCTCGGCCGAGGCCTTCCTGGCCAATGGTCTCGATAAGGACATCGGCTGCGTCGTATCGGACGTACGCCTTCCCAATATGACGGGCATCGAGCTGCACCGCGAAATCGCCCGGCGCTCTCCCGGCCTCCCTGTAATTCTGATCACCGGGCAGGGGGATATCGCCATGGCCGTCGCCGCAGTCCAGGCCGGTGCCTTCGACTTCATAGAGAAGCCGTTCACTGATGACCGCATTATCACAAGCGTCCGCAACGCGATCGCAGCCGGCGCCCGGAACCGGGCCGATGCGGACCTGCGTGCGGAATTCACCGGCCGTATCGCCGAACTGTCGCCCCGCCAGAAGCAGGTCATGGACCTTCTGGTCGTCGGCCTCTCCAACAAGGAGATCGCTCTCAGGCTGGGCTTGAGCACCCGCACGGTCGAGAACTATCGTGCCTGGGTCATGGAGAGGATGCGCACGCGCAACCTCGCGGAACTGGTCAGGCTCGCCACTTGGCTCGAAGGCCGCGAAATCGAATTTCACGGAACGGCCCGCTGAAGCCATCCCGCACGGCAAGCCGCGGGAATGTGTATTTCTACTCTAGTATCTTGCCTCTCCTATCGTTGGAATCACCGTGGTGCAAAGCTACGGCCGGCTGCGATCGGCCGAATGCCGGTGGCGCAAGGGAATGGCATGCAGGGGAAGCGCATGCACATAGGCTTCGACGGGATGAGCCTAGCGGTTTCGCATTTCTGCGATCAGCACGTTTTGCGTTCCGCATTTGTCGGTCGGCATCTGTCCTCCGATCTCGGCTCCCGTCACCCATCCAGCGCCGGCAAATCCTTCGAGGGGAGAACTTTATGGAAGAGCAGAGTACGTCTGGCGTCAGCTACGAAAAAGTAGGTGACGATTACTTTAAGGCCCGTGGCCTGCAACGCTATGCAGGCATCTGGTCACTGTGGGCGCTCGGCGTCGGCGCCGTGATCTCGGGTCACTTCTCGGGCTGGAACTTCGGTTTCGGAACCGGCGGCTGGGGCGGCATGCTGGTGGCGGGCGGTATCATCGCCGTCATGTATCTGGGCCTCGTCTTCTCCATCGCAGAAATGAGCCCGGCGCTGCCGCACACCGGCGCCGCCTACTCGTTCGCACGTTCTTCGATGGGACCTTGGGGCGGTTTCATCACCGGCCTTTGCGAAAACGTCGAATACGTCGTCACGCCGACGGTCGTCTGCTTCTTCATCGGCGCGTATCTCAACGGCATTCTTGAAACGGCGGGGATAGGTGCCCAACCAGAGCCACTCCTATGGATAGGAACGTTCATCGTCTTCCTGGCGCTGAACATCTTCGGCGTCGCGCTGTCGTTCCGGGTCACTCTGATCGTCACGCTACTGTCGCTCGCCATTCTGGTGGTGTTCTGGATCAGCGCCATCCCGAACATGGACTTCAGCCGCTGGGCTCTCAACATCGCGCCCGATGGCACGGAGCTGCCCGAGGGCAACGGCCCGTTCTTCCCGTTCGGCTGGGAAGGCGTGCTCAAAACGCTGCCCTTCGCCGTCTGGCTGTTCCTCGCAATCGAGCAGCTGCCGCTCGCAGCTGAAGAGTCCGTCGATCCCAAGCGCGATATGCCCAAGGGTATCATCCTCGGCATGTGCACGCTGATGATCTCGGCCTTCATGATCGTGCTGCTCAATCCGTCGGTCGCGGGCGTCGGCACGTTCAAGCTCTCGACGTCGGCCGAGCCACTGCTCGATGGCTTCCGGGCGATCTACGGCAGCGGCGCCGTCGTCCTTTTGGGCGTCGTCGCCCTGACCGGCCTGATCGCGAGCTTCCATACCATCCTCTACGCGATGGGACGGCAGGTCTACTCGTTGAGCCGCGCCGGCTATTTCCCGACGGCCCTGTCGATCACAGGCCACAAGTTGAAGACGCCGTATGTGGCGATGATCTCCGGCGCACTGCTCGGGCTCGTCATCATGACGATCGTCTACTTCATCAACAAGGACCAGATCGGCACCACCCTGCTCAACATGGCCGTCTTCGGCGCCATGTGCTCCTACATTTTGCAGGCCGTGTCGTTCATTCTCCTGCGGATCAACATGCCTCACATCGAGCGGCCGTATCGCAGCCCGCTGGGCATTCCTGGCGCCGTTCTGACGATCGTGATCGCGACCGTGACACTCTACTTCCAGCTCGGCGATAGCGCCTATCAGCAGGGCATCTACGGCGTCATGGCATGGTTTGCGATCGGCATTCTGTACTTCGCCGTGATCGGCCGGCACAAACTCATCCTCTCGCCTGAGGAAGAGTTCGCGCTGTCCAAGGGTCAGGCTGAATACAAGACGCACTGAGCCACAGTTTCGAACGACAAAAGCCATCGCGACGCTCATGCGCCGCGGTGGTTTTTTCATTTCTGACAGCTGCGAGCGAGTGGACCCGCGGATCGCTGGTTAAAGAACCCGCCAGCCCTTGGCGCGCGAAACGGCCTCGCTGAAGCGCGCCCGCATCTGAGCCCGATCGCAGGCGCGCGGTGTGAACCTGCGCGACACCGCTGCCGGCTCCGGCAGTACGACCCGCGACCCAAGCGCCGCAAGAGACGCTGTGCCGAAGGCGGTGCGCTCATCGAAGCTCGACGCCACGACATCGCGTCCGATCATGTCGGCGAGGAACTGTGCGAAATACCGGCTGCGCGCGAGCCCGCCGTCGATCGCAATCGAGCCCCCAACCGCAACATGCGCGTCCATCGCGTCGATCACGTCGGCCGCGCTGAGCGCGATGCCTTCGAGCAAAGCCTGGCAGAGATCGGCCCGCGTCGTCGCCGCCGACATCCCGAGAAACAACGAGGCGGCGGACCGGTCCCAGTGCGGACACGCGAGGCCCGACAGCGCCGGCACGAAAACGATGCCGCGCGCAATCGCAGACGGCCCCTCGAACCAGTCGAGATCGGCGACGAGGTCGGTAACGATGCCGATGCGGCGCGCCCACTCGACCGCGGAACCCGCATCGTACACTCCGCCGTCGAGCGCATACGTCATGCGGCCGCCGATCGACCACGCGACCGTCGGCAGCAAGCCCTTGTCCGGCGCGCGCGCGATCTCGTCGCCAGTGACGGCGAGCGCGAATGCACCCGTGCCGAATGTAATCTTCACGTCGCCGGGCTTGCGGCACCCATGGCCGAAGAGAGCCGCCTGCTGATCGACGACCGCCGCCCGAACCGGCACGCCGTTGATGCGGCCATAATCCGCGACCGTCGGCATGATCTCAGGCAGGCAGGCGAGGGGGACACCGAAGAGGCGGCAGAGTTCCTCGTCCCATTGTCCCGTTTCCAAATTCATGAGGGAGGTCCGCGATGCCGTCGTGACGTCGGTGGCGAAAGTGCCCGTCAAGCGGTCGAGAAAAAACGCATCCGTCGTGCCGAGCCGTAGGTAGCCGCCATCCAGCGCCGCCTTCGCTTCCGGAATATTGCCGATGATCCACGCGAGCTTCGATGCCGAGAAATATGCATCGAGCGGCAACGCGGCGCGCTCTAGCGTCAACGCCTCGCCGCCGGCTTCCTTCAACTGCGCGACCACATCCGCGGTGCGGTTGTCCTGCCAGACTATGACCGGTGAGAGAGCGGCGCCCGTTCGCGCATCCCACGCAAGGCAACTCTCGCCCTGATTGTCGATCCCGATCGCGTCGACTGGCCCCGCCGCTTCGAGACACCGCTGGATATTGGCCAGCAGCTCTTCGGGATCGTGCTCCACCCATCCGGGCTGCCGATGGCTCTGCCGGTGCGTGATGGCGCATGCGATGTGGGCCTTGCCCGCGCTGTCGGCAACGAGGACGCGCGTCGACGTCGTGCCTTGATCGATAGCCGCAACGCGCATCAGGCGCCGCCCTGGGGCTTGCTGGCTTGTATGCCATCAAAGCTGAAGGTGACGTCGGCGTTGGCGCTACGAAGCGCGTTGCGGGGCGCCAAAATCCGGCGCTCAGGTCCCGTTCTCATCGTCTGCGTGTGAACCTTCTCGCTTCCGCTGCGTGCAACCAATGCGCCCGAAATATCGTCGCTCGCGCGCAATTGGATATGCGGTAAACCGCCTTCGCTCGGCACGAACCGTTGCGGAACGACATAGCGCACGCCGTCTCCCGCAATAATCCGAATTGCGTTCTCCGCTGATGGCAGCCAACCGAAAAGATCGGCCCCGACAAAATCGGCTACACGCACGCCCTCTTGCCACGACCACCCGGCCGTCTCGACGGGATGGAGCACATTGCCGGCTGCGAATATGCGAGCATCGCTCGTGCGCCCGAACTGATCGATCGTCGGGCCGCCCGTCCCGGTGTCGATCTCGAGCCCCGCCGCGCGCGCGAGCGACGCCTCGGGCCGGAAGCGCCCGGTGAAGAGCACGCCGTCGCATTCGACGTCTTCCGACGTGCCGTCGGCACGCGCCAGCGTCACCGCTTCGACGCGCTGCCGTCCCTTGATGTCGGCAATCGTTGTCCCGTAGCGCACCGGCACTCCCAGTAGACGCGGCAAAGCCATGAACGGCCTCCGCGTCGTCGGCCGCTCGCGTTCTTCGATCATCGCGACGGGCTGCGCGCCGATCTTGCGGCATGTCAGCAGGCTGGACAGGGCAACGAGTTCCGTTCCCGCGATGACCGGCCTGCGAAACGGCGCGAGATGTTTAAGATAGGCGTAGGCCTGCAGCGCGCCCGTGTTGAGAATGCCGAGCGGCCGGTCGCCGGTCACGAGCCGCGCCGAACGCGGCGTCTCGCGCACGCCCGTGGCGATGATAATGCGCTTGGCCGAAATGCGAACGGGGCCGTCACTCGTCGCGCAAACCGCCACCAGCCTCTCGCCGCGTTCGATTGCAACGACGCTGTGCCCGAGCGCGAATTCGACACCAGCGCGCTTGGCAACCTTCACCAGACGCCGGGCATATTTCGGGCCCGTCATCACGCGCCCGAATTCCCGCATCCCGAACGGCGGATGTCCGCAGTGGCGCGGAACGCCGCCTGCTTCCAGTTCGCGATCGGCGACGATGACGCCCGCAAGACCTAAGCGCTTCAGTCGAGTCGCCGCCGCAAGCCCGGCAGGTCCCCCGCCGATGACGAGCGCGTCGGCGCTCTTTGCGCGTTCGAGGAGCGTAGCCATCACGCAGCGTCCCCGGCGGCCAGCGGCGATTGGAATTGTCCGGCCGTGAGTTCGGCAACCCGCGCGTTGCAGTAAAAGCCCTGGCACCGCCCCATCCCGCACCGGGTTCTCCGGCGCAGCCCGCCGTAATCGCCCGGCGGCAACGGCCCAGCTAGAGCGTTTTGAATTTCCCGCAACGTCACCATTTCGCAATGGCAGACGATTTCGCCGTAGCCGGGCGATTGCCAGTCCCGCGCGGCGTGCTCCGCGAGATTGGGCATGCGCGGCGCGATGGGCGGCATGACGGGGGCATGGCTCCGGCCCATCTCTTCGTAAAGCTTGTAAACGTGCTGTGCGATGCCGAGCGATGCCGTCATGCCCGTGGAACGAATGCCGCCGACGGTGATCCAGTTGCGGCCGGCATGCGTAGAGATTCGATAGTGCTTGTCTTCCGTCGCCGGCCGTAAACCCGCATATGTGGCTGTCACGTCCACGCGCGATAATCCCGGCAGCATCTCCACCGCTTTCGCGATAAGTTCGCGAAGCGTGCTGCTTTCGACCGTTGCCCGATCTCTGTCCTCTTGCTCTTCGGCCGTCGGTCCGACGAGCAAATTTCCAAAGGCGGTGCGCGTCAGTACAACGCCCTTGGTGCGCGCCGTCGGAACCGGCAGCACGATCGTTGTGAGAAGCGACGCGGCCGCCTTGTCGAAGACGACGAACTGCCCCTTGCGCGGCTTGATCTGAAACGACGTGGCGCCGAGCAGCTTTTCATCCAGCCGGTCGCCGTAAAGCCCCGCACAGTTGATGACGGTGCGTGCCCGCCAATCCCCCTTGCTCGTGCGAAGCGTCCAGGCGTCGCCGTCGAAACTGCCGCCCAGCACCTCCGCCCCGAACACGATCTCGGCGCCGTGCGCCTGAGCCTGCAGAAGATACGCGAGGAACGGTGACCAGGGATCGATGACGTGCTCGCCCGGAACGAGCAGCGCACCAAGCGCTCGCGGAGATAGATGGGGCTCGCGCTTGCGAATCTCCGCCACCGTCAACCGGCGCACATCACTGACGCCATTCTCGTGCGCCTGCGCCTCGATGTGGTCGAGTGCATCCTTCTCGGCCTCCGACCAGGCAACGACCATGGCGCCTGTCTCGAGCAGCGGAAGATTGAAGCTGTCGCGGATCTCTAGGTACTCGGCGTACCCGGCCTGCATGCAGGCAAGCTCGATGCTGCCAGGAGGCGCGTCGAAGCCGGTGTGCAGGATTGCGCTGTTGGCCTTGCTCGCGCCCGAGAGCAGATCGGTGCCGCGTTCCAAAAGAACGACCTTGGCGCCCTCGAGGGTGAAGCGCCGCGCCATAGCGCAGCCTACCGCGCCTGCGCCAACGATCGCGACGTCTGCGACCGGCATTTGTTTTTCCTTCGGGCGTCAGCCCCGGCTGGCCCATGGCTGGGATGGAAAGACCGGGCGGAAGCGGTGTTCGATGGAGGCCCCCGCAGCCGCGCCGCTGTTTATTTTAACGACGCAATGAAGTACATCGACCGAACGGTCAACGCAATTACCGAACGGGCAAAATCCCCATGCGGCCGAGCCTCAGGCGCGAACGAATCGAGCAGTTGGTGCGCGAGCAGCAACGCGTGACCGTCGACGGCCTCGCGGAACTCCTCGGCGCATCGAAAGAGACAATCCGTAGAGACCTGACGGACTTGGCCGAGCGCGGGCGGGTACGCAAATTCCATGGCGGCGCCACCATCGCCGAGCCCCGGCAATCCGAGCCGGATATCGAAGGCTCGTTTCAGGCGCGCCTGCAGGAGAATGCGCGGGCGAAGCGCGCCATCGCCAAACGCGCCATACAACTCTTCAAGCCCGGCGATACGCTGTTTGTAGACACCGGCACGACGACGCTTTTCTTCGCGGAAGAGATGGCCCGCGCAACCGGCCTGACGGTCATCACCAACTCGGGCGTCATCGCGGCGCTGGCCGCGCTGGGAACGGCCAACCAGGTCTTTCTGATCGGCGGCGAGTACCGCGCCGACCGCAACGAAAATCTAGGTCCCCTTGCGATCGAGCAGATCGGCCGCTTCCACTCAGCTCACGCTGTGTTGACGGTCGGTTCGGTCGAGACCGTCGGCATCCTCGACTACGATCTCGGCGAGGCCAACATCGCCCGCGCGATGATCGCTCAGTCGCGTTCGGTCACCGTGCTCGCCGACAGTTCCAAGTTCGGCCGAGGCGGGCTCATCAAGGTCGCTGGCCTGAATGCCATCGAGCGGATCGTCACCGAAAAGGAACCGCCCGAAGACATTGCCGATGCGATGAAGGCCGCAAGCGTGCCGGTGATCGTGGCGGCTTGAAGAACGAAGCCCGTGCTGCAAACCTACGGATTCTTGGCCTTCCAGCTTTCCACGGCAGCGAGCGTATTCTTCACGTGGTCGGAATAGTCGAGGGCGGTGTACTCATAAGCAATCTGCCCGTCGGGTGTGACGACGTATGACGTGCGGTTGGCGTAGGGCAGAAAGCCCATCATCACGGAGTCGTACGCCGTCATGATCTTCTGATCCTTGTCGGCGGCGACCGGGAATTTGCTCTGGCATTCCGAGGTCGAGAACTTGTTCAGCGTTTCGATGTCGTCGTTGCTGATGCCGATGACGGTCGCGCCGAGCGCTTCAAATTTCGGCATCGCTTCGGCGAACTCATGCGCTTCCGCGGTACACCCGGCCGTGAAAGCCTTGGGGTAGAAATAGACGACGACCGGCCCCTTCTTCAGTGCCTCAGCGAGGGAGAACGTGAACTCCTTGCCGCCAAGGGAAGCGTGCGCTTCGAACATCGGCGCCTTGTCGCCGGACTTCAGGGCAGCCAATGCCGCGGTCCCTGCCAACGAGCAGAAGGCGAGCGTGGCAACGACGGCTCGAATGAGCATGTTTGCTTTTCCCTTGGATTGCCGCACTGTTGGTCACGTGCGCCGGCGCGCATCGAACGACAGGGGCCCCGCGCCGACCATCACCAGCGCCGCAAGACAGGCGAGATAGAGAAGATCCGTCTCATAACCGGGCTGCCCGAATTGCGCACCCGCCGGGGTAATGGCAAGCAGCTTGATCGAGCTGAACCCATATTGCCAATGCACGCTGAACATCGCGACGAGGAGAACGACGGCCATCGGAATGCTGGCGAGTGCCACGAAGGCTCCAGCGAGAATCATGGCGCCGCCGATGATTTCGATCCCGATCGTCGCCAGCGACATGAGGTGAGGGAAGGGCACGCCGAGCGCGTCCAAAATATTCGCGAAGTGATCGGGCCCGCGTCCGAGCTTCGCCAAGCCGTGCGCAATGAAACCGTAGCCTGCGATCAGCCGCAGCGGCAGCGGCGCCCAATCGGCGAGCGTCTGCGTCGCCTTATCTACGAGAGTGTTATCCCCGTTCATTCCCGTCATATTCCTCCGTACCAGTCGTAACCGCGGTCTTCCCAATAACCGCCCTTGCCTAGGCCGAACCGGCTGAAGCTGTCGGCCAGCTCGATCGTGTGAACGTATTTGGGCTGCTTGTAGCCGAGAGCCCGCTCAAGGCGGACGCGGATCGGCGCACCGTTCGCTACGGGCAAGCTTTGGCCGTTGAGCCCGTACGCCAAAATCGTCTGCGGGTGCCGTGCATCGACCAGATCGCAGCTTTCGTAATAAGCCGCCGGATCGCTCTCGTCGTAGACGTCATAGCAGTGAAAGACGACGTAGCGCGCATTGGGCTTCACGCCTGTCTCATCGAGAATGCGCGACAGCTGCGAGCCCGTCCATTTTGCGATGCAGCTCCAGCCTTCGACGCAATCGTGGCGCGTGATCTGCGTGCGCGCCGGCATATTGCGCAACTCGTCCAGCGAATAACTTTTCGGCCGCTCGACGAGCCCGGTGATCGCTAGGCGATAATCGGCGAAGCCTTTCTCTTTGAGTGCGAGGTATTCGGCCGATTGTGGATCGGTTGAGCCGTTGGGCCGCTGCCCTTGCCGGATTTCGGTTTCGGAATACTCTGGCGCTAGCGCGCCGTCGCGCACGAGCAGCCGCTGTGCGTGGTACGTCAGATCGTTCGCCTTCTCGAGAATGGCGCGCGCTTTGCCGCCGTCCGCGCCGAGAAAATCGAGGTTATCGCATCCGGCAAGAACGAGCGACGATGCGCCCGCAGCCCCTGCGGAGAGGAACCTGCGCCGGCTCAGGATGAGCTTGCTCATCGCTTGTCTCCTTCGCTCTCGGGCGTGCCGGGGCTGGCGCGATACCATCCCGTGATCATCGAGCGGAGTTCGTTGAACGGACCCGCGGCCAAGACCATCAGGACGTGGACGGCGACAAACGACACGAGCAGGAACATCGCTACAAAGTGGATCGTGCGTGCCGTCTGCCGTCCGCCGAAAATTTCAAGCAGCCACGGAAATCCAGCATCCATGCCTGGGCTCATCGCCAGCCCCGTGGCGATGATAAGCGGAAACAGAATGAAAAAGACGGCGCAGTAGGAAAGCTTTTGCAGGACATTGTAGCTGCGGCCGTGATGAAACTGAAAGCGCACGTGCTCGGAGACGTCTCGGGGAAGATTCTTCAGATCCGTTCGCGTCGGCGCGAGGTCTCGGCGCAGGTGACCATTGAAGACGCTGGCGATCAGCCAGATGAGGAGCGTCGCCACCAGCAGCCAGGCAAAGAAGAAATGGATGACGCGCCCTGTGCCGAGATCCCGATAGGACGGAATGGTGAGCGCCGCCGGAAAGCCGCGAACGTCGAGATCGCCGGCTGTTCCGCTCAAACCGAAGACCCCCGTGGTGTTGAACTCATGCCCCAGAATGTTCGTTCGCCCTTGCGGCCCATTCTCGGTGTCGACCGCGCGCATGCTCAAGACGGCATTGTCGTATCCAAAGCCACTCTCGTTGCCGATGTAGAGCGTGGGATGTGCGTTGAAGATCTGGAGGCCGGACAAGAGCAGAAAAAACAAGCAAACGGCCCAGGTCCAATGCGTGAGCCGCGTTGCAAGGCTCTGGCGGTAGATGAGCGGCCCGCGGACCGGCGCATCGATGGACTGCGCATTCTCACGAGATAGGGACATTGGCTTTTCCGTTTGCGTGATAACGCGACGATGCGAGTTCCGCGCCGCGCCCGGCTGAATAGGAGAGCGATGAGGCGAAAGCGCGGAACTGCACTAGCCTCTATCTTACTTGCTTTCCGGGGCCATTGCGTCGTGCTTCGACATGGCATCCGACCCCATGGTGTCCTTCTTCATCGTATCTGAAGCCATCGCATCTTTGCTCATGCCATCCTTGTGCATGGCGTCAGATCCCATCGTATCCTTTTTCATCGTATCCGAACTCTTGGCCATGCTGTCTTTATGCATGGCATCGCCCGATTTGCTCATGGAATCCTCAGCGTAAGCTGGGCTAAAGGCTCCGACGGCGGCGGCAGTAAGCGCGATTGCGATTAGGCTGTTACGAATGAAAGGCGCCATGAACGATCTCCGAACGCTGGCGTGACCACCCGGACCTCATGGCCGGCGCGCACGCTACCGTTCCGAATTCGACTGAAACCAGTCGACGGTTACAGGTTCCGGCGAAAAAACTTTAGCTGGGCCTGTGGTCACGCTTGGCCTGTACCCTGGCGTTAGCCTTTAGAATGCTTCCGATCTTTGCACCCGGCGTGCGAACGCGCCGCCGTACGCTGCCTTTGGCCTTCTGCCCCTCACCGGCGCTCGGGCCTGCCTCTGGATGGTGCACGAATTTGTTGGCGCGGTGCATGGCCAAAGCTCGCTGTGCCGCTTCAACGTTTTCTGCGCGTTTCTCGAGATTGTAGAGGCGCGCTCGCTCTTTCTTCACGCGCTTCAAGGCTTGAGCGAAAATTTGGTTGCGCCGTGCAGGCTGCTCGGCCGTGCCTGGGAAGCTTTTCCCGCGCGGCTCCGACGTTCCTTTCACTTCGCGCCGCTTCTGGCGGGTGAATGTCTTGGCCTTTTCGCGATAGTTTTCGAGCCGCAGTGCCAGATTGCGCAGCGCATCCTTGTCCAACTCATAAATTGCCGGATGGTGCGCCGAATTCACAGCCTCGAATTCCTCGTGATTGAGCAGGCTTTTCTCGTCCTTATTCGAATAGGACATGGGGCGTACCTCATAAAAAGAAGCCCACGAAATCTATACAACCGGACCGCGGTGATACGAGGGCGTCGCCCTTCGTCATTAACGGCGGATGTACCGGCGTCTCCCGAAGTGTCGACCTGAGGCCGCCCGGTTGCATTTTATGCGGGACAAGTTCGTTCTTTACGGGAATAGTCTTCTTTTGTACGTGCGCCCATGGGCGAGTGCGCGGCGTGAGGGAAAGTTTCCGCGATGACCTTTCATCCTCGGATGAAGACCAGCCTGAAGGGCATTTCCGTGATCGAAAGCTTTCATCGATCATGGAAAGGGGTCGTCGCGGACGTCTGGCAGGTTCGCTGCGAGGACGCGGAAGGCGCCTACGAGTCGCCGGATCCACGCCTGTTCGTTGCCCTCCAGGTGCGGGGCAACGGCAGCCTCGTATTGGATGGGGCAGGCACACGCAACGTCGATGCTCAGACCATCAGCTATGTGCCGGCGGGAAAGTTTCTTCGCAGCTTTTCGCGCGGCACCATGTACGTGCAGCATCTCGATTTGCATTTCGATCTGGCGGCGCTGCGCCGGCAATTTGGTTCGAGCATCGACGAGCAGCGCCTCAACGAAACCAATCTCGTTTTTCAGGACCAGCAGCTGCTGGCCATCTGTCAGCTGATCGCCGCGGAGTGCAGGAATTCCAAGCCGTTGCCCGACATGTACGGCGACGGGTTGATGCTCGCGCTGAGTGCGAAGCTATTCGGATTCAAAGAGCCAGAGAGGCGCCGCCGCAGCAAGCTGTCCGATCGTCAACTTCGGCTCGCGAAGGACTACATGACCGCCAATGATCAGCGGGCTGTGCGGCTCAGCGAACTGGCGGAACTGACCGAACTGTCCGAAAGTCAATTCAGCCACGCCTTCAAGGCCACCGTTGGCGTCTCCCCGCACAAGTGGCATCAGGAAATCAGAATTAAGAAAGCCCAGGAGCTTCTCGTGGCTGGGGATCGCTCGCTGGCCCAGGTTGCCGAAATGGCGGGCTTCGCTGATCAGGCCCATTTCACTCGGATGTTCAAACGCATCACCGGCCTGCCGCCGGCATTGTGGGCAAGCCAGCGTCTCGCGCCCAAGATAAGCCGTTAGCGTGTGGCCCTAGCACACCGCTTTTTGCCCAAAATAATTCAATCAACTGGAAATCTTCAATACGAGGCCATCAAACTTGATCTAATTGGTCAACTTTGTTGATTGTCACCGCGTGCTCCGCAGGTTGAGCACAAGCGGGGACTCGTGGCGGGGATGAATATGGGTAGGACTCTTGTGAGGGTTGTCGGCAGCACGGCAGCTCTGGCGGCACTAGCGGTCTCGAGCACCGCATCGGCTCAGAGTGCCGATACGGCTGCCCCGGCTCAAGAGACCCAGCTTGAAGATGTGACGGTCGTCACGGGCCAGCCTGAGAAGCCCAAAAAGCCCGCAAAGAAAAAAGTGCAGCCGAAACCCGTCGCTACCGCGCCGGTAACGGCTCCCCCGACGGCGCCCCCGTCAAACTCAGAGCGGGACGGGCCGAGCACGGCCGAGGCGACCGGGGCCGTCAACGGCTACGTCGCCAAGGAGTCGACGGCGGGTTCCAAAACCGGAACCCTCATCCAGGACATTCCCCAGTCCGTATCGGTCGTCGGCCGGCAGGAAATCGATGACATGGGCGCACAGAAGGCCGATGAGGCGCTGCGCTATACGGCGGGCGTGTTCGCCCAGCCCTTCGGAAACGACACCGACACGAACTGGATCTACATCCGCGGCTTCGATGCGACTCAAACCGGCATCTACCAGGATGGATTGCAGCTCTACAGCTATGCCTTCGGCGGTTTCTACATCGATTCATTTGCGCTGGAGCGAATTGAGGTTCTCAAAGGTCCGGCCTCCGTTCTCTACGGCGGCAGCAACCCCGGCGGCATCGTCAACTACGTCAGCAAGAAGCCGACGGGCGAACGGCTGCGCTACCTGGAAACCGGCATCAACGACGCGGGTAATGCCTACATCGGCATGGATATCGGCGATCGCGCCGGCCCGGCGCTTGACTACCGGATCACCGGCCGCATCGCCGGCGGCGACACCTACACCGATTACCAGGATGGTTTCCGCGGCTTCATCTCGCCGACGCTGCGGTGGTCCGACGACAATACAAGCTTCACGCTGCTCGCCAACTACACGCATATCGACGAAAATCACGGCGGTGGCGGCTTCCTGCCGTACATTGGCACGGTCGTGTCGGCACCTTTCGGCCGTATCCCGCGCGATGCCAACTACTCCGAACCTGACCTCGACTATTACAAGCGCGAACAGGGCTCCATCGGCTACGAATTCGAGCACAAGTTCAGCAGCGATCTCATCATCCGCCAGAACGCGCGGTACGGTGCATCCCACCTGAAGGAACACGTTCTATATCCGAACGACTATGTGATTGTGGATCCAGATGTGGGTCCCGACCCGAGCACAGGGATGTTGAATCGCATCAACTTCAGCCACGACACCTCTGTTTCCACATTCCTGCTCGACAATCAGGTGCAATGGAAAACGCGCGATGCCTATTTCGAGCACACGGTGCTCGCGGGCGTCGATTACAAATACTTCAACATCGATCAGGTGCAGGCGTCCGCCCTTTTCGGCACCACGACTCCCATCAGTGTTCTGGATCCCATCTATGGCGTGCCGCAAACGCGCCCCGTCAGCTATATCAATCAGGATCTGACGCAGGAGCAGATCGGAACCTACATCCAGGATCAGATCCGCTTTGGCGGCGGCTGGCTGGTGACCCTCAACGGCCGGTATGACTGGGTGTCCACCGAGGCGCACAACGGCCCGACATTCTACTCACCAACCCAAAACAGCAATCAAAGTGGCGATGACGGACAAGCATCGGGCCGCGCCGGCATCGCCTACGAGTTCGCCAACGGCGTGACGCCCTACGTCAGCGCCGCGACCTTCTTCAACCCTGTGATTGGCACAGATCCAACCACTCAAAACTTCTACGTACCGGAAACCGGCGACCAGTATGAGGTTGGATTCAAATACGTTCCGAAATTTTTCGACGCCATCATCACGGCCTCGCTTTTCGACATCACGCGCCAGAACGTCCTTACGGGCACGGAAGGAAGTCCGTTTGCCCAGTTTCAGCTCGGTGAGGTCAGGTCGAGAGGCTTCGAATTCGAAGCCAAAGCCAACGTCACGCAAAACCTACGCGTGACGACGGCATTCACGGCAATGGATCTCGAGATCACGAAAGACGGGAATCCGGATTACGTCGGCCACCAGCCGTTCCTTGTCCCCGAGGTCATGGCTTCGGCGTTCGTTGACTACAAGTTCCGCGAGTCGCTTCTCAATGGCGTGTCCATTGGCGGTGGCGTCCGCTATCTCGGACATTCCTACGCCGACCTCGAAAACGAGTACAAAGTTCCGGAAGTTACCCTGTTCGATGCTCGCATCGGTTATGAGTGGAATAATTGGGGCATTGATCTTAATGTGACGAACGTTTTCGACAAAGAATATGTCGCGAGCTGCCAAGGCGTTGCGGTCTGCAGCTACGGCGAAGGTCGGGTTTTCAAAATCAAGTCGCATGTCACTTGGTAGTGCGGAAACCTACGGAAGTTCGAATGAGCCGTTGCCGCTCCGGCGGCAGCGGCTTGCGCGCTTGAATGCGCGCCAATGCGGTGCACTCAGCTCTGGACCTACAGAGCTCTCCGGCAAATTCTAGGAGCGGTATATGAGAGGGACTTTCGTCCTCTTCCATCGTTGGGCCGGCTTGTTCATCGCCGTGTTCTTGGCCATCTCCGGCCTGACCGGTGCGGTGATCTCGTGGGATCACGAACTTGACGAATGGCTGAACCCCCAGCTCTTCACCGCCAAGAGCGATGGCGAACCGCTGCCGCCGCTGGAACTCGTGAAGCGCCTCGAAGCGGCCGAGCCGCGCGCCAAGGTCGTCAACTTTCCGCTGACCTTCGAGAAAGGGCACACCGCTGTGCTCGGCGTCGAGGCGCGGCTCGATCCCGCAACAGGCGAACCTTACAAGCTCGATTATAATCAAGCCTTCGTCGATCCGGCGACCGGCGAACTCGTGGGCACACGCTACTGGGGCCGCATTTCGCTCGATCGCGAAAATCTTCTGCCGTTTCTCTACAAGCTGCACTACTCGATGCACATCCCCGACTTCGCCAACATCGACCGCTGGGGCGTTTGGTTCATGGGCATCATCGGCATCGTGTGGCTGTTCGATTGCTTCGTCGGCGCCTATTTGACAATGCCGTCGTTCGCGCGCGGCCCGGCTCAATCCCGTTCGCTGAGCGCCATGGATGCGACCGCTCTGAGCGGCGGCTCCGGCGGCTTCTGGCAAACCTGGTGGCGGCGCTGGAAGCCCGCTTGGCAGATCAAGCTCAATGCCAGCAGCTATCGCCTGAACCTCGATATCCACCGCGCCTTGGGACTGTGGCTTTGGATTTTGCTCTTCATCCTCGCGTTCACGTCGATCTCGATGAACCTAACGAATGAGGTCGTCCGCCCGATTCTGAGCAAAATATCGAGCCTGACGCCCGATGCGTTCGACGATCGCATGCCCCAGCCGCTCAACAAGCCCATCATTGCCGACGTGCCCTTCGATAAGGCGATCGCCATCGCCAGCGAAGAGGCCAAAAGGCGGGGATGGGACGAGCCGCTCGGCAGCGCGTTCTACGGCCAGGCATATGGACTGTACGCGATCTTGTTCTTCCATCCCGGCGATGATCACGGCAGCGGTGGCATGGGCGTGAAGATGCTGTTCATCGACGGCAAGACGGGAGAGCTGCAAGGTGGACGCGTGCCCTGGGAGGGCACCGCCGCGGACGTCTTCATGCAGCTGCAGTTCCCACTCCACTCGGGCCGGATCGCAGGCGTGCCTGGCCGCATTGTGCTTTCGATCCTCGGCATTGTCGTCGCGATCCTGTCGCTGACCGGCATTGTCGTTTGGTTCAAGAAGCGGCAGAGTCGGCTGCGCACGAAGTTGCGTCAGACAGCAACGGCCTAGCGAACTTTCCGCTGGGCGGCGAAAGCGAAGGCGCGGGCTGCATCCCGCGTTTAGGCGTTCGTCACCTCGATTGGCTTGAGCTTGGCGAGCCCCAGACCGATCCATTTGCCGGCTCGTCGCATCGGCGCGGTAATACGCCAGGAGATAGATCGCTTCATCCCTCGGAAGCGCGCCCGTAGTGCCGCGTGCTCGTCAACGAGCCGGGTATGCTCTGCGGCTAGCACAGCATGTTCCGCCACTAGCTCTGCGTGCTTCACATTCAGCTCCGCATGCTCCGCACTCAGATTTGCATGCTGCGCTGACAAAGATGCGACGTGCTGGAGACAGAATTGCTCCGCCGCCTTGACCACAGGATTTTCGGCCGCTTTTGCCTCTTGCATGACCTCTGTCAGTTCACGGTGACCCTCACCACCGAAAACATCCAGCAACGAGATGATATCCTGGAGATCTGCCGAGACGCCGTCTGCACGGATCCTTACCGGTGACCAGGGGGAATAGCGCCTCTCCACTTTTTGCCGGATCTGCTCAGCCGCAGTCGTGCAGCGGACAACTCGGCGATCAATAAGCCCTACGCCCGAAAAGCCGCTCTTTGATGAGACGTAAACGTATTTCTGATCGACCGTGTCATCGTCGTGCATCGAGACCGACGAGCCGTCTGCCTGAAATATCACCGGGTGAATGTCGACCTGGAGACCTTTAGAATCCCGGAAAACAACTCGGGTAGGTACGCTCGTTTCCTTGTCATCCTTTTGAAACCCCAGCTCGACAAGCACGGCTTCGGCTGGAGCGATGCACTCTATGGGGATGATGAGATCGAGATCCGAGTGCTCCCTCGTTTCTTTTCTGAGCAGCGCGTCGGTTGCCCATCCGCCATCGATCCAAACGGGCACGCCGCCGTCCTCGAGAGCACGAAAAACCTTGGTGACGTTTTCGCCGGAGAATTTCATGCGGCGTACCTCCGATGAGCACAGCGCGGAACTCGTGGATGCATGCGCTAACGTGCAATGCGCGCGTGTTTAAAAGTTGGCATGCGGAGCAGTGTTGCGCGAAGGAATCGAGCAGTTGCGAGCATAAGCAGACGATTAGAAGTGGCCGAATGCGGCAGCTTCCTCGAAACCCTGAAGCAACGATATCTTTGAATGAGCGCGCGACACGACCCGGCCGCGCGCCAATTTTTCGAAAGCGAGCGTCAGCTCTGGCCGGCCTGCGTCGGGATGCGCGCGATGACTTTGATCTCGAAATCGAAGCCCGCAAGCCAGTTCACGCCGACCGCCGTCCAGTTCGGATAAGGAGGGGCGCCGATTTCTTCCGCGCGAATGGCCAATACTGACTCGAGCTGCGCCTCGGGATCGGTGTGGAAGGTCGTAACGTCCACCACATCATCGAAGCTGCATCCGGCCGCTGCCAACACCCCGCGCAAATTTGCGAACGCACGGCGCACCTGATCTTCGAACACGGGCTCCGGCGAGCCGTCCTCCCGGCTCCCCACTTGACCCGACACGAACAGGAGATCGCCGGAGCGAATGGCGGCCGAATACTTGTGGACGTCATACAAAGCGTGCCGGTTGGCGGGAAAGATGGCGTCTCGTTTCGTCATGTCGTGTCCTTTTCTGGCCTTAGTGAGCGGAAGTCCGCCTCGCGGTTTGCCTGGACACGAATAGGGGAGACTGCATTACGCCGACTAGGCGTTGATATCCGCATGACTTGATGCAAAATGGCCATCAATGACCCGGCCATCCCTCAACGACTTGACCGCCTTCGTGGCCGTCGCCGTCCACCGCAGCTTCCGCCGCGCAGCCGATGAACTCGGCACCGCTCCCTCCACATTGAGCCATGCCATGCGCGGCCTCGAAGCACGCATGGGCGTGCGCCTTCTGCACCGCACGACGCGCAGCGTGTCGCCGACGGAAGCCGGCTTTCAACTGCTCGGCCGGCTGCAACCCGCGCTGGCCTCGCTCGATGAAGCGCTGGACAGCGTCGCGCCGTTCCGCGGGAACGTGGCTGGCACCGTACGCATCAATGCCCCGCGCTTGGCGGCTGCGGTTCTCGTTCGCGAGATTTTGCCAAAGGTCTCGGAGCGGCTGCCCGATGTCATCGTCGACATCGTTGTCGAAGGACAGCTGATCGACATCGTTGCAGAGGGATACGACGCCGGCGTGCGTCTCGCCGGATCGATCCCTAAGGACATGATCGCGGTTCCGCTTGCCAAGCCCGTCCGTTTCGTCTGCGTGGCCTCGCCATCTTATCTCGATCGCTGCGGCGAACCGCGAATGCCGGAGGAACTGATCAGCCATCGCTGCATCGGTCACCGGCTGCCGAGCGGCAAACTTTATCGCTGGGAATTCGAACGCGCCGGGCAGGAACTGACGGTTGAGACGAGCGGGCCGGTCATTCTCGACGAGGAAGACCTAATGGTGGAGGCCGCGGAGAAGGGCCTGGGCATCGCTTATGTGGCGGATATCGCAGCCGAAGCGGCGTTGTCTGAAGGCCGCCTTCGCGAAGTCCTCAGCGCATGGATGCATCCCGCGGAACCCATCGCGATCTACTATCCAGGACATCGCGCCGTACCGTCGGCGCTTCGAGCGTTCCTCGACGTCGTCAGGGAGACAAGCAAGGTCAAATTGTGAGACAAAAGTCTTGTCAGAAGGTCTGCTCTCGCGAACGAGCCAAAGGAAACGTTCTCATGGCCAAGAACACGATTTGCCTCTGGTACGATAAGGACGCTGAAGCCGCCGCCCAGTTCTATGCGAAAACCTTTCCCGACAGCGCCGTCCATGCCGTGCATCCCGCACCTGGAGATTATCCCTCAGGCCGGGCCGGAGACGTGCTGACGGTGGAATTCACGGTCGCTGGCGTTCCCTGTCTCGGCATCAATGGCGGCCCTCACTTCAAGCAAACCGAAGCGTTCTCGTTCCAGATCGCCACCGAAGATCAGGAAGAAACGGACCGCTATTGGAACGCCATCGTCGGCAATGGTGGCCAGGAAAGCGCGTGCGGCTGGTGCAAGGACAAATGGGGCGTCTCATGGCAGATCACACCGCGCGTTTTGACTGAGGCGCTGGTGGCGGGAGGCGAGGAAGCCAAACGCGCGTTTGCGGCGATGATGGACATGCAGAAGATCGACATCGCCGCGATCGAGGCAGCGCGGCGCGGCTGATGACGCGCCGCAGGATGCCGTCAAGAAACGAGCGGCGTCGCCAAACCCTGCTTGATGCAATAGTAGACAAGCTCGATATCCGTCCGGACGCCGAGCTTCGACCTGATCGAATAATGATAGTTGGCAACTGTCTTCGGGCTGAGACTGAACGCGTCCGCGATTTCCTCGTTCGTTTTTTCATCGAGGATCATGCGCAGAATTTCGAATTCGCGCGGCGAGAGCGCCTCCAATGCCGATGCATCGTGAAATAGCCGGTCTGCTGCAATCGCCTTATTGATTTCGGCGCAGAGCGCGGGACGCCCCGAAAACACAGTCTTGATCGCGCTGACCAGAACGTCGGGCGGGCTGCTCTTCGTGACATAACCTTGCGCGCCTGCCTTGAAGGCCTGTTCGGCATAGGACGCGTTGGCGTGCATCGTGAACATCAGGATCCGCGCGACGGGGTCATAAAGCCGTATTTGACGCACGAGATCGATGCCGCCTCTGCCGGGCATCGAGATGTCGATGACGGAAACATCCGGCGTGAGCTTTTTGTAGGCCTGGTAGGCGGAACTGGCATCTTCCGCTTCGCCCACCACTTCGATTTCGTCCTGCGCTTCGATCAGACGGCGATATCCCTGCCGCACCACCGCATGATCGTCGACGAGAAGAACGCGAATTTTCCCCATTGTCAGTTTCCGGATTGCGCGAGGAATTCGACCCGCAGGCCAAAGCCGCCAGCCGGGTTCGGCCCTGCCGCAAAGCGTCCGCTGAGCGCCAGGACCCGCTCGCGCATGCCGATCATGCCCCAACCGCTGAGCGAGTTTTTATTCCGTGCTGAGCTGCCGGACCCGTCATCATCGACCGCAAGCTCAATTTTGTAGGCCCCTTTGTCACGAAACTTGTTCAAGACAACCTTCACGTTGTGAGCGTTGGCGTGCTTCGCCGCGTTGTTCAAAGCCTCTTGAACGATACGATAGACGTGAGCGCTGGCCTCAGCGCTCAAGTCTTCCAGGTGACCCCTCGTCTCTAAAGTGTAGTGGGTCGCCCCTTGCGCCAGAGTGTTGTGCTTCTCGACGAGATCGCGGAGGCTCTGAATAAGCCCAAGATCATCGATCTCCGAGGGCCGTAAGTAGGCAAGCGTTTTGCGGATGGAGACCATGAGGTCCGAGGTCATCGCCTCGAGCTCGCTGGCATCGCGCGCCGCCGAGGCATCGCTTCGTTGCACCTTCCCGCGCACGCAAGCAGCAACCGCACTGATAGCGCTCAACTGCTGCGCAACGTCATCGTGAAGCTCGCGCGCGATATGCAGCCGTTCCTGCTCCTGCGCATCAACGAGTTTGCGCGCCAGCTCGGATCTTTCGGCGGTGACCTTGGCGAGATCACGCGACAGCGCGTTGATGACTTCACTGATACGATTGAGTTCAGACAGCCGGAAAGCAGGCAGGCGGCATTCAAGATCGCCTTGCGCCAAACGGTTCAATCCCGCGATGATGTCCTTCGTAGGCGCCAAGGCGCGATCGATCACCCAATATGCCACGATGCAAAGGGTGGCGATGAGGACGGCGGAAAGCCCAAGCATCGGCGCGATCGATGTCCAGGCTTGTCCCGCGGTTGCCACCGGGTCGGAACTTGCGACGACCGTGCCTTCGGAGACCCCACGATACGAGATCTGGCGCGTTACCGATGCTTCCGAGCCGATCAGCCGTTTGTAGATCTCGAAGAACCAGTTCGGAGTGGTGATAGCCGCAGAATTTACGCCCTCGCAGCTGGATCGCAGGACGGCCCCCTTTGCGTCGAGCAGTTGCACGCATTGTCCTGGTTGAAGCGCGTACGTCGTCACAAGATCCCAGTCGGGAAATCTGCCCGAAATGTCGAGCGCGCTTTTGATACGCACGAGCTGAAGGTCGAGCTGCCGCCCCACCGATTCTGCCAATCGCGCGTTCTGCGCCTTGACCGAGACAACCGTCCGAAAAAGCGTAAATGCCGAGCCGGCGACAAAGCAAGCGAGCGCGACCAGCACGATGCGGCGCACCAAAAGCAATTTGAGATCCATGCCACTAGGCTCCTCCTCGCATCTGAAGGGTTAGGGCAACATTCGCCCGGTGTGAAGAAGGCCGCCGAAGATCGTGGGATTCGCCCAAGCATCCCCGTGTGATCCGCCGTTGCCGGTTTCGGCGATGAACCCCAGATTCAGTCTAATGCCGTAATTGAAGGAAATCCTCATGCCGATGCACAACTCCGCTGGAACTCATTCCCAGCCGATGCGCTTGCGATGGATGGCCTATGCCATGCGCTGCTTATCCGCGCTCGTCATAGGCGGCGTCATGGCTGCGGTGCTCCTGTCTGCCCCCGCTAATGCCGAGCCGCAGCGCACCGCGCTTCTTGGCGTGCACCTCCAGAACGATAACGAGGGCTATGAGCCGACATCTGACGCGGAGCGAAACCGCATGAAGGCGATCGCCGCTGAGTTCGAGAAGCTCCTGACAGCGTCAGGCCGCTATACGTTTGTGCCGGTTCCCGCTTCAGAGCAGCAGAAGATTGATGCCGGCCAGCTCGTGGGAGCGTGCGGCGGATGCGAATACGACTATGGCCGCGCTCTCAATGTCGACCACATCGCCTGGATCCGCGTGCAGAAGATCTCTAACTTGATCTTGAACATCAACGTATATATGGCGGATGTTGCGGATGAAAAAGTCACCTTCATCCACAGCGTCGATCTCCGCAATAACACCGACGAGTCCTGGATGCGGGGCCTCAACTATCTGGTTCAAAACTATTTGCTGCCCAGTCCGCAAGGTTGAAGAACAATGAGAACAATCGCGCTTGTTATTGCAATGCTGTGGGCATCGAACGCCGTCAGCGCCGCCGATATGACGACGCGCGAGGTCGTGGGCAAGCTCTTTGCGGCGACACAGCAGAAGCCGGCCGACCTTTCCGGCAAGGATCTGTCCAACCTCGATCTAGCGGGGTTGGATTTCAAGCACGCGAACCTGAAAGGCGCATCTCTCTTTGGAACCGATTTAGCGGAATCGAATCTCTCCGAATGCAACCTGGAGGGCGCCAATCTGGATCGCGCCACACTCACCAAGACGAATCTTTCGAATGCCAATTTGAAAGGCGCTACGATCCGCCGGCCTTCAATCTTTTCGACGATGGTGCCTTACGCGTTCGAGGCCCCGGTATTCCGCGGAGCAAATCTTGAAAAGGCGTGGCTCGACGGCGTGTTCAACCATAGTGATTTCTCAGGCGCCAACCTTGCCGGCGCGCGTTTCGGCCCGCTCAGTTCGCGCGACGTTGATGGTTCGGTCCTGCGGGGCGCCAAGTTCGCAAACGCGAACCTGAAAGGCGCCGTGCTCGAGCGTGCAAACCTCAGCTACACGGATTTTTCCGGCGCTCAACTCGACGGCGCCAATTTGCAAAACACGGATCTCACCAAGGCAATCTTCCGCGGTGCGAGTCTTGAGGGCGCGAACCTTGCGACGGCGCGCCTGGACGAGACGGATTGGACCAATGCCGCAGTTCCGGCGGACGTTCTCAATCGTTGATCCCCTGGCAACTAGTCGCCGAACTTTTCCCGCCTCGTCCTCAATTCAAGGCTGTCCAAACTGTGATCATGCGAAATCTCAAAGCCTCGGCTGCAGCTTGGGTCGGTGGCGTAGCTCTCTTATGTTTCGCGGCGACGGTGGCCCTCGTTGCTGCGGAAATAGATGGCGCGCGCTTGAACGCAGCAGCAGAAGAGAAAGCGAGCTGGATCCTTCCGGGCCGAGACTACGCCAATCAGCGCTTCTCGCCGCTCGATCAAATCACGCCGGCCAACGTGAAGAGGACGGTTCCGAAGTGGATCTATCAGACGGGCATCGCAGCAACGTTTCAGACGACGCCGCTTGTCGCTGACGGCGTGATGTTCATCACGACGCCCTTTGTGGCATTGGATGCGAAATCGGGCCGGGAACTCTGGCGCTACGAACACAAGCGAACTCCGGGCTATAAACTATGCTGCGGTCCAGCTAACCGGGGCGCTGCGTTGGGCGATGACCGCGTCTTTGTTGCGACCGTGGATGCTCGGCTCGTTGCCCTGGAGTCAACGTCTGGCAAAGTCCTATGGGATATTCCGCTTGTCGAGCCCGGTGATGAAAATGCCCATGGCAAAAGTGAGGATAGATCCTCCTCACTCGGCTCCGATGACGAACGCCTGAAGGCAAACATCCAGGGACAGACCGGCGTTGGTTCGGCGGCCGCGCCACTCGTCGTCGGTGACCTCGTCATCGCTGGCGTCAACGGCGTGGGTTACGGGTTGCACCTAGACGGCGACAGGCCGGGCTCGCCGCTGGGCACCGTCGTTGGTTTTTCAGGCCGCTTTGGCCGGCCGGGCTTCATCGCAGCATTCAACGTCAAGACCGGCAAGCGCGTTTGGCAGTTCGATACAACGCAAGCCGGATGGGAAGGGCAATACGTGACGGCCACGCCCGATGGCGTCCCTCTCAATCGCGACATTGCAGCTGAGAAGGCGTCAGCATCGAAATTCTCTAACGCTTGGCGTTACGGCGGCGGCAGCAGTTGGCCGACGCCCGCTTACGATCCGGCGCTCGGGTTGATCTACATCGGCGTCGGCAATCCTTCGCCACAGGCGAGCGGCGAAACGCGCCCCGGAGATAATCTCTATACTGTATCCCTCGTCGCGCTCGACGTTCAGACGGGCAAGCATGTTTGGCACTACCAGCTGGTGCCGCATGACGTGTGGGGCTACGACGTTGCGAGCCCGCCTGTCCTGTTCGATGCGATCGTTGATGGCAAGTCCGTACCGGCCGTCGGGCATGCGAGCAAACTTGGATGGTTCTACACGCTCGACCGCCGCAACGGTCAGCTGCTCTTCAAGTCAGAGCCGTTCGTCCCGCAGCAGAATATGTTCGCCCGGGCAACGCCCGAGGGAGTTCTCATCGCCCCTGGCGTGGGTGGCGGCGTGAATTGGTCGCCAACGTCCTTCGATGCCAAAACCGGCGTCGCGTTTATCGCGGCCATGCACATGCCCTCAATCTACAAGACCGGCGCCATCCCGGCCACCGGCGGCAAACCGGCCGTAGAATTCGCAACCATCGAGCCTGCAAACGTGCCGCGATGGGGCGTGCTCGCAGCCATCGACGTCGCCAAGACCGGCAAGATCGTCTGGCAGCGCAAGACTGCCGATCCTCTCATCGGCGGCGTGCTGGCGACAGCCGGCGGCCTCGTTTTCACGGGCGAGGGGAATGACTTCACAGCTTCCGACGCCAAATCGGGCGAGCTGCTATGGAGCTTCAATTGCGGGGCTGGCGTCAACGCACCGCCCATCGCGTTCGACATCGATGGACGGCAGTACGTCGCCGTCGCCGCCGGCGGAAGCCAGATTTGGGGTTTCCGCCAAGGCGATGCCGTCATCGTTTTCGGCCTGCCTGACTAACTGGCGCTTCGGTAGATGATCCCCTCGCATGGCCGCAACACTTTAGGCCCTTAGCAGTTGTCCCGATAAGCGAATACACCGCGCTATAGGACTTTCCGCTAAGTTTTGTTCTCGTAAAGGCTTCGGATTTCTTCTGTGATTGAAACGGTTCAGTCCTTGGCGGCAATGCTGAAATTATTTTCAGTGGCCAGCGCAAAACCGAGCGGCAGCTAGGCCTTCTGGTTAGTCCACTGCACTTATTTGACGCTCGGTGCACAGCGGAATACGTGGTTGTACTTTTGTATGCGAATTCCAGCGGGGCCGAAATTGTTCGCCGATGCTCTTCAAAGATGGCCTTGGCCGGAAGACTGCACGCTACCGGATGTGAGCCCATTTACGTTCACTCTTGATGGTGGTGGTCGTCACCTCATTCAGACTGTTCTCCAGAATCGTACTAACTCGATTTTTGCCGAGTTCGGCACGTTCATGGGTGGTGCCGCTAGAACATGGCTTTCTAACAATATCGGGTTACGATACGTCTGCGTCGATCCCTGGGGGGACGACATCACAGATTATGTAAAGAGCCTAAGCAACGTAGATTGGGCTGCAAGAGCGTACAAGACTAGCTATTTAGAAGAGATAGCAGAACTGCTTTCACGTTACGGACCTCTGCGGCTGGTTCAAAACAACCTCGCATCGTTTAAGGATCGCTGCGTTTTGATCCGCGGACGAATACCTGCCGCATATTCCGAAATGAGATCGGCGGGCTTGGTTCCGGACATTATTTACATCGACGCCTTGAAGCGGCACGAAGATTTTGTAGAGGCCCACAAAATATTCCCTAACGCTATAATCACGGGAGATGACTGGAATTGGGGTATCCAAGCAGATGGCGCATATCCAATAAGGCCGTATGTCGAGGAGATAGCCAGAGAAAGAAATGGTCAAATTTATGCTGACAGAGCAACGTTTGTTATAAGCGAGCCCCGTCACGAGCTGCAGTTCGATGACAAATGGCGTTATATGAGCCAGTCTTCAGCGTGATTAAGTTCGCCGGCTAGGTAATCAGCTCCATTCAGCTCCAATTCGCTTTTTCAGACTTCTTTTGATGCGTGTTAGCAAACCTCTCTTCTTGCGGGCTGCGAAGTAGTCCGAAGGGCGCGGTGGATTGTCGATGAAGCCTCCCTGCATTGCCAAAAGGATGCGGTCAGACTCCCTCTCCTCAATGTCCCGGACGTTGGGCGGATTATGCGGTCGTGCTTCGGCTCGTCTCAGCGCCAACAAATAGGCTTCATTCAAGGTTGCTCGCCAACCGTCGTTTATGTGGTGCTTGATAATGCTTGCCTGCAATTCCTGCGATGCCGATGTCGCGATTGCCGGATCGTCCAGGTAAGCAAGCACTTGCTCCCAGTACTCTTCACAGCTTTCATAGGTCACTGCGTATCTCAGGCCATCGAAGGAAACATCGTCGCACGCTAAAATCGAAGATTGATGTGGTCGCCAGCTGCAGCAGGGCACTTCGGCCAATCCCGCTTCGAGCAAGGAAGTAAGCGATCCGAACGGAGTTGAATCCAAATAGACGTCGGCTGCGGCTAGGTAATCGGAAAGATCGTTCTGTATGCCTACGGCCTGAATACGCCCCTCGGTGAGCCTCGCGGAATCCTTCCAGTATTTATTGTTCCGAGACGGCCCGACTACGAGAATTCGCAATCTGGGGCAACGGTCGAGAAGCGGGAGATGCAATTTGACATAATCCATCTCTCCAACGGAATTGAATTTGTATGACGATGCAACGGTTAAGGCCAGCTGACAATCATCGGGAAGATTCAATCGCGCCTTCGCCGTATTTCGAGCGGGTAGTGGATCCTGGCCATCCACGAGTGGAATGGGAAGCACGAAATTGGCGGCCTGTTCTAATCCGCGTCTCGTATTTGACGTCCGATATCCTGATGGACGAATATTAGCGACGAGATCTGGAACGGCAGCGCCGATCCAAAACAAGTGGTCGGCATGGTTTAAATGGATGATCGGCGCGTGTTCTGTGCTACCGCCCCAAGCGATTAGCGGGATTGCATCGAACGGATGGACGTGAAGTACGATCCAATCGAACTCTTGAGCAATTTCACGGAGGGCGCCGGCTCTCTTAATAAAACCCTGGTTTTCATCTAGCACCCACATCTGACCATTCGATGCTGCCACCGAATTCAAAAGGCTTTCGGGCACAGGCTGTGACAGCTGCTGGGTCAACACAACAGAATGCCGGGATCCGGCATCACTCGCAATCCAGTTCTGGGCGAGCTTGGTGTGGCCGCCTGGTAAATGTGCCTGGGTTAGAACATGTAATACGTGGGGCGTCCGATGCGGAGCTATAATCCGCCGGCTATTGCCTATAGGCAGGCAAGCCTTCGATATTTCGCCCAGCACGGCCTCCGCTTTCCCCGAATAAAAGATTCCGGGGTGACGTAGAAAGGCCGCGTTGGCTGCAGCCTGCACTTTGCGAGCTGCTTCTTCGTAACGTCTTTCTGCGAGTGAGTTTGCAGCCTCTTCGAGCAACGCCTCGAATGCGTGCCTCGCGGCAGCAACGTCAGGATTTGCCATTTCGACTACGTTTTCTAGTCGTTAGAACTGGGGAGCGTATTTCTTCAAAATTTCGACAACCATCCAAGCCTCTTCGTTGCGCAAATGAGGTCCAATAGGAAGGCTTAGCACTTCGCGCGCTAGTGTCTCCGCGATCGGATACTTTCCGGGTTGCTGACCTTGGTATGCACCCTGAAGGTGGGGCGGAATTGGATAGTGAACTAAGGTTGAGATTGCATGGTCTGCGAGGGTCTTTTGCAAAGAGGCGCGATTAGATGACCTCACGACGTACAGGTGCCAAACAGGATCCGCCCAATCAGGCACTACTGGCTGCACGAGCGCGCAGGCATCGAGTTCCGTAGAATAGATTTTCGCGATCGCCTTACGTCGCTCATTCCATTCATCGAGACGCCTCAATTTCACGCGAAGTATTGCGGCTTGTAGAGGGTCGAGACGACTGTTGTATCCAATCAGATCGTTGACATATTTTGTCTTAGACCCGTAGTTCCGAAGAGACCTGATCTTCTCATTAAGATCGTCGTCATTCGTGGTGACCGCACCTGCGTCGCCCAATGCGCCTAGGTTTTTTCCAGGATAAAAACTCCAACATGCGGCGTCTCCGTGAGTTCCGAGGCGCTGTCCCTTGTAAGCAGCGCCATGGGCTTGCGCAGCATCCTCAACTACGCGAAGGCCATTTCGGCGCGCGATAGCAAGTATTGCATCGAGATCAGCTGGTTGACCGTATAAGTGGGCCGGCATGATGACTTTAGTGCGAGGGGTGATCGCCTTCTCGATTAGCTCCGGATCCATATTGTGGGTTTTGGGATCGGGCTCTATCCCGACAGGGGTCGCGCCGCAGTGCGAGACAGCCAGCCAGGTTGCAATGAATGTGTTGGACGGAACGATAACTTCGCTGCCCGGTCCAACGCCGATTGCACGAAGAGTGAGATGGAGCGCATCCAGGCCGCTGGCGACTCCCACGGCGTGTTTGCTATTGCAGTATGAACTGAATTCGTTTTCAAACGCCTCCACCTCAGTCCCGAGAATATAGCTCCCGCTGTTCATTACGCGCAGAACCGCGTCGTCGATCTCAGGCTTCAACTCGATGTAGGCGGCTCGCAGATCCAGAAACGGGATCATGCTTCTCTCGCTCGCTTCGCTGCGACGTACTCGTCATAATCCCTGTAATAATCGGCCTCTTTGTAGAAGTCAGAGGCCAAAACAAGGCACACAGCTCCGGAGGAAAAATTTTCCAGTGACCTCCATATCATCGGGCAAACGTACAAACCGAAATACGAGCGGTTCAAAGTGAACCGCCGCTCCGACTGTCCATCGTTTAAGATTACGTCGAAGCTGCCGGACATCGCGACGATAAACTGCTCAAGCTCTTTATGAGCGTGGCCGCCGCGTTCGGAACCGCCCGGCACATCGTAGAGATAGTAAACCCGGTTGATCGGGAAGGGCACATGCCGATGCGATTCAACGAAAGTTAGGTTGCCACGATTGTCTGCAATCTTCGGTAGGTCCAGCAACTTGCATTTCGAGACGTTCACTCAATTACCCAAAAAATAAGTGGTCTTCACATTCAAAGGAGATCTGTTCTGGCGGGGGCACTAGCACAGGTTACACTTCGCGAGAAGTCTGTTTTGGCTCGCTATCCTGCGCGACGCACATCAATCCACCTGGTGATCTGAAATTTTTCCGCCCTTTGCAGCTTGAGCTTGTGCTTTGCTTCTGGGTATAAGTTTCTAGGGCGGCGCAGGTTGGTTATGTAGGGAAGACAATGAGCTGCATCCAGCGCTAGCGACTAGCAGCACAGGGTACGTGCTGGCCTAACCATCATCTTTTCACGCTAGGCCGAATGTGACCTTGCCACACATGAAGCATGTGCCGACCTTACTTTATCTTGATGTCTTCCGTTTTTATGATGCTAGCCGAAGTGGTCTCATTGAAGCATTGAGGCGACTTGGAATAAGGGTCGTTGTTGCAAATTTCCCATTCCACCACTTGTCTCAGCAAGACGACATTTGCGAAAGCCTGATCAATCTTCTCGACAAAGAGGGGATTAATCCTGATGCTGTCATTTCAATGAATGTAGCCGGTCTGTCTGGTTGTTTCCGACGCTTTTCGGAGGCACGTGGTCTGGCACGCGCCGTCTGGTTCATTGACAGTCCGTATCTGTTTACAAACTTGACTGAGCTAAAGCACGCAAAGGTCTTTGCCGCTTCTCGGGAATTCGAGACGCATCCCGAGGCGTCTATAGAAAGATGGGTGCCTTTCGCAGGCTATGACCCTAGGAGGCCCAGCAATGATCCCGAAGCGAATATCGGCTTTTTGGGCACTTTGTTGCCCATGGTTTATTACATAACCAGGATGCAGAAGGGGCTGGTTGGTTCAAAGTCGGGCCACGTCAAGCTCGATGCCAGATTTTTTGAAAGAGTTCAGCAGCCGTCGTTTACAACGCAAGAGACATGGAAAGCGTCTGATCAATGGGCCCTTCCAGCGGCAGAGATACTAAACTTTGCGTCCTCGCATCATCGCATTCGAACGCTTTCTTGGTTCGAGGATCTTGGTCTCGAAATAACGGGGCCCTCGAACTGGCAAGCTGAGCTATGGGCAATTCACCCCTTCTTGCTCAAGAATTTTACGGTTGGCTCGATAGCGAGCGAAAAAGCGATGCGGGAGTACCTGTCGCGCTACCGGATTTGCCTGAATATATTCCATTTGCAGAATGTTTCCGGTGGTCCCAACTTTCGATCAATGGACGCCGCATCGAATTACATTCCCTGCCTCTCACAGTACAATGAGGGCTGTGCCGAGATCTTCCCGGAGAATGTCGCTGCAGTCTACTTCCGTGATTGCGATGATGCCCGTTACAAGGCGAAGCAGCTTCTGACCGATGCTTCACTCCGGCAGAAGATCGCGAACAATGCCGCGGAAATCGTAAGCGAAGGCCACACTTTCGCGAAGAGAGCTGCTGAATTCTGCGCGTACCTGAATCTCAAAGCGCCTTCCAATCCTACGAAGGCACCTCTCGTTTATCTCCATTGGCCGGCAGGAGCGTGGACGCGATCGGTCGTCACCGAAAAGCAGGTAGAGGATGGCACGCACGTGGTCATAGCGCAGCCAAGCTTGCCTCCTTCGGCCAAGCCGAAGAACCGGCGGCCGTTGTGGAGCAGGCTTGCGAGATCGGTGCGCAAAAGGCTATCGGCTGACCACCTGGCTCAAGGTTGATGTACTAGAACAGTGAATGGAGCCAGTGGAGAAATGACAGTGTCCACCCCGTCTCCCTCCACAGGGGTCCGGGGCGCCCCCCCCGCGGATGAGATGAAGCTCTCGATCATCATACCGGTCTTTAACGAAGAGCGGACGATTGCTCACGCCATAGAGTCGGTGCTTTTCCAAGACGTAAGTTTTGCTTTCGAAGTCATCGTAATCGACGACCGTTCAACTGACCGTACACCACAGATCGTTGAGGAACTCGCTCGCCGATTTTCCCAACTCACTCTGCTGCGCAATTCGCGCAATCTCGGGAAGGGTAGTTCTGTTATGCGCGGCTATGCTGCTGCCCGCGGGAAATACTTCCAAGTTTTAGATGGAGACGACTTCTTCGTTTCTTGGAACAAGCTGCAGCAACAAGTGGAGTTTTTAGAAGGTAATCCAGGGTACTTTGCGGTCGGTCATAATACGGCGATCCTCCATACAAATCGGGAAATTTCCTTCATTAGAAAGGAGGTTCAGGCTAAAGATTTTGAATATGCTGACTGCATAAGTAATGGCTTCTACTGCCATACTTCGTCTTATGTGTTCAGGAAGTTCGGAGATCAACTTCCTGAATATTTTCGAAATAATTCAATGCGGGGTGATACAGCACTCTTCTTTTATCATGCCATCAAAGCGAAATCCAAGGTTCGCTATAGCCCCTCCATTTCGAGCGTTTATAATTTTCATGGGAGTGGGCTCTGGTCGCGTCTGAATGATGTACAACGAAGCAAACTCAACGTCGAAGTTTTGGAGGCGATCGACAAGTTCGTTGTCAACGACAAGTCGAGCATGGAGCACGCTGTTCTCCAGAAGCATCTCAAGTATGCGCGTCGCGAACTGGGCCAGCCAAAGCAGCCAAACCCGCCAACTACCTACTCAATTGATGACGTGTTGACCTCGTGCGAGAAAATCGCGGCCCGAATATTTGATGCGAAGGTAAGCGGAACAGCATTCAAAGGCATGTACTCTCTACCCGTCGTAGACCAGCTCTCCGAGCTGGTTGGGCGGATTTTGATGTTCAAAAAAAACTATACTATTTCCGATCGTGTATTCGACGAGAGCAAGATCGTCATCTTAGTGTCGGGATTTGTCCCGCACGGTGGAGGAATTTTTCGAGAAATAAAGGAGCTAATATCAATTCATGTAGCTGCGGGCTTTTCGGTTGACATCTACTCGTCTGGAAAAATCCCGACGGACCCCGCAGTCATCATGGAGCACTTCGATCATCCCCGAATTACGTATTGGCAGGCGAACTGCGGCCAGACCCCTTCGGCCTTGTTGGACGAACTGATCACCAAGCTTCATGCCGCTGCGCCAGCGAGAATATACCCCTTCATAACGCACCACGACGTGGTCTTGAGTGCTGCGCTTCAGCGCGGCCTCGGCAAGAAGATCGTGCTGGATTATGTTTATGACCACGGACTGTCGCTCGCTATCCACAATTCGTCGATAGACAAAATTTTCATCAAGACGCAAAGCCAGGCGGATGCGCTGTCTCCAGTGATCGATCCGACGAAATTCTTACTCATCCCGCCGTTCGTCGATGACATTTTCCGGGCAAATCCATTTCGACCCTACCGTAACGGTTCTTTGACCACGGCGTCCGCTGCCGCGCGATCGTATAAGGTTGAGAATGAATACACCTATTCGTATTTCCTCATCGTCGTGGAGATATTGAAGCTGACGGGCGGCACTCATTATCATTATGGTCCGCTTCAGCCGCAGTCGTTGGATTTTGTGCACGCCGAGATGGCAAACGCCGGGATAAATCCGAGGCATTTCGTGCATGTGCCGTGGGCGGACAAATTCGGGCAGTCTTTATTAGTGAACGGCGTCGACCTTTTTATTGCACCTTTTCCTGTGTGTTCCGCGAGGATAGCAGTGGAGGTCATGTCATGCGGCATTCCCATCGCAAATCATAATTTAAAGAATCCTGGATTGCCGCAGGCCATCGATTTCGTCGATCCCAATCAATGGACTTGGGACGTGCCTGATGATCTGTTCCAGATCATCAGATCAATGGATCCTCAGGCTCTCTTGGAGAAATCGCGGTCAGCGCGACAGTTTTTCTTGAGCAACAATGACATCAAGGTCGCGTCCAAGCATATAATTGAGTGCGCGGGCCAGCCGCTTTTGGTCTCGGCCCCCAAGAACTTCCAGTTACGAGACCTAGTCGAGGAAGGTTTGATAAAATTGGACTTGCCGTTTCTGCAAGGGGGCTCACCAGCGGATACGGTTAGTCGGACCTCGCAAATAGAGCGGCCGGTCACCTTTTGGCGGCGGACGAGACCTTGGCGAAGAAAAATCAGCTCCATCTTCCAAGGCTTGGCGGGGAGGAGCGAGCCTTGATCGAATGAGCAGTGCTTCTAAGCCACCTAGAGTTGGCTGCTGCAAGCCGGCGCTCACTGATCACAGGATAAGAAATCATGGCCGATAACTACTTCACACATCCTCTCGCGCTCTGCGAAAGTAATTCCATAGGAGAGGGGACGCGGATTTGGGCGTTCGCGCATGTGCTACCTGGCGCGCGTGTTGGCCGTAATTGCAATATATGTGATCACGTCTTCATTGAGAACGACGTCAGCATCGGTGATGATGTTACGATAAAGTGTGGTGTGCAGGTGTGGGATGGTGTCTCGATTGGAAATCGAGCCTTCATCGGACCCAATGTAACTTTTACCAATGACCGTTTTCCGCGATCGAAGCAGTACCCAGAGCGCTTCCTTGCGACGGTGGTGGAAGAGGGCGCATCTATCGGCGCCAATGCTACGATCTTACCAGGTGTCAGGGTCGGCCGAGACGCAATGGTTGGCGCAGGTGCGGTCGTGACAAAAGATGTTCCTCCAAATGCCACCGTCGTCGGAAACCCAGCGAAGCCAATCTATTCTGACCTGGCGGAAACTTTGATTGAGAAGCAATCGGCACTGGGTTCAGGTGCAAGCATCCGGCCGGATGGTGATTCGAGCTCAGCCGGTTCGATGGTGAGATTGCCGTATGCTTCACACCATTTGCAGATCCTGCGCAGGCTACCAAAACATGCCGAAGCGGGTTACGCGGAACTGCGGTCCGGGCAGATGTTCATTGTTGCCAAGGGTGCGGTTTCGATCGAGCTTGATGATGGCAAAGAACAGACGGAAGTAGTGCTATCTGAAACCTCCAGCGTCCAGCAAATCCCGCCCAAGACTTGGATGCAGCTACGTGCTTCGACCGCAGAAATAGTTCTAATCGTCGCGAGATCTCATCCCTACGATGAAGGAGAGTTGATCCTAACGCGTGAAGAGTTCTTGCGTCAGATCGCTCTAACCTAGAACCCGGCCATCAGACGCTTGCTGACGCTCGTTGAGCAGGGCGTCGTCAACGGTGAGGACACGAGTCTCAACGAGAGACTTGTCGGCTCAAGGTACGGCGAGACGAGCTGGCGGCCGAGGCTGCCGATCTACAGAAGCGCATGGCTAACGGCGAGCCGACGATTACGCCTCACAAGATCTCCGCTTTAGCAGCGCTACTGAGAGACAAGCTCAGAAACGGATCTCCCGACTTCAAGCAGGCTGACGTTCGGCTCCGCATGCGAGAGGTTAGCGTCGGGGACGAGGAAATCCGGATAACAGGCTAGAAAGCCGTTCTGGCCAAAGCGGCGTCGCAGGGCCTCGATAAAGCCGCGCCCGCAGTTCTCTCTTTTGTTCGCGGATGGCGCACCCGGCAGGATTCGAACCTGCGACCTTCGCCTTCGGAGGGCGACACTCTATCCAGCTGAGCTACGGGTGCTTCGGGCTGACTGATAGCCCATTCGTCGCTGGGCCGCAAATGCAGTCGCCTGCGGCCCGGTAGCTTAAGAAGGATTGGCGGCGGACTGAGGTGAGACGTGGCGCCTCACCCGGGAGAGCTGTGCCCGCCCTTACAACTCTCAGTAACGGCAGGGCTTGGCGACGACGACACACTTTGCGAGCAGGATCGCGCCCTTTTTGCAGTCCCACTGCTTGCCCTGAGCATTCCAGAAGTCGGCATAACGGAGGCCGTAAAGGGTGCGCGCCGTCCGCTTCCAGTTTTCGCGGGCTTCGATCCGGGCCTTTTGCGTACCTTTTCCGAGGATGCCCGTGGCGGTTGCGACGCCTTCAACCGGGGCGCGGCAGCGGGGCAGGGCACTCGCCTCGACGGCGCCGAAGGGCGGAATGATTGCCGCGATCGCAGCAGCAAGGGCCGCAAATTTGACGCTCGTACGCATGACAAATAGTCTCCCCAAAGCGATGGTTTGCAACTACGCCGCCCGGCATCCTACATAGATGCTGGCGGACATCAGCCATGGGGCAGAAGCCGCTGTCAACGGACCGGCCGCCCCCTTGGGCAGATTGATCCGTTAGCGTGCGATAATGGCCGCGATTTCGCCCGGAAACGTGTTTTTTTGGGGCTTTCTCGCGACGTTTTCGATAGCCGCGCACGATCCCATTCGATGGCATCGCGCCATGCCAAAAGAGCAAAGATGCAGCAGAACAACGTTGAGCAAGCGCCGGTCCAAGGCGCGGCGGAAAAAGTCCCGGTCATCAAGGGCAGCCACGTCTACTTGATCGACGGCTCGGGCTATATCTTCCGTGCGTTCCACGCGCTGCCCCCGCTGACGCGTCCGTCCGACCGGCTTCCCGTCGGCGCCGTACACGGCTTCTGCGCCATGCTGTGGAAGCTTCTGCGCGAGTCCAAGGTCTCGGAAGCGCCGACGCACATGGCGGTCATCTTCGACGCCGGGCGCGAGACGTTCCGCAACCAAATCTATCCGCAATACAAGTCGCACCGGCCGCCGCCGCCCGAGGAGCTGCTGCCGCAGTTCCCGCTCATCCGCGACGCGGTGAAGGCCTTCAACGTCGCCTGCATCGAACGCGAAGGCTACGAAGCCGACGACCTCATCGCGACCTACGCGAAAGTCGCCGTGGAGGCGGGCGGTGACGTCACGATCGTGTCGTCCGACAAAGACCTCATGCAACTCGTGCGCCCCGGCGTGACGATGTTCGACGGCATGAAGGCCAAGCGCATCGGCCAGGAGGAAGTATTCGAGAAATTCGGCGTGGCGCCGGAGAAAGTCATCGATGTGCAGGCGCTGTCCGGCGACTCGATCGACAACGTGCCGGGCGTGCCCGGCATCGGCATCAAGACGGCAGCCGAACTCATCTCGACGTACGGCGATCTCGAAACGCTGCTGGCGCGGGCGGGCGAGATCAAGCAGCCCAAGCGCCGCGAGAAGCTCATCGAGTTCGCCGAGCAGGCGCGCATCTCACGTCAGCTCGTGCTTCTCAAAGACGACGTGCCGCTGGATATCGAAATCGCAGACCTCGGCGTGCGTGACCCCATGGCCGATGCGCTTTTGGGCTTCCTCCGCGAAATGGAATTCAGCACGCTCACGAAGCGCATTGCGGAGGGACTGGGTGCGGAAGTTCCGCCTCCCCTGCCCGTTTCCGTTGGCGCCAGTATCAGATCGAAGCCGCAGTCGAAATCGGATCAGATCGAAGCGCTGGCCGAAGAGACATCGTTTGAAGAGGCAACGCCGGCCGCAGCCGTTGCCGCCGGTAGCGCCATCGCACGCGGCAAGCCGATCGACCGCAGCAAGTATGAAACCGTGGTGACGCGGGTACAGCTCGAAGACTGGGCCCGCAAGGCGTATGCCATCGGCTACGTCGCGTTCGATACCGAAACCAATAACCTCGACGCAAACCGCGCCGATATCGTCGGCATCTCTCTCGCCGTCGCGCCGGGTGAAGCCTGCTACATTCCGCTCGGCCATACGGGCCCGAGCAACGACCTGTTCGGCGGCGCCGATAACCGCCCGCCTCAGCTCGCGATCGCTGAAGCTCTGGAAGTTCTGCGGCCCCTGCTTGAGGAAGGCGCCGTTCTCAAGATCGGCCAAAACATCAAGTACGATGCACTCGTGATGAAGCGCTACGGCATCGACGTGACGCCGTTCGACGACACGATGCTGATCTCCTACGCGCTCGACGGGGGCCGCAACGCCCACGGCATGGACGTTCTGGCAGAGCGCCACCTAGGGCACACCTGCATGACCTTCGCTCAGGCGATGGGGCAGGCTCCCGGCGCGAAGAAATCTGAAAAGACGTTCGCGGCGATGCCGCTCGACAAGGCGACCGAGTACGCCGCCGAAGATGCGGACGTGACGCTGCGCCTCTGGAAGGCCCTGAAGCCCCGCCTCGCAGCCGAGCACGTGACGACGGTTTACGAGACGCTCGAGCGCCCGCTCGTTCCCGTCATCGTCGCGATGGAACACGCAGGCATCAAGGTGGACCGCGATATCCTCTCGCGGCTGTCGAGCGCGTTCGCGCAGCGCGCCGTGCAGCTCGAAGAGGAGATCAACGGCCTCGTCGGGCACAAGTTCAACCTCGGCTCGCCCAAGCAACTCGGCGAGCTGCTCTTTGACCGCCTGAAACTGCCTGGCGGCAAGAAGACCAAGACCGGTCAGTGGGAGACGCGCGCGAACCTTCTCGACGAACTCGCAGCCAACGAGGAACTCGACGGCGACGCGCGCCGGCTCATCAACACCATGCTCGAGTGGCGGCAGATTTCGAAACTCCGCTCGACCTACACCGACGCGCTGCCGGGATACATCGACCCCGATACCGGCCGCATTCATACGAGCTATGCACTGGCCTCGACGACGACCGGCCGCCTCGCGTCATCCGACCCCAACCTGCAGAACATCCCCATCCGCACGAAGGAGGGCCGCGAAATCCGCACCGCCTTCATCGCCGATAAGGGCATGAAGCTCATCTCCGCCGACTACTCGCAGATCGAGCTGCGGGTTCTGGCCCACGTCGCCGACATCCCGCAGCTGAAGAAGGCATTCGCCGAAGGTCTCGATATTCACGCGATGACGGCGTCGGAAATGTTTGGCGTGCCGGTGAAGGACATGCCGGGCGAAGTGCGCCGCCGCGCCAAGGCGATCAACTTCGGCATCATCTATGGCATCTCGGCGTTTGGGCTTGCGAACCAGCTCAGCATCAGCCGCGAGGAAGCGGGCGACTACATCAAGACGTACTTCCAGCGCTTCCCCGGCATTCGCGACTACATGGATGCCACGAAGAAGTTCGCGCACGAGCACGGGTACGTGGAGACGGTCTTTGGCCGGAAGATCCACTACCCCGAGATCAACACGAAGAACCCGTCGATGCGCGGCTTCCTGGAACGTGCTGCGATCAACGCACCGATCCAAGGCTCGGCCGCCGACATCATCCGGCGCGCGATGATCCGCATGCCGGGTGCGATCGCGAAGGCGAACCTCGAGTCCGCCCGCATGCTGCTGCAGGTCCACGACGAACTCGTGTTCGAAGTCCCCGAAAACGACGCCGCGAAGCTGATCGACGTTGCACGCCACGTCATGGAGACGGCAGCAGAGCCCGCCGTCAAACTATCGGTGCCGATCCACGTCGATGCGAAAGCCGCAAACAACTGGGACGAAGCGCACTAATCACTCGCCAGCGGCGGATGGCGGATGCTTGCCGTTGACGCCGCCGTTGAGCGCCCCGTTCGCGGCAGGCGCCCGCCAGTCGGGAGCGATGTCGGGTGCATCCTTGAGCACCCGATAGGGCCGCGGCATGCGCGACTGGTTGCCCGTCAGCCGCTTGTAGTTGATGGTCCGGAAGAACTCGCGAATGCGCGGCTGGATTTCCGTGCGCCAGCGCGTGCCGTTGAACACGCCGTAATGGCCGACCCCCGGCTGCACGTAGTGCACCTTCTCGTCGTCAGGAATGCCGATGCAGAGATCGTGCGCGGCCTCGGTCTGCCCAAGACCGCAGATGTCGTCGCGCTCGCCTTCGACCGTCATCAGGGCGGTTTTGCGGATCGCCGAGCAATCAACGAGCTCACCACGGTGCAGCAGCTTCTTGTCCGGCAAAAGGTGTTCTTGGAAGACTGTCTGCACGGTCTGCAAATAGAACTCGGCCGTCAGATCCATGACCGAGAGATATTCCTCGTAAAACGTCTGATGCTGGTTGACGCTGTCGCAGTCGCCTTTGACGAGGTTGTTGAAGAGATCGACGTGCGCATTCATGTGCCGCTCGAGGTTCATCGTCATGAAGCCCGTGAGCTGCATGAACCCCGGATAGACGGGCCGCATGAAGCCCGCATGTGGAAACGGCACGGTGGAAATGACGTTCGATTCGAACCACGCAATCGATTTCTGAGCGGCGAGATCGTTGACCTTCGTCGGATTGCGGCGCGTGTCGATCGGGCCGCCCATCAGCACCATTGACGCCGGCTGACACGCATCCTCACGCGCGGCCATGATCGCCGAGGCAACGAGCGCGGGAACGGCAGGCTGGCACACGGCCATCACATGCGTGTTCGTCCCGATGAATTGCATGAACTCGATGAGATAATCGACGAAGTCGTCGAAATCGAACTTGCCGGCTGCGAGGGGCACGTTGCGCGCATCCGCCCAGTCGGTGATGTAGACGTCGTGCTCGGGCAGCATGGCCTCAACAGTGCCGCGCAGCAGCGTCGCGTAGTGACCCGACATCGGCGCCACGATCAAAACCTTTGGATCGTAGCGTTTGCCCGTCTGCGATTGATCACGTTCGAAATGCAGGAGATTGCAGAAGGGCTTCGAGACAACGACATTTTCTCGGATCGGGATTGTCAGCCCGGCGAGCTGCACGCTCTTGATGCCGAATTCCGGCTTGCCGTACCTGCGGGTGATGTTTTCGAACACCTCGCACGCGGCGATCATGTTCTTGCCCGCGGTCGTGTAACTCATGGGATTGAGCGGCCATCCGAGCGTCTGGCGAAGCGCCTGCACACCGAATCGGACAGGAGACATGAACGCGTGAGCCATTTCATAGGCGTAGTAGTTCATATCGATCGCAAGTCCTTGTGTTAAGAAGGATTTCTCGCTGTCTACCAAAACGCCGGGCAGCTCGTTGTTGCTGCACTGCGTCAGTATAGATCGATTATACATGGTCACAATCCAGAAAACGTTTCCATGCCTAAGGATAGGGCAGTGTTATGCAGGAAAGGTACACTGTCCGGCCGCATCTCCCTTCGGCATGTCTCCGTTGCATCGCATCAATCACAAGTGACGCGCGCTGATCGCGGATAGTTCCACACAGACCAGAAAGCCCGAGCGCAGCGAGCACACGAGGCCAGCATGTCCACAGATCAGAACGGTTCATCGGCCGCGAGTTCGCGCCGTTCACGGCTGACGCGCCTCGTCGACGTTGCGCCCGATGAAGTGGCAGCGCTCGTTGCATCGTTCGCGATGTTCTTTGCGCTGTTGTCCGCCTATTTCATCATCCGCCCAGTGCGCGACGAGATGGGCGTGGCGCTCGGGAAAGACACCCTGCACCAGCTGTTCACCATCGTCTTCATCGTGATGCTCGCGCTGGTGCCGCTCTTCGGCTTCGTAGCAACGCGCTTCCCACGCCGCTACGTGCTGCCGTCCATCTACGTATTTTTCGCCGCGAACCTTGTCATCTTCTGGCTGGCGCTCAAGGCGTCGCCTGACGATCGGTGGGCAGCAGGCTCGTTCTTCGTGTGGGCGAGCGTCTTCAACCTGTTCGTCGTGTCGTTGTTCTGGAGCCTCATGTCCGAACTGTGGTCGCACGAAGAAGCGACGAGGCTCTACGGGTTCATCTCCGCAGGCGGAACGGCGGGTGCACTCGCCGGCCCTCTGCTCACTCAGGGTTTGGTCAGGGTCTTCGAACCCATCGATCTGCTGCTCGTCTCGGCGGCGCTCCTGGTGGCCTCCATGCTGGCGAGCTTGCAACTACGCCGCCTCCGGCCCGCGGAAGCCAAGGGCAGCGCCAAACCTGCGGGTGGCGGCATTCTCGACGGCGCGATCAAGACGTTCACGACGCCGATGTTCGCGCGCATCGCGGCCTTCGTCTTCATCGCCAACATCATCGGCACGTTTTTCTATCTCGAGCAGGCGCGCCTGGTGGCGGCGTCGATCCCCGACAGCGCCAGCCGCGTGCTGTTCTTCTCCAGCCGCGATCTCGCGGTCAGTATCGTCACGGTCCTGATCGAAGTGTTCGGCACGGCCGCCATTCTGCGCCGCTTTGGCGTCACCGCGGCCTTGCTCGCGCTACCCGTGGCGGGCGCGATTGGCGTGCTGCTACTGACGTTCCACAACGCGCTGTGGATCGTTGCCGCCGTGATGGTCTGCGAGCGGATCGTAACGTTCTCGCTCGTCAATCCGGCGATCAAGGTGATCTACACGCTCGCCGAGCCGTCGGATAAATATACGGTGCAAAATTTCATCGACACCGTCGTATTTCGCGGCGGCGATGCAGCGTCTGGATGGCTTTTCGCGCTTGTTGGAAGCGGCCTCGGCTTTGCCGGAGGAGCAACGGGGGCGATATGCCTGCCCTTGGTCCTCATTTGGCTCAGGACCGCCAAGCGCCTCGGCGCCAATCATGAGGAGCGCGCCGCCAAACTTTCCGTTAGTGACTAGAACCCGTTCGTTCACGGGCGAGCACTGCGGTGGAAGGCAGCGCGCAGCCGTTGTTCTTTAGCGTCCGCCGCGGCGAGGGGGACCACCGCGAGCGGCTCCCGCCGCGTCTCCGCCAGCTCCGCCGGGACGACCGTCTTTGTGACGGAAGTTGATGCGGCCCTTGGTCAAATCATAAGGGGTCATCTCGACCGTCACGCGGTCGCCGGCGAGAATGCGGATGCGGTTCTTCTTCATGCGCCCGGATGTGTAGGCAATCACTTCATGCCCATTGTCGAGCTTCACGCGACAGCGGGCGTCCGGCAGAACTTCGTCCACCACGCCCTCGAACTCGAGCATCTCTTCTTTCGCCATTCGATCTCCCGAACTTGTTTGTCTGATAACTTTAATAAGAAAGCGGGGAGCAGCCGAGCTGCTCCCCGCATGAGTGGAGTGTCCTCGAAAACCTTAGAGCGGACGCAGGTTCACGGCAGCGATCTTGCCGTTACGTCCACGTTCGGTTTCGAAGTAGATCTTCTGGCCTTCGCGCAGCGACTGAAGACCGGCTCTCTCAACTGCCGAGATGTGGACGAAAACATCGTTTCCGCCCTCTTCCGGCTGAATAAAGCCATAGCCCTTCTGACCATTGAACCACTTCACAGTCCCGTTCGACATCAATTGCCTCCAAAGCAAACATATATTCTCCGGCAGAATTGACCGGAGGTAATCAAATCGCGCGATGGAGACGTCTTAGGGCAGGCGGTAGCGCTGTCGAAGAGTTAGCCAAGGCGTGTTCGATGGCCACCTATATGCCTTGCAATTTCGAGAAAGGCAAGATCGTCGCAGGCGGTATGGAACTGTCGAAAGCTGCATTCAGGCCCATGAAATGCCAGTCGTTTCGGCATTTCCGGACAACGTTTGATTGAAATGGAGGCGGACCGCGGAAGTCCGCCTCTGACATATCGTATATCAGGTGCGCCCGCTAGGACGATTAAGAGCGACAAATCGGGCACCTACGTCGACGTGGATATGGTCCATATCGTGGTAAGTCATGGTGCCCCCGTTCTTATGGTTGGCGATCAGCCAGCGCACCACTTCGGCCTTTCGGCCCGGAACGCGAAAATCAATGGCTTGCCCGGAGGCGTGCTTTGACGGCCGGCCCGTGCCGGCAATCCGGGCGCCGGGGCGGCAGGTCGAGACGATTTCGACGTTGCCGAATTGGCCGCGAATTCGCGCGAGGAGGTTGCGTGCTTCCGATGTAAGGCAGCTCACGTTGTCACCGCCGGCCTTGCTATGATGGTTGTGGGCGCGGTGTTTCGTGCGGTATCCATCGCCATTGTACGATTTCGCCTCAACAAGGCTCGGCGCCGTCGTCGCGGCAAGTACAAGAGAAAGCACAGCAAAACTATATCCCTTACTCATGGGAAGTCCTCGTGATTGATGATGGGAAATGGCCAATCGGCGTCGCCCGCTTCCACGGGGAAGCGGCTTGGGACGAGCACGGAGCTCAAGCTGCAAAGCGATTGGGATGTGTGCAGGGGACCGCGAGCGCCAGCCCCCCGGCGCGCCTCACGTCCGTCTCGATGAGATCGGTGATGCCCGTCGCTCAGGACGAGTGCATCGTTTGTGCGGCGTATACGGAAAAGCCCGATGCAATCGGCTAAAATAAGGCGTGTTGTATCAACGCGAGTAGAAGCGTTGCACGCTCCGAACAGCCTTCAGCCGAAATCTTCAGATCGAGCATCAGGCATGGAATAGTTCGTACAAGCAATGTAGCAAGAAGGTGTGTGGAGGCGCGTCGCGCACAGGGAATAGATCGGGGGAACGATCATGGATGCCTTGAAGAGTATCGTTTTCGGCTTCATCGCCGGGGTCATCGCTGCACTGACGATTCAAGAAGCGATCAGTTGGCTGTTCGTGCATTACTGGAACGGTTGGGATGCGATGCCGTGGAGCACGGCGCCGACGCCAAGTCTTCTTCTGCCCACGCTCGAGTTGCCATGGATCGCCGGCACCGCCATCACAGGCGGACTGTGGGGCGCGCTGTTCGGTTTGATCTTGGGTTGGAAGCCCGAAGGCATGCTGACGATCCGAGGCGCAATCCTCGGCCTCTTCGGCCCGGGCCTGATCAGCGCCTTCATCGCGATGCCGTATCTCGCGCATCGTCAGTCCCCGCTGCTCGAAGGCAATGTCAGCGAGATCGTACCGATACTGTGCATCTCGGCCGGTTTCGGTGCCGTCGCGGCATGGCTGTACGGCCTCTTCAGCTGGGGCCGCTTGCCGTAAGCGCCGCAGGCGATAAGCGCAGGCAGACTTGAGCCTCTCCGGCATGCAACTCGGCCGGAGAGGTCTGCTGTGCGTGCAGAGCCGATCATGGCGCCCGCCTCTGGCGGTTGCTACGGGCAGTTCCTAAGTGAGGAGTACCGGCGGGAACGAGGACAGCCCGACACAAGGATAAACGTCTTGAAAACACGCCCGGTCATCATCGGAATTTTGCTCGCGCTCGGCGCGGCCTCTGCAACTTCTGAAGCCTCCGCCGGCTACAGCGCAAGAAGCAAGGAGAAGCTCCGGCGCGCGCCACCGCCCGCCGAGCGCGTCGAGCGCGACTGCACGCCGATCAACGGCCGCTACGGCTACTACGGCAACCCCTGGTGCGACACAGGCTCGAGCCGTCCCCCGGACATCGAATTTCGCGAGCACCAACGGCTGCGCGGCTGGTGAGCTGAACGGACGAGCATAAGTTCGCCTGCCGCTCGGTCACTCGCTCGTGCGCTCTTTGACGGCGGCCCTCAGGCGTGCCTGCAGCCGGTTGAGCAGCCAAACGCGGACGGCGCTCGAAAGCCCTGCCTCACCACGTCCTCTGTCGATGGAATTTATCAAGCCCGCCAGCGTCGTGCCGTCTTCGGCGGCGGCTTCCTTCAGTGCGATCCAGAACGCCTTCTCGAGCGAAATCGACGTGCGATGCCCCTGGATCGAGAACGAGCGCTTCTCAGGCCTCATTTAAGAGGCGGTGCCGGGATCGATATCATCGGCATCGTCTGCATCGTGGTGCCCGTCCCGCCGTGCCCTGTCGAGGTCGGTCTGCGACTTGCGTTGCTGCGCGTCGATGAGGCCCCGTTCCGTCTTCGATTGTCCGAACTTGATCCGGTTTTCTTGTGCCTCGCGCTCGCGGACGGCGCGCTCGCGGGCTTTGCGGACCTTGTTGAGATTGATGATCTCGGCGGTCATAAAATGCACTCCGCAAAGGATGCAAAACGCATCCAGAGTTTGAGCCATTTTATCTGCAGCAAAGCAAATCCGTCAAACGTCGACGCGCGTCATGATCAAAAAGCGCGGTTCGGTCGCAACGTGAAGGATCATCAAAGTCTCTCCGCGAACGCATGAAACGCCGCGGAGAGTTTGATGAAACAAGAAGCCTCACTCCGGCGAAATCATTTTCTCAGGCCGCACGACCTCGTCGAATTCCGCGTCGGTGACATAGCCGCCGCCGACCGCCTCCTCGCGCAACGTCGTGCCGTTCTTGTGCGCGGTTTTCGCGATTTTCGCAGCATTGTCGTAACCGATCTTCGGCGCCAAAGCCGTGACGAGCATCAACGAACGCTCAAGACCTGCCTTGATGTTGTCTTCTCTGGGCTCGATGCCGGTCACGCAGTTGTCGGTGAACGACACGGCGGCATCGCTCATCAACCGAACCGACTGCAGGAAGTTGTAGGCCATGACGGGATTGTAGACATTGAGTTCGAAATGCCCCTGGCTGCCCGCAAACGAGATCGCGGCGTTGTTGCCGAAGATCTGAATGCAAACCTGGGTCATCGCTTCGCACTGGGTGGGGTTAACCTTGCCCGGCATGATCGACGAGCCCGGCTCGTTCTCTGGCAGCGATAGCTCGCCAAGGCCCGACCGCGGGCCCGAACCGAGCAGGCGGATGTCGTTGGCGATCTTGAAGAGCGAGGCGGCAACCGTGTTGATCGCGCCGTGCGAGAACACCATCGCATCGTGCGCGGCGAGTGCCTCGAATTTGTTGGGCGCGGTTTTGAACGGAAGCCCGGTGATGGCCGCGATGCGATCCGCCACCATTTCGGCGAAGCCCACGGGCGCATTGAGGCCGGTGCCGACGGCAGTGCCGCCTTGCGCCAGTTCCATCAGCGCCGGCAGCGTCTGCTCGATGCGCTTGATGCCGTTTTCAACTTGCTGAGTGTAGCCCGAGAACTCCTGGCCGAGCGTGAGCGGCGTCGCGTCCTGCGTGTGCGTGCGCCCGATCTTGATGATCTTCGACCACGCATGCGCCTTGTCGTTCAACGCGTTGCGCAGATACTGCAGCGCCGGCAGCAGGCGATGATGGATCTCTTCCACGCAGGCGATGTGCATGGCCGTCGGGTACGTGTCGTTGGACGACTGACTCATGTTCACATGGTCGTTGGGATGCACGGGCTTCTTCGAACCCATCTCGCCGCCGAGCATTTCGATGGCGCGGTTCGAGATCACCTCGTTGGCGTTCATGTTCGACTGCGTGCCCGAGCCCGTCTGCCAGACGACGAGCGGGAAGTGCGCATCGAGCTTGCCCTCGATCACTTCCTGTGCCGCCTTGACGATGGTCTCGCCGATCTTGGGATCGAGCCGCCCGAGCGCCACGTTCGTCTCGGCCGCGGCCCGCTTGACGACGCCGAGCGCGCGCACGACGGGCGCTGGCTGCTTCTCCCAGCCGATCTTGAAATTACCGAGGCTGCGCTGCGCCTGCGCGCCCCAATAGCGATCCGCCGCGACCTCGATCGGGCCAAAGGTGTCGGTTTCGGTGCGCGTCTTGCTCATGGTGTCGGTCCCGTGATGGATCGGATGAAATTTGCGTGCTTCGTCGCGCATACACGCCCATTTGTCGAGCCGGTAATCGGTAACGGCTGGCATCCCACTGTCTTCCCGGCCTTCGGCGCGGGGCGCTCGGCGGAGGATGACGAAGGCGGCGGTCTGCGCTCGCTCCATCTCCACCGTCATCCCGGCGAAGGCCGGGATCCATCCAAGCCAGTGACTTGGGCGGATGCCCGCCTCCGCGGGCATGACGTCAGTGTTGATGATGAATTCTCGCATCCCCCCACTGTCATCCTCGGCTTTATGCCGAGGATCCATAGCGCAGCGGACACCGTCGATGTGGAACGATGGATCCTCGGGACAAGCCCGAGGATGACAGGTGTGTGCTGGGTCCCGGGTCTCGCAAGATGGCTCGCCCGGGATGACAGCTGTGGGGCCGATCGCGTCCACCCCTTGTCATCCCGGCTGAAGCGCAGCGCCGAGCCGGGACCCAGAGCGGTGTGCCAACCATCGTCATCCTCGGCATGCAGCCGAGGATGACCAAACTTTCTCCCTCTCCCCGCCTGCGGGGAGAGGGAATAGACACGCGCAACCGGCCTGCACGACAGCAAGCGTCCACGGCGGCCGGCTCGCGGAACGCGAGTCGCCGTAGATAAACAAACAAAGGGACGGGGCGGCAGGGCCTCGCGCTTTGCATTTGGATTGAGGATGCGGACCGATGCCGCCCCGTGCATGCCAACTCTCCGCCTCGGCCCCGGCCCTTGCGTCCGGCGCCTCTCGTATGAGTGCGGATCGCTTATGAAAGCGACCCCTGAGCCGTCGAACCCGCCATCCGCCCCCGCATCTCCTTTCGAGCAGGCGTTTCACCGCGCCGCCTCCTGAGAGGCCCGCGCGCGGCAGGCAGCGAACCCGCGGCATACCGATTTCTCCGCGCGGCCCCACATGCTCTTCACCACACATGTCTCGCGGCACGAGCTCATGCCCTCTGTAAGCGTGGGAAGATGAAGGGCAGTATGCGGGCGGCGGTGGAAGCGGGGATAAGTTTCAGCGGCGAAGTTGGCGGAATGGTTAGCGGGTTGCAGGACATCTGCTCCGGGCCATGAGCTGACATCGGCCGTGAACAGACTGTTGGAGTCTAGCGATGAGCTCGTGACTCGCCGGGCTGGGCTTGTGGCGAACTCGCACTCGATATAGTGTTCGGCATGATCTTTATGTCCACATTTTTTCCGCTGACCTGAACGGCTGCATGTCGTTCCGGCGCTTTGGCGCCGATCAGGTCAACCGGCTCCGCAGACGCGAGAGCCGAACGGAGAAACGTATCAATGACAAGATCCGAGCACGTCGGCCTCACCGCGTATCAGGTGCAGGCCTTCATCGATCATGGCTTCGTCAAAATCGAGACTGCATTTAACGCTGACCTTGCGAAGGAGTGCAGGAACGCGTTGTGGGCTGAGATTGGCCTGTCGCCAGACGACCCTGCAAGCTGGAACGAGCCTATCGTTCGTGTGGCCTTCAAGGCGTCGCCGCCATTCGTTGAAGCCGCCAACACACCACTCCTTCACCGTGCCTATGATCAGTTGGTGGGCGAAGGACGTTGGCTTCCTCCGAATGGCCTCGGGACCATTCCGATCCGCTTTCCATCGCGCATATCGACTGGCGACGACGGCTGGCATGTGGATATGAGTTTCGGGTTCGAAACGACAGATTTCATGGAATGGCGAGCAAACGTGAAGAGCAGCGGGCGGGCCTTGCTGATGCTCTTCCTGTTGTCGGATGTCGGCGCTGATGATGCGCCCACGCGGATCCGAAAAAGGTCGCATATGACTATCGCGCGGGAGTTGCTGCCCTATGGCGAAGCAGGCGCGACGCTCCGGCAGCTCTCCGCCAGCGGTTACGCCTCAACGGAGGATTGCGAGGTCGCGTTGGCAACAGGAGCGGCAGGCAGCGTCTATCTGTGCCACCCGTTTCTTGTTCACGCCGCGCAACCTCACCGGGGGCAACGGCCGCGGTTCATGGCACAGCCACCACTCCTGCCGAAGAGTGAGTTCGATCCGGCTGCGCCTCCCTCGCCGGTTCAGATCGCGATTCGTCAGGCGTGTGGCCTGTCGTTCTGAAAAAAGGGCGCAAGGCCGGAGGCGCTCAGCGCCTTCGGCTTATGCGGAACACTCTGCTTGGGGCAAAACGCCCGCCCCATCACGCAGACTTACCGCGCGAGCCTGCAAACCAAATAGCGGCGGACGCGACGCATCCCGCGATGATGCCGATGGTGAGATCGAAAACGAGCGTCAGGCCGAAAGTCAGAAGAAGAACCGTTGCGGTCGGCCAGTGGCGCAGCAAGTGGGCGAACTCTTCCTTCTCCGCCATGTTCCAGCACACGACGACGAGAAGTCCCGCAAGCGCCGCGAGCGGAATGGCGTTGGCGAGCGGAGCCGCAACGAGAAGGAACGCCAGCAGGAAAATCGCGTGCACAATGCCGGAGACGGGGCTCACCGCGCCGGCACGAATGTTCGTCGCCGTGCGGGCGATCGTGCCGGTCACGCTGATGCCGCCGAACACAGCCGATGCAACATTGGCGATGCCCTGCGCCAGCACCTCCATATTGTAGCGATGCTTTCGCTTCGTCATGCCATCGGCGATCTTCGCCGATAGCAAACTCTCCACCGCTCCGAGCAGCGTGAAGGATAGCGCCGTCGGCAGAAGATCAAGGACGAGAGACCAAGTGATCGTGGGCATCTGCGGCCAAGGCAAGCCGTTCGGCAGGCCACCGAAGCGCGTGCCGATGGTCTCGACCGGAAAATGGAAGAGTGCGGCGACGGACGACGCCGCCACGACTGCGATCAGCATACCGGGCCACGATGGCCGCCAGCGCTTCAGCGCAAAAATGATTGCGGCCGACCCCACGCTGAGCAAAAGCGCATACGCATTGGCCGACGATAATGCGGGGGCCAGCGCGATGAGCTTGGGGATCAAATGGCCGGGCTCGGCGCCAGTCACCGGCAGACCCGCAAAGTCGCGCAGCTGGCTCGCAAGGATGGTGACGGCAATGCCGCAGGTAAATCCGACGGTGACGGCGTGCGGCACGTACTTGATCAGTCTGGCGAGGCCGGAAAGTCCAAGAGCCACCAGCATCAATCCGGACATGAGCACGGCGAGCAGAAGGCCCTCGACGCCGTGCTGTGCGACCGTCGCCGAGACGAGCACAATGAAGGCGCCCGCGGGTCCGCCGATCTGGTAGCGGCTGCCGCCCAATGCCGAAACCAGGAACCCGCCGATAATGGCGGCGTAGAGCGCACGCTCAGGCGAGACGCCAGACGCAACGCCAATGGCCATCGAGAGCGGAAGCGCGACGATCGCGACAGTCAGTCCCGCGAGCACATCCTTGCGGAGTGCGCCGAGACCATAACCTTCCGTCAAAGTCGTTTTGAGCTTTGGCGTGAACTGATGTGCGGTGGCTGTGCCGTCCGGCATGTTCGTCCGCGGATGAATGTTGTGATGTTCGAAGATACCTGAATCGCGGAAAGGTCAGCAATCGGACAAAAAGCCCAACTCATGCGCGAAATCGGCAAGCGTCCTTACCGGTGCTTGCAGCCCGGCCAACAGCACGGCCGCCGCTTACCGGCCTCAAGATTTGAACAACCCCATGTGATGCGGTGTGCCCGCGTTTCCGCTTTCTTGGCGGATAGGATCCAGCAGATCCATTCGTTGCGGGCGAGTGGCGTGATGTCTCGCCACGTCGCCAGTGCGTCCGCGTTTGCGCGTAGCGCAGCAGCCAGATCATCGGGCAGCGCGTGAACGACCCCGCCCTCGATTTCGGGATTCCTTTTGGACTTGGCCTTGGCGTGCTGGATCATGTCAGCCTTTTACCTGCCGAACCGCCGGCGCGTCATTCCCTAAGCAGACCATTGCGGAGATATTGGGATCAATATCACCGATGAACTATGCATCCAAAGCGAGATCGAGCTGGCCGTCGGTGTCGGAGGCGAATTTCGAGACGGCGACGCCGACGAGCCGAATGCCGGTCGTGACCGGGTAGACGGATCGCACAAGAGATAAGCTGATCTCGTGCAGCCGTTCGCGCGTCGCGACAGTTCCCGAGACCGTGCGGCTGCGGGTGATGATGCGGAAATCCGCGTATTTGATTTTGACGGTAACCGTCGCGCCGAAGCTTTGATTCTTCTCGCACCACGCCCACACATCGTCGGCCATCTCGCGGATGCCCGCTTCGATCTCGGCCGGATGAAAGCGATCTTCCGCAAACGTCGTCTCGGAGCCTGACGACTTTCGCGGCCGGTTGGGCTCGACGGGCCGGTCGTCTTCGCCGCGCGCGATGGCGTAATACCAGGCGCCGGACTTTCCGAAATTCTGCTCGAGAAATTCGAGGCTCTGCGCGCGCAGATCGGCGCCGGTGTGGATGCCGAGCGCGTTGAGCTTCTCAGCCGTCACCGGTCCCACGCCATGAAACTTTTTGACCGGCAGGCTGGCGATGAAGTCCGCGCCGCGCTGGGGCGGAATGACGAACTGCCCGTTCGGCTTGCGCATGTCGGAGGCGAGCTTGGCGAGAAACTTGTTGTACGAGATGCCGGCCGATGCCGTCAGGTTCGTCTCGGCGAGAATGCGCGCGCGAATTTCGGATGCGGTCTCGGACGCGGTCGGAAGCCCGCGCAGGTTCTCGGTGACGTCGAGATAGGCCTCATCCAACGATAGCGGTTCGATGAGCGGCGTGTAGGCAGCGAAGATCTCCCGGATTTGCCGCGAAACGGCGCGATAGACCTCGAACCGCGGCGGCACGAAGATGAGATCGGGGCATTGCCGCATGGCCGTCGTCGACGGCATGGCCGAGCGCACGCCGAAAGCGCGGGCTTCATAACTCGCGGCCGCAACCACGCCGCGCTTGGCCCCATGACCGACAGCAAGGGGCTTGCCGCGCAGCTCGGGATTATCCCGCTGCTCGACCGACGCATAGAAGGCGTCCATGTCGACGTGGATGATTTTGCGAACGGCGATGTCGCTCATGGGCGAAGCTTAACACGATCCATGGCGCCGAGAATTATTCGTCACCAGTGCTCGCCTCAAGGACTTCGAAACCGGTCGGCATTCGCAATGAGCGCTGCGCTCAACGCCGCGGCTGGGCTGCGATGATTTCTGTCCGCGGAGATGACGACGAACTCCGTATGGCCGAGATCGGGCAGTCCAGCTGAGCGCGGCAGCTCGGCGAGCCCGTCGACGATCAGATTGCGTGCTTGCACCACGACGCCAAGTCCCGCCATCGCCGCCGCTCTGAGCCCGCTCAGAGACTCGCAAAGGCACGCGATCCGCCACGGCCTCCCGGCCCGGTCGAGCGCCGCGATCGCTGCCGTGTGCCCGATGCTCGGCGGCGGAAACGTCACGAGCGGCAGCGGGCGGTCCGGGTCGGGTTGCCAGTCTTCCTGGCCGACCCAAACAAGCCTGTCGCGCCAAACGACTTTGCCCCGGCTATCGCCGCTCTGCCGTTTGGCGAGCAGCAGATCGAGCTTGCGCGCGTCGAACTTGCGATAGAGATCGCCGCTCAGGCCCACCGTCAGCTCGATGTCGATTGCCGGATGGCGCCGGCGGAATTCCCGCAGCACTTCGGGAAGCTGCGAGAGTGCGAAGTCTTCCGACGTGCCGAACCGGATTCTCCCGCGCAATTCGGTGCCCGCGAAATAGCGATCGGCGCGCTCATTCAGCTCGACGATGCCCTTCGCGAATTCCTTCAACGCGTTGCCGTCGACGGTGAGCGTGACGGAATGCGTATCGCGCACGAAGAGCCGCCGGCCGATTTTCTCTTCCAGCTTGCGGATGTGCTGGCTGACCGTCGACTGGCGCAACCCGAGCTGGCGGCCGGCTTCGCTGAAGCCTTTCGTCTGCGTGACGGCGAGGAAGGTGGCGAGCTGAGTTGGATCATACATGGGACATCTATCACGTTTCGTGATGACAGTAAGAGCGGCAATCGGGCTTCACAATGAACCAGAACCGTTCCACCCTCAAGCATCGCAATTCCACCGGCAGCAGAAATACTTATGCTCAATCGCCTTCACGCCCTCCGCCCCGACCCCTTCACACTTGCGATCATGACTGTGGTGGCCATCGCATCAATGCTGCCTGCGCGCGGGATTGCGGCCGAGTCTCTCGGGCATCTCGTCAAGGTCGTGATCGTCGTGCTGTTCTTTCTCTACGGCGCCCGTGTCCCCCGTGAAGCCGTGATTGCAAACCTCTCGCACTGGCGCTTGCACGCGATGATCACGCTGTGCACGTTCGTGATGTTTCCGCTGCTGGCGCTGCTGTCGGGCGCGCTCGTTCCTCACGTGCTGTCGCACGATCTCTACGTCGGCATCGTGTTCCTCTCCGTGCTGCCGTCGACGTTGCAAGCATCGATTGTTTTCACCTCGCTCGCGGGCGGCAACGTGCCGGCGGCGATTTGCAGCGCGTCTTTATCAAGCCTGCTCGGCGTCGTGCTCACGCCGGCACTGGTCGCGTTACTGCTCAACGGGAGCGGCGCCAGCGTGTCGCTCCAATCCATCGAGGCCATAACTGCTCAGGTTCTGCTGCCGTTCATCGCTGGCCAACTCGCGCGGCCATGGCTCGGCCGGTGGGCGGATCGCAACAAGGCGATGCTGATCTCAATTGACCGCGCTTCGATCCTGCTGATGGTCTACAGCGCCTTTAGCGAGGCGGTTGTCGGCGGACTCTGGCACCGGTTCGGCCCCGCGGACTTCTCCATCATCATCGCCGCCGACATCATTCTCCTGGCGCTCGTTCTCGTCGCGACGACGCAACTTGCCCGGCGCGCCGGATTTTCGCGCGCTGATGAGATCGCGATCGTCTTCTGCGGCTCGAAGAAGAGCATGGTGGTCGGCTTGCCGATGGCGAATGTTCTCTTCGCCGGCCAAGCGGTGGGCGTCATCGTCACGCCGCTCATGGTATTTCATCAGGTGCAGTTGATCGCCTGCGCGATCCTGGCCCGGCGCTACGCCGCCAGGCAGACTTCGCCCTCTTCTAGCGACGCGACCGTAAATCCCCTTCCGGCAAGATAGGGGCGTAGTCTGAGCGCGCGAGGCCGTTGGAGCCCCGCCTGCGCAACCGCGTCACCGCCTCAACGGATTATTCGTCGAGCTGGCTTTCCTTCCACTTTTTGATGTGGGGAATGCGCGGAACGACGATCGCGTAAACCGTCGCGATGACGGCGATCCCATACCAGCCGATGCCGATAGCCATGCCGATCGCGGCGGCAAACCAGATCGCCGCGGCCGTCGTCAGGTTCTTGATGCTGTTGTTCTCGCTCTTCAGGATCATACCGGCGCCGAGGAAGCCAACGCCGGAGACCACCTGAGCCGCGATGCGCGCAGGGCTGTTGGGGTCGGCGACCGTCGAAATGAACATGAACAGGCAAGCGCCCGCCATCACGAAGCAGTGCGTGCTGATGCCGGCAGGCTTGTTACGAAGCTCGCGCTCGACGCCAATAGCCGCGCCAAGCAACAAGCAAAGGGTTAGCTTGATGGCAAAATCACCCTCGAGGCCAGTCAGCCAACTGGTCATGCGTTCTTCCCGCTTTCAGTGTCAGTGATGAGTTGGATCACGTCTAGTCTCGGCCCAATCCGCTGTAAATGAGGCAACTCTGCGGGTGCTGGGCCGGACAGGAAGTAGCGGTCCCCAGAGAGCTAGCCGGGCAGCGTGACGACGAGGGGGCCGTTACGCGTGGCGACGACGGTGTGCTCGTATTGGACGGTCGGCGCGCACGGACTGCTGAAGAGCGTCCAAGCATCGCCGTCTTCGCCGCCATCTTCCGCCCACTCGGCGCCAAGCGAGAGAAACGGCTCAACCGTAAAGACGAGGCCCTCGTTCATGATCCGGCGCTCGGACGAAACCGGCCACGTCGCGATCTCCACCGGCTCTTCGTGCAGCGCATGCCCGATGCCGTGGCTGGCGAGATTCTGTACGAGCGTATAGCGGTTGCGGCGGGCGAATGCGCCGATCGCGTTACCGATGCCGCCAATCGGCTTGTTCGCGCCGACCTGCCGGATGCCGGTCCACATCGCGCGGCGCCCGTCGCGGCAGAGCCGCTCAATCCTTTGCGAGACAGGAGACACGGCGAACGATGCGCCCGTGTCGGCGAAGACACCATTCTTCTGTGCGGATACGTCGATGTTGACGAGGTCGCCCGCAGCGATCCGGCGGTTGCCCGGAATGCCGTGTGCGATTTCCTCGTTGACGCTGATGCAGGTTGCACCAGGAAAATCGTAACAAAGCTCGGGAGCCGATACGGCCCCTGCACGTTCAAGAAGCGCGCGGCCCATTTCATCGAGCTCGCCCGTCGTCATTCCGGGCTCGATGGCCTTTCCCATGGCTGCAAGCGTGTTGGCAACAACGCGGCCGATCTCCTTCAGCCGCTCGAGATCATCATCATTTGAAATGGTCATTCCGTATCCCGTAAAGTTTCGGGGACTACATACGCACTGAAGTGCGCTTCGCAAAGACGTTGTGCATTCAAATGTTCAGCGATTGAGGGAAATGCGCGGTTGCGGCTATCTGCGTGCGCGAGGTGATCCGCCGCCGGAAAGTATCGCTTCGAATGTGAATTGCTGCGTAAGTGAGATGGCTTTCGGGCTGACTTTTGGCGGTATGGGTGGAAAAGGCGCAGCCCGGTCGATCGCGGCAATAGCGGCATCATCGAGTATTTTGAAGCCTGAGCCGGATACGATTTCCCGCGACAAGAGCTTGCCATCGACGCCGATCGTAAAGCGCATGACAACGGTTCCGGAGCGCCGCGACGGCGGACTGACCTTTGTGCGCTCGACGTGCTTTTGGATCTGGCCAAGGTAGATACCGATCGCTTTCGCGTCGCCGCCGGTCTTCGCCGGGCCGGAGCTTTGCTGAGTAGAGGCCGCAGCTTGAGGCGGCCGCATCTCCTTGACCGGCGCGGCATCTGGCCGGGGTGGCGACGGCACCTCTCGCGTGCTGACCGCGACTTCCTCGACACTGCTCGCATCGGAGGAAATGACGTCGCGTAACTCCTCCGGCTTCACCTCGTCCGATTGGGGCGGCGGTAGAAGCGGGGAGACTTCGGCTGATTCGATCGTCTGCATGGCGTCGCCGAGATTCAAAAGCCCTTCGGTAGCGATGCCTTGCTCGACACGTACGATGTCCGTTCCTTGTCCGAGGTCGAGCACATCTGCGATGGATTTTCGCGATGAAGCCAGCATGAAGGTGCCGATCGCGGCATGGATCAGCAGAGACATCGATAATGCGACCAATCGCAGCCAGCTCATGCAGACGTAATGTGTTGTGCCCGTAGGGTGCAGATAATCGCACCTGCTGAGAAAAATGATTCCCTCTCGAAGCTAGATTGACGTGCGGCTTGCCACAACAGAAAGGGCCTTTCGTAAGCCGGGCTATTCCGAACGAACCGCAAGGCGTGCCGCATTTGCCACCACGCTTGACCAGCGGTGAAGGCCAGCGGCTTGGCGGCACGCCAAGCTCGTAGGTCGCTGGCTCATGCGATCGCCGTCGCCCGTAGCATTTCTTTTGGAAGGAGAGCGAATGCTCCTTTCACCGACGAAATGGAAGTCGGCTAAGGGATTGGCAGCTTGGGATGTGATCGCGGGCGGCGATGGGGTATATTTGATGAAAATTACCTTGTCCGCCTCTTTGGTTTGCTTTTGCCTATAGAAAAAGGCTTCTTTTCGGAAGGTTGAGCTGTAATCTGGAGGAATTGCGATGGCACGTACTTCATACTGGATGATGGCGATCGTTCCGGCGGTTTGTGCGGCCCTGGGTGGAGCAGCCATATCCGCGCAGGACAAGTACACGGTGCAAGTGCCGGGCGGGCTCTCGTTCTCGGAGTTCAGGGGTTACGAGGACTGGCAGGCCGTTTCAATCAGCAAAACCGAACACGCCTTCGCTCTAATTCTCGCCAATCCGGTGATGATCGAGGCCTACCGGTCGGGAGTTCCCGGTAACGGGAAGCCTTTCCCGGAGGGCTCAAAGATCGCCAAGGTCCATTACAAGCCAGTCAAAAGCGATGATGCTCCCGATCCGACGACGGAGTTGCCGGGCGAGCAGGCGAACGTCGATTTCATCGTAAAGGACAGCAAGCGGTTTACGGATCCGGACAGCGGCGGGTGGGGATATGCCGCGTTCAACTACGACACCGCGTCCGACACGTTCACGCCCGGGACGGAGAAAGATCCGGCGCCACAGGCGAACGACGCCAAGTGCGGAGTCGCGTGCCATGCGTTAGCGCAGACCAAGGATTACATTTTCACGTCGTATTCCCGGAGATAGATGAGATCGCGCGCAAATATCCGTCAGCCTGCGGGCACGGCGACGCCTCTGCAAAGATAGCCGACAGAACGTGGCGCGCCGCCGAGATAGTAGTGATCAACCTCGGGCAGCCGAAACCCGGCCTGTTCGAAGTTCGACGCGACGGGCCGGTTGAGATTGCAGCCAACGGCGAGGCGCTTCCATATCGGGTTGAGCCGATGCTGCCACGTCGCGACTTTCCCGTCGTGTGCCAGCCCATGCTCCAAGAATAGCACGCGGCCCGCGGGCTTAAGAACACGCCGTAGCTCTGCAAGAACGCGCATAGGGTTCTCGACGGAGCACAGCGTGTAGGTGACGACCGCGGTGTCGATCGAAGCGGCGGAGAGTGGCAATGCCTCCGCAGGCGCATTCATAATCTCCAGAGGCACCGGAGACGCCGCGTGCCGGCGTGAGCCGATACGAAGAAAATCGGAGCCAGGATCGACGCCAATCACGCGCTCCACGCGGGCCGGATCGTAGAGCGGCAAGTTGAGACCCGGGCCGATCCCGATCTCGAGCACAGTGCCGGAAGCGTACGGTACGACTTTCAAGCGTTCGGCCGTGATGTCCTGCATCGAGCAGAGGCAGCTCACGAAGCGCGGACCGATGTGGCGAGCGTAAAGACCCATGACATCCTCTCGTGAATGAATGGAGTTGGATCTGCTTTAGGGAAGCGCCGTCGACGGAGGTGTTCCAATGGTAACACATCCGCTGGGGCACCGGCCTTGACGAATTAAAGCTTAGGATGCTCACCGCGCTTATCCGTCAGACTTGGTATTCACACAAATCAATTGCCAAGGCGCCACGGCATCTCTTCGAACTCCGGGAACTTTGCAGCACCGCGGCGATTGCATTGGCCAAGCGGGCGGCCGTTTGGAGCAAAGAACATGTCGAAAAAATCAGTAAATGTGCTCGCTTTTGCCGCGCTCGCGGCGATGGTCCTGCCGTCAGCATCCTCCTTTGCGGACGATAAGAGTTTTCTCGAAGAGGCGATCAAGGGCGATAATTCCGAGATCGCGCTTGGGCGGCTTGCAGAGGCCAAGGGCGGCAACGAAGCGGTGAAACACTTCGGAAGGCAGCTCGTCAAAGACCACATGAAGGCGAAAAAGCAGGCGATGGCCGTCGCCAAGACCATGAATGTGCCTGACACCGAGACGCTCTCGGACGACGGAAAAGAGGAAGAGACGAAGCTCGACAGTTTGACCCGTCAGGACTTCGATAAGGAGTTCGCCGCCTACATGGTGAAGGATCACCAGGAAGACATTCAGAAGTTTGAAGAGCAGGCGAAGGGCTCGGGCAAGGTCGCCGAGCTCGCGAAGGAAACGCTCCCCACGCTCCGCAAGCACCTCAAGATGGCCGAGGAACTCCAGAAGAAAGCCAGCTAGTCACTGCGCGTGTTCTTATGCGATCGGCGGCCGGCTCGCGGCACGCGTGTCGCCAATCGCGAAGTGAAAGCTGATCGGCGGCCGGCTCGCGGCACGCGTGTCGCTGATCGCGAAGTGAAAGCTGATCGCGGCCGGCTTGCCCACAGGCACCCGGCCGCCAAGCAAAACCGGTTTATTTCTTCCGGAACTGATCCAGGCTCAGGATCTTGGCGCCGCCTTCAGGTGGCGACTGCTCATCGCTATCACCGGCATCGTCACCGTCCTTAGGCGCATCTTCTCCGGCCCGCGTTGCGGGTTCCGGATTGGGCGGCAGCGCATCGTCATTCTTGACGGCGGCGAGCGGCGGCGCGCCGGTCAGTCCGTCCTTGTCGCGAGGCTTGCGCGGCGTGCGCGGCTTCTTGGTCTGCGAGCGCGGAATATCGGTGACGTCACCGCCATCGTAGGCGGCATCGGCGGTCAGCGCCCGGGGCGCAGAAGCCTCGTCGCGATCGCTCGCTTCATCGTCGAATTGCAGCCCGTAGCGGACGCTCGGATCGATGAAGACTTTGATGGCGGCGAAGGGCACGACGAGCCTTTCAGGGATGCCGTCGAAGGTGAGCTTCACCTCGAACCGGTCTTCCGACACGATCAGATCCCAGAACCGGTGCTGGAGAACGATCGTCATCTCTGACGGATATTTTTCCTTGAGCCGCTTCGACAGGATCACGCCCTGGGCGCGCGTGTGGAACGAAATGTAGAAGTGGTGCTCGTCAGGCAACCCGGTCTTCACGACCTGCTGCAGAACTGCGCGCACGACGCCGCGCATCGCCTCTTGTTGCAGCTTTGCGTAATCTATGGACGGCCCCGATGCCATGCCTCAGCCTTCAATCGCTAAATTCCTCGTCTGACCTCTGAAATCAGATTTGCCGCCCCGTCAAGTCCAAGTGCCAGTCTAAGTACCGGACGACCCTGCGTGGGACGCAGTAAAGAAGTGGAGGGCTTCTGTTGCCCGGTGCCCTCCGGACCGCGCCTTACTCTGCTAGGAGCAAGGGCTTCAAGTTCAGGCTAGTCGCGCTGCATTACGCAGCGAGAGCGGCCTCAGCATAGTTGTCATTGGCAACTATTCTGTATGACCCGATAACGGTGGTATCATGCCGGGCAAAAGCTAAGTCCTTTACACCTTCGTCGATCCTATTTCGCCCCCAGCAGATGCCGCCTGTTCACTCGGAAGAGCCAAGGAAAGGCGGCATGTGGTGGAGGCGCCGGGTACCGCCCCCGGGTCCGATCGGCTTATTACGACCGCGTTTATCGCCATAGCTGGCCGAAGCCAGCCCTCCGAATATAGGGTGCAACCGCCGCGAAAAAAAGCGTTTCCGGAGGCTATCTTCGCGTCCGGGCGAAGAAATCTGTTCACCCGGGAAGGAAGTGGTCAGCCACGCCGCAGGAGAGACGCCGTATTAAGGCATTGTCAGCGCGTCCGGCGCGATGCTTTCATCGATATGCGCGAGGCGCACCGGAGAATGTAGAGAGTGAGCGTATCGTCGCAAGATAAGGTTCCGGTGCAAACCCGTGCGGAAATTTGGAAGGGCGCCGCGGTCGCAGTCGTCCTTGCCGTCGCAATCATCGCCGTGGCCAAGGCCGCAGGCGACGTGGCGGCGAAAGCCTTCGATGCCTGGAGCGGGATCAGAGAAGTGCGCGCCTTCAAGGCGGGCGAACCCGAAGCCCTGCTGACGGGCCGCGTGGCCTCATCGCTCTTCGCGTTCCAGGCCGTATCTGTCGCCTCGCTGCTGCTGCTGAACGCCTGGCGCCGGCGAAGGCCAGGCAGTCAACCCTTTCTGAAATTCGAAATGCCGCCCGGCGGCGTGAAGACGATCCTGCTCTCGATTGTCTCGCTGGCGGCGCTCGCCATGGCCTTCGCCTCATGCGTTTACGTCTTCAACCCGGATGCGCTGAAGCACGACCTGCAGCCCTTCGCGGAAATGATGAACTCGCGCGCGTGGTGGCTCATCCTGCTGGCGGCGGGCATCGGCGCGCCGCTCGCCGAGGAGTGCCTGTTCCGCGGCCTCTTGTTCGGGGCGCTGCGGCCGACGCCCTTGGGTTTTACGGGCGCGGCATTGATCACCGCCGTGACCTGGGCGCTGCTTCATGCGAATTACTCGCCCTACGGGATCGCCGCGATCACGCTGATCGGGCTCTATCTCGCCTGGCTGCGCGAACGGACCGGAGGCCTATTGACACCAGTCGTCTGTCATGGCGCCTACAACTCGATGATCATCCTGTTGATGGCCTTCTCCGGCGCCGGTGCGCTGGGCTGAAGGCGGGAAGATCGGCACGCCAGAATCGCTTAGTGCTCACCCCATGCAACAATATCTCGACCTGCTCGCCCGCGTGCGCACCGAAGGCGCAAAGAAGACCGATCGCACCGGCACGGGCACGCTGTCCGTCTTCGGGCACCAGATGCGCTTTGATCTGTCGGAAGGCTTCCCGCTCGTCACGACGAAGAAGCTGCATCTGAAGTCGATCATCGTCGAGCTGCTCTGGTTTCTGTCCGGCGCGACGAACACCGGCTACCTGAAAGAGCACGGCGTCAGCATCTGGGATGAATGGGCGGACGCGGAGGGCAACCTCGGCCCGGTCTATGGCAAGCAGTGGCGCAGCTGGGAAACGCCCGATGGCCGGACGATCGATCAGATCGCCAACGCGGTGGCTGATCTGAAGCGCAACCCGGATTCGCGCCGCATTATCGTGACGGCATGGAACCCCGGCGATTTATCGAAAATGGCGCTCGCGCCCTGCCATTGCCTGTTCCAGTTCTACGTCACGGACGGCAAGCTCTCCTGCCAGCTCTATCAGCGCTCGGCCGACGTATTCCTCGGCGTGCCCTTCAACATCGCGAGCTACGCGCTGCTGACGATGATGATGGCGCAGGTGACGGGACTGAAGCCCGGCGACTTCGTGCACACCTTCGGCGACGCTCACCTTTATCTCAATCATCTGGAGCAGGCGGATCTGCAGCTTTCTCGCGCGCCGCGCCCGCTGCCGCAGATGAATATCAACCCTGCCGTCTCCTCGATCTTCGATTTCAAATACGAAGACTTCGAGTTGACGGGCTATGACCCGCATCCCCACATCAAGGCGCCGGTGGCGGTCTAGACCAGCGGGCTAACGAGTGCTCGATGTGACGATCGGCTGAGGTTGGGCATCCGTCATGACCGCTTGAATTTCCTCTGAGCCTTTGAGAGGGACGACCGCTGTTACGATGTCGTTATGGTCGTAGGTCACCTGGGCGCTCAACTGTCTTCCGCTGAAATATCCCTCGGTCGGAGTTCCGACTGCTTCCCAAAGCCCGAACGTAGCAACGTCCGCAGCGCCATGTAGAATGGCGCGACCTGCCTTCACCCCGCCATTGTAACCCTGTGTGAAGCTGAAGATATCGGTGCGAACGCCCCGCTCGACCTGAGTGCTTACGGGCGGTCCCAACTCAGCAATCAATCTCGCCCGCGGTTGGCCGGCAGACAGAACTGAAAGGTCCTTCTCGCCGGGTTGGGTCGCGGCCATGTAGACGGCGCAGCCGCTACCCGCAGTGACGGCCCAGAGACACGTGGTGGCGACCGCCCACCCGTAGAAGAAGCCCCGTCGCATTTCGCAGCCTTCCCCGTTATCCCATTTTTGACATAACGGTAGGACGTGTTGCGCGTAAAGAGAAGTTGCCGAAGAGCTTGATCCCAGGAAATCGTCGGATCCCACGTTCATTTCCCCGGTTTGATTCTTCTGCGCGCCGTTGCTATGCGAGCGGCATGAACGAAATCACAGTCTCATTTGTCGTCGCCGTCTCCGAGAACGGCGTCATCGGCCGCGATGGCACCCTGCCGTGGCGGCTCTCCTCCGACCTCAAGACCTTCCGCCGCCTGACGATGGACAAACCCATCATCATGGGCCGTAAGACCTTCGAGTCGATTGGCAAGCCGCTCGACGGCCGCGACAACATCGTCGTGACGCGCGATCCCAACTTCGAAGTCCCAGGCGTCTCGACCTGCGATACGGTGAGCGGCGCGCTGACGCTCGCGCGCATTCTGGCGACGACGCGCGGCGTCGATGAG
>NZ_DASRYS010000011.1:0-160479 GCF_035687085.1 Hyphomicrobium sp. | reverse complement strand
CGGTGACGTCACAGGTTTTCGCGAGTTCATCGTCGCGGGCTTCGGCAACGCCGTCGCCGACCGCTTCCTCATTCCGCAAAACGAAAAGACCATGGCGACGCCGCTCAGCCGGCTGTCGATCGGCGCGGTGAAACGCTTTTTTCCGTTGCCGGACGAGAAGCGCATCCGCGCCGGCTTCGCGAATGAGGCTTTAGACACCCAAGAGTATAACAGCAAGTTCTGGTATCCCAAGCGCGGCGGGATCGACGTTCTGACCCGCGGACTTGCTCAGGGCTTGAAAAGCGTCGCGACGAACGAAGAAATAGTGGCGATCGACCTAGACCGGCGTGCGGTCACGACGAGTGCCGGCCGGACGATTGCCTGGGAAAAGATGCTGCCCAGCATTCCGCTGAAGATGCTTTGCAAGCTGACGGGTGATGGCGATCTTGTGGCCGCAGCCAATCAGCTGAGCCACAGCGCCACCGTCAGCTTCAACTTCGGCGTTCGTGGGAATTTACCGCCTGAGGTGAAAGATGCGCATTGGGTCTACGTGCCGGACCGCGCCATCCCGTTCTATCGGTTCGGCTGCTATTCCAACATCGGCCCGGCCATGGCCTCGAGCGGGTACAATTCCGTCTACGTCGAGGTCGGTGTGCCGGGCGACGATATCGACCGGACGGACATCGTCAGCAAAGTGCAGCCCGGCGTCATCGCCGCGCTCGAAAACCTCGGCTGGGTGAAAAGCGAAGATATCATCTGTACCGTCGCGCACGTAATACGCTGCGCCTATGTCCACCACACGCCCGAACGCGATCAGCTTGTGGAAGACATTCTTGCGCGCCTGAACGCGGCAGGAATTCATCCCATCGGCCGTTATGGGCTGTGGGATTATGTGGGCATGGAAGATTCGATCAGCTCGGCTTTCACAACTGTCGAGGCGTTGACCGCATGAGGGGAGACCGCCGCGCGAAAAAGTTGATCGTGACCGCCGACGATTTCGGCATGTCGATCCCCGTCAACGAAGGCATTGAAGCATCCCATAGAGACGGCATCCTCTCGGCCACGAGTTTGATGACGGGAGGCGAGGCATTCGCCGACGCCGTGGAACGCGCGAAGCGGCTGCCAAAGCTCGGCGTCGGCCTGCACATCCATCTGGTCGATAGCCGCCCCGTGCTGCCGCCAGAAAAAATTCCGCTGCTCGTCGGCCCTGACGGAAGCTTCTCGAACAACCCGGAGCGTTTCGGCTTCAATCTTTTCTTCTCGAGCGAGATGCGCAAGCAGGCGGAAGCCGAGATCGCCGCGCAATTTGAACGCTTCGCCGCGACGGGCCTTGTGATGGACCATGTCAACGGCCACCATCATTTCCACATGCATCCTGTCGTGACGGATGCGATCGCCAAATATGCGCCGCGCTACGGATCGCCGCCGGTGAGATTTCCGGTCGAGCCGTTCGGACCCTCCTGGCGAGCCGGCGCCGACAAGCCCGTTCAGCGCTTTTTCAATTGGACCTTCTACGCGGCCCTCACGCGCCGCATGCGCCGGAAGATCACGGCCGCAGGTCTGGCGCTCAATGATCAAGTATTCGGCGTGAGCGATACCGGCGCAATGACCGAACGGCGCATCCTGTCCTATCTCGATCATCTGCCGGACGGTGTGACGGAGCTTTACGCACACCCCGCAATGCGCAAGGAAGGCCAGCCGCAAACCTACGGCTCGGCCGAGGAATATCATGGGCTCGTCAGCCCCGTTGTCCGCGCCAAGGTTGCAGCCCTTGGGCTACAGCCCCTGACATTCAAAGCTGCTTTCGCGGCGTGAGGTCGTCGAAAGCGGCCGCATGTGGTAGGGCGACGAAAAACCATCATAGCCTCGCGTGAGCCCGAGGCTCGCCGCTCAAGGGAACGCCTGCCGCATGGACTTGCCGCTTCTGATCCTTAATCCGTTCGTGATCGCCGGTATCATCCTCGGCCTTGCGGCATTGGCCTATCTCGTGCTCGCGCTCTATTTCACGGCGCGCTTTCGTGAGCGGCCCGTTATTCCCGTCGAAGGATGGCGCCCGCCGGCCTCAGTGCTGAAGCCTGTCCACGGTTCGCAGCCCTTCCTATACGATTGCCTGCGCACCTTCTGCGAACAGGATTGGCCCGAGTACGAGATCATTTTTGGCGCGCATTCCGAGACGGACCCCGCCGTCGCCGTCGTCAAGCGCCTGATCGCGGAATTTCCGGATCGCAATCTGCGCCTCGTCATCGACGCCAATTTTGCCGGACCCAATCCACGCGCGTCCAACCTTGCCAACATCTACAAGGCGGCGCGCTACGACATTCTGCTCGTCGCCGATGCCGATCTGATAGTTGACCGCCACTGCATCGCCTCGATGGCCGCGCCCTTCATCAATCCGAAGGTCGGCGCGGTCGCCTCGATCTACAAAGGCAAGCCCTACGGCGGCGCTGCGGCCGCTGATTTTGGCGCGCTCAACATCAGCGATTGGTTCGCGCCCTCCGTGCTCGTCGACGTGGGCCTGCGGGGCATCGACTTCGCATTCGCCATGTGCGCGGTGCGCCGGGAAGCGCTCGACTCCTTCGGCGGCTTCAATCATCTGTCGAACTTCTTCCCCGACGATTTCGCGCTGGGCAACCTCACGGCTCAAAAGGGGTACGAGGTGGTGCTGTCGCCATACTGCTGCGACACCATCGTGGCCGAGACGAGCTTCAGCGAACTTTTCAGGCACGAGATCCTCTGGCAGCGCATGGAGCGGTTCTGCCGTCCGGGCGACCACTTCATGTCGGTCATCACCTGGCCGCTGCCGTTGCTTCTAATCCTGTTGCTTCCGTGGCCCTCCGTTATCGGTCTGGCAATCATCGCGCTCCATCTCACGCTCCGCATAGCGCTTCACTATCAAGTGCGCCGCAGCTTCCGGATGAACACGCCAGCTCAGCCGTGGCTCGTGCCGGTGCGCGAATGCGTCTGCTTCTTTGCCTGGGCTTTCGGCCTCTTCGGCAACAAAGTACGCTGGGGGAAGAATATCTTCACCTATCAAGCCTTCCGTAAGCTGCTCGCGGACGGCCGCAACGCAACGCCCATCGGCGACGGGCGAGCCGCCACCCCGGCCGGAGACAAGGGATGAGCGCGGAGCCCGCGGCCAGTTCGTCGAATTCGCGCGCCGCGTTCTTCCTTGCCGCGATGGCAGGAATTACGTTCGCGATCGGCCTTCTGTTCTATTTCGGCATCGCGGGCGTCTGGGACGCGATCGCGACGGCAGGGTGGCAGGGCATGGCGGCGATCATCGGCGCCTACCTGGCATCGCTCTTCTTCTGTGCCTGGGGCTGGCGCGTGCTCGTTGTCGAAAAGGATTCCTTGCCGCCGGGCGTGTCGTTCCTGTGGGCGCGCTGGATGCGCGACAGCATCGGCAATCTGCTCGCCATTATACCGGGCGCCGGTGAAGCGGCGGGCGCGCGCGAGTTGAGCAAAGGCGGCATGAAAGTGAGCATGGCGGCCGCCACGACGATCACCGACATGACGACCGAAATGATGAGCCAGCTCATCTACACCTTCATGGGGCTCGCGATCCTCTTCGTCTATCACCCCGACGAGGCCGCCGCCTGGTGGGCTGCAGGCGGCCTCGCCATCGCCACCATCGCTGTTGTTGGTTTCCTCATTGCGCAGAATAAAGGTCTGATCCTCTTCCTCGAAACGCTGCCAGCCAAGCTCGGCTTCACACGCGCCTGGGAGGGGCTGTCCGATGCCGACAGCATCCACGAGGCGATCCGGTCGATCTACCGGGACAAGCGAGCGGTCTTCAACTCGACGGTCCTGCATGTGTTCGGCTGGCTCGCGGGCGCCGCCGAGACCTGGATTGCGCTCTGGTTCATGAACCAGGCGCTTTCGGCGGGCGATGTGCTGTCCCTTGAAAGCCTCGTCTTCGCGCTTCGCACGGCGGCCTTCATCGTGCCATGGGCTGCGGGTGTCCAGGAGGGCGGTTACGTGGTCGTGGGCGGCCTGTTCGGACTAGGGCCCGATGTGGCGCTCGCGCTCTCCTTGCTCAAACGTGCCCGCGAGTTGATTACGGGCTTGCCTGGGCTCCTGGCATGGCACTTCTCGGAAGGCCGGCGCTTCTGGCAAAGCCGCCTCGCAGCTTCCCGCAAATAGCGCAACGATAGATCGCCAAGCTGTTTCGCCGGCACGGCCCCAAGGGGCACGCCGCAGCGTTAACACGCGTTTGCGGACGGCTCGAAGCTCCTCCAGCGAGGGGATTCGCACGAGCGATGATCTGTTGTCATCGGCCCTGTAACGCGCTTTAGTACCGAAACGGGGGTAAACGGAACGTCGCAATGCCGAATATCACCCGGAGGTAAACTGATGAGCCAATTATGGGTACCGGTTTCCCAGGCCGATCATATCGACGGCCCGCTCGATGCACCTATGACCTTGGTCGAATACGGCGATTTCGAATGCCCGTACTGCGCGGACAATTACGTGGTCATCAAGGCGCTGCAGGACACGATGGGTCAGGACCTGCGCTTCGTCTACAGGCATTTCCCTCTGACGCGTCTTCATCCCCACGCGGAGCATGCGGCAGAAATTGCGGAAGCCGCCGATACCATCGATCGCTTTTGGGACATGCACGACATTCTCTTCGAGAACCAGAGGTCGCTCGACGACAACCATCTGCTGCTCGACGCCCGCGCCATCGGCCTCGACGATGACGTCGCGCGCTTGGCATTCGAAGGCGCCTTCTCGGATCGCATCAAGCGCGATTTCCGCGGCGGCGTTCGCAGCGGCGTGAAAGGCACGCCGTGCCTGTTTGTCAACGGTCAGCTCTATAATGGCCCTCGCGATGTCGAAACCATCGCGGCAGCCCTTGAAGATACGATGCCGGACTCGTCTGAACTCGACGCATGAGCGAAACTTTGCGGCAATGAACGCCTTTCCCTGAGGTCCAGGTGGAAATCTCGAGAGCTGCTCTGCGCGATCTTCCCTCTGTCGACGCCGTTCTGAGTAGCGAGGCAGCGCCCTCTCTCATCGAGCGGTTCGGACGCGTTGCCGCCATTGACGCCATACGCGCTGTGCTCGCCGATACGCGCGCCGCTATCAAATCTGGCATGCCCGCCGTACCGGGCATCGACCACGTTGCCTTGCTGGCGCTGTCCCGCCTCGCCGAAGAGGATCGCTCAGGCCTTCGCCCGTTGTTCAATCTCACGGGCGTCGTTCTTCACACCAATCTCGGGCGCGCCGTGCTCGCGGAGGCCGCCATCGAAGCCGCAGTGGCGGCGATGCGAGACCCGGTCGCTCTCGAATTCGACTTGGAAACCGGCACACGCGGCGAGCGCGATGATCATGTCAGAGATATTCTCTGCGCGTTGACGGGCGCCGAAGACGCAACCGTCGTCAACAACAATGCTGCTGCGGTTCTCCTGTCCCTCAACACGCTCGCTGCTGGACGCGAGGCGATCGTCTCGCGCGGCGAATTGATCGAGATCGGTGGTGCGTTCCGCATGCCCGACATCATGGCGCGCGCCGGGGCAAAGCTCGTTGAAGTCGGAACGACGAACCGTACCCACACGAAGGACTATATCAACGCAATCAACGAAGCGACCGGCGTCATCCTGAAGGTTCACACCTCGAACTACCGCATCCTGGGCTTCACCTCCGAAGTTGCCGCACGCGAACTCGCGCGCATCGCGGCCGAGAGAAATATCCCGCTGATGAACGATCTGGGATCGGGCACGCTCATCGATCTCTCGCGCTATGGCTTGAAGAAAGAGCCGACCGTCCGGGACGCGGTAGCCGAAGGCGCCGATGTCGTGACCTTCTCAGGCGACAAGCTTCTGGGCGGCCCGCAGGCGGGTTTCATCGTCGGCAAGCGCGCTGCAATCGCAGCCATCAACCGCAATCCGATGAAGCGCGCGCTTCGCGTTGATAAGATCCGCTTGGCCGCGATAGAGGCCACCCTGAAGCTCTATCGCGATCCGGATCGTTTGGCCGAACGTCTGCCGACTCTGCATTGTCTCGCGCGCACACGCGACGAAATCGAGGATCAGGCCCTCCGGCTGTTGCCGGCCGTTCAGCACGCCATAGGCCGCGACTTCGCAGTGAACCTTTGCGAATGCGAAAGCCAGATTGGTTCGGGAGCGCTGCCGCTCGACACGATCCCGAGCGCGGGCCTCAGCATCACCTCGAACAGCGGCGGCATCGCGCTTGAACGATTGGCCGTCGCGCTGCGCGGACTGGGGCGCCCCATTATCGGCCGTCTCGAAGCGGGCAGTCTCATCCTCGATGTCCGATGCTTGACCGATGACGCCGCATTTCTATCTGTCTTAAGTACGCTCGATACATCGAGCGCGGGAAATCCGGCCGATAGAAACAAATGATCATCGGCACCGCTGGCCATATCGATCATGGAAAAACGGCACTGGTCAAAGCCCTGACCGGAGTCGACGCGGACCGCCTGAAGGAAGAAAAGGCACGCGGAATAACAATCGATCTCGGCTTCGCCTATCTGCCTACAGAGGACGGACAGATCCTCGGTTTCATCGATGTGCCGGGGCACGAACGCCTCGTCCACACGATGCTGGCAGGCGCAACCGGCATTGACGTTGCGCTGCTGACGGTCGCTGCCGACGACGGCGTGAAGCCGCAGACGCGCGAGCATTTGGCGATCCTCGATCTTCTCGGCATCGGCAACGGTGTCATGGTCATAACGAAGACCGATCTTGTGAGCGGCGAACGCATCGCCGAAGTCAAAGACCAAATCAAGAAAGTATCGTCAGGCACGGTGCTTAGCGAGGCCGATATCCTGACCGTCTCCGCGGTGACGGGGCAGGGCGTCGACGAACTTCGCGATTATCTAAACGTTGCCGCGTCACTCATCGAAGCGCGACCGGCGGAAGGGCGCTTTCGTCTCGCTGTCGACCGCGTCTTCACGTTGTCCGGCGTCGGCGTGGTTGTGACGGGAACAGTTCTCTCCGGATCCGTTTGCATCGGCGATCACGTGCAGCTGAGCCCATCGGGCCTCGCGGCACGCGTGCGCTCGATCCACGCGCAGAACAGGCCAGCTGAGACGGGACGAGCCGGCGACCGCTGCGCGCTCAATCTCGCCGGACCCGGTATTTCAAAAGATGCGATCCATCGCGGCGATCTCGTGCTCGATCACGAGCTGCACGCGCCAACCGCCCGCATCGATGCGCAATTGCGGATCTTGCCGTCGGAAGAGAAAGCCATAGGACAATGGTATCCGGTGCGCTTGCACCATGCGTCGGCCGAGGCCGGTGCGCGCATCGTTCTGCTCGGCGATAAATCGCTGCAACCCGGCGCCTGCGCCGACGTACAATTGGTCCTCGATCATCCGATTGCGGCGGCCGTGTCCGATCGCTTTATCCTGCGCGATATCTCCGCGCAGCGCACGATCGGCGGCGGCAAATTCATTGATCTGCGCGCGCCATCGCGAAAGCGGCGGACACCCGAGCGGCAAGCTCAACGCGCGGCAATGGCAATAGACGATCCCCACGCAGCGTTGTCGGTCTTGCTCGACACGCCGCCGTTCTGGATTGATCTGACCGCGTTCGCGCGAGATCGCACGCTCTCCGCGAAGCAGTCCGCACAACTGAAATCGAGACTTTCCCTGACGGTGCTGGACGCACGCGACGCGCGAACCGCTCTTTCGCCGCAACGATGGACGTCTTTTACGGAAAGCCTGCTTGAGCGCGTCTCCGCATTTCACGCCGAGAACCCCGATCTGCAAGGTATCGGACGCGAGCAGTTGCGGCTCACGCTCGAGCCACGCTTGAGCAAGCCGGCGTTCGTAGCCGCCCTACAGACGTTGTCCGATGACGGCAGCATCGCGCTCGAAGGCGCCTTCGTTCGCCTCGCGTCGCATCGCGTGCGTTTCGCGCCAGAGGACGAAGCCGCATGGAAGGCGATCGCCGCGCTGCTCGGCGGCAAAGAGCGATTCCGTCCTCCACGCGTTCGCGACATTGCAGCTGGCACCGGCCGCGCCGAACGCGACGTTCGCCGCATTCTGAAGCTCGCCGGCCGTCTCGGATGGGCCGATGAAGTTGCGCACGACCACTTCTTTCTTCGCGAAACCATCCGCGAGATCGTCGGCATCGCGGCCGGCATTGCCGCTCAGTCGGAAGCGAATACGTTCAACGCCGCCGATCTGCGCGATCGCCTCGACAATGGCCGCAAGGTCGCCATCCAGATCCTGGAATTTCTCGACCGGCATGGCGTAACATTGCGCAAAGGCGATCTTCGCCGCATGAATGAGCACCGGCTGGACTTGTTCGGAAGCTCCGTGCTTTCGCCGGCTGCTGCAGATGGAGGTGAATCGTCCCCGGTGGGACGTTCGGACTTCAAATCCGAGTGGGGCAGCGAGCCTGTCCCAGGTGGGTTCGACTCCCATTCGCCTCCGCCAAGCCTTCCCAAGAGACGCGCGTGACGATTGCTAGAAAATGTTGATCCGCGGCTCGCCGGTGCGCACGGAACCGATGATGCGCGCGCTCGGATATCCCGCTGCCTCGATGCTGCTGCGCACGTCTTCACCATGCTCGGGCGAGCAGGCGATCAGTAGTCCGCCAGACGTTTGCGGATCTGTGAGCAGCACGCGCCCTGTTTGCGGAATGCTACTGGGTAAAATCACGTCGTGCCCGTAGCTGGCCCAGTTGCGCCCCGATGCACCCGTCGCAAATCCGGCATCTGCGAGCGCTTCAGCGGAAGCTAGAAACGGCACGCGATCATAAGCGATGTCGATGCTGACACCGCTTGCCCGCGCCATTTCGAGCGCGTGGCCCAGAAGGCCGAAGCCCGTGACGTCAGTGATCGCGTGAACGTGTGGGCTCTCGCCGAGCGTCGCGCCGATGCGGTTGAGCAAAGTCGCGGACGCCATCATCTCGGCATACGCATCCTCAGGCAGCGAACGCTTTTTGAACGCGGCCGAATAGATGCCGACGCCAATGCCCTTCGTCAGAATGAGGTCGTCGCCCGGCTGCGCGCCGGCATTGCGGCGAATATGCTGCGGCTTCGCAAGGCCGATCACCGCAAGCCCATAAATCGGTTCCGGCGTATCGATCGAATGACCGCCTGCGACGGGAATTCCGGCTTCCGCGCACACCGCGGCGCCGCCCGCGAGGATGTCCCGCACTGTTTCGATGGGCAGCTTGTTGAGCGGCATGCCGAGGATCGCAAGCGCTAGGATCGGCCGTCCGCCCATCGCGTAGATATCGGAAATGGCGTTGGCAGCGGCGATGCGCCCGAAGTCGCGCGCGTCATCCACCATCGGCATGAAGAAGTCGGTCGTCGCAATGACGCACTGATCATTGTCGATGTGCCAGACCGCAGCGTCGTCTCCCGTTTCCGTGCCGACCAGAAGCTGCGCGAACGGGCCGGCGCCCGGCTGCCCGGCAAGCAATTGCTGCAGCACAGATGGGGCAAGCTTGCACCCGCAGCCGCCCCCATGCGCCAAATCTGTCAAACGAATAACAGGTCCAAGCATCGTTCGAAGGCCTCGTGGACGAGCCGCGTCACGCGGAGAGTGGGATAATCGTAGTACAATCCGTCGGCGGTTCTCAGCAATATAGGTGGACGATCCGCGTGCGCCATTGCAGATTGGTTTTGCCTGAGCTGCCGTTGGAGGAATGCATGAACGCTGCTCGTCCTCGTCCATCCGATGCGACGCTGAAATGGGCAGTCTTCCTGACGTTGGTGGTCGTCGGGCTCTTTTACGTGAAATGGTTTCCATATTTTAACCGCGCCTTCGTTGCGGCCGACCAGCATTCCATCGGCAATTCGATACTGATGGGCACGGCTTCAGCCCCGCCGGCGCCCTCATGGGACGCGGCGATTGGCTATGCCTGGGCGTACGGCAAGGCGATCTGGCAAGCGATGGTGCTCGGCTTGCTTGTCGGCTCAGGCGTTCAGGCGTTGCTGCCGGCTGATTGGATCGCCCGCATACTGGGCAAGACCGGCTTCGGCACGGTGGCAACCGCCGGCATACTTTCCGTGCCCAGCATGATGTGTTCGTGCTGTGCCGCTCCGGTGGTGGTCGGATTGCGTGAGCGGCAAGCGTCGCCCGGCGCGGCCATCGCCTTCTGGCTCGGCAACACCGTTCTCAATCCCGCGACGCTCGTGTTCATGGGGTTCGTACTCGGCTGGCATTGGACAGCCTTGCGCATCGCCCTTGGCGTGCCGATGGTGTTTGGCCTGGGCTATCTCGTGAATCTGATGGTGACGCCGAAGGAAGCGGCAGCAGCCGAAGCAAAAATTGCGGCGTTGACAGCTGAAACCAAAACGTCTGAAGCGACAGCGTCGAATGCGTTCATGCGCTGGATTGAGATCTTCGTTCGCATGTCGGTGCGTCTCATCCCCGAATACATCGTGCTCGTTTTGCTGCTCGGCGCCGCGCGCGCATTCCTGTTTCCCGAAATCGGCCCGGCCGTTGACAACAGCATCATCTGGATCGTCGCGTTCGCGATCGCCGGAATGCTGTTCGTGATCCCGACGGCGGGCGAGGTGCCGATCATCCAGGCGATGCTTGCGCTCGGCATGGGCGCAGGACCCGCAGGCGCGCTCTTGCTCACCTTGCCGCCCGTGAGCTTGCCGTCGCTCGTCATGGTCGGAGGATCGTTCCGCACGACAGTGCTTCTGATGGTGGCAGGTGGCGTCGTGGTGTTCGGCATCATTGCCGGACTGATGGCGGCCGGACTAGGGCTTTAGAGCTGAGCTAACCGATCATCAGCATCGGGTTGGCGGCATGCCGGGCCCAGCCGGCTTCGCCGATCATGATGTCGAGCCCGAGCGAAGCCAGATCATCGGCATAGGGATCGGCGTTTCGATCCTTAGCCTGATAGATCATCTTCGCGTAGGTTTGGCAGTCATCGCAGGTCTCGGCCTTGACGACGCCCGGTCCGCCTTCGATCTCCTTCAGCGAGACCCGCCGGGTGCTTTCGCATGTGATGCAGATGGCGCGCGTGTGGTTCCACGCGGTCGAGCACAGCGAACAATAGAGGTAGCGAATTCCTGGCGCATCGCCGGCGGCCATGATCATGCCTGAGACCGGTGTCGAGCCGCAGCACGGACAGAGCCCACGCTGCGGCAGCAGGCGCAAGGTCGACGCATCGAGAGTGCCGGCGAGCTGAGTGAAGTAAACCTGAAGCGCCGCTGCAACATAGAGGCAGGCCGCGGCATCGCCGCTGCCGGTCGATCCGCGCAGAAAGCCGTCCGCCAGATCCTCGATCTGGTCCGTCGAAGCGTCGCGCAACCGCGCGATGGCTGAGAGGGCAGGGGAGGGAAGCGTACGAGCCTCGAGCTCATCGAGGATGATGGCGAGCCCCTCGCGCCAAGCCGGATTGCGATGATGGCCATCCGCCGCAAGAGGCGGCATTCGTCCAGCCACCGATCGATCGACCAGGGACCGGTCGATTGCAGGCAAGGGCGGCGAGGTCATCGCTGCTTTGTGCTGCGCCTCCGACACGTCCGCCAGGAAAATCAGCCATTCCGATATGGGCTGATTGCTGGCAAGCGATCTCAGCCGCGCGGCGGTGTTTGAAAAGCGCGTCAACCGATCGGGCAGGAAGAGCGCTTCCGGCGCGCCGACGCCGCCTTGCGGATTGCCGATCCATTTGCCTGTCGGAGGTGCGCCGCCCTGCTTCATTCACCCGCTCTCGGTTGTTCGTCTCTCGTCTCGACGGGGTTCGGTCTCGGCCCAGGGGAACCTGTCGTCACGAGCGAGCGGAACCACTTGCGATGATGCCGCCAAGCCCAACCGGGCGTCACGTACCCTTGCGTCATCGAACGCATCGATCCCCTGATCCAAATGGCAGCATAAACGTGCGTGATCCAGACAAGGATGACGGCAATCGCGCACAACGAATGAATGAGGAGCGCGAGGCGCTGCGTCGGGATGGAAGTCCAACTCGAAAAATAATGCTGCCAAGCGATCAGTCCCGTCAGCAAGAGAATTGGAATCAAGATCACCATCGCCCACAGGACGAACTTCTGACCGGCGTTGAAGCGCCCGACCTCCGGTACGCCTTCTTCCTCATTTGCAAGCACCTGCCTGATCGACATCATCCATCTGAGATCGTCCTTGGCCCAGGGATTGTCGCGCCAAAGCTGAATGACCAAACCTGCATAGCTGACGAACAGCACGATGCCGATCCACGGATGAATTTGGGCCGCCCACTGGCCGCTGCCGAAGAAGGCAGACATCCAGTAGAGAAGCGGATGGAACATCGAGAGGCCGGAGAGTGTCAGCAGCACGAAGCACAGCGCCGTGATCCAGTGGTTGATCCGTGTTGCCAGATCGGCTCGTATGAATGTTCCGCGCGGCCGTGTCATATCGTGTGCTCCGGCGGCGATTTCGGCGCGGTCTTGCCCTCGATGAAACGCTCGGCAGCTTCGTCATCTTCCGGCTGCACTTCATTGGGACCTGCAATCATCCAATGCATGAAGCCTGCGATTGCGGCCGCCGCTATTCCAACGAGCGAAACCGGTTTGATGAGGCCCTTCCAGAAATCGACCGTCGGGCTGATCGTGGGATTCTTCGGCAGGTCCGAGTAGATCTCCGGCTTGTCGGCATGCTGCAGAACGTACATGACATGCGTACCGCCGACGCCGGGCGGATCGTAGAGGCCCGCATGTTCATACCCGCGTTCTGTTTTCAGTTCCTCGACGCGCTCGGCCGCCCAATCTGTCATGTTCTTCTTCGTGCCGAATAGGATGGCGCCGGTGGGGCAGGCCTTCACGCACGCCGGCTCCAGATTGACGGCGACGCGATCCGAGCACAGCGTGCATTTGTAGGACTTGTAATCGGCCGTGCTGATGCGTGGGATATTGAACGGGCAACCCTTCAGGCAGTAGCCGCAGCCGATGCAGTTCTGACTGATGAAATCGACGATGCCATTCTCATACTGGACGATGGCGCCGGGCGCGGGACAGGCCTTGAGGCAGCCCGGGTCCTCGCAGTGCATGCAGCCGTCCTTGCGGATCAGCCATTCAAGATCGCCTTTGTCGTCTTCGTATTCCGCAAACCTCATGAGCGTCCAAACTTCAGGATCGAGGTCCATGGGATTCTTCAAGGTGCCTTCAAACGATCCGACCGGCTGCCGGAGATTGTTCCATTCCATGCAAGCCGCCTGACACGCCTTGCAGCCGATGCACCGCGAAACATCGATCAGCTTCGCCATCGAAGCCTCATCGTTGCGCGCGGCGGGCGGCGTCAGCGTCGTGGCCGATATGCGGATGTAGTTCTGCGACTGATAATTGGTCATGGACTAGACGACTCCGTCAGACCTCGCCTTCAGGCCCGTTGCTCGGTTCGATATTGACGAGGAACGCCTTGAATTCTGGCGTTTGCGTATTGGCGTCGCCGACTGACGGCGTGAGCAGGTTCGCGCCGTAACCCTTCTTCGCCAAACCGGTGAAGCCCCAATGGATCGGAATGCCGATCACGTGTGTCGGCTTGCCCGCAACCAGCATGGACCGGACGCGCTTCGTCACCAGCGCTTTGCAGATCATGGTGCCGCGCTTCGAACTCACGCGAACCCAGCTGTCGTCTGCGATGCCTTTTTCCTTCGCCAGCGCTTCGCCGACTTCCACGAATTCCTGCGGCTGCAGGATCGCATTGATCAACGCGTGTTTGGTCCAGTAGTGGAAGTGCTCGGTCAGCCGGTACGTCGTTCCGACGTAAGGGAACTGCGCGGAGGTCCCGAAATCGGCGCGATCATCGGCGAACACGCGCACCGCCGGATTGTTCTGAACCTTTGGATGCAGCAAGTTCTCAACCGGGGATTCCATCGGCTCGTAGTGCTCGGGGAATGGTCCGTCCACCATTTGATCGAGCGCGAAGAAGCGCCCCGTGCCTTCCGAGTTCATGATGAAGGGGCCGACGCCGTCCGACGGCTTGATGGTAGGGCCATAATCGGGCACGTCGATGCCGACCCAACGGCTGCCGTCCCACTGGATGATCGGCTTGGCGGGGTTCCACGGATTGCCCTGAACGTCCGCACTGGCCCGATTGTAAAGAATGCGCCGGTTGGCGGGCCACGCCCACGCCCAATCCGGCGTGATGCCCTGGTCGCGCGGATCGTACGTTCCGCGCCGGGCCATCATGTTGCCCTTCTCAGTATAGCAACCCGTGAAGATCCAGCATCCGCTTTCGGTCGTGCCGTCATCGCGGAGCTGCCCGAAACTGTCGAGCTGCTGGCCAGCCTTAAGAACGACCGCTCCGGTCTCATCCTTGATGTCGGCGCGAGCCTTACCGTTCAGCTCTTTCGCCAACTGATCGGGACTGGGATCGACAAAGTTCGTGTAGTTCCACGTGAGATTGAGAATGGGATCAGGGAATGCCCCGCCTTCCTTCCGGTAAAGCTCGCGGATGCGATGGAAGAGACCGGACATGATCCAGATGTCCGACTTCGCCTGGGCCGGCGCTTCGGCGGCTTTCCAGTGCCATTGCAGCCAGCGTGCCGAATTGACGAGAGAGCCGTCTTCCTCGGCAAAGCACGTCGTCGGCAGCTGGAAGACTTCCGTCGGGATGTTGGCGGGATCGGACGGATTGAGCGGGCCGACATCTTCCCAGAAACGCGCAGTCTCCGTGTCGAGCGGATCCATCACGACGAGATATTTGAGCTTGCCCAAGGCGCGCCGGATTTTCACCTTCTCGGGAAAAGCCATCAACGGATTGAAGCCCTGGCAGATGTAGCCGTTGATCTCGCCGTGCACCATCATCTCGAAGGCGCGGAGGATGTCGTACATCGGTAGATTGAGCTTGGGCAGATAGTCGTAAGCCCAATTGTTTTCCGCCGTCGCGGCGTCGCCGAACATCGTCTTCTGGAAGCTGACGAAGAACTTGCGGTAGTTCTGCCAGTAGCTCATCTGGTTGGGCCGCAGCGGCTTGAACTGCCGCGTGCTCATGTACTGATCGAACGTCTGCTCCTCGTCCTTGGGCATCGTCAGATAGCCGGGCATCTGGTTCGACAGGAGCCCGACGTCCGTCAGACCTTGAATGTTGGAATGCCCGCGCAGCGCGTTCATGCCGCCGCCGGCCACGCCGATGTTGCCGAGCAGAAGCTGCACCATCGCCATGGTGCGAATGTTTTGCGAACCGATGGTGTGCTGCGTCCAGCCGAGCGCGAAGAGGCTGGTCAGCGCCTTATCGGGCGCGCTCGTGCTGGCGATCAGATTGCAGACGAACAGATACTTATCGATCGGCGTGCCGCAGATGCGGCTCACCATCTCCGGCGTGTAGCGGTCGACGTGCTGCCGCATGAGATTGATGACGCAGCGCGGGTTCTGCCACGTATCGTCGATCTTGGCGTAGCCCTGTTCGTCGAATTCGTATTGCCAATCCGTCTTGTCGTAGCTGTGGGTCTCCGGGTCGTAGCCGTTGAAGAGACCGTCCTTAAAGCTGTAGCCCTCTTTGACGATCAGGCTCGCGTTCGTGAAGGCGCGAACGTATTCGTGCTGGATCTGATCGGTTTCCAAAAGATAGCGGATCACGCCCGACAGGAACGCGATGTCCGTTCCCGGCCGGATCGGAGCGTGATAGTCCGCAACCGCGGCGGTCCGCGTGAATCGCGGATCGACAACGACGAGCTTGGCGCCGTTCTGAATCTTGGCTTCGATCGCCCACTTGAAGCCGCAGGGATGCGCTTCCGCGGCATTGCCGCCCATGACAAGGACCACATTGGCATTCTTGATATCCTGCCAAGTGTTGGTCATTGCACCGCGACCGTATGTTGGAGCCAGACTGGCTACCGTCGGCGCGTGTCAGACACGCGCCTGATTGTCGAAGACAAGCATCCCGAATGATCGGGCCACCTTCCACGTCAGCAGTGCGGTTTCATTCGATGTGGCAGATGCCGCGAGCATGCCTGTCGTCAGCCAGCGATTGACGGTTCCGCCGTGCTCGTTCTTGGCGATGAAGTTGGCGTCGCGATCGTCCTTCATCAGCCGGGCGATGCGGTCGAGCGCAAACTCCCAGGTGACTTCCTTGAACTCGTTGGTGCCGGGAGCGCGGTATTTCGGAACCTGTAGCCGTCCGGGTGAATGCACGTAGTCGAGAAGCGCCGAGCCCTTGGGGCAAAGCGTGCCGCGGTTCACCGGATGATCCGGATCGCCCTCGATATGCATGATGTTCGAGTGCGCGTTCTTCGATCCATCGCCGCTGGAGTAGATCAGGATCCCGCAGGCGACCGAGCAGTAGGTGCAAGTGTTGCGGGTCTCTTTAGCGGCGGCGAGCTTGAAAGGCCGAACCGACTCGGCAAGTGCCGCCCCGTTGCCGCCGAACCCCATCGCGCTCAAGCTCGACGATGCGAGCGTCGCGCCCGAGAGCTTGATGAACCCTCTCCGAGACAGTGTCATCGTGCAGGCCACCCCTTTCGCATTAGCGAACCGGTATATGCATGCAACAAGTATAGGCGCGGACGGTTGCCTGGGAAACTGTTAGTTTCCTCCGAGGGTTGGCTAGTCTGAATGGCCGTTGCGCCGGCCTTCGCGATGTGGAAGGCGGACCGGCAAGGGGACTGCGAGCGGCGAGGCGCCGCTCCATTTCGATGCAATCGCAACAGCGTATTGCCAATCCGCCTGAAAGGCTGTTTAAGGCCCGGTATAGGCTCCCAGGCGCGCGATGCCGGCAATCCATTCATGGTTTGTTCTAAATCGGCGACACGCGGTAGCTAAAACGTAGCAAATTCAACGCAATAGCTGCAAGGACACCTTCTGTCCGAACCGGCGGCCAGGCGGCGTTAGCGCTTTACAGACGCGCCGGCGTCTCCCCACATAGTTTGAGCGGCAAGGTGCTAAGATGGCACCGGCAATAGGAATACGGCGATGCAAGTCACGGAAACGGCAAGAGACGGATTGAAGCGCACTCTCGAGGTGGTTGTCCCTAAGGCAGAGCTCAACAAGCGCTTCACGTCTCGCCTTGATGAGCTCAAGGATCGCGTGCAGATCAAGGGCTTTCGCCGTGGCAAGGTCCCGCTGACGCACCTGAAGAAGCTGTACGGCAAGTCCGTCATGCAGGAAGTGATGGAGCAGACGCTCAACGATACGAGCGTCCAGGCCATCAAGGACCGCAATGAGCGCCCGGCGCAGCAGCCGAAAGTCGAACTCGTCGATTTCAACGAAGAAACGTTCGAGAAAATCGCCAATGGCGAAGGCGATCTCGCCTACAAAATGTCGTTCGAGGTTCTGCCGCCGATCCCCGTCGCAGACCTGAAGTCGCTGAAGCTTGAGCGGCTCGTCGCCGAAGTCGATGACGAAGCCATCACGAAGGCGCTGACGAACCTCGCCGAGCGCAACACCGCCTACGATCCGGAAGAGGGCCGCGCCGCTTCCGAAGGCGACCTCGTGACAATGAACTTCGTCGGCCGCATCGATGGCGAAGCGTTCGAAGGCGGCGCCGCCGAAGGCCAGAGCCTCGTCATCGGCAAAAAGCAGTTCATTCCGGGCTTTGAAGAAGGCTTGGTCGGACTGAAGGCCGGCGACGAGAAGGTCATCGACGCGACGTTCCCAGAAGACTACCCGATGCAGACGCTGGCCGGCAAAACGGCGCAGTTCGAAGTGAAGGTGACGGCGGTCGCAAAGCCCCGGACACCGGCCATCGACGAGGACTTCGCCAAGGGCCTCGGCACTGAAAATCTCGAGCAATTGCGCGGCTTTGTTTCCGAGCAGATCAAGCGCGAGTATGACCAAGCGTCGCGCACGAAGCTGAAGCGTGAGATCCTGGATGCGCTCGATAAGGCGCACGCCTTCGAGCTTCCCCCATCCCTTGTTGATTTCGAATTCAACAATATATGGACACAGCTCGAGAACAATCTCAAAGCCACGAACAAGACGCTCGCCGACGAAGGCAAGACCGAGGACGAGGCTCGCGCCGAGTACCGCGGTATCGCTGAACGCCGGGTTCGCCTTGGGCTCGTGATCGGCGAGATCGGTGAGAAGAACAATCTGCAGGTTTCGCAGGATGAGCTGCGCCGGGCGCTCGTTGAGCAGGCCCGCCGCTACCCCGGCCGTGAAAAGCAGGTGTACGAATATTACGAGAAGACCCCCGGCGCGCTTGCTGAGCTTCGCGCTCCGATCTTCGAAGACAAGGTCATCGACTACGTGATCGAAGAAGCAAAGCCGGAAGAGAAGAAGGTCTCGCGGGACGAATTATTGAAGGCCGTCGAAGAAGCGACCGAACGCTGATTGCCTTCATCTGCAGAGCAGTGAAAGCTAGAGACTGAAGCGTGCGAGTTGGGCCGGCGTGCTGGACCCGCCGGCCGAGATGAGGAAAGACGAAGGCGATGCGCGATCCGGTAAACACCCTGACAAACACATTCTGGCCGATGGTCGTCGAGCAGACGACCCGCGGCGAACGCGGCTATGATCTGCCTTCGCGCCTGCTGAAGGAGCGCATCATCTTCGTGACGGGTCCGGTCGAGGACCACATGGCCGCATCGATCTGCATGCAGCTCTTGTTCCTCGAGTCCGAGAACCCGAAGAAAGAGATCTCCATGTACATCAACTCGCCGGGCGGCGTGGTGACGGCGGGCATGGCGATCTACGACACGATGCAGTTCGTGAAGCCGCAGGTGGCGACGCTCTGCATCGGTCAAGCTGCGTCTATGGGCTCGCTGCTCCTCTGCGCCGGCGCTAAGGGAATGCGCTACGCGCTCCCGAACGCCCGCGTCATGGTCCACCAGCCCTCGGGCGGCTTCTCGGGCCAGGCATCCGACATCGAGCGGCACGCCGAGGACATCATCAAGATGAAGCGGCGCCTCAATGAGACCTATGTGAAGCACACAGGTCAGACATACGAGATGATCGATAAGACGCTGGACCGCGACTACTTCATGACGGCCGACCAGGCCCGCGATTTCGGCCTTATCGACAAGGTCCTCGAAACCCGCGACGAAGTGGATGCTGGCGTATTCGAGACCAAAACGTCAGGCTGACGAGTGTAAGCACAACAAATAAGGCCGTTCGCAGCGCGGGAGCACAAGCTCTGCGCCACCGCGCGCGGACGGTTCGAGAACAAACGCTGCACGTGGCGTACGTTAGGTAAATTTCGCAGTTATATCGCGGTGTTGCCTACCAATTATCGAGTGTGGCAATAGCGCCGCTTGCGACCTAAGGCTGGGTGGGCTCCATTAATCCAATCTTGATCTGCTGAACGCTAGCGTGCTCAGATTGGTTATGGAGTTCACGTCGCCGCAGTATCGGCTCCGCGCCGGACGTGAACGGCGGGCCAAAGCAAGAACATCGCTTTGATGTGGCTTGCACGGAAGGTGAGAACATATGGCTCAAGAGAAGAACACTCTCTACTGCTCTTTCTGCGGCAAGAGCCAGCATGAGGTACGCAAACTTATTGCTGGTCCGACCGTGTTCATCTGCGATGAATGCGTCGAACTCTGCATGGATATCATCCGGGAAGAGAACAAGAACACTCTGGTGAAGTCTCGTGACGGCGTGCCCACGCCGCAGGAGATCTGCAACGTGCTCGACAGCTATGTCATCGGGCAGTTCCACGCCAAGCGCGTTCTCTCCGTGGCGGTCCACAACCACTACAAGCGCCTCAACCACGCTTCGAAGAACAATGACGTCGAACTCGCGAAGTCGAACATCCTGCTGGTCGGCCCCACGGGCTCCGGCAAGACGCTGCTCGCGCAGACGCTGGCGCGCATCCTCGATGTGCCCTTCACGATGGCCGACGCGACGACTCTTACCGAAGCCGGCTATGTCGGCGAGGACGTCGAGAACATTATACTGAAGCTCCTGCAGTCGGCCGACTACAACGTCGAGCGCGCGCAGCGCGGCATCGTCTATATCGACGAGGTCGACAAGATCAGCCGCAAGTCGGACAATCCCTCGATTACCCGTGATGTATCGGGCGAGGGCGTCCAGCAGGCGCTGCTCAAGATCATGGAAGGCACGGTCGCTTCCGTACCGCCCCAGGGCGGCCGCAAGCATCCGCAACAGGAATTCCTGCAGGTCGATACGACGAACATCCTGTTCATCTGCGGCGGTGCGTTTGCCGGTCTCGAAAAGATCATCTCGCGCCGTGGCAAGGGTTCCTCGATCGGCTTCTCGGCGCGCGTCAACGGACCCGACGAGCGCCGCACGGGCGAAATCCTGCGCAACGTCGAGCCGGAAGATCTGCTGAAGTTCGGTCTCATTCCCGAGTTCATCGGCCGTCTCCCCGTCATCGCGACGCTGGAAGACCTCGATGAAACCGCACTCGTCCAGATCCTGACCGAGCCGAAGAACGCCATCGTCAAGCAGTACCAGCGCCTCTTCGAAATGGAGGACGTGAAGCTCACGATCACGCTCGATGCTTTGAAGGCGATCTCCCGCAAAGCCATCGAGCGCAAGACGGGTGCTCGCGGTCTCCGGTCGATCATGGAAGGTATCCTGCTCGACACGATGTACGATCTGCCGACGCTGAAGGGTGTCGAAGAGGTCGTCATCGGACCCGAAGTCGTGGAAGGCTCGGCAAAGCCGCTCCGGATCTACTCGGATCGTGCCGAGGAGAAGGGATCCACAGCCTAACCCATCGCGACAATAATGGCCTTCCGGGGGCTTGGTCCCGGGACTTGTTTGCGGGGCGCCGGTCCCCATTTGTTCGGAGGGAGTGGCGTCAAGCAGCCAGCCGAGGAAATCCGTGGAACCGGTGTCTTGAGCTTGGGTCTCACCCCGCGCTCGCGCTCACGAGCATGTCGACCGTCGCCACAAAAAGGGGCGGGAAACGTGGCTCTTAAGTGGAACGAGTGTGGAATGCGTCAGTAGGCTGTGACAAGCTTCCGGCGCACGGCGAATAGGTAAGTGAAATGAGCGAAGACAAAAAGTCCAAAGACAAAGCCGGCGGCAAGGAGCTGTTTCCGGTCCTGCCGCTTCGCGACATCGTTGTGTTCCCCTACATGGTCGTTCCCCTCTTCGTCGGTCGCGAGAAATCGATCGCGGCGCTCGAGGAAGTGATGCGCGCCGACAAGCAGATCTTGCTTGCCGCGCAGAAGAACGCCGGGGACGATGATCCGGCTCCCGACGCCATCTATGAGATCGGCACGCTGGCGTCCGTGCTCCAGCTTTTGAAGCTGCCCGACGGTACCGTGAAGGTTCTCGTCGAAGGCAACGCGCGCGCCAAGATCAGCCGCTACACCACGAACGCCAACTACTTCGAAGCCGAAGTCGAGCGCGTCGCGGAGGTGCCTGGCGCCAAGGACGAGCTTGAAGCCCTCGCGCGCTCCGTCGTGACGCAGTTCGAGAGCTACGTGAAGCTCAACAAGAAGGTCTCGCCCGAAGTTCTGAGCAACGTCGGCCAGATCGAAGATTATGCGAAGCTCGCCGACACCATCGCCTCGCACCTCGCAGTGAAGATCTCCGAGAAGCAGGACGTTCTCGAAACGGCCAGCATCTCCGAGCGTCTTGAGCGCGTCTACACGCTCATGGAGAGCGAGATTTCCGTTCTCCAGGTCGAGCGCAAGATCCGTTCGCGCGTGAAGCGCCAGATGGAGAAGACGCAGCGCGAGTACTATCTGAATGAGCAGATGAAGGCCATTCAGAAGGAGCTTGGCGATTCCGACGAACGCGATGACATCGCCGAGTTCGAGGAAAAGATCGAGAACACGAAGCTGTCGAAAGAGGCCAAGGACAAGGCGCTGGCTGAGCTGAAGAAGCTCAAGCAGATGTCGCCCATGTCGGCCGAAGCGACGGTCGTGCGCAACTATCTCGACTGGCTCCTGTCGATCCCGTGGGGGATCAAGGGCAAGGTCAAGAAGGACATCGCCGAAGCGCAGACGATCCTCGATCAGGAGCACTATGGCCTCGAGAAGGTCAAAGAACGCATCCTCGAGTATCTCGCGGTGCAGGCGCGTACGAACAAGCTGAAGGGCCCGATCCTTTGCCTCGTCGGACCTCCGGGCGTCGGTAAGACGTCGCTCGGCAAGTCGATCGCCAACGCGACCGGCCGTGAGTTCGTGCGCATGTCGCTCGGCGGCGTTCGCGACGAAGCAGAAATCCGCGGCCATCGCCGGACCTACATCGGCTCCATGCCGGGCAAGGTCATCCAGTCCATGAAGAAGGCGAAGCGGACCAACCCGCTCTTCCTCTTGGACGAGATCGACAAGATGGGTCAGGACTTCCGCGGCGATCCGGCAGCGGCATTGCTCGAGGTTTTGGATCCTGAGCAGAACGGCTCGTTCAACGACCACTATCTGGAGGTCGATTACGATCTCTCGAACGTGATGTTCGTGACGACGGCCAACACGCTCAATATCCCGCCGGCCCTGATGGACCGTATGGAGATCATTCGTCTCGCGGGTTACACCGAAGACGAGAAGCTCGAAATCGCCAAGCGCCACTTGATCCCCGAGCAGTACACGGCTCACGGGCTCGAGCCGGGCGAGTGGTCCGTCGAAGACGGTGCGTTGAAGGAAGTCATTCGCCGCTACACGCGCGAAGCCGGCGTCCGCTCTCTAGAGCGCGAAATTGCCAAGCTCGCCCGTAAGGCGGTGAAGGAGATCCTGACGTCGTCGAAGACCTCGATCGTCGTCACGGCCGAAAACGTCCGCGACTTCCTCGGCGTGCCGAAGTACCGCTTCGGTGAAGCCGAGCTCGAGGATCAGGTCGGCATCGTCACGGGCCTCGCATGGACCGAAGTCGGCGGCGAATTGCTGACGATCGAAGGCGTCATGATGCCGGGCAAAGGCAGAATGACGGTCACGGGCAACCTGCGCGATGTTATGAAGGAATCGATCCAGGCTGCGAACGCCTACGTGCGCTCGCACTCCATCGATTTCGGAATTCATCCCTCGCTGTTCGAGAAGCGTGACATCCACGTGCACGTGCCGGAAGGCGCAACGCCGAAGGACGGACCGTCAGCAGGCATCGCGATGACGACGGCGATCATCTCGGTTCTGACAGGCATCCCCGTTCGCAAGGACGTGGCGATGACGGGCGAGATCACGCTTCGCGGTCGCGTGCTCCCGATCGGTGGCCTCAAGGAAAAACTCCTTGCTGCCCTGCGCGGTGGCATCAAGACGGTCATCATTCCGGAAGAGAACGCCAAGGACTTGGCGGAAATTCCGGCCGAGGTGCAGACCAAGATGGAAATCATCCCGGTTTCGCGTCTTGATGAAGTCTTGAAGGTTGCGCTCGTTCGCGTACCCGAAGCCATCACCTGGGACGAAGCCGCCGAAGCCGAAGCGCTTGAGGCGAAAGAGTCCGGAAAAGCCGGTGCGCGGATTACCGCTCACTAGTTTCCTGAACGGAAAATTTAGCGAAATAGATGCCCCTGCGCAGTAACTGTGCAGGGGCATTTTCTTTTGCAACCGAAGAGCACTTTAGGAGCGATTTTGTCCGGAAATACGGGCTTTTCCGCTTGACGGAAGGGGCGATTGGGCGCTTCTACCCCAGCATGCGCGGCTGGCTACCCCCCATGTGGCCGCCCCGGGCGCCACGCCCTGGAGCTAAATCCATCTCCCACATTAGAGGAAAGACGAGATGAGCAAAAAAGATTTGATTGATGCCGTTGCCCGAGATTGCGAATTGACGAAGGAGAAGGCGAGTGGCGTGGTGGATGCCGTTCTTGCGCATATTCGTGCAGCAATGAAGGACGGCCACGAAGTCCGCATTCCCGATTTCGGCACCTTCAAAGTCGCAGCCCGCAAGGCGCGCGAAGGCCGCAACCCGGCAACCGGCAAGACCATTCAGATCCCCGCTTCGCGCGTGCCCAAGTTCACGCCGGCGAAGGGGCTGAAAGACGCACTGAACCTGAACTAAGCCGATTTCATCTGTTTTTCCGCGCGCGCTGCGAAAGTGGCGCGCGTGTTTGTTTTTGACAGCCCTTGGAAGACCGATTAGCAAGGGCGCGTCGGGCGGTTAGCTCAGTGGTAGAGCGCCTCGTTTACACCGAGGATGTCGGGAGTTCGACCCTCTCACCGCCCACCATTTTCCAATATGCACATTGAGGCCTCAGGGCCATTCGCTCGAGCCTTCAACTGCTCAGGCTCGCATGAGCCAATTCAGGGCGATGCGTGAGCACGCTCGGCCGCAGACTTCAGCGTCGCTATGGCCTAGAAGAGCGCTCGCGACCCCACGCGAACACGTCTCATTTAGCGAAGAAAGAAATCCCATGGCCGTATCGATGTACGACATCGCAATCCCGACATTTCAGAAGCAGCTGGCCGCCCTCGACGCAATTCTCGATAAGGCCGAGGCCTACGCCACGGCAAAGAAGATCGACATGGCCGTACTGCTGGCCGCGCGACTCTATCCCGATATGTTCGACCTCATGCGCCAGGTCCAGCTGGCGACTGACTTCGCCAAGGCGGCGCCGGCACGGCTTGCGGGTCTTGAAGTGCCAAGCCTTCCCGATACGGAAAAGACGCTTCCCGAACTGAAGGCGCGCATCGCGAAAGTTCAGGCGATGCTCGCGGCCTATACGCCGGAGCAGCTCGAAGGCTCTGACGCCAAGCAGCTGACGCTCAAGCTCGCAGGAAAAGATGTGGTGATCAGCGGTCGCGAATATCTTCTCCACGTCTCGCTGCCGAATTTCTATTTCCACTGCGCGACGGCCTATAACATCCTGCGACACAACGGCCTGGAAATTGGCAAGCTGGACTTTCTTGCGCGCCGTTAGTGGAGAATGCGGCCGCTGCGCGATTTTTCTTTTCGTTCCAGTGCGATCTCTGGCTTGACGACTGCGCAGCCTTCACGTATTCCCAGCGTCGTGACGGCGGGCGCTTCGGCGCCCGTCACTTTCTGAATTGCGGGAGTAGCTCAGTTGGTTAGAGCGCCGCCCTGTCACGGCGGAGGCCGCGGGTTCAAGTCCCGTCTCTCGCGCCATTCAGACCTTTGACGCACGGGGCCTGAGGGCAGCAACAAGCTGCACCTAGGCAGCGTCGCTCCTCAAGCTTCCACGACGTTTTCTACGCCATTCGGCGTATGCGCGATTGATCCGAGCGCAGCTAAGCGCTGCCCTCAGCAGCGCTTCTAAAATCCGCCTGCTACTTTACAAAAATTGTAGACTTTCTTTTATGCCCCCATGATCATCGCGGGGACGCCACAAGCGACCCGCAGCGCAGCGCTGTGCCGCGATCAAAAGGATCGAGGCACGAGGCTGGCCGCGGATTTGCGAGAAGTTCAATCGCAGGGGAACGTTCCGATTCATACGCCTTCGATGACGCTGCTCGTCATATGCGCAATCGCCTTGATCGTTGCCGGTGTCCTGCTGCTGCGCGCCAGCTGGCGAGGCGCGCGCCGGCATAACCTGATCGTCGCCTTCGGCTGGCTCTTTATCGCAGCAAGCTTTGTCGTGATGAGCCACACGATGAGCGCAGAGCGAGCCGCTGCGTATGGAATCCTGGCGGTATCGCTCGCGGCCTACGCGATCGTCGCGATATCGAGCGAAGTGCGGAAACCCAATTCAAGATCATCAGCACAGCTCTCACTTGAGCCCGAAGCGCGCCCGACGAATTGGAAACGCGCCATCGCCAAAAGCTTGCTCGCCATCGTGCTGGCCGGCGTCGCTGCCATCGGTATCGGCGTTGCCTTCGCCGTCGCGATGCCCATGGGCCCGCACGACCGCATTGTGATCGGCGCGCTGCTTGTGCCCATCCTTTGGGGAGGCGGTATGGCCTGGACGCTCGCCGACGCCAAGCTCGGCCGGGCCACACTTATCCTTCTTGCGATTTCGGCGCTGAGTTACGCCATCGCCTTTCTCCCGAAAGTTCTCGCAGCATGAACGAAATGACGTCGAGCGCCGGCCGCCAGCCATCGCAAGTGCGCAAACGCCCGCTGCTGCCGCCGAAGTTCGTCCAGGCGATGCTGGCGGGCCATTCGGCACTGGGGCTCGCGTTCGCGGCGTTGATCTACATTGTGTGCCTAACCGGCACGCTGAGCGTGTTCCTCCACGACTTCCATCGCTGGGAACAGCCAGACGCGCCCCTTGCGTCCGGCCCGATCAAGACTGAGGCAATCGCGGAAGCAACGCGCGCCGGTCACGCGCAGGCGGTTGCCGACAATGTTGCTCAGGATCTTTTTCTCTTCCTTCCGAGCGCTCTCAGTCCGCGATTCCTCGTCACGTATTTCAATGACGCGGGCAAGGAGGGCGAATGGGTCGCCGACAACGACGGCCGACTGGTAACGCGCGTAGTCTCGCCGTGGTCCGAGTTTCTGGCGCACCTCCATATGGAGCTTCATCTGCCGCGCACCTGGGGGCTTTTCATCGTCGGCTTGACCGGCGTTGCGCTGCTTTCCTCGTTGATCTCGGGCCTGCTCGCACATCCGCGCATTTTCAAAGACGCCTTCGCTCTGCGTTGGGGACGATCAAAGCGCCTCCAGCAAGCGGACCTGCATAATCGCCTCGGCGTATGGGCACTGCCCTTTCACGTCGTCGTTTCATTGACCGGCGCGTTACTCGGACTGGCGACGTTGATCATCGGCGTCCTGGCTCTTGCGGCCTACAACGGCGATTCCGAGAAAGCGTTCGCGACGATTTTGGGCCCGCGCGCCGCGGTAACCGAAGAGCCGGCGCCGGTACCCGACGTTGCGCCGATGGTTGCGAGCGTGCAGAGCAAGGCTCCAAATGCCGAACTCGTAGCGGTGCACTATCAGCGCATCGCCACAAGTGGGCAGCACGTCAATTTGACGATGCGCACACCCGGGCATCTTGCGTTTGGTAACACCTATTACTTCGACGGCAACGGCAAGCCTCTCGGCGACGGCGGCCTGGAAGTGGGCGGTATCGGCCAGCAAATTCTGGGCGTGCTGCAGCCGTTGCACTTCGGTTGGTTCGGCGGCCTTGGGACGAAGGTCATCTATGCGCTACTTGGGCTGGCGATGACGATCGTCACGCAGACCGGCGTCGCTATCTGGCTGTCGCGCCGTCGCGATAAGGGCCTCCCCGCTGAGAAATGGGAGCGCTTGTGGTCAGCCGTGACCTGGGGGCAGCCCCTGGCGCTTGCGGCGTGTGCTTTCGCGTCTCTCTTCATCGGCGAAGAACTTCTCGTAGTGGTCTATCTTGCCGTCACCCTTGCCACGCTGGTGCTGGCCGCGGGAGTGCGCGAGGCGGCAACGGTAAGGCGTGCGTTCCAGGGATTGTCGGCCGTAGCACTTGCCGCTGTCGCCGTGCTCCACTTCAATCGCTGGCATGGATTGGCGTCGGATCCGGCGTCCGCTTGGATCGATGGCAGCTTGCTTCTAGCAGCCTTGCTATTCGCCTTGCTCGCGTTCCAGCCAAACGGCGAGGCCACCCGCAATCAGGCGGCCAAGGCGGCACTTTAGCTCCCTGCTGCAGGTCAGCGTGACGGAGAACGGCTCGTAAGTTCGGCTTTAACGGCCGCCTTCGTCCAACGGAATGCCGTCGCCGCGCGGCTGCTGCGCACCGTCGATGCTCGACGCGCCGTCTTCGCGGGACGTTATCATGAACGCGATGATGGCCTCGAGAAGTGCAATCAGTCCCAGACTCGAGGGAAAAACCGGCCGCGGCCGTATGGGCACCACAAACCGGTGAATTGCGCTCGTCATGATGGGGGAGGCGGGACTGTCGGACACGCCAATGACCCTCAGTCCGCGCGCTCCGGCGAGGGACACGGCCTCTACGACTTCATGCTGATACGGCTTGAATGCCATGGCGACGAGAACGTCGTCACGGGCGGCCCTTTGCAGCCCCTCTGCAGGGGACAGGCCATCGCGCGGGATGGCTATGACCTTCGCTCCCGCCATTCCAACGAGATAGGCAAAATAGGCGGCGATGGAGTTCACCATTCCCGTTCCCAGAACGTAGGTGGCCGGCGCTTGGGCGATAGCGTCCGCTGCGGCCTTGATTGCGGGCGATGTCGTCTCCGAAAAGAGGCGTTCCAGGCTCCCCAAAGACGCGGTTGCCAGATCCGCATAAAGGCTGGATCGCGTGTCCTCTGACGGGTGCGATTGGAGCCAGCTATCCCGCACGTGGGCATCGTCCCGGCCTTTGATGACCTCTTCCCGGAAGGGCTTGCGGAAATCCTCGTAACCCTCAAAGCCGATGGCGCGCGCCATCCGCACGAGCGTGTTGGGCTTCACGTCGGCCTGCTGCGCCATCTCTCGGACGGACGTCACGCTGATGAGGTTCGAATGCTCCAGAACATGGGTGGCAGCCTTCTTCAGCTCCGGGGTCAGCGTCCCAAGACTCCGGGTCAGTAGCCCCAGAACTTCGGCCGCCGATCGGGTCCGATTGAATGAATCGCTCATCTGTTCTCTTGGCAATAAGGCCGGAGCTAATTGAGCGCGCATATGCAAGTCGCGCAACGAGACGGAAAACGAGGTCAAAGAATTCGCGAAATCAGGGAAGCGAAACGGCCCCCCGATTCTATTTATCCGTACACACTCCAACACATTGACCGAATGTCATCAAGCCGACGCTGATGATAATTCAGGCGCTTATTGCGCAGGAGCCTCAATAAACAGCGGCGCGTACGAGGCAGCGCGTTCCCACCGCCCGATCAAAGCGAACAGTATTTAGGCAGATAAGCAATGTTTGTTGCCCCCGCGCCACAGCGAGACCGGGGAGGTACAAACATATGTACAATTAGATTGAATGACACGTCCGTACCATTGCACAAAAACATTCGCCTGACGTCGCCATGGGTTGACGCGGCTGAGGGGTCAGAGGGCGCTTGGGGGCGCCGCTCTGCAAGATAGGGGATTGAAATGTTGGGACGGAAAGTTACGGGCGGCGTTTTTGCGGCAGCCCTGGCAATGTTCGCCGGCGCGAACGTAGCGACAGCAGAAGACAGACAGTTTGGCTACGCGCTGACGATCACGGGTTCGTCGGACTATCTGTTCCGCGGCATTACGATGACGGATCACAAGCCGACGGCCAACGTGTACACCGAAGTCAGCTACGGCATTTTGTATGGTGCATTGTGGACCTCGACGCTGGACACCGGTTCCCTGGGCCCGTGGGAGCAGGATATCATGGTTGGTATCCGTCCGGTCACCGGTCCGGTCAGCTGGGATCTGCAGGCACTGTGGTATGTCTTCGGTAACCGCGATCACGGCCCGTACGGCTCGGTCTCCGATACCGATTATTTCGAATTCAAGATCGGCGCGACGACCGAGATCCGCACGGGTCTGACGATCGGTGCCAACGTCTACCTGACGCCTGATCAGGGTTATGCCGCCACCGACAACATCTCGGTCGAAGGCACGATCTCCTACGATCTGCCGAAGTTCGGTATTTTCGCGCCGCAGTTCAGCGGCTTGGTCGGCTACTCGGATTCTGGCACGAACCGTTACTTCGAGACGGGCTATTGGCTCGGCGAGCAGTCCTACACGTATTGGAACGCTGGCATTAAGGTCAACGTCGACAAGTTCTTCATGGACTTCCGCTACTCGGGCACGGACCTCAACCACGCAGATGCTGACGACCGTTTCGTCTTCTCGGCTGGCGTGAACCTGCTTCCGTAATCAGAACATTCCGGCCGCCCCTCTCAGGCGGCCGGAAGACGCTGGAGTTTGATCTCTCTCAAGTTCCCAGCTGATCGGCCGCTGCACACCCCCGTGCGGCGGCTTTCGTTTGTGAAATGCCGATTGAGGTGCGCCGCAGGTTTCAGCGCACCGCATCTAAAATGAAATCCACGAACGCCCGGACCTTCGCCGCGGGATGGTGCCGCGAAGGATAGTAGGCAAAGAGCGGGAATGTCTCATCCGCCCAAGCCGGAAAGAGTTCGACGAGCTTTCCGCTCCGGATGAGATCGCCGGCCGCGACCGCGAAGACTTGGGCAATACCCGAGCCCGCCAGCGCTTCCGTCAGCATCGTCCCCGCATCGCTCAACAGCAGCCGGCTATTGGTCTTCACAGTCACGATCTTCCGGCCCTGGTGAAACTCCCACTCATAGGCCCGCCGCGTCTGCGGATCGCGCAAGTCGATGCACGTGTGCCGGACGAGATCCATCGGGCGCTTCGGCTGTCCGTGGCGCTTCAAGTAACTCGGCGCCGCTACGGTGATTATTCGCAGCTCGGCGAGCTTCCGAACGATGAGCGCGGAGGGGGGAGGCTCGCCGAATCGCACCGCTACGTCGATGCCGTCGCTGACGAGGTCGCCGATCTGCTCACGCGTCACGCAGTCGAGTTCGAGCTCCGGATAAAGTTCCAGAAAGCGGCCAAGCCGCCCCGGTAGGATGAGCTGGGAAACGACCGGATCGATATTCACCCGCAATCGCCCGCGCACGCTGTTGGCTGCGCCCGAAGCGATGATCGCCGCATCCTCGATGTCCGCGAGGCTCGGTTTGACGCGTTCGTAGAACCGGCGGCCCTCATCGGTCAGCGCAACCGACCGCGTCGTGCGGTCGAGAAGGCGCACGCCGATCCGCTCTTCCAGCCGAGACACTGCCCGGCTGACGCCAGAGGTGGTGATGCCGAGCGCCTCGGCCGCGCGCACAAAGCTTCCGCCTTCGATCACCGCCGACAGGACCGTCACGCCGGAAAGCAGTCGTCCGTCGAAAGCCATTTTCGGTACGCCGCAAACATTGAGTTTCAGTCATTAATGATTGGACAAAACGAAAATTCAGTCAACGGTACGATCTAGGCAAAGTACGCGCTGTGCAAACGTTCTGACAGCGAGGAAGACGAAATTGTATGCGATCACAGGAATAACCGGTCAGGTCGGCGGCGCCGTCGCCCGCACGCTATTGGAGGGCGGCTACCCGGTCCGCGCCGTCATGCGAAACGCCGCAAAGAGCGAGAGGTGGGCCAAGCTCGGCTGCGAGATTGCCGTCGCGGAAATGACGGATGGCGCCGCGCTCATGGAAGCCTTTTATGACGTAGACGGCGCATTCATCCTGCCGCCGCCCGAATTCGATCCGCAGCCGGGCTTCCCCGAAGCCTTGGCCGTGATCGAGGCCGTCAAAGACGCTCTCCACACCGCTCGCCCCCGCAATGTCGTTTGCCTATCGACGATCGGCGCGCAAGCAACGCAGCCCAATCTGCTGACGCAGCGAATGCTAATGGAGGAGGCGCTTCGCAAATTGCCGGTGCCGGTCACGTTCTTGCGCCCGGCCTGGTTCATGGAGAACTTCGCCTGGGATGTCGCGTCAGCCCGCGCGAAGGGTGTGATCGCGTCATTCCTCCAGCCGCTCGACAAACCCGTTCCGATGATCGCGACGGAAGACGTCGGCCGGCTCGCGGCAGAACTACTGCGTGAGAACGAGAAACGTAGCCGCGTCGTCGAGCTGGAAGCAGCTAGGCGCTATTCGCCCAATGACGTCGCAGGAACCTTTGCAAAGATACTAGACCACTCGGTGCGAGCAGAAGCCGTGCCGCGCGAGACGTGGGCGTCGCTATTCGCTTCGCAAGGGATGAAAAATCCCACACCTCGCATTCAGATGCTCGACGGCTTCAACGAAGGATGGATCGAATTTGAAGGCGCGCCAGAAACAATTGTGAAAGGCGTAACCGGGCTCGAAACCGTGCTGAAGGGCTTGGTCGAAGCTGCGCCGTAGACGCGGCCTCTTGCGGTCACTTGAACAGCGACGTCAGCGAGAATGACGACGCCACGACGACGGGCGGGTTCTCGGCCACCTGCGGATAAGGCTCATCGATATAGACGCTGACGCCCGTCGCCCTGCGATCCTTGATCAGGGAGGCGACATACGCCCAGCCCTTCGCCTCGAGCCCGAGGCAGGCTTCCGACATCTCGCCCTTCAGCCGCTCGTGAATGGCGATGTTGCCGCGCGCCAGGATCGCAGCGGTCTGTTGAGGTGTGAACCGGTCCCGGTTCCACAACTTCCGCAAATAGATACCGGCGACGTTTCTCTTCGTCTTAGGACCCCACGTGATGCGCGGTCCGCTCTCCGATCCGAAAGAGTATTCGCCCGGCGGCAGCGGTCCGACCGCGCGCGCCGCGAGGCAATCGGGATCGGGGTTGTTCCGGCAGACGTCGCGGCCGGAGATGGCCCAGGCAATCGTTTTGCCGCTGACCGAAGCGTTATCCGAAATGACGAACAGGCGGCCGGTGCGGATGGTGTAGCCGAGGCGGAACGTCGGAACCGTCAGCGGCACTTCGTAGACGACGTCGTCGTACGGATTGCAGATTTCGCCGCCCGTCAGCTTACGCGGAAAGCCGTTGAGATGAATGGTGACGTAGTCGACGCCGGGCGCGCAATCCCATTGCGGCAACGGCTTCCGGGCAGCAAGCGAAGCCGCCGACGGCAGCGGCTTGGGCGCCGGCGCTGGGCCGGCAGAGATCGTGGGCTTCTCAACGATCGGCGGCGGAACTTTGATCGCCGGTGCGATCACCTTCGGCATATGCCGGATCTGCTCGCACTTCGGAGAGACCTTCGGCGGCTGGATCTGCTTCACCGCGAGCTTGCGGGCAACGGAGCTTTCCGCGCCCGCTTTGATGTAGGCCGAAATCAGCGCCTGCTGAACCTCGATCTGCTCCTGCGAGAGTTCAAAAATGCACTCCTCATAGATCTGATCGCCAACCTGGCTGAAGAAGTCGGCGATCTGCCCGGCAGCCGCCGCGCCTGCTGCGGCCTTCGCATCGATCTTTACGGGCTGCTGCGCATGGCCGAGGTGAGCCGTGAGCAGGAGGCTCGCAACGGCCATGAAAAATGCGGAGTGCAATCGAAGCATGCGTTTTCTGAAATTGGCCGAAGAGAGGATCGGGGCCTGCGGCTCTTCGATCGCCCACACCCCGCCCAAAGGCGTGCGATGGCACAGCCTGTACATCCCTTCGTTCCCCGTCGCGCAGCCATAGCCCATGAGCCTTTCCTAACCTAAAACTCTGGGCAAGAGAGTGGCTATCTGAAAGCTGCGTTCATTTCCTCAACCAGTCACTGCGCGGGCCGGGGTAAGCTCGCGGCGTGAATAAGGAATAGCCACGCGCGAGCGGCACATGCGGGAGAGATAATTCCGAAATGCAAATCTACGTCGACGCGGACGCCTGCCCGGTGAAAGCCGAGGTCGTGCGCGTTGCCACCCGGCACGATATTCCCGTCCATATGGTCGCCAACAGTTGGATGCGGATCGACGCGAACCCGCTGGTCAAGCTCGTCATTGTCCAGGAAGGGCCTGACGCGGCAGACGATTGGATCGCCGAGCGGGTGGGCCCGTCCGACATCGCGGTGACGGCGGACATCTTGCTGGCAGCGCGGTGCTTGAAAGCCGGCGCCCAGTGCATCGGGCCCACGGGCAAAGCATTCAGTGACGCCAACATCGGCATGGCCCTCGCAATGCGCGATATGCAGCGGCATCTGCGCGAAACCGGGGAAAGCCGGGGTTTCAACCCGGTGTTTACGCCGCGCGACCGCTCGCAGTTCTTGCAGGCGCTGGAAAACGCGGTCCAGGTGTCGAAGCGAAAAGGCTAGGCCGCGATCTCCATGCCGCCCGCAACCGGCATGGAGAAAGCGAATCCGTACGAGGGATCAGCGCCAGCCGCGATGACCGCCATGGCCATGCCAGCCTCGGCCCCAGCCGCGGCCGCCGCCATACCATCCGTGGCGCCAACGAGGGCCATAGCCCCAGCGATAAGGATAGTACCCGGCGTAATAGGGATAGGGACGATAGAAGCGCGGGCGGTAATACGCAGGACCGTAATAGCGCGGGCCCTCGTAAACCGGGCCCTCGTATTCTTCCTCGATGACGGCGCCGCGACCTGCGCAGCAATCAGGACCAAGATCCGCCGCCTTGGCTGTGTGAGGCGCGAAACTCGCTGCCGCGAGAACGGGAATTGCAAATAGTAGATTACGCATGAGACGCTCCCTGCCAAACCGCATTCAAGAGACGCTTTGAGCCGTGAATGGTTGCTGAACAATCGGGACGATTCGAGCGAGTTAATCCGCACAAAGAAAATGCTCAAAGCCGAGGTAATGGAAGTCGAATTGGAGATTGCATCTCGGCATTCGCCAAAGAGCGAAATGCAGGCTTCAGCGAAGAGCAATGGGCCTTTGGAAAGGATGCCGGGCAGCTTTCTGAGGTGCGGTCGTACCACTCGATGATTCGTACCAGTCGCCTGAGCCAGACCAGCTATCGAGCAACCGCATAGTTGCGTCTCGAATTTCGCAAAGCCCTCGGCGTCGGCCCGGATGGGCCGTGTGACAGATTGCCATGCCGGGTGCAAAAGGATGCCTTGCCTCAACACTTCTTTGGGTGAGTAATTCTCGCCGGGAGCAGGGGTGTTGCGCGGGGCAACGGGCTGAGTTAACACCGGGGCTCTGGCGACAGCGTCGAGACGTTGAGCTCAGCCGTGTTAACGGATTGACGGCGATGATTGATCTTACCTCGCAGTACCTGCCGATCGCGATTTTCATCGGTGTCGCGCTGTTCATCGGCGCTTCTTTGATGATCGCGCCGTTCCTCGTGGCCGTCCGGAACCCGGACCCCGAGAAAGTCTCCGCTTACGAATGCGGCTTCAGCGCCTTCGACGACGCGCGCATGAAGTTCGATGTGCGGTTCTATCTCGTGTCGATCCTCTTCATCATTTTCGATCTCGAAATCGCCTTCCTCTTTCCCTGGGCCGCAGCCTTCCGGGACATCGGCGTGTTCGGCTTCTGGTCGATGATGGTGTTTCTCGGCGTGTTGACCGTCGGCTTCATCTACGAATGGAAGAAGGGCGCGCTGGAATGGGATTGATCCTGAACGACGAGCGTCCGGGCGGCCTGATCTTGGATCGGGCCTTTGAACGCGCACAGGAAGGCGCACCGGGCGCAGTCTCGCGTGCCGCCGACCCCTTCTTCACCGACGTTTCCAACGAGCTGGCCGACAAGGGCTTTCTCGTCACCAGCCTCGACGATCTGGTCACCTGGGCCCGCACCGGCTCGCTGATGTGGATGACCTTCGGGTTGGCCTGCTGCGCCGTCGAGATGATGCAGGCGTCGATGCCGCGTTACGACGTCGAGCGCTTTGGCTTTGCGCCACGCGCTTCGCCTCGCCAGTCCGACGTCATGATCGTCGCCGGTACGCTGACCAACAAGATGGCCCCGGCGCTCCGCAAGGTCTACGACCAGATGCCGGAGCCGCGCTACGTCATCTCGATGGGAAGCTGCGCCAACGGCGGCGGCTACTATCACTATTCATACGCCGTGGTCCGTGGCTGCGATCGCATCGTGCCGGTCGACGTCTATGTGCCCGGATGCCCGCCGACCGCCGAAGCGCTGCTGTACGGAATTTTGCTGCTGCAACGCAAGATCCGGCGCACCGGCACCATCGAACGCTAACAGAGCCGATTTTTGGAGATCGTCACGCGATGACGGAGCTGATTGCGCTGCAGGAGACCGCCAAGGCGGCAGCGGGCGATGCCCTACGGCACGCAATCATTTCCTATGATGAGCTGACGATCACCGTTGCGCGCGAGAATATCGTCCAAGTTCTGACGCGGCTCCGCGACGACCCGAAGTGCCAGTTCGAAGTCCTGATCGATATCTGCGGTGTCGATTATCCCGAGCGCGCAGAACGGTTTGACGTCGTCTATCACCTGCTGTCGATGCGCCTCAATCAGCGCCTCCGGGTCAAGATCTCGACTGACGAGGCGACCCCGGTGGCCAGCGTCAACGACGTCTACCCCGCCGCCAACTGGTACGAGCGCGAAGCCTACGATCTCTACGGCATCCGCTTCACGGGCCATCCGGACCTGCGCCGCATCCTCACCGACTACGGCTTCCAGGGCCACCCGCTGCGCAAGGACTTCCCGCTCACCGGCTACGTCGAAGTGCGCTACGACGATGAAAAGAAACGCGTCGTCTACGAGCCGGTGAAGCTCACGCAGGAATTCCGCGAGTTCGATTTCGAAAGCCCTTGGGAAGGCCCGAGTCACGTGCTTCCCGGCGATGAGAAAGCCGGCCGGACGTCGTGAAACACGGGCCTGCCGTCAACTCCGGCTTCCCGGCGCAAGGCCGTCCCCTTGAATTCCGCACGTTGGGCGGTCCTTCGCTTCCAATTGGGGCCCGCACGGTTCAATAGTCCTTTCACGGGAGACTGGCGTGATTCGTGAGGGCAGGGTTGGAATGCAGTTCGAGACCAGTGTCGCGCTAGCGGCAACTCTCATGATAGGCGCTTTCATCCTGGACTGGCCGCGCGCCGTCGCCGGCCTGATACTCGGAATGGTCTGCCGCTACCTGCCCTACGGTACGATCACGGTTCCAGCCGGCGTCGTCGTCATCTCCGCGCTGGCAGAACTGGTCTATCCCTGGTTCGGACGCTCCACAGGGCCGCACTTCTGGGGGTTTTTCTTCGGGATGTTCGCGGTCGCAGGCACAGCGTCAAGCCTCTATATTACGATACGCAACTTAAAAGACCGGCTCTGAGGGGCGAGGACCGTGAAAGACACGCTTCGCGCTGGCGAGAAAACGTCCTTTTCCTTCCGCGTGCCCGCCACGAAGACCGTGCCGCATCTCTATCCGGAAGCGCACGAGTTCCAGCTGATGCCGACCGTTTTCGCGACCGGCTTCATGGTCGGACTGATGGAATGGACGTGCCTCAACATCATCGCGCCCCACCTCGACGAGGGCGAGGGCTCGCTCGGCATTCACGTCAATGTTTCGCATGTCGCAGCCACCTTGCCCGGACAGACGGTGACCGTGGACGCCGAGTGCACGAAAGTCGCAGGCCGGCGCTTATTCTTTCATGTCAAAGCACATGATGGGATTGATTTAATCGGCGAGGGCGAGCATCAGCGTATGATCGTGAGCTGGGACAAGTTCGAGAAGAGAGTGAACCACAAGGCGAAGCTCGCCCGGGTGGCACCGATTAGCCGCGGGACCGTTTGAAATGGCCGAGACTGAGATCCGCAACTTCAACATCAATTTCGGGCCGCAGCACCCGGCCGCGCACGGCGTGCTGCGCTTGGTGCTCGAGCTCGACGGCGAGGTCGTGGAGCGCGTCGATCCGCATATTGGCCTTCTGCATCGCGGCACCGAAAAGCTCATCGAGCACAAGACGTACATGCAGGCGATCGGCTATTTCGACCGGCTCGACTACGTCGCGCCGATGAACCAGGAGCATTCCTTCTGCCTCGCGGCAGAAAAGCTGCTCGGCCTCGAAGTGCCCTACCGTGCGCAGCTCATCCGCGTGCTCTATTCCGAAATCGGCCGTTTGCTGTCGCATCTTCTGAACGTCACGACCCAGGCAATGGACGTCGGCGCGCTGACGCCGCCGCTCTGGGGCTTCGAAGAGCGCGAAAAGCTGATGGTGTTCTACGAGCGCGCCTCGGGCTCGCGCATGCACGCCAAGTATTTCCGCATGGGCGGCGTCCATCAGGATCTGCCGGAGCAGTTGATCGACGACATTTACGCCTGGTGCGATCCGTTCCTGAAAGTCGTTGACGACATCGACGGCCTGCTGACCGAAAACCGCATTTTCAAGCAGCGCAACGTCGACATCGGCGTCATTTCGCTCGATGAGGCGTTCGCCTGGGGCTTCTCCGGCGTCATGGTGCGCGGCTCGGGCGCCGCCTGGGATCTGCGCAAGTCGCAGCCCTACGAATGCTACGCCGACCTCGATTTCGATATCCCGATCGGCAAGAACGGCGACTGCTACGACCGCTACCTCATCCGCATGCAGGAGATGCGGGAGTCGGTGAAGATCATGAAGCAGTGCTGCGAACTCTTGAAGTCGCCGCGCGGGAAGGGCCCGCACGTGGCCGACAACAAAAAGGTCGTGCCGCCGAAGCGGGGTGAGATGAAGCGCTCGATGGAAGCGCTGATCCACCACTTCAAGCTCTATACCGAGGGTTTTCACGTGCCGCCCGGCGAAGTCTACGCCGCGGTCGAAGCGCCCAAGGGCGAGTTCGGCGTCTATCTCGTGTCGGACGGCTCCAACAAGCCCTACCGCTGCAAGATCCGCGCTCCGGGCTTCCCGCATCTGGCCGCGATGGATCACATGAACCGCGGCCACATGCTGGCCGACGTTTCAGCCATCCTGGGGTCTCTCGACATCGTCTTCGGCGAAATCGATCGCTGATACGCGAGACGCGTACCGGGGAGGCTGTTCTCCTGGCCCCCGAAGCCCACGAAAAAAACTTATCCCCGCGCCTCCCGGGTTGGGTACGATGCGTCGGTGAGTTGAGTAACGATGGGCAAGGAGCCGCGTATGCTTCCCGGTGCAGCGCCAACGGTGGATAACCTGTTTCTGCTTGCCGTGGCCGCGGTCGGTTGGGGCTTGAGCTTAGCGACCTACCGGCTTTTCGCCCGCTCGCGCAGCTGGCCCATGGGCACGTTGCAAACCGATGTGCCGTTCATCCCAGTTTTGATCGGGCTCGCGGGCCTGTTCGCCGGTTTGCTCTTTGCAACGGTGCGCGGCGCCGAGGATGGCGGCTGGCTGATCATCGTGCTTGGCCTCTTGTTTGCGGCGCTGTGGACGGGATTGTTGCGTGTCGCCTCGCAACTCTCACTGTTTCTCGCGCCAGTCGCCACGTTTCTGCTGCTGCTCGGATGGCTGGCTTTGCCGCTTGGATTCTCTGAACGCCGATGGGCATTGGAAACGCCCGGCGAGACGCTTCAGCGTCGCGGAATTCTCACGCCGGATGCAGCTCAGGCTGTACCGGCGGTTCCCTCGAATCGCGCGCGGTAGCCGCGAGCTTTTCGTCGCACCCGAATTCACGCGAATATCGTTGCCACACCACCCAAATGGCTAGGCAAATACTTGCCTTGTCGTCGCATTCCTCGTACTTGGACCGCGTAGCGACCGAGGGGTTGATGTCGCTCAGCGAGTCGACATTGGGGCGAGACGGGCCAAAGCGCTTTCGTGACTTTGGAGACGTTGGGAATTCGGCGCCACACGACTGAAGTTCGAGGAGCCTTGGATGGCCGTTCGCCGACTGAATCCGGTGCAGCCTGCGCACTTCGCCTTCACGCCCGAAAATCTGGCGTGGGCGAACGAGACGATCGCAAAATACCCTGAAGGCAAACAGGCATCCGCGATCATCCCGCTTCTTTGGCGCGCTCAGGAACAGGTGGGCTGGCTCCCGGAACCCGCAATCAGGCTCGTCTGCGATATGCTGGGCATGGCCTACATTCGCGGCCTGGAAGTCGCGACTTTTTACACGATGTTCCAGCTTTCACCTGTCGGCACGAAGGCCCATATACAGGTGTGTGGCACGACGCCGTGCATGCTGCGGGGTTCGGGCGAACTCATCTCCGTCTGCAAGAGCCGGATCCATGACCATTCGCATACGCCGAACGCCGACGGCACGCTGTCGTGGGAAGAGGTCGAGTGCATCGGCGTCTGCGCGAACGCTCCGGTCGTCCAGGTCGGCGCAGATACGTACGAAGATCTGACGCCCGGTGAGTTGAACAAGATTATCGATGCCTTCGTGGCAGGCCGGCAGGTGAAGCCCGGCTCGCAGATCGGCCGCGTCGCATCGTGCCCGGCAACGGGGCCGACGACGTTGAGCGATCCGGCGCTCTACGACGGCTCGACGATCGGCGCCTGGAAGAAGCGTTTCGAAGAGACGTCAGGTGGCGCTGCCGACAAGGCGCAGGAAACCGCGCCCGCATCCGCGCTTGCCTCGCCCGAACATAAGGCTGAGGTCGCCGCGGGGACGTCGCCATCTTCACCAGGTGGAGCAGGCGCCAAGGCTACGCAGCTCCATCCGGCAGCGCTGACGGCAATGGCGAACGCCGGCCTCGTGAAGGAACTCGAGGAGCGCAGCGGCGGCAAGGCGCTCACCGCCGGCGAGCTCGACAGGATCAAGGCGGACATGCTCCGCGATCGGGCGATTGCAGGCGCAGCAGGCCGGAACGTCGAGCCAGAGCTTTTGAAGAAGCCGCGCGGCGGCAAGGCCGATGATCTGACGCTGATTTCGGGCGTCGACAAGGATGCCGCCGATAAGCTCCACGCAATCGGCATCTGGCATTTCGACCAGATCGCCAAGTGGACGCCGCAGAACGTCGCTTGGTTCGAAGTCCAGGTGGATGGTTTCATGGGCCGGGTTTCGCGTGACAAATGGATCGAGCAGGCGCAGAAGCTCGCATCCGCCAAAGGGTCGAAGGGGTAGCGCACATGCTGCATGATCGCGACCGCATATTCCGCAATATTTACGGCTTCCACGATGTCGGCCTCAAAGGCGCGATCAGCCGTGGCGCGTGGGACGGCACGAAATTCTTCATCGATAAGGGTCACGACTTCATCATCGATGAGGTGAAGAAGTCGGGCCTTCGTGGCCGTGGCGGCGCCGGCTTCCCGACGGGCCTCAAGTGGTCGTTCATGCCGAAGGCCGACGTGCGGCCGAGCTATCTCGTCATCAACGCCGACGAGTCCGAGCCCGGCTCCTGCAAGGATCGCGAGATCCTGCGCCACGATCCGCATCTGATGATCGAAGGTGCGCTGCTAGCCTCGTTCGCGATGCGCGCCCACACCTGCTACGTTTACGTGCGCGGCGAATACATTCGCGAGCGCGAAGCGCTCCAGCGCGCCATCGATGAAGCCTACGCGGCCAAGCTCATCGGCAAGAACAACGTCCACGGCTGGGACTTCGACATCTACGTCCACCACGGCGCCGGCGCCTACATCTGCGGCGAAGAAACCGCGATGCTCGAAAGCCTCGAAGGCAAGAAGGGCCAGCCACGCCTGAAGCCGCCGTTCCCGGCGAACGTCGGCCTCTATGGTGCGCCGACCACGATCAACAACGTCGAAAGCATCGCGGTGGCGGGCGAAATCCTGCGTCGCGGCGCGGCCTGGTTCGCAGCACTCGGCAAGCCCAACAACACCGGCACGAAGCTCTTCCAGATCTCGGGCCACGTCGAACGCCCGTGCGTCGTCGAAGAAGAGATGGGCATTCCGCTCAAGGAACTCATTGACAAGCATTGCGGCGGCATCCGCGGCGGCTGGGATAATCTGCTCGCCGTCATTCCGGGCGGCTCGTCCGTTCGTTGCATCACGGCCGAACAAGCCGAAGCCGTGACGATGGACTTCGACGCGCTGGGCAAGCTCGGCTCGGGTCTCGGCACCGCCGCCGTGATCGTGATGGACAAGTCGACCGACATCATCGCCGCGATCCGGCGCATCGCCTACTTCTACAAGCACGAGAGCTGCGGACAGTGCACGCCGTGCCGCGAAGGCACCGGCTGGATGTGGCGCGTGCTCGAGCGTATGGAGCGCGGCGAAGCGGAGAAGCGCGAGATCGATCTGCTGTTCGACGTCACGAAGCAGGTCGAAGGCCACACCATTTGCGCGCTCGGCGACGCAGCGGCCTGGCCCGTTCAAGGTCTGATCAAGAACTTCCGTCCGGTAATCGAAGCACGTATCGACGATTACACGGCAAAGCACGCCCGCGTGGCGGCAGAGTAGGCGGCAGGAAACCATGCCCAAGCAACTGATTGTCGACGGCATACCGATCGAGGTCGAAGACGGCACGACGCTGATGCACGCCTGTGAAATGGCGGGCTCGGTCATTCCGCGCTTCTGCTATCACGAGCGCCTGTCGATCGCGGGCAACTGCCGTATGTGCCTCGTCGAGGTCGAAGGATCTCCGAAGCCCGTCGCGTCATGCGCGATGCTCGTCAACGATCTGCCGCCCAACAAGGATGGTTCGCCCAAAGTCGTGAACACCGGCTCGCCGATGGTGAAGAAGGCGCGCGAAGGGGTGATGGAGTTCCTGCTCATCAATCACCCGCTCGACTGCCCCATCTGCGATCAGGGCGGCGAATGCGATCTGCAAGATCAGGCGATGGCCTTCGGCATGGGCGGCTCGCGCTATCACGAGAACAAGCGCGCCGTCGAAGAAAAGCACATCGGCCCGCTCATCAAGACGATGATGACGCGCTGCATCCACTGCACGCGCTGCGTCCGCTACATGACGGAAGTGGCCGGCGTCGAAGAGCTGGGCCTCATCGGCCGTGGCGAAGACGCCGAAATCACGACCTATCTCGAGCGCGGCATTCTCTCTGAGATGAGTGCCAACGCCGTCGATCTTTGCCCGGTCGGCGCGCTCACCCATCGTCCGTGGGCTTTTGCTGCCCGCCCGTGGGAAATGGAAGCCTTTGAAACGATCGACGTGATGGACGCCGTCGGCTCCTCGATCAGCGCCGACGTGCGCGGCGCCGCCGTCATGCGCATTCTTCCGCGCAACAACGACGCCGTGAACGAGGAATGGATTTCCGACAAGACGCGCCACGTCGCCGACGGCCTGAAGACGCAGCGTCTAGATCAGCCCTACATCCGCAAGAGCGGCCGCTTTGAGCCGGCAAGCTGGGATGAAGCGCTGAATCTCGTCGCCGCGAAATTGAAGGCGGCATCCGCTGCTAAGATCGGTGCCGTTGCAGGCGATCTCGCGGGCGCCGAAGAAATGTTCGCGCTGAAAGATCTCTTGACGAAGCTCGGCGCAACGTCGCTCGATTGCCGCCAGGCCGGCGACAAGCTCGACCCGAAACTCGGCCGCGCCAGCTATCTCTTCAATTCCGGCATCGAAGGCATCGAGCAGGCGGACGCGATCCTCATCGTCGGCGCCAACCCGCGTCTCGAAGCGGCCGTCCTCAATGCTCGCATCCGCAAGCGCTGGCGCAACGCACCGACCAAGATCGCGCTTGTCGGCGCCAAGGTCGATCTCGCATACCCGTACGAGTATCTGGGCGCAGGTCCCGAGACGCTGGCCGACATCGCGAACGGCAAGCATCCCTTCGCCGAAGTCCTGAAGACGGCGGCAAAGCCGATGGTCATCGTGGGGCAGGGCGCATTCGCCCGCGCCGACGGTCTCGCTTCGCTGTCGCTGGCGGCACGCATCGCGCTGGCCGCCTCGGCCGGCAAAGACGCAAGCTGGAATGGCTTCAACGTCCTGCACACCGCGGCGGCCCGCGTCGCCGGTCTCGATCTGGGCTTCGTGCCGGATAAGGGCGGCAAGGACGTCGCTGGAATTCTCGGCCCCGACATGGAGTTCGTCTATCTCCTCGGCGCCGACGAATGCGATGTCTCGAAGCTGAGCTCCTCCGCGTTCGTCGTCTACCAGGGAACGCACGGCGACAAGGGCACCGAGCGCGCCGACGTCATCCTGCCGGGCGCAGCCTATACCGAGAAGAGCGCAACGTTCGTCAACACCGAAGGCCGCGCGCAGCAGACGCTCCGGGCGGTGTTCCCGCCCGGCGCCGCCAAGGAAGACTGGACGATCATTCGCGCGCTCTCCGAACGCGCCGGCGCCAAGCTGCCCTACGACACGATCGAGCAGCTTCGCGCCGCCATGTACCGCGCGAGCCCGCAGCTCGCAGCCATCGACACGATCGAGACGCGCGCCGTCTCCGGTCTCGAGACGCTGGCCAAGCTGTCGGGTCAGCCCTCATCGGAGCCCTACGCGCCGGTGATCGCAGACTTCTATATGACGAACCCGATCGCGCGCGCATCCGCCGTCATGGCGGGCATGAGCGCGCTCCGGGCCTCCCATGAACAGAAACTCAACGCAGCGGAATAGGGACACATGCTCGAGTCGCTGCAGACATTTATGAACGACTACGGCTGGAACGTGCTGATCATCGTCGGCTTCTCGCTGCTGATGCTCGTCGTGCTCCTCGTCATCATCGCCTTCCTGCTCTTGATGGATCGCAAGGTCTGGGCCGCCGTGCAGATGCGCCGCGGTCCGAACGTCGTCGGGCCCTTCGGCCTGTTGCAGTCGTTCGCCGACCTTCTGAAGTTCGTCCTGAAAGAGCCGATCATCCCGTCGGGATCCGATAAGGCCGTCTTCCTGCTGGCGCCGCTTGCCACGGCAACGTGCGCGTTGGCGTCCTGGGCCGTCATCCCGGTGAACGAGAACAGCTGGGGCCGTTGGGTGATCTCCGACATGAACGTCGGAATCCTCTACTTGCTCGCGATCTCCTCGCTCGGCGTCTACGGCATCATCATGGGCGGCTGGGCGTCGAACTCGAAATACCCGTTCATGGGCGCGCTTCGCTCCGCCGCGCAGATGGTGTCCTACGAGGTCTCGATCGGCTTCGTCATCATCTCCGTGCTGCTCTGCGTTGGCTCGCTCAACGTGACGGACGTTGTGAACGCGCAGAAGGCGGGCATCGGCACCACGGTCGGAGCTCCAAACTCGTTCCTCGATTGGTACTGGCTGCCGCTCTTCCCGATGTTCGTGATCTTCTTCATCTCAGCATTGGCTGAGACGAACCGGCCGCCGTTCGACCTCGTCGAAGCTGAATCCGAACTCGTCGCCGGCTTCATGGTCGAGTACTCCTCGACGCCGTATCTGCTCTACATGCTGGGAGAGTACGTCTCGATCGTCGCGATGTGCGCGATGACAACGATCCTCTTCCTTGGAGGCTGGCTGCCGCCGGTTGACATCTGGCCGCTCAACGCCATGCCGGGGCTCTTCTGGTTCCTGCTCAAAGTCGTGTTCGTCTTCTTCATGTTCGCCATGGTGAAGGCGATGGTGCCGCGGTTCCGCTACGATCAGTTGATGCGCCTCGGATGGAAGGTGTTCCTGCCGCTGTCGCTCGTCATGGTCGTCATCACGGCCGCCGTGCTCCAATTCGGAGGTTTCCTCTCATGAGTGTAGCGCGCGCTGCAAAGTCGCTTTTCCTCTTGGAGTTCGTCTCGGCGTTCTTCCTGACGATGCGCTACTTCTTCTCGCCGAAGAAGACGCTGAACTACCCCTACGAAAAAGGCCCGCTGTCGCCGCGCTTCCGCGGTGAGCACGCGCTGCGCCGCTATCCCAATGGCGAAGAGCGCTGCATTGCGTGCAAGCTTTGCGAAGCGATCTGCCCGGCGCAGGCGATCACGATCGAGGCCGGCCCCCGCCGCAATGACGGCACCCGCCGCACGACGCGCTACGACATCGATATGACGAAGTGCATCTATTGCGGCCTGTGCCAGGAAGCCTGCCCGGTCGATGCGATCGTCGAAGGTCCGAACTTCGAGTTCGCGACCGAGACGCGCGAAGAACTTTTCTACGACAAGGACCGGCTGCTCGCGAACGGCGACCGCTGGGAACGCGAAATCGCAAAGAACATCGCGCTCGACGCGAAGTACCGATAGAAGGCAAGGCGATGGCATCGGCGCTCTTTTTCTATCTCTTTGCAGTGCTCGCGGTGGCATCGGGCGCGGCCGTCATTCTGGCTAAGAACCCTGTCCACGCTGTCCTGTTCCTGATCCTGGCGTTCTTCAACGCGGCGGGACTCTTCGTGCTGCTCAACGCCGAGTTCCTGGCGATGCTGCTCGTCATCGTCTACGTCGGCGCCGTCGCGGTGCTCTTCCTGTTCGTTGTCATGATGCTCGACGTCGACTTCGCGCAGTTGAAGGCAGGCTTCGTCAAGAATGCGAAGATCGGCGCGCTCATCGGCGGTATCGTTCTGCTCGAGCTGATCGCGCTCTTTGGCTACCGTGGGCTGTCGCTATCGCCGGCCATGAGCCCGGCCGCACCCATTCCGGCTGCGGACTCTGGCGTTACCAACACCCAGGCGCTGGGCCAGCTGCTCTACACGCAGTACGTCTATTTCTTCCAGAGCGCGGGCCTCATCCTGCTCGTCGCGATGATCGGCGCGATCGTGCTGACGCTGAAGCACCGGTCGGCCGTCAAGCGCCAGTCGATCGCAGCGCAGGTCGCGCGCGGTCCCGCAACCGGCCTCGAAGTCATCAAGGTTCCGAGCGGCGGCTCCGTCATCCCGCCTGCCGCCAAGCATCCGGAGGTCGCCGAATGACCATTGGTCTCGGGCACTATCTCGTCGTTGCCGCGTGCCTTTTCACGCTCGGCATCTTCGGCATCTTCCTGAACCGTAAGAACGTCATCGTCATCCTGCTCTCGATCGAGCTGATGCTGCTTGCGGTGAACATCAACCTCGTCGCGTTCTCTCATTTCAACGGCGACCTCGTCGGCCAGATCTTCGCGCTCTTCGTATTGACTGTCGCCGCGGCCGAATCCGCCATCGGTCTCGCGATCATGGTCGTCTACTTCCGCAACCGCGGCTCCATCGCGGTCGAAGACATCAACATGATGAAGGGGTGAGGCGGGAATGATTTACGCCGCCATCGTTTTTCTGCCGCTTGCAGGCGCGCTGATCGCGGGCTTCTTCGGCCGTGCCATCGGCGACAGGCCGAGCGAGATCGTCACGACCGCGTTCCTGATGATCGCAGCCGTGCTGTCGTGGGTCGTCTTCGTTCAGGTCGGCTTCGGGCATGAGACGCGCGAGATCACGCTTCTGCGCTGGATCACCTCGGGCGAACTCGACGTCTCATGGTCGCTGAAGATCGACACGCTGACCTCTGTCATGCTCGTCGTGGTCACGACCGTCTCGTCGCTCGTGCATCTCTATTCCATCGGCTACATGCACGAGGATCCCTCGCGGCCGCGGTTCTTCGCCTACCTCTCGCTCTTCACCTTCGCGATGTTGATGCTGGTGACGAGCGGCAACCTCGTGCAGATGTTCTTCGGGTGGGAAGGCGTCGGTCTCGCATCCTATCTGCTCATTGGCTTCTGGTATCAGAAGCCCGAAGCCAATGCCGCGGCGATGAAGGCCTTCATCGTCAACCGCGTCGGCGACTTCGGCTTCTCGCTCGGCATTTTCGGCCTGTTCTTCGTCTTCCACACGGTGAACCTCGACGCGCTCTTCGCGGCTGCGCCGAGCGCCGTCGGCAAGAGCTTCAATTTCGCGGGCTACGAAGTCGACATCCTGACCACGCTCTCGCTCCTGCTGTTCGTCGGCGCGATGGGCAAGTCCGCACAGTTCCTCTTGCACACGTGGTTGCCGGACGCGATGGAAGGCCCGACGCCGGTCTCCGCGCTGATCCATGCCGCGACGATGGTGACGGCCGGCGTGTTCATGGTCGCCCGCCTGTCGCCGATCTTTGAACTGGCGCCGAACGCGCTCGTTGTCGTGACGTTCATCGGCGCGATCACAGCGTTCTTCGCAGCAACCGTCGGCCTCGTGCAGAACGACATCAAGCGCGTCATCGCGTATTCGACGTGCTCGCAGCTCGGCTACATGTTCGTCGCCTGCGGTATCGGCGCGTACGGCGTCGCCGTGTTCCATCTCTTCACACACGCCTTCTTCAAGGCGCTGTTGTTCTTGGGCGCGGGCTCGGTAATTCACGCCATGCATCACGAGCAGGATATGCGCGCGATGGGCGGACTGCGGAAGAAGATCCCGTACACGTTCGCGGCCATGCTGATCGGCACGCTCGCCCTGACCGGCGTCGGCATCCCGCATCTCGTGGGCTTTGCAGGCTTCTATTCAAAGGATGCCATCATCGAGGCGGCGTACGCAGCCAACACGCCCAACGGCTACGCGTTCTGGCTGCTCGTTGTCGCGGCGCTGATGACGTCGTTCTACTCCTGGCGTCTGATCTTCATGACCTTCTACGGCCAAACGCGCGCCGATCATCACACCTTTGATCACGCGCATGAAAGCCCGCCAACCATGATGGTGCCGCTCGTCGTGCTCTCGCTCGGCGCGGTCCTGGCCGGCATTCTCTTCGCGCCCTACTTCATGGGCCACGACGAGAGCGCGTTCTGGGGCGCTGCAATCTTCCGCGGCGAGCACAATCACATCCTGCACGAAATGCATCAGGTGCCGGGATGGGTCCCTTACTCGTCGCTGATCGCCATGCTCGCGGGCTTCGGCATCGCCTGGGTCTACTACATCGGAGCGCCCTGGCTGCCGGCAGCAACGGCTCGGACCTTCCGTCCGCTCTACCTGTTCCTGCTCAACAAGTGGTACTTCGATGAGCTCTACAATCTGATCTTCGTGCGGCCTGCGTTCGCGATCGGCCGCTTCCTCTGGAAGGACGGCGACGGTGCCGTCATCGACGGCGCAATCGACGGCACGGCAGCAGGCGTCGTCCGTATCACTGACCGCGTCGTCAAGATGCAGACGGGCTACATGTACCACTACGCCTTCGCGATGCTGATCGGCGTCGCGGCCATCCTGACATGGCTCACCTATAACGGGCTCTTTGGCGGGGTGCTCAAATGAGCAACATTCTCTCTGTCGTCACCTTCCTGCCGCTCGTCGGCGCGCTGCTCATTGCTACGCTCAACGCTGAAGCCAAGGGCAACGCGCGCTGGATCGCGCTCTGGACGACGCTCGTCACCTTCGCGGTATCGCTGCTGATCTGGATCAACTTCGATAACAACACCGCGGGCTTCCAGTTCGTCGAAGAGCACGCCTGGCTCGGGCCGCTGAAATACAAGATGGGCGTCGACGGCATCTCAATGCTGTTCGTCATCCTGACGACGTTCCTGATGCCGATCTGCATCCTGGCGAGCTGGGTGTCGATCGAGAACCGCGTCAAGGAATACATGATCGCGTTTCTCGTCCTGGAAACGCTGATGCTGGGCGTCTTCTGCGCGCTCGACATGGTCCTCTTCTACCTCTTCTTCGAGGGCGGCCTGATCCCGATGTTCATCATCATCGGCGTCTGGGGCGGCAAGCGGCGCGTCTACGCGAGCTTCAAGTTCTTCCTCTATACGTTGCTCGGTTCCGTGCTGATGCTGCTCGCCATGATGGCGATGTACTGGCACGCCGGCACGACCGACATCCCGACGCTGCTGCAGACGAAGTTCCCGCCTGAAATGCAGTGGTGGCTATGGATCGCGTTCTTCGCATCCTTCGCGGTGAAGATGCCGATGTGGCCGGTCCACACCTGGCTTCCCGACGCGCACGTCGAAGCGCCCACCGCCGGATCCGTCATCCTCGCCGGCATCCTCCTGAAGATGGGCGGCTACGGCTTCTTGCGCTTCTCGCTGCCGATGTTCCCGAACGCGTCCGCCGATCTGGCGCCGCTCGTCTATACGCTCTCGATCGTCGCCATCATTTACACCTCGCTCGTCGCGCTGGTGCAGGAAGACATCAAGAAGCTCATCGCTTACTCGTCCGTCGCCCACATGGGCTACGTGACGATGGGCATCTTCACGGCCTCGCAGCAGGGCATCGACGGCGCCATCTTCCAGATGCTGTCGCACGGCCTCATCTCGTCGGCGCTCTTCCTCTGCGTCGGCGTCATCTATGACCGCACGCACACGCGCGAGATCGCGGCCTACGGCGGCCTTGTCGAACGCATGCCGAAGTACGCCGTCGCCTTCATGGTGCTCACCATGGCGAACGTCGGCCTGCCTGGCACGAGCGGCTTCATCGGCGAATTCCTGACGCTGCTTGCGGCCTTCAAGGCCAACACCTGGGTCGCGATCCTGGCGACGACCGGCGTCATCCTGTCGGCCGCCTACGCGCTTTACCTCTACCGTCGCGTGGTGTTCGGCGTGCTCGATAAGCCGGCGCTCAAGAAGCTTCTCGATCTCTCCCCGCGCGAGATCGCGATCCTGGCGCCGCTGCTGATCTTGACGATTTTCTACGGTGTCTATCCCGCTCCCGTCCTCGACGTGACGGCGACATCGGTGAAGAACCTCGTCCAAAACTATCAATCCGCACAGGGGACGGCGGCCGCATCGGCGGCGCCTGAAGGAACCCAATAATGGATAGCTCGGTCCTACATGTCGTTCTGCCGGAGCTGATACTCGCGATCGGCGCCATCGCGCTGCTGATGGTCGGCGTCTTCTCGAAGGACGGCGAAGCGGCCGGCCGCACGGTGACGTGGCTGGCGATCGCCGTGTTGATCGTTGCTGCCTTCGCGGTTTTCGAAGGCAGCGGCTCGTCCGCCATCTTCGGCGGCGCCTTCGTCTCCGACGGATTCACCCGCTTCCTGAAGATCGTCATCCTGATCGGCGCGGCGTTGACGCTGCTGATGACGTTCGACACCTTCGGCCGCGCAAAGCTCTTGCTGTTCGAATATCCGGTGCTCGTGCTTCTCGCGACGCTCGGCATGCTGATGATGGTCTCGGCCAACGACCTCATCGCGCTCTATCTTGGCCTCGAGCTGCAGTCGCTCGCGCTCTACGTCGTCGCCGCCTTCAAGCGCGAAGACGTGCGATCGAGCGAAGCGGGCCTGAAGTACTTCGTCCTCGGCGCGCTGTCGTCGGGCATGCTGCTCTACGGCGCTTCCATGCTCTATGGCGTCACCGGCTCGACGAGCTACGCCACGATCGCCTCGGCCGCGAGCATGCCGGAAATGGCATCGAACATCGGCCTGACGTTCGGCCTCGTGTTCGTTCTCGTGGGATTGGCGTTCAAGGTCGCCGCCGTGCCGTTCCACATGTGGACGCCGGACGTCTATCAAGGCGCGCCGACACCCGTGACCGCCTTCTTCGCGGGAGCGCCCAAGATCGCGGCCATGGCACTTCTGTTGCGCTTTACGCAGGTGGCGCTGCCGGGCATCGCCTCGCAGTGGCAGCAGATCATCATCTTCGTCGCCATCGCCTCGATGGCGCTCGGCTCGTTCGCGGCGATCGGCCAGAACAACGTCAAGCGCCTGCTCGCCTACTCCTCGATCGGCAACGTCGGCTTCGCCCTGATCGGGCTTGCGGCCAACAACACCGAGGGCACCGCCGGCGTTCTAATTTACCTCGTGATCTACGTCGCCATGACGCTCGGCGCCTTCGCCTGCGTTCTCGCGATGCAGCGCGATGGCCGCAACGTCGAAAGCATTTCCGACCTGTCGGGACTGGCCAAAACCAACCTGACGTTCGCGACGGTCCTGGCCGTGCTGATGTTCTCGCTGGCCGGCATCCCGCCGCTCGCGGGCTTCTGGGCCAAGTGGTACGTGTTCCTGCCGGCGATCAAGGCGGGCCTTTACCCGCTCTCGGTCATCGGCGTCGTCACCAGCGTCGTCGGCGCCTACTACTATCTGCGGGTCGTGAAGATCATGTTCTTCGATGAGCCGGCAGAGCGCTTCTCGCCGACCGAAGGCCGGACCTTTGCAGTCATGGCGCTGTCGGCGGCCTTCGTCGTGGCATTCGTTCTGCCCTTCGTCGGCGGCACCGTGGTGGATGCAGCAACAGCCGCAGCTTCGGTGCTAGTGCCCGCAAAGTAGCTCTAGATGAACGGCTCTTCCGTGCCTCGCATCGTCCATCTCCCTGAGACCGGATCGACGAACGCGGACGCCATGCGGCTGGCCCTCTCCGGCGAGGAGCTGCCGCTCTGGGTCTTAGCCGACCGCCAGACCGGCGGCCGGGGCCGCTCCGGCCGGGCCTGGGCTTCGGAACCGGGTAACCTTCACGCCAGCGTCGCCTTCCGGTGCGAGGCGCCGCTGGAGAAGGCGGGCCAATTGTCACTACTCGCTGGAATTGCGGTGATAGACGCCGTTCGGGCCACAATGGACCTTGCGCCCGGAACCGATCTTCGCCTCAAATGGCCGAACGATATTTTGATAGGTCGTGCCAAGGCGGGAGGAATTCTGGTCGAAAGCACGTCCGCTCGTGCAGGCTCCGGCTTTTTAGCGGTTTTAGGTTTTGGCTTGAATTTGATCACCTCTCCCGGCGCGCTCGGCCGTGCCGTAACGGCCCTCGGCCAGTACGGCAAACCTCCAGAGCCGCTCGCTTTCACCGAGACGCTGTCAGAAAAAATCTTCTCTTGGCTTGACAGCTGGCGGGGAGGGGAGGGCTTTTCCGAAATCCGCGAAGCCTGGCTGCAACGCGCAGGCGCCGTTGGCGAGCCCATCGTCATCAATACGGCCGCCGGACCTTTATCTGCAACTTATCAGGGTCTTTCCGAAACGGGCGCTCTGCTGGCAGACGTTGACGGCGAGATCAAAGAAATCAGCTACGGCGACGTCATGCTCGTCAGCCAGGTTGCGGGTGATGAAACGTCATGAGCGATCGCATTTCGCCTTCGCAACGGACGAACTCGCGTCCCGACGAACTCGTGTTTGCCGCCCTGGGCGGGCTCGGCGAGATCGGCATGAATGTCTATCTCTACGGCTTCGGCCCGCCGAAAGCGCGCAAGTGGCTGCTCGTGGATCTCGGCGTCACGTTCCCGCATGAGAGCGAGCCGGGCGCCGATGTCGTGCTGCCCGATCTTCGCTTCATCGTCGCTGAGCGGCAAAACCTCGTTGGCCTCGTTCTGACGCACGCGCACGAAGACCACGTCGGCGCCATCATCGACCTCTGGCCGTCGCTCGAATGCCCGATCTACGCAACGCCCTTCACGGCGGGAATGCTGAAGATCAAAGCCGGCGAGTTCGGCGGCACCATCACGCTGCCGATCAAGGAAGTGCCGCTCGGAGGCCGCTTCGACGCAGGTCCCTTCAACGTCGAATTCGTTTCATTGACGCATTCGATCCCGGAGCCGAACGGGTTGGCCATCCGCACGCCCGCCGGTCTCGTCTTCCACACCGGAGACTGGAAGCTTGATCCGACGCCCGTGGTCGGCAGGCCCCACGATGCAGCGCGGCTCGCCGCGATCGGCGACGAGGGCGTCCTCGCCATCATCGGCGACTCCACGAACGCATTGCGCGAAGGTCGCTCGGCATCGGAATCGGACGTCGCCGCCACGCTGCACAAGATCATTGCCGACGCGCCGCGTTGCGTCGCCGTCACGCTCTTTGCTTCCAACGTCGCCCGTGTCGCCTCTATCATCTCCGCGTGCAATGCGGCCGGCCGCACGCTTGTCGTGGCTGGCCGCGCGCTTCATCGCATCATCGAGGTCGCGATCGAGACCGGCTACCTGCCGCAAGGCTTCACCTACCTAGATCAGCAGCGCTTCTCCGATCTGCCGCGCGACAAAGTCGTCGTCCTTTGCACCGGAAGCCAAGGCGAATCGCGCGCAGCGATGGCGCGTGTCGCCGAGGACGAACATCCCGATATCTCGCTCGACAAGGGCGATCTCGTCATCTTCTCCTCGCGCACCATCCCGGGGAACGAGCGCGCTGTAGCCCGCGTCCAGAACGGCTTGGCGCGATTGGGTGTCGACATCATCACAGACGCGGAGGCCCTCGTGCATGTCACCGGCCATCCGCGCCGTGATGAGCTCAAGGACATGTATTACTGGATCCGTCCGAAGATCGCGGTTCCGATGCACGGCGAGGCGCGCCACCTCAAGGCGCACGGCAGGCTCGCCCGCGAATGCGGCGCCAGCGAAGCCCACGTGATCGGCGACGGCGACGTCCTGAAACTTTGGCCGGGAACGGCCGGCGTCATCGACAAGATCCCGGTCGGGCGGCTTTATCGCGATGGCAATCTGATCGTCCCAGACGTCGAAGGCCCCGTTAAGAGCCGGCGCAAACTATCTTATGTCGGCATCGCCGTCGTCTCGCTCGTGCTGACGCGCCGCGGCGAAATCATCGCCGAGCCAGGCGTTGTGCTCGAAGGCATTCCGGCCGCCGATCGCGACGGGGATTCGATGCGCGAGATTGTGCTCGATGCGATTGACGGCACCCTGCGCTCAATTCCGCCCAAGCGCCGCGCCGATCACGGCATGGTGCAGGACGCGGTGCTGCGGTCCGTGCGCGCTGCCATTAACGAAGCATGGGGCAAGAAGCCGGTTGTCAAAGTGCTGGTGTCCGTGGTGGATGGCAAAACCTGAAGTTCGCCCTTAAAAAGTGGCTCGATTTGCTCCATCGGAGACGGAAAGCATGATTGGACGCCTTAACCACGTCGCCATAGCTGTCAAAGATCTCGCAAAGGCTGCCGCGGTCTACAAAAACGCGCTTGGAGCGCAGGTCGGACCGCCGCTCGCCCAGCCTGAGCATGGTGTCACGGTTGTCTTCATCGAGCTTCCCAACACCAAGATCGAGCTGCTGGAACCGCTGGGCGAAGGCTCGCCGATCGCGAAATTCCTGGAAAAGTCCCCCGACGGCGGCATCCATCATGTATGCTACGAAGTCGAAGACATCATCGCCGCGCGCGACCAGCTGAAAGGCCAGGGCGCCCGCGTTCTGGGCGACGGCACACCGAAGATTGGCGCGCACGGTAAGCCCGTGCTGTTCCTCCATCCGAAGGATTTCTGCGGCACGCTCGTCGAACTCGAGCAGGTCTGAAGCAGACCCGGCGCAGCTTGAAGAATTGAGGTCAGTGCAATGCGTACGTCAGTAGCTTTGGCAACGTTCTTCTGCCTGTGGTTCATCACGCTCTTCGCCGTGCTGCCCTTCTTCGCGAAAACGCAGGACGAGGCTGGTGAGATCGTTCCCGGCACGTCCGAAAGCGCTCCGCACAAAATGAACGTCTTCAAGCTTTTCTGGGTGAATACGCTTGTCTGCGGGGTCACCTTCGCCGGCGTCTATGCCGTGATCGCCAATCTCTGAGATCTGCTCGCGCGTTACCCACAGCCGAATGCCGCAAAGGTGCTTGGCCAAGCGAGCAAAGCCCCCGGACGGGCGGCTTTGCGCCGTTGCAACGCCAGCATGAAAAGGCTATTCGGCTGGGGCTCAATTCCTGATTTCGTAGAGACTTAAGGCGCGGCTCGCCCGCGCGGATTTAACGAGCGAGCCCGCAATGCGCATCACAGACGTCTTCCCCTGCCGCCCCGATTTCTCGCGCCATGCCGCGCCGGAGGCCGCACGATGAGCAAGCGCGCCCTCTCCGTCACCCGCGAACAGAATTTCCCCGAGTGGTACCAAGCGATTGTGCGCGACGGCGACATGGCCGAGACGAGCCCCGTCCGCGGCTGCATGATCATCAAGCCGTGGGGCTGGGGCGTCTGGGAACGCATCCAGGCCGAGCTCGACGCCCGCATCAAGGATACGGGTCACGAGAACTGCTATTTCCCGCTTTTCATCCCGATGAGCTTCCTCGCCAAAGAGGCCGAGCACGTCGAAGGCTTTGCCAAGGAAATGGCGGTCGTCACGCACCATCGTTTGAAGAACGAGGGTGGCAAGCTGGTGGTCGATCCCGACGCCAAGCTCGAAGAGCCGCTGATCGTTCGCCCGACGTCCGAGACGATCATCGGCGACGCCTTCCAGCGCTGGGTGAAGAGCTATCGCGATCTGCCGCTGCTGATCAATCAGTGGGCGAATGTCGTGCGCTGGGAAATGCGTACGCGTCTCTTTCTGCGGACGGCGGAATTTCTCTGGCAGGAAGGCCACACCGCCCACGCCGATCGCGAAGATGCGGTCGCCGAAACGCTGAAGATGCTCGAAGTCTACCGCACCTTCGCTGAGAACGTGCTGGCGATGCCGGTCATCGCGGGCGAGAAGCCGGCGAACGAGCGCTTCCCCGGCGCCGACAACACCTATTCGATCGAAGCAATGATGCAGGATGGTAAGGCCCTTCAGGCGGGGACCTCGCATTACCTCGGCACGCATTTCGCGGAAGCGCAGAACATCCAGTTCCAGAACGCCAAGGGCGAACTGACCTTCTGCCATACGACGAGCTGGGGCGTCTCCACGCGTCTTATCGGCGGCGTGATCATGACCCACGGCGATGACGACGGCTTGCGTCTGCCGCCGGCAATCGCGCCGCGTCAGATCGTGCTCGTTCCGATGCTGCGCGAAAAGCCGGAAGACGCCGAACTCATCGAATATTGCGCGTCGCTCGAGAAAGAACTGAAGGCTGCAGGCATCCGCACGCTCGTCGACGTGAAGCCCATCAAGTCGGCCGAAAAACGTTGGAACTGGGTCCGCCGTGGCGCGCCCGTCATCGTCGAAATCGGTGGCCGCGATGCGAGCGGCGGCAACGTCACCTTCATGCGCCGCGACCGCCTGCGCGACGGCGACAAGGTCGTCTCGCAGACGATGCCGCGCGCCGACTTCGTTGCAGGTGCTTCCGCGCTCCTCGCCGACATCCAGGCGAACCTCTACAACGAGGCGAAGGCGCGGCTTGATTCCAACATCATCACCAGCATCAAATCGTTCGAGGAACTCGAAGCCTACTTCGGCCCGGGCGAGGGGGACGAAGAGGCGGGCGCCTTCAAGGGCTGGGTGCGTGTGGCATGGTCGCGTCCTGAAGGGGCAGCACTCGAGAGCATTGCGGACCGGCTGAAGGCACTGAAGTTGACCATCCGCAATGCCCCGCTCGAACAGGAGAAGGCCGCAGAAGCCTGCTTCTTCACCGGGGAACCGGCGAAGGAGTACGTGCTCATCGCACGGGCATACTAAATCGGCTGAAATGCGGTCCCGTGGCCTTAACTGCGACACAGGGAGCTGCGATTCGGCGCGCGATTGGGGTAACGGGGGTGAGGCCACGATGACTGTTTCAGGGCACAGTGAAGCCTCGGCTGGGTTGGGCGGCGAACGCACGGCGTCCGGCAGCACGGCACCATTCTCCGCTTTCGAGTGGATGATCGCGGGACGCTATCTGCGCGCGCGGCGCAAGGAAGGCTTCATCTCGGTCATCGCCGGGTTCTCGTTCCTTGGCATCATGCTGGGCGTCGCGACGCTCATCATCGTCATGGCCGTGATGAACGGCTTCCGCCACGACCTCTTCTCCAAGATCATGGGCCTCAACGGCCACGTCATCGTCCAGAAACTCGGCGATCCGTTCACGGACTACAGCGAGGTCTCAGACGAGATTTCGAAAGTGCCAGGCGTCGTCATTGCCATGCCGGTCATCGAAGGCCAGGTAATGGTCTCCTCCAACACTCAGGCGCTGGGCGGCCTCGTGCGCGGCGTCAGAGAAAGCGATCTCAAATCGCTGAAGCTCGTATCGGGTAACATCCGCGCCGGCACGCTCGATGGCTTTGACCAGCAGACGGGCATCGCGATGGGCGTGCGGCTTGCCAATCAGCTGCGCGTCGGCCTCGGCGATACCGTGACGCTCGTCTCACCGCGCGGAGCAGCAACGCCGTTCGGCAACGCGCCCCGGTCCAAGGCGTATCAGATCACCTCGATCTTCGAATTGGGCATGTCCGAATACGACCGCATGATGATCTTCATGCCGCTGCCGGAAGCGCAGAAATATTTCTCGAAGAACGGCGAGGTCGACGTCGTCGAAGTCGTCGTCGATGATCCCGAAGCGGTCGATCACTACAACAGTGCCATCCGCGATGCCATCGGTCCTTCGATCACCATCAACGACTGGCGCCAGCGCAACGAGACGTTCTTCAACGTGCTCGCCGTTGAGCGGAACGTGATGTTCATCATTCTTTCGCTCATCGTGCTCGTCGCCGCATTGAACATCATCTCTGGCCTGATGATGCTCGTGAAGGACAAGGGCCGCGACATCGCCATCCTGCGAACGATGGGCGCTACCAAAGGCGCGGTGATGCGAATATTCCTGATCACCGGCGCCTCCATCGGCGTCGTCGGTACGCTCGCGGGCCTCGTCCTCGGCATCGTCTTCTGCTGGAATATCGAGACCATCAAGAACTTCGTCTCGTGGGTCTCAGGCACCACGATCTTCGATCCGAGCGTCTACTATCTGACGAAGCTGCCCGCTGAGATCGATGTTCACGAGACAGGCGGCATCGTTCTGATGGCGCTCCTGCTCTCCGTGCTGGCGACGCTCTATCCATCCTGGAAAGCGTCGAAGCTCGATCCCGTCGAAGCGTTGCGGTACGAGTGAGATCCATGGACACCACATCCGTTTCGCCGATTTTGCAGCTCGAGAACGTCACGCGCTCCTTCCGCCAGGGCGAAAAGGAGATCGTGGTTCTGCAGGGCGTCGATGCCGTGCTCTGGCCCGGCCAAGCCGTGGCGCTCGTAGGCCCATCCGGCGCCGGTAAATCGACGCTGCTCCACATCACGGGGCTGCTTGAATCTCCGACCAGCGGCCGCGTCGTCATCAACGGCCGCGACTGTGCCACGCTGGCGGAAGCCGAGCGCACGAAACTGCGGCGCAAGGAAATCGGCTTCGTCTATCAGTTCCACCAGCTGCTGCCGGAATTCAGCGCGCTCGAAAACGTCGTCATTCCGCAGCTCATCATGGGGACGAGCCGGAAGGCCGCCGAGGCGCACGCGCACAAGCTTCTGGCGAGCGTCGGCCTGGCCGGACGCGAACGCCATCGCCCTGCCGAACTGTCGGGCGGCGAACAGCAGCGCACCGCGATCTGCCGTGGCCTTGCCAACAGCCCGAGGCTTCTGCTCGCCGACGAGCCGACAGGCAACCTCGATCCTCATACGTCGGAGCATGTCTTCCGCCAGCTGATCGATGTTATTCGCGGGCAAGGCGTGGCCGCGCTGATCGCGACGCACAACATGGAACTCGCAGCCCGGATGGACCGCGTTCTGCAGGTTCATGAAGGCCGTCTCGTCGAAATCTCCCTGGCGCACGTCCGCTGAACGTTTCTGCTTCGCCACGGCTTGTGCTCGCACTTGTGCGCATCGGATCGTTTGGCTTGCGGCGGCCCGTCGCCTACATAACCTAGCGATATGGCACACCCGATTCGGCTACCCGCACGAAACCCGAAGTTCGTCCACCTCAAGGTGCATTCGGCTTACTCGCTGCTCGAAGGCGCGCTGCCGATTGCGAAGCTCGCCAAGCTTGCGACCGCGATGAACCTGCCCGCGCTCGGGCTGACCGATACGAACAATCTCTTCGGCGCGCTCGAATTTTCCGAGAAGCTCTGGGGCGCGGGTGTTCAGCCCATTTCGGGCACGACGCTCGATATCGACTTCGGCGACAATCGCGACAACGGCACCATCGCGCTCAAGGCCATGAGCAACGAGCCGCGCGTGAAGCCCGCGGGCAAGCTCGCGCTGCTTGCGATGAACGCTGAGGGTTTCGCCAACCTCATGCGCCTTTCGAAAGCGCTGAACTTCGAGTCGGCCGCAGACGAGCCTTTGCACGTCAAGATCGCGCGGTTGGAGGAGCTGTCGGGCGGCCTCATCGCGCTGACGGGCGGTCCGCAAGGCCCGATTGATGCGGCGCTCCGCGATGGCCAGCACGAGTTGGCAGTCGAGCGGTTAAAGACGCTGGAGAAGATTTTCGGGGATCGCCTCTATATCGAGCTGCAGCGCCACGGGCTTCCTGAAGAAGCAGAGGTCGAACCGCAGCTGCTTGAACTCGCCTACGCGCGCAGTCTGCCCATCGTCGCAACGAACGAATGCTATTTCGCCGTGCGCGGGGATTATGAGGCGCACGACGCGCTGCTCTGCATCGCCGACGGCCGCTACGTCGTCGAAGACAATCGCCGCCGCGCCAGCCCCGAGCACTACCTGAAGAGCGAAGACGAGATGGCGGCGCTCTTTGCCGACCTTCCCGAGGCGCTCGAAAACACCATCGAAATCGCCATTCGCTGCGCGTACCGGCCCGAAGGCCGCAAGCCCATTCTGCCGCGCTTCGTCGCCGGCGACGCCAATCTGAGCGACGCGGAAAACCTCGCCCTCGAAGCGGCCGAGCTGAAGCGGCAGGCGATCGAGGGACTGAAGCGCCGCCTCGATGCGCACGGGCCCGCGCAAGGCTTCACGGTCGAGGACTACGATAAGCGCCTCGCCTACGAGGTGGACGTCATCACACAGATGAAGTTCCCCGGCTACTTCCTCATCGTCGCCGACTTCATCAAATGGTCGAAGGCGAATGGCGTGCCGGTCGGTCCGGGCCGTGGTTCGGGTGCGGGCTCGCTCGTCGCTTACGCGCTCACGATTACGGATCTCGATCCGCTGCGCTTCGGCCTGCTGTTCGAACGCTTTCTCAATCCCGAACGCGTCTCGATGCCGGACTTCGACATCGACTTCTGCCAGGAAAAGCGCGATCGCGTGATCGACTACGTGCAGAAGAAGTACGGTGACGATCGCGTCGCGCAGATCATCACGCACGGTAAGCTGCAGGCGCGCGCCGTGTTGCGCGACGTCGGCCGCGTTCTGCAAATGCCATACGGTCAGGTCGATCGGCTGTGCAAGCTCGTGCCGAACAATCCCGCCAATCCGGTTACGCTGCGAGAGGCGATCGACGGCGAGCCCAAGCTGCAGGAAGAACGCGACAGCGAGCCGATCGTCGCCCGCCTGCTCGAAATCGCTGAGAAGCTCGAAGGTCTCTATCGCCACGCCTCGACGCACGCCGCCGGTATGGTGATTGGCGACCGGCCGCTCGAAGAGCTCGTGCCGCTTTATCGCGATCCGAAATCGCACTTCCCGATCACGCAATACAACTGGAAAATGGTCGAGGCGGCGGGCCTCGTGAAGTTCGACTTCCTTGGCTTGAAGACGCTGACGGTTCTCGCCAAGGCAGTGGAATTGATCAAGCGCGGCCGCGGCATCGATATCGATCTGGCGGCGCTCCCGCTCGACGATAAGCCCGCCTACGAGATGCTCGCCAAGGCCGACACGGCCGGCGTGTTCCAGCTCGAAAGTACGGGCATGCGGGAAAGCTTGAAGCGGCTGAAACCCGACCGCTTCGAAGACATCATCGCTATGGTGGCGCTCTATCGCCCCGGTCCGATGGACAACATCCCGACCTACATCAACCGCAAGCACGGCGAAGAGCCGGTCGACTGCCTCCATCCGATGCTCGAAGGCATTTTGAAGGAAACCTACGGCGTCATCATCTATCAGGAGCAGGTCATTCAGATCGCTCAGGTGATGGGCGGCTATACGCTCGGCCAAGCTGACTTGCTGCGCCGCGCGATGGGTAAGAAAGACAAGGCCGAAATGGCCAAGCAGCAAGCGCGCTTCGTCGAAGGCGCGCTCGCCAATGGCGTCAAGAAAGAAGACGCAATCTACATCTTCGAATTGGTCGATAAGTTCGCGGGCTACGGCTTCAACAAATCGCACGCGGCGGCCTATGCCCTCGTCAGCTATCACACGGCCTATTTAAAGGCGAATTTCCGCGAGGAATTCTTCGCCGCGTCAATGACGCTCGATATGGGCAATACCGACAAGCTCGCGATGTTTGCATCGGAAGCCCGAAAGTCCGGCATCAGAATGCTGCCACCGTGCGTCAATCAATCGGGCGTCGATTTCGGCGTCGAGCCGCCCTCAGGCAATTTCAAGACGGGCGCCATCCGCTATTCGCTTGCGGCGTTGAAGAATATCGGCGCCGGTGCCGTCGAAGCGATCGTCAGCGAGCGGACGGCGGGCGGTCTCTATAGCTCGCTGGGCGATTTCGCAGCTCGCGTCGATGCCAAGGCACTGAACAAACGCGCCGTCGAAACGATGGCCAAGGCCGGCGCATTCGATGGGCTGAATTCCAATCGCGCGCTCGTCGCCGCCAATGCCGATACAATTCTTGCGTCCGCGCAGCGGCGAACCGCCGACGCGGCGCAAGGCATTTCCGATCTTTTTGGCTCCGCTGGAAAGCCAGCCGATCTTGTGCTCCGCGCAACGCCCTCGTGGACGAGCATGGAGAAGCTGTCGGCCGAGTTCGAAGCCATCGGCTTCTACCTCTCTGGCCATCCGCTCGATCAGTATGACCGCGTGCTCGGAAAGCTCGGTGTAAAGAAGGTCGGCGAATTCGAAGCGCTCGTCATGCGCGGCGCTAGCGCGGGCCGCCTCGCCGGTATCGTCATCGCAGCGCGCGAACGGCGCTCCCAGAAGGGCAACAAGTTCGCGTTCGCAACATTTTCTGACGCGACCGGCCAGTTCGAGGCGATCATCTTCTCCGACACCTTGGCCGCGAGCCGTCATCTGCTCGAGCCCGGAACGCCCGTGATCGTCTCGGTGGAAGCCGAGCGCGACGGCGAAACAATGAAGCTGCGTGTGCAATCCATTGAAGAATTGGACAAAGCCGCCGCCGCGGTCCCGCGCAATCTCAAGTTGGTTCTCGATCGAAAGTCCGTTGTCGCAAAGGCGGCGCCGGTTTCCGACGTCGGCAAATTCCTGAAACCCAATGCGCGCGGCGGGGAAATTCGCATTGTCCTTGCACTGGATGATCGAAATCGGGAAATGGAATTTCTATTACCGGGCCGATACGATGTTTCTCCGCGTGAAGCGCTTCGCATAGAGGCACTGCCAATCGTCTCGGAAATCATCGAGATTTAAAACCGGCGGTTGCGGATCGGCGGCTGATTCTCCACGCATCAAATTTTTATTGTCATCACCGACGGCTTTTTCTCGCGATAGACGTTATGGCTGCAGACGTGAGAGACGCGTCTGATTTTCGATAGGAGCCTATCCATGAAAAAGAGCTTGATCGCTGCAGCAGTCCTCGCAGCCGTCACCCTCGGCGCTGCCGGCGGTGCAAATGCCGGAATTGCCGGTGCCGGCCTCAACGGCATTGGTGCTCACGCTGATAAAACCGTGGCTGAACAGGCCGGTTACAAGAAGCACCGTCACCACAAGCGCTTCCATCGCCACCACCGTCACGGCAAGAAGTGGATCTGCCGCTATCGTCACGGTCATCGTCACTGCTTCTGGCGCTAAGCGCCTGCAAACCGGGTGAAGGTAGCGCTCCAGCGCTGCCTTCTTCTGACACAGTTTGCGTCCATAGCTCCGCTCCTTTGAGCTAGCCAAATAAGAGGCACAACATGTCCAAATTCTACGCCGCTCTGGTCGTCGGTTTGCTGCTCGCTCCGGGCGCTCACGCTGCTGACAAAAAATTGAGCGCGGCTGAAATCAAGACCAATCTCGAGGCAGTGGCGTCCGATCCCGCGAAGGTCAAAGCCTATTGCGCAATGTCGAAGAAGATGGACGAGATCGGCGACGACGAGAAGAAAGCTGAAGCCGCTGGCGATGAAATCGACGGCTACTTCGAAACCTTGGGCGATGATTTCGCTGATGCTTGGGACTCGGCTGAGGAAGCCGCCGACAATTCGCCTGAAGCTAAAGCCATGGACGAGGCTCTCTCAACGCTCGACAGCAAGTGCCAATAAGTACGCGCACGATGCCGCTGGACCCTGCCTGAGGGTCGAGAACCAAATCTCGAATAAATCTCGGAAAAATCTGAAACGCACTGCGGGCCGAACTAAAGCACGGCAGCCGCGGTGCGTTTTCTGTTCTTCAGTGAATGTTAGGGGCAGGGGGGAAAGCCGCCGGCCGAGCGCCTGGGGCGATCTAACCTCGTCTACGGGTTGCACAATATCCCGATCCCCCGTATATAGCCGCCATCTCACACGCGAGACGCTCGCGCAATGCGGATGAAAAGCCCCGCATCGCGCTCCGGTGGAGATCAGCTAAGCTTTTGAAATGGCTGGCGGATTTCTTCTCAAGTCTCGCGGAGGTCTAACCGGAAAAGGAAAGATTACGATGGCACTTCCTGCCTTCAACATGCGTCAGCTATTGGAAGCTGGCGTTCACTTCGGCCACCAGGCTCACCGCTGGAACCCCAAGATGGCACCGTTCATCTATGGGTCGCGCAACAAAATCCACATTCTCGACCTCACGCAGACCGTGCCGCTGTTGCACCAGGCTCTGCTCAAGGTCTCCGACACGGTCGCCGGCGGCGGCCGCGTGCTCTTCGTCGCCACGAAGCGTCAGGCTTCCGACGGCATCGCTGAAGCTGCAAAGCGCAGCGCCCAGTACTTCATCAACCACCGTTGGCTCGGCGGCACGCTGACCAACTGGAAGACCGTTTCGCAGTCGATCCGCCGTCTGCGCCAGCTCGATGAGATCCTTGCCGATCCGCAGGGCCGCACGAAGAAGGAAGTCCTGAACCTCACGCGCGAGCGCGACAAGCTCAACCAGTCGCTCGGCGGCATCAAGGACATGGGCGGCACGCCCGACCTCCTCGTCGTCATCGACACGAACAAGGAAGCGATCGCGATCCAGGAAGCGCGCAAGCTCGGCATCCCGATCGTTGCGATCGTCGATACCAACTGCGATCCCGACGGCATCGATTACCCGGTTCCGGGCAACGACGACGCCGGTCGCGCGATCACGCTCTATTGCGATCTGATGGCACGCGCCGCTCTCGATGGTCTCGAGCGCTCGCAGGGTGCTTCGGGCGTTGACATCGGTGCCTCCGAGACGCCGCCTGCTGAAGATCTGCCGAAGGTCGTCTTCAAGGGCATCGAAGCGCCGCGTGGCGAAGCCGATGACCTGAAGCGCATCGCCGGCATCAACGCCAAGGTCGAGCAGCGCCTCAACGACGCTGGCGTCTACCACTTCTGGCAGATCGCCGATCTCACGCCCGACTACGCTGAGTCGCTCGATCGCCAGCTGAAGCTCAAGGGCCAGATCGCCAAGGAAGACTGGGTCGCCCAGGCCAAGAAGCTCGTCGAAGCAGCCGCCGTTTGATCGGCAGAGGCGGCGCTCGGGCATTGAACTGAGCGCTGCCACGCACGACTGTGAATGAACTGATATGAGGCGCCCGTCGTGGCGCCTCGAACCTCATAGGTGACACAAATGACGACGATCACCGCTGCAGATGTAAAGAAGCTGCGCGACATGACCGGCGCCGGCATGATGGATTGCAAAACGGCGCTGACGGAAACCAACGGTGACATCGAAGCCGCTGTCGACTGGCTCCGCAAGAAGGGCCTGTCGAAGGCTGCCAAGAAGTCGGGCCGCGTCGCCGCCGACGGCCTCATCGGCATCGTCGCGAAAGGCCGCGAAGGCGCCGTCGTCGAGGTGAACTCGGAAACCGACTTCGTTGCCCGCAACGAGCAGTTCCAGACGCTCGTCCGCGAGATCACGTCGCTTGCTCCGGCCGCGAAGGGCGACCTCAAGGCGCTTTTGGCTGCAACCTATCCCGGCAGCAAGAACACGGTCGAGACGACGATCCAGGAAGCCGTCGCAACGATCGGCGAGAACATGACCGTTCGCCGGACCGCGGCTCTCGCCGTCAAGGAAGGCGTCGTCGCCGACTACGTCCATAACCGCGTGGCTGACGGCCTCGGCAAGATCGGCGTGCTCGTCGCGCTCGAAAGCGCCGGTGATGAGCCTTCGCTGTTCGAACTCGCACGCATGATCGCGATGCACGTTGCAGCCGCGAGCCCCGTCGCACTCGACATCTCCGACGTGCCCGCCGAAGTCATCGAACGCGAGAAGGCCATTCTCGCCGACAAGAACCAGGGCAAGAAGCCCGACGTTCTCGAGAAGATCATCGCCGGTGGCGTCAAAGCGTTCGCCAAGGAGAACTGCCTGCTCGAGCAGCAGTACATCCACGACACCGGCAAGACGGTCGCGCAGGCCGTCAAGGAAGCCGAAGGCAAGGTTGGCGCCCCGATCAAGGTCGCAGGCTTCATCCGCTACGCTCTCGGCGAAGGCATCGACAAGAAGGAAGAGGACTTCGGCGAGGAAGTCCGCAAGCTCGCGAGCGGCAGCTAAGCTTCACGCCCGGCCATGCGGCCAAAGCGGCGTGGACCGGAGGCGCTGGCCGGAATCGCCAGAGCGGGTTAGGTATCAGCCGGCCGGTCCTCGCGACCGGCCGGTTTTTTCTTCGCCAATTTAGATTGTCGTGCTGATGGGAGTGATGCGGATGCCTGGAGCTCAGGGTCTCAAGTACAAGCGGCTACTGGTGAAGCTCTCGGGCGAAGCTTTGATGGGCTCCCAACCCTACGGCATCGACATGTCGGTCGCTGACCGGCTTTCAAACGACATCGCCGGCGCAGTCGCGGAGGGGGCCGAAATTGCGGTGGTCGTCGGCGGCGGCAACATCTTCCGCGGCTTGAGCGGTGCGGCCAAGGGCATGGATCGCGCGACGGCCGACTACATGGGCATGCTGGCCACGGTGATGAATGCACTCGCGCTGCAGAATTCGCTCGAACATCGTGGCGTCCAGGCACGCGTTCTGTCGGCCATTCCGATGCCGACCGTCTGCGAGAGCTACGTCCGGCCGAAGGCCCTCTCATACCTTGGCCGCGGCAACGTCGTCATCTTCGCTGCCGGTACCGGCAACCCATTCTTCACGACCGATACGGCAGCCGTCCTGCGCGGCATCGAGATGAACTGCGACGCCGTACTGAAGGCGACACAAGTCGACGGCGTCTACTCGGCGGATCCCAAGAAGCACAAAAACGCGGTCCGCTACGACACGCTGACGTATTCGGAAGTTTTGGCCAATGATCTCAAAGTGATGGATGGCGCGGCCATTGCCCTTGCCCGCGATAACGGACTTCCGCTAATTGTGGTCTCGATCGAAGAACCGGGAAATCTCTTGAAAGCTCTGCGCGGAGAAGCTCGCCAGACTCTTATCGAGGGAGCCGGCTGAAAGCCGCTGAAAGCCCGTCGTCGCGCCACTCGCTTTGCGGCGGCGATGATTTGGGGCTTCGCGCGCTTGGAGGAACAGGAAAATGGCACTAGCAGTCCACGACATCAAAGAAATCGAAAAGCGCATGCGCGCTTCCATCGACGCCCTGAAGCGCGAGTTCTCCGGCCTTCGCACCGGCCGCGCCAGCGCCAACCTTCTCGATCCTGTCCAGGTCATGGTCTACGGCTCGCGTATGCCGCTGAATCAGGTCGCAACGGTTTCAGTCCCTGAGCCGCGCATGATCACGGTTCAGGTCTGGGACCGCAGCAACGTGATCGCCGTTGATAAGGCGATCCGCGAAGCCAACCTCGGTTTGAACCCCATCACCGACGGCCAGATCCTCCGTCTCCCGATCCCGGCGCTGACGGCCGACCGCAGACAGGAGCTGGTCAAACTCGCTCACAAGTACGCCGAGCAGGCCAAGGTTTCGGTCCGCAACGTGCGCCGCGATGCCATGGATCTTCTCAAGAAGCTTGAGAAAGACGGCAAAATGAGCCAGGACGACCATCGGGGCAATTCCGAGAAGGTCCAGGAGTTGACAGATCGCCTCATCAAGGAGATCGACTCCACTCTGGTCACAAAAGAAGCGGAAATTCAGAAGGTTTGATGGGCTGGCCCTTTTCGGGGGCAGGACGTCAAAACATCAATTTTGAGATCTTGAGCCCAGGGGCCATTCGACAGTGGCGGCAGCAGCGAAGCCTACCGACGACCGATCGGCAGTCCTGGTCCCGCCGCGCCACGTCGCTATAATCATGGACGGTAACGGCCGGTGGGCCCGCGAACGGGGCCTGCCGCGCGCGCTCGGCCACCGCCAGGGCGTGGAGGCTGTCCGCCGCGCCGTCCGCGCCGCGATCGAGCTGAAGATCACATATCTGACGATCTTCAGCTTCTCGTCCGAGAACTGGAAGCGCCCGGTCGAAGAGATTGATGATCTCATGGGCCTGATGAAGCGATTCATCCGCCGCGATCTCGCCGAGCTGCACGAAGCCGGCGTCTGCATCCGCGTGATCGGCCAGCGTCAACACGTCGACAGTGAGCTGACGACGCTGATCGACGAAGCCGTCGAGCTGACGCGCAACAACGATGTTTTGACGCTCGTCATCGCCTTCAACTACGGCTCGCGGTCGGAAATCGCAGGCGCCGCCCGCAAGCTCGCCGAAGAGGTAGCGGCAGGCACGCTGGCGCCGTCCGACATCACGGTCGAACGCATCGCCAACGCGCTCGATACCTCCGGCATCCCCGATCCGGACCTGCTGATCCGCACGTCCGGCGAGATGCGCCTGTCGAACTTCCTGCTCTGGCAGACCGCCTATTCCGAGTTCGTTTTTCTCGATTGCTATTGGCCGGACTTCGACAAGGCCGCATTTGAAGTGGCCATAGACGAATTCCGCTCGCGTGAACGCCGCTTCGGCGGCCTCACCAAACGCTCGACCGCTTGAGGGCAAGACCAATGCCGCCCGAAGGTCCAGACGATCAGCGGCCGCCTCTCGGAGGCGCGCTCGATTTCATTCCGCAAGAGCTGAGGCTGCGCATCGCCTCGGGCTCCGCCATCGCCGTTGTCGCCCTGGCCATGCTCTACTGGAGCCCCGCGGCCTTCATCGTGCTGACGTTTCTCGTCGCCGTGGCAATGACATGGGAGTGGGGACACATCGTCCGGGATGAGATGCCCGACCCTGCGTTCGTTGCGCACGCCGCCGTAGTGCTCATCGCCACGGTCCTGGTGCTGAATGATATGCCGGGATGGGGCGTCGCCGCCGCCATCGCCGGTGCCGCCGCCGTTGCCGCTCTTTCAGCGAACTCGGGCCGCGCGCAACTGTCGGCCGCGGGCGTCCTTTATACGGCTCTGCCTGTGGTGGCGCTGGGCTGGCTTCGCTCGGACGAGCCCTTGGGATTTCTCGCGACGCTCTACGTCGTGCTGGCCGTCGCGGTGACCGATATCGCAGCCTACTTCAGCGGCCGCACCATTGGCGGCCCGAAGCTCTGGCCGGCCGTCTCACCGAACAAGACGTGGTCGGGCCTGATCGGCGGTGTGACTGCAGCAGCACTGGCCGGCCTGCTTTTCGCGCTTTTCACGGGGAGCGGCAGCCCCGGATGGCTCGCAAGCCTCGGTCTTGCCATAGGATTGGTTGCCCAATGCGGTGACTTGGCCGAATCAGCGCTGAAGCGGCACTTCGGATTGAAAGACTCAGGCGGCTTGATACCCGGCCACGGCGGGTTCATGGATCGCATGGATGGCCTCGTAACGGCGAGCATCCTGGCCGCCCTGGTCGCTTTCAGCATCGATGCATTTGCGCCCGCTCGCGCACTTCTCTACGGGTCATAACGAATGGCAGTGACAGCAAGCGTTCCTTCTCGGTCGACTGGGCGAGGCTTGGCCGCGCGCCCCGGGCCGGCGGACGCGTCACGGCCGATGCGCCTGACCGTGCTGGGCGCCACGGGTTCGATCGGAACGAGCACGCTCGATCTCGTCTCGCGCACGCCTGACCGCTTTGAGATCGTCGCGGTGACGGCGCAGTCCAACGCCATCGAACTTGCCGCCATCGCGCGCCGGCATAAGGCCAAGCTTGCGGTCATCGGCGATGAAAGCCGCTTGGGCGAGCTGAAGGAAGCCCTTTCCGGAACCGGCATCCGGGCCGCGGGAGGAGAGGCCGCTCTCGTCGAAGCCGCGCTCGAGCCCGCAGATTGCGTCATGGCGGCGATCGTCGGCGCAGCCGGGCTGAGACCCACGTTTGCAGCGGCGTCCCAGGGGGCCCGCGTGGCGCTCGCCAACAAGGAATGCCTCGTCTCCGCCGGGCACGTCTTCACGGCCGAGGTCGCCCGCGCAGGCGCCGAACTGCTGCCCGTCGACAGCGAACATTCGGCAGCTTTCCAGGCTCTGGCCGGCGCCGACCCGGCCTCCATCGAGAAAATCGTGCTGACCGCCTCCGGGGGCCCGTTCCGCACCTGGACCTACAAGCAAATTGAGGCCGCGACGCCCGAACAGGCGCTGAAACATCCCAACTGGTCGATGGGCGCCAAAATCACGATCGACAGCGCCAGCATGATGAACAAGGGCCTGGAGCTTATCGAGGCCTTCCACCTCTTCCCCGTCACCGTCGATGCGCTCGACTGCATCGTCCACCCTCAATCGATCGTCCATTGCCTCGTGAGCTACGTGGACGGCTCCGTCCTCGCCCAATTGGCGCCGCCCGACATGCGCACGCCCATCGCCGTCGCGCTCGCCTGGCCTGACCGGATGGTCGCACCGACCGAGAAGCTGGACCTTGCCCGACTCGCCACGCTGACGTTCGAGGAGGCCGATGAGACCCGCTTCCCCGCCCTCCGCGTCGCCCGGGCGGCGATGCGGCGAGGCGACACGGCCCCGGCCGTGCTGAACGCCGCCAACGAGGTGGCGGTCAAAGCCTTCCTCGAACGGCGCATCAAATTCCTGGATATGGCCGCCCTCGTGGAGGAAACCCTTGATGCGGCAGAGCGGCAGGGCGCGATTTGCCCCGCAGAAACCCTGGACGATATACTGGCAGTGGACGCTCGGGCTCGCTATCTCTCGGAAGAGAAACTCGGTAGTTATAGTTACTAGAGCCGCACGCGTTCAGCGGTCGGATTTTTCGCTGTTCAGTCAGCACACGAAGGATTTCAAATGGACTTCTTGACGTCGGTCGCGGGTGGGATCTGGCAATACGGGATCATGTTCCTGCTCGTGCTGACGCTCGTCGTGTTCATCCACGAGCTCGGGCATTTTCTCGTGGCGCGCTGGTGCGGCGTCACCGTCAAGGCCTTTTCGATCGGCTTTGGCCCTGAAATCTTTGGGTTTTACGACAAGCACGGCACGCGCTGGCGCTTCGCCTGGATCCCGCTCGGCGGCTACGTCAAGTTCATCGACGATGAGAATGCGGCTTCGTTTGGCGGCGAGAAGAAGCTGGCGCCGGAGCATCAGGCGGGGTCGTTCCACGGCAAGTCCGTGAGCAAGCGCGCCGCGGTCGTCGCCGCCGGTCCGATCGCCAACTTTTTGCTCGCCATCGTGATTTACGCCGGGCTCAACGCCACGGTCGGCGTGCACATTCTGCCGCCGCTCGTCGATGCCGTCATTGCCAACTCGCCTGCCGATAAGGCTGGCTTCAAGCCCGGCGACATGATCCTCGCCATCAACGGCAACAACATCTCGAAATTCGATGACCTGCAGCGGATCGTCGGCTCCAGCGCCGGCGAGGAACTCAAGTTCAAGGTCGAGCGCGGCGGCGAGACGATTGTGCTCAACGCGACGCCAAGCATCGATGAGCAGAAGGACGCCATGGGCCGGACGTTCCGGCGCGGCCTGATCGGCATCCAGCGCGCGATCTCTCCCGACAAGGTCAAGACCGTTGAGGTGAGCCTGCCTGAAGCGATCGCGCTTGGCGTGTCCGAGACTTATGTCAATCTGGCTCAGACGGTGGCCGGACTTCGCGACATCATCACCGGCCGCCAGTCGGCCGAGCAGATGGGCGGGCCCGTCATGATGGCGGAAGTGACGGCGAAGGTCGCCCAGCTCGGCATAGAACCCATGCTCCGCTGGATTGCCTTTATTTCGGCCAACATCGGATTTCTAAATTTGCTGCCGATCCCGGTTCTCGATGGCGGACACCTTATGTTCTACGCCTTCGAAGCCGTTCGCCGGAAACCCGCCAGTGAGCGCCTTCAGCAGATGGGCTTTCAGGTGGGCTTAGCGCTCTTGATGATGTTGATGGTTTTCGTGAATTTCAACGACATTTTGAACGTTTGGCGGCGTTTGACAGGTACGGGCTGAGGTCATGCCGAATCCCGTGTGAGTGACGTAAACTTACCACTTTCCGGAGGCTTTCTGAATCGTTAAAAGCGGTATGGTGCGCAGCAGGTTAGGAGTTCGAATCGGGGGGCCGAAGCGAAGTTCCAACACCCGCTGCAGGGGACCTAAGAGCCTTCAAGACCATAAGAAACGACTAAAACGACTATAAGAAACGACGCATGAGTGTGACGCTGCCGCCGACAGCTCGCATGTGAATTGGGGGTCGGCGGCACACGGGGGCAATTCCGCGTATGCAGAGATTTAGGATCATCTTGGCGGGACTGCGCCTGCTTCTGGCGCTTCTAGTCCTCTCGCCGGTGGTCGCCATGGGTGACGCAGCTTGGGTTTCAGGCCCAGCTTCCGCTCAAGGCGTGATCAAAAACATCGAGGTCGTCGGAAACCGGCGCGTCGAACCTGAAACTGTACGCTCGTACCTGCAGTTCGGGGCGGGTGATCCCTACAATGCCGCCAAGATCGACGAGTCGATCAAAGCCCTCTTTGGAACCGGCCTCTTCGCCGACGTCTCCATGGACTACAAGGGCTCGACCGTAGTCATCACGGTCAAAGAAAATCCGGTCATCAATCAGGTCGCCTTCGAGGGCAACAGCGAGGTCGATACGGCCACGCTCACCGGCGAAGTCCAGTTGAAGCCGCGTTCGGTCTTCACGCGCGCCAAGGCTCAGGCCGACGTGCAGCGCATTCTCGACGTCTACCGCCGGCAGGGCCGCTTCGCCGCCAGCGTCGAGCCGAAAATCATTCAGCTCGAGCAGGACCGCGTCAACCTCGTCTTCGAAATCGACGAAGGCCAGGCGACGAAGGTCAAGGGCATCAACTTCGTGGGCAACCACGCGTTCTCCGACAGCCAGCTTCGCGACATTATCTCGACCACGCAGGCCGGCTGGTTCGACTTCCTCAAGGGCACGTCGATCTACGATCCCGATCGTATGAACCTCGATCGCGAACTCATCCGCCAGTACTACCTCAAGAACGGCTATCCGGACGCGACCGTCACGGCGGCGAACGCCGAAATCGATCCCGATGGTTCGGGCTTCCTCATCACCTTCGCGGTGGACGAGGGCCAGCCCTACACCTTCGGCGCGGTCAACGTCGAAAGCTCGCTGCCCGGCATCGATGGCAGCACGCTCTCGGACAATCTGCTGACACAGCCCGGCACGACGTACGACGCTTCGCAGATCGACAAGACGACTGAGAAGCTGACGCTCGATATCGCCGACCAGGGTTATGCCTTCGCCCGTGTCCGCCCGCGTCCGATCCCGGATGCCGCGAGCCGCACGATCGGCATCACCTACGTCGTCGACGAAGGTCCGCGCGTTTACATCGAGCGCATCAACATCATCGGCAACACGCGCACGAAGGACTTCGTGATCCGCCGCGAATTCCGTCTGGCGGAAGGCGACGCCTTCAACACGCTGATGGTCGATCGCGCCAAGAAGCGTCTGCAGTCGCTCGGTCTCTTCAAGAACGTCGATATCAAGCGCCGTCCGGGCTCCGCGCCTGACCGTATCGTCCTCGACGTCCAGGTCGAAGAGCAGTCGACGGGCGAACTCTCCTTCGGTGCCGGCTACTCGACGAGTGAAGGCGTCATCGGCGACGTGTCGATCACCGAGCGCAACCTGTTCGGTAACGGCCAGTTCGTTCGCTTGAAGCTCGCCGGTTCGTTCGAGCGTATGCAGGTGGACTTCTCGTTCACCGAGCCGCGCTTCCTCGACCGCAACCTGTCGGCCGGCTTCGACCTCTTCTTCAAGGAAATCGACTACTCGTCGGAATCGGGCTTCGATCAGCGGAAGATGGGCGGCCAGGTCCGTCTCGGCTTCCCGATCGCCGAGAGCATGTGGATGCAGACGGCGTACTCGATCTCTCGTGACGAGATCTTCAACGTCGGAAACAACGCCTCGGCAGCCATTAAGGAAGCTTGCGGCGCGACCGACTTCACAGCGGGCACTACCCCGAATTGCCGGGACAGCGGTTATTGGACCTCGCTCGTCGGCACCACGATCAGCTACGACAAGCGCAACCATCCGACCAACCCGAACAAGGGTTACTACATCGAAGTCGCCAACGACTTCGCCGGTCTCGGTGGTGACGCTCAGTACTGGCGTGTGAACGCGGAAGGCCGCTTCTACTACCCGATCACCGACAAGATCACCTTCGTCGGCCGCGCCATCGGCGGCGTGATCCAGGGCTGGGGTGGTGAGGACGTCCGACTGCTCGACGCCTTCTTCAAGGGTGGCGAGACGGTTCGCGGTTTCGACCGCTCGGGCTACGGTCCGCGTGACATCACCGGCAACCATGACGCGCTCGGCGGCCAGAAGTACTGGGCGGCAACGGCTGAAGTTCGCTTCCCGATCCCGATGGTGCCTGACGACCTCGGCATCAGTGCCGCCGTCTTCGCCGACGCCGGCTCGCTGTGGGACGCAACAGGCGGCGCCAGAGAGGTTCTTACCAATGGCCAGCTCGCAGACAGCAACTCGGTCCGTTCGTCGGTCGGCGGCAGCTTGATGTGGAACTCGCCGGTTGGTCCGCTGCGGATGGACTTCGCAAAGGTCCTGACCAAAGAGTCCTACGACGAGACGCAGTTCTTCCGCTTCGGCGCTCAGACGAAGTTCTAAGCCTGAGCCAAACGGCCTCGCGGTCTGATAATTCAAAGAGCGGCGTCACAAGCGCCGCTCTTTTCTTGTGATTACTTGGGGCGAGCGTTGGCGATCGCCGTCAAGGACTTGCAAACATCCCTCCGGTCGTTCATTCAACGCATTCAAAAATCGACAATCTGAACGAAGGCGGCCGGAGGCAGCGTTAATGGAGCATCCCGGATTCTTTGAGCGCGCCGGGCCTTTTGCACTCTCTGAAGTGGCGGCAGCGGCCCAGGCGGAAATCGCAGCCGGCGCCGACGCGGCCTTGATGATCGAGGACGTGCGCCCGTTGCACGAAGCGGGGCCGTCGCACATCTCCTTCATCGACAATCGCAAATATCTGCCGCAGCTCGACGCTACGAAGGCCGGTGCCTGCCTCGTCGTCCCCGCGCTGGTGGACCGCGTGCCCGCCGGCACGATCGCGCTCGTCACCCGGCAGCCCTATCACGGCTTCGCCCGTGCGCTGGCGCTGTTCTATCCGGCTGCCATGCAGCCCATGGTGGCCTCCGCAGGCGCGCCGCCGATCGATCCCTCAGCCAAGCTTGAAGAGGGCGTGATCATCGAGCCGGGCGCCATCATCGGCCCTGAGGCGCAAATCGGCGCCGGAACCCGCATTGCCGCCGGTGCCGTGGTCGGTGCGCGTGTCACCATCGGCCGCGGCTGCTTCATCGGTCCTTTGGCAACTGTGACCCATGCGCTCGTGGGCGACCGCGTCATCATCCATTCCGGCGTCCGCATCGGTCAGGACGGATTCGGCTTCGCCATGGGCCGGACGGGACACCTCAAAGTGCCGCAGATCGGCCGCGTCATCGTTCAAGACGATGTGGAGATCGGCGCAAATACAACCATCGATCGCGGCGCCCTTAAGGATACGATTATCGGTGAGGGCACCAAAATTGATAATCTCGTCCAGATCGGGCACAACGTCGTCATCGGTCGCCACTGCGTGATCGTGTCGATGACCGGCATTTCAGGCTCGACCGAGCTGGGCGACTTCGTCGTCATGGGCGGTCAATCCGGAACAGTCGGTCACATCAAGATCGGCAGCGGCGCGCAAATTGCCGGGGCTTCGCATCCGACGCACGATGTGCCGGCCGGCGCGCGTTACTTCGGCACCCCGGCGAAACCCCTGCGTGAATCCGCACGTGAACAAGCCATGATCAAGCGGCTCGTCGCGCGCGATAAAGGCAGTTATGAGGACGGGACGCCGGAACCCGATCAAGGGTGAGAGCCTGAAGAAGGCTGAGAGCGGCTCGTTCGTTCGAGTATAATTTTTTTGGAGCACACGACTATGGAAGGCAAGGCAACGGCGGGCAAGACTCTCGGCACCGCGGACATTCACCGCGTGATGAAGCTGCTGCCGCATCGCTACCCGTTCCTCCTTGTCGATCGCATGTACGACATGGACGGGGACGAAAGCTGCGTTGGCGTCAAGAACGTCACGATCAACGAGCCCTTCTTCCAGGGTCACTTCCCGCAGTTCCCGGTGATGCCGGGCGTACTGATCATCGAAGGCCTCGCACAGACGGCGGGCGCGCTCTGCGTCTCCAGCATCGGCCAGGACTACAAGGCTGACCTCGTGTACTTCATGGGCATCGACAACGCCAAGTTCCGCAAGCCCGTCTTGCCCGGCGATCAGCTGCATTATCACGTGCGCAAGGTCCGCAACCGCGGCCGCGTCTGGCGCTTCAAGGGCGAGGCGAAGGTCGACGGCAAGACGGTCGCCGAAGCTGAAATCAGCGCCATGCTGGCCGACAGTGCCGACGCGCGCGCCTTTGCGAGCCAAAATGGCTGAAGTGGAAGTTCATCCGACGGCAATCGTCGAAGACGGAGCGAAGCTCGGGGCCGGCGTGAAGGTCGGGCCCTTCTGCATCGTCGGCCGCGACGTCACGCTCGGCGAGCGCGTGGAGCTTGTGAGCCACGTGGTCGTCGCCGGAACGACGGCGATCGGCGCCGGCACGCGCATCTTTCCGTTCGCCTCCATCGGCCACCAGCCGCAGGACCTGAAATACAAAGGCGAGCCGTGCTCGCTGACCATCGGCTCGGATTGCATCATCCGCGAAGGCGTGACGATGAATCCGGGCACCGCTGGCGGCGGCTCGGTCACGGTCGTGGGCGACGGCTGCGCCTTCCTGGCGAACAGCCATGTGGGTCACGACTGCCACGTCGGCAACGGCGTGATCTTCTCCAACAACGTCATGCTGGCCGGGCATTGCAACGTTGGTGACTTCGCGATCATCGGCGGCGGCGCGGCCGTCATTCAGTATGCGCGCGTCGGCCATCACGCCTTCGTCGGCGGCATGTCGGGCTTGGAGAACGATCTGATCCCGTACGGCATGGCGCTCGGCAACCGCGCCTACCTTTCGGGCCTGAACATCGTCGGCCTGCAGCGGCGCGGTTTTTCGCGCAACGACATCCACGATCTGCGCCGCGCTTACCGGCTGCTGTTTGCCGCTGAAGGCACGCTGATCGAACGCATGGACGACGTCGCGGAAGAATTTGCGGGCCACGCCTCGGTGGAGGAAATCCTGGCGTTCATCCGCAAGGGCGGCAAGCGTTCGCTGTGCACGCCCAAGAACGGCGTCGAGAGCTGAAACAGCCCATGGACGGGCCGATGAAGCGCATCGGAATCATCGCTGGCTCCGGCTCGCTTCCTCTCGAAGTCGCTGAAAGCGTCACCCGGCGCGGCGGCGAAGTCCATGTCGTCATGGTGGAGGGCGCCGCCAATCCGGCGCTCGCCGCATACCCCCATACGATCGTCAACTGGGCGCAGCCGGGCCGTGCCGCGGCCGCAATCCGCCGTGCGGGCATCAGCGACGCGCTGCTGCTCGGCGGCTACGGACGCCCGGCATTGGCGACGGCGCGCCCGGATCTGACCTTCGTTCGGCTGGTGCCGACCGTCGCAAAGCTGCTGAAGGCGGGCGGCGATGACGCCGTGCTGCGCGGACTTCTCGCGCTTTTTGAATCGCTCGGCCTCAACGTCGTCGGCGTCGAGCAGGTGGCGCCCGAGCTGCTCATCAGCGACGGCAGCCTGACGAACGCGGTGCCATCGCCTTCGAGCACCGCCGACATCGCATTGGGCTTTGATCTTGTCGCCGCGCTCGGACCCTACGATATCGGACAGGCCGCCGTCGTCAGTCGCGGCCGGATCGAAGCGATCGAAGGTGCGGAGGGCACGGACCGCATGCTGAAGCGCGTCGCCGAGGCGCGCCGCGCGCGAGGCGACAGCGAACGCTACGGCGTTCTCGTCAAGCGCCCGAAACCGGGCCAAGACCTTCGCGTCGATCTTCCCGCCATAGGCCCGAACACGGTCGAAGGCGCGAGCGCCGCCGGGCTCAGCGGCATCGCCGTCATGGCCGGCCACGTGCTCACCGCCGACCGCTCACAGATGATCGCGCGTGCCGATGAACACGCGCTTTTCATCACGGGCGTCAAAGCCGGGCAGGGCACGAGCGATAAGGCGACCATTCCGGACATTCGCACGGGCGCCCTCGGCGATCTTCGCGCCGATGCAGCAGCTGAAAAAGACATCGCACGCGCCGCCGGCGTATTGTCCGCTCTGACGCCGTTCGGCGGCGGCTCGGCTGTCGTGATCGACCGCGGCCGCATCCTCGCCGTCGGAACCTCGGAAGACCCAGCCTCGGTCGCAGATCGCGTGCGACTGCTGCGCGGAAAGAACACGCGCCGCCGCGGCGTCCTCGTTCTTGGCGAGACGTATGCGCTCGACGAAGCTCTCATGACGGCGGTGCAGAGCGCCCATCTCACCGGCATCGCGATCACCGGCACGAGCGAAACGTCGCCCAGCTTCATTCAGCTGGCAAACAAATCCACGACGTTTCTCGCCTCCGCCAACTCTGGTTCAGGACCAAAGCCCTTGAAGATTTTCCTCGTTGCAGGCGAGCACTCGGGCGACGCCTTGGGCGCGAAACTCATCGGCGCACTGAAGAAGCAGTATCCTGGCCAGATCGAATTCTCGGGTGTCGGCGGCGAGGAAATGGCGGAGCAGGGCTTCCGCTCGCTCTTTCCCATCGAAGACGTGGCCGTCATGGGCCCGATGTCGATCCTGCCGAAGCTGCCCCGCATTCTCCGCCGCGTCTATCAGACGGTCGATGAGGCAGTAGCGTTCGCGCCCGATGCGGTCGTCATCATCGACAGCCCCGAGTTCACGCACCCGATCGCGAAGCGCATCCGCAAGCGCGCACCGCATATCCCGATCGTCGATTATGTCAGCCCGAGCGTTTGGGCTTGGCGTCCCGGCCGCGCGAAACGCATGCGGCCCTACGTCGATCATATCCTGGCGCTTCTGCCGTTCGAGCCCGCGGCGCATGAACGTCTCGGCGGCCCCGCGTGCACCTATGTCGGCCATCCGCTGATCGAGAAGTTGGATGAGATCCAAAACGCCGACGCCAAGGGACTGGCGTCAAGGCTCAATCTCGCACCCGAACGCCCCGTTCTCCTCGTCCTGCCCGGAAGCAGGACTTCGGAAGTCGACCGTCTGATCGACGTGTTCGGCGAAGCGGTCACGCGCCTAGCCAACATGGGGCCGTTCGAAGTCGTCATTCCCGCCGTCCGCCACCTGCGCCAACGCATCGAGGAAAAGACGGCAAACTGGACCGTGAAGCCGCACATCCTCGATGCATCGGCGGATGACAAATACGCCGCCATGCGGCTCGCCCGAGCGGCACTCGCCGCATCAGGCACGGTGACGCTGGAACTCGCGCTCGCCGGCACGCCGTCGGTCGTCGCCTACAAAGTCGATAAGCTGATCGCGAACCTGCGCTTCCTGCTCAAGGTATCGAGCGTCGTGCTCGCGAACCTCGTCATCGGCCGGAACGTTTATCCCGAATATCTGCAGGAGGCCTGCACGGCGGAGAATCTGGCGAACGCGCTGGAGCCGCTTCTCGGCGATACGGAAGCACGCAAGGCGCAAGTCGAAGGCCTGAGGCTCGCGCCTGAAAAGCTTCGGCTCGCCGCCTCAAGTCCCAGCGAGGCGGCGGCCAATGTCGTGTTGTCGGTTGTGACCGGTCAGGCCGCAGGGAAATCGCGGCGCGGCGGGCCGACGTAGAGCTGACGCGGACGGCCGATGCGCTGCTCCGGATCCTCGATCATTTCCTTCCACTGCGCGATCCAGCCGACGGTCCGCGCGACGGCGAACAGCACCGTGAACATATCGACGGGGAAGCCCATCGCCCGCAGCGTGATGCCCGAATAGAAGTCGATGTTCGGATAGAGCTTCTTCTCGATGAAGTACTCGTCCTGAAGCGCGATGCGTTCGAGTTCCAACGCGACCTTGAGCAGCGGATCGTCCTTGTGGCCGAGCGCGTCGAGGACCTCGTGGCAGGTCTTCTGCATCACCTTGGCGCGCGGATCGTAGTTCTTGTAGACGCGGTGCCCGAAGCCCATGAGGCGGAAGCCGGAGGACTTGTCCTTCGCCTTCTTCACGTACTCGTGGACCTTATCGACGGTGCCGATCTCTTTCAGCATGTTCAGCGCAGCTTCGTTGGCGCCGCCGTGCGCGGGCCCCCAAAGGCAGGCGATACCGGCAGAGATGCACGCAAACGGATTGGCGCCCGAAGAGCCCGCCAGACGGACCGTCGAGGTCGAAGCGTTCTGCTCGTGATCGGCGTGCAGGATGAAGATACGATCGAGCGCCCGCGAGATCGTCGGATTGACGACGTAGGGCTCGCACGGAACGGCGAAGCACATCTGCAGGAAGTTCGATGTGTAATCGAGATCGTTGCGCGGATAGATGAACGGCTGCCCGAGCGAATATTTGTAAGCCATCGCCGCGATGGTCGGCATCTTGGCGATCATGCGCTGGCTGGCGACCTCGCGCTGCGCCGGATCGTTGATGTCGGTGGAGTCGTGATAGAACGAGGACAGCGCGCCGACCGTGCCGACCATCACCGCCATCGGATGCGCGTCGCGCCGGTAGCCGGTGAAAAAGCGCGTCATCTGCTCGTGAACCATCGTGTGGTTCGTGATCGTCTTGCGGAAATTGATGAACTCGCCGTTCGTCGGCAGCTCGCCATAAAGCAGCAGATAGCAGACCGCGAGGAAGTTCGTGTTCTCTGCGAGCTGGTCGATCGGATAGCCGCGATAGAGCAATTCGCCCTTGTCGCCGTCGATATACGTGATCGAGCTCTTGCAGTTCGCCGTCGACGTGAAGCCTGGATCGTACGTGAAGCAGCCGGTTTCTTTATACAGACTGCCGACGTCGATCACGTCGGGACCGATCGTGCCGGAACGAACAGACAGTTCGACCTGCTTGTTGTCGACCGTCAATGTCGCGCTGGGCTTTGATGCGCCCTTTGCAGCTTTGTCGTGGATGTTCATGCTCGCCACCTCGCCCGGAAGACAGAACCGATGCCTGAAGTTATCGCATTCCCCGCGCGACAGGCAGGATGTTGGAGGCCTGGGAACCCATGGCGGCCTTCACAAAAGCAATCGGCTATTGAAGGATTTAACGGATTTTTTGCGGTGCGGCAAGGGTTGTTAACCGCACGTTCATCCTGCAGCATCCGCAATCCGGCTCAAGCTCTCGTCCCGGCCCAGAACTTCAAGCACGTTGAACACGGGCGGCGAGACCGCTCTCCCCGTTAATGCGGCGCGAAGCGGCTGCGCGACGTTGCCGAGCTTCAACCCTTTCTCTTCCGCGTAAGCCTTGACCTTGGCTTCCAGCAAGGCGGCAGACCATTCGGCATCCGGCACTTGGGACAACAATTCGAGCACAGCCGAATTCGACGCGCGGCCTTCGGGTGAGAGCAGCTTTGCTGCCTTGTCCTCGAGCTTCAGCGGCCGCTCGGCGACGATGAACAAAGCGCCGCCAACGAGTTCCGCCAGCGTCTTCGAGCGTTCTTTGAGCGAGGGAATGGCAGCTCGGAACTTCTCCCAGCCTTTGGCCGCGAAGGCGTCAGCCAGGAGCTTGCCGGAAACAACAGCCGGAAGCTGGCGCAGAACTTCGCGCGCCAAGGCAATGTCTGGACGCACCGGTGCTTTGGGATCGGCGGGGATTTCAGCAAGCGCCTGGAAGTTCAAATGCGGCAGCATTCCCCGCACGTGCTCTTCAAGTTCCGCGTCCTGAGAGGCGCGGATGTAATGACCGTTCAAATCGTCGAGCTTCTTGAAGTCCAAGCGCGCCGGGCTCTTGTTGATGCCGTCGATGTCGAACCAAGAGATGAGATTTTCCGGCGAAATGATTTCATCGTCGCCGTGGCTCCAGCCGAGACGCACGAGGTAATTGCGCAAGGCGATGGGCAGATAGCCCATGTCGCGATATTCCTCGACGCCTTGCGCGCCGTGACGCTTCGACAGCTTCGCACCGTCCGCGCCGTGAATGAGCGGCACATGCGCGAACTCGGGAACGTGCCAGCCCATGCCGAGGTAGATCTGCGTCTGCCGCGCGGCGTTCGTCAGATGGTCGGCGCCGCGAATGACGTGCGTGATCTCCATGTCATGATCGTCGACGACGACAGCGAGATTGTACGTCGGGTTGCCGTCGGATCGCAGGATGATCAGATCGTCGAGATCTTTGTTCGGAAATGCGACGCGGCCCTGCACGTGATCGTTGACGATCGTCTCGCCCTCGCGCGGGGCCTTGAGCCGGATGACCGGCTTCACGTCTTCCGGCGCGTCATTGGGATCGCGATCGCGCCAGGGCGATAGGAAGATCTGCGGCCGGCCCTCGGCCTTCGCCTTCTCGCGCGCAGCCTCGATCTCGGCGGGCGAGGAATAGCAGTAGTAGGCAGCGCCGCGGGCGAGAAGTTCGTTGGCAACCTCGCGATGCCGGTCGGCGCGCGAAAACTGCGACACGACCTCGCCGTCCCAGTCGAGCCCAAGCCACTTCACGCCATCGAGAATGGCCGCAACCGCCGCCTCGTTGTTGCGCTCCCGGTCCGTATCCTCGATGCGCAAGAGGAAGCGTCCGCCGCGGCCGCGCGCATAAAGCCAGTTGAAGAGCGCCGTGCGTGCGCCTCCGATATGCAGATAGCCCGTCGGGGAGGGTGCAAATCGAACGATGGGCGCACTCGGTGTAACGGTCTCGGACATTGACCTTTTTGCTCGCCTGCCATTGAGGGAATGAGGCTCCGCTCGTAGCATGTGAGGTGGGACAAGTTAAGGGGGCGGAAAAGCCGCCCTTCGGCTTGTAATGGGCGAGGGGCATGTCGGTCGAAGCGGCGGACCTGGAGACGGAATTTGCCGCACAGCCGCAAAGTGGGCTGAGCCGCGCGGCTCTTTTGTTCGACGCCGAACGCGAAAGCTTCTTCCTGTGGGCGCCCGTTTGTCTCGGCGCCGGCATCGCGGCTTATTTTGCGCTTCCCGCCGAACCCGCGACGATCATGGCGTTCGCGCCATTCGTGCTGGCGCTCATCTGGCGCTTGACGGTGCGCTCAGGAACGCTGACCGCAATCATGATCACCGCACTCGTCCTCGCCGGAGCAGGCTTTGCCATTGCCAAGCTGCGCGTCGAGGCCGTGCGCGCGCCGGTACTGACGAAGGCGCTTCATAACGCCGAGATCACCGGTACCGTAACGATGGTCGAAGCCAAGACCCCGCGTGGCCAGCGCCTCACGATCAGCAAGCCCAGTATTACGGGCCTCACCGCTGAAAAGACGCCGGCTGTCATTCGCGTCCGTACGATGTCCGCGCGCTCAATCGCAGCGCCCGGAGATCGCATACGGATCAAGGCGAACCTGTCGCCGCCCGCGAAGCCGCCGCTGCCGGGCGGTTTCGATTATGCGCGCACGGCGTGGTTCGATTCCGTCGGCGGCGTCGGCTACGCGTTCGCAGCGCCCGTCATCGAGGGCCGCGAAGACTCGGGCACATTGAAGGAATGGTATCGCCGCGGCATCGAAAATGTGCGCCAAGCCATCGCCGCGCGCATTCGCCAAGCACTGCCGGGAGAGACCGGCGAGATCGCGATCGCACTCATCACCGGCGAACGCGGCGGCATCACCGCGGCAACGAACGATGCTTTCAAGAATTCCGGCCTCTTTCACATCCTGTCGATCTCGGGCCTGCACATGGTGATCGCTGCGGGCGCCGTGTTCTATTCGGTGCGCCTGATATTGGCGGCAATTCCGCTGATCGCGCTGACGCTGCCGATCAAGAAGATCGCGGCCGTCGCGGGAATCCTGAGCGCGATCGCCTATCTCGCGATTTCCGGCGGCCAGTTCGCGACGGTGCGCTCTGCGCTGATGATCCTGATCATCTTCGGCGCCGTGCTGCTCGATCGCCCCGCGCTGGCATTGCGAAACGTTGCGCTCGCCGCGCTTCTGATCCTGCTCGTCTTTCCCGAAAGCCTGCTTGATGCGGGCTTTCAGATGTCGTTTGCCGCCGTCACCGCACTCATCGCCTCGCATGAGCTGTTGATGCGTTTCGTGCGCCGGCAGTCGCGGCCCAATCCGATTATGAGGATCATCCAGTTCTTCGGCGAAATCATCGCCTCGACGCTGATCGCCAGCGCCGCCGTGGCGCCGTTCGCCGCCTACAACTTCCACCAGAGCCAGCAATATGCCGTGCTCGGCAACATGATCGCCATTCCCATTTGCAACGTCGTCGTCATGCCGTCGGCGCTGCTGGCGATGGTGCTGATGCCGTTCGGGCTCGAAGGCATTGGCCTGACGCCGATGGGCTGGGGAATTGAAGGCATGGTGTGGTGCGCGAACAAAGTCGGCGCGTTGCCCGGCGCTGTCGGACACATTCCCGAAATTCCCGCGCTCGCATTCATGCTCATGCTCGCAGGCGGCATGTGGCTCACGCTTTGGCAGACGCGCATACGATTGCTCGGCGCAGCATTCGTGCTTCTCGGCGTGCTTCTCGCGCCGTGGATGCCGCGGCCCGATATCCTGGTCGGCCAAAAAGGTCTCGTCGCCGTGCGCGATGCCTCGGGCAAGCTCTCCGCGCTGCCTGGAAAAGGCTCGAAATACGATCTCGATCGCTGGCTTGAATACGACGGCGATGGCCGCTCAGCGCGCGAGGCGCAAAAGGGTGATGCCTTCACGTGCGACGCGGCCGGATGCATCGCCCGCGTCAAAGGCGCGACCGTCGCCGTCGCGAACCATCCAGCCGCCGTCACCGACGATTGCCTCAACGCCGACGTGCTCGTGATCAACGATCCAAAGCCGGAAGAGTGCGCTGTCCCGAAAACCGTCATCGACGTCTTTGACCGCTGGCGCAACGGCGCCTACGCGCTTTACGTCGAGGCGAGCGACGACAGCCCGGAACCGAACGTGCGCCTGACCACCGTGGCGAGCCATCGCGGCGAGCGGCCGTGGAGCGTCATGCCGGAACGAAGGACGCCGCTGCCGAAGCCGCGCATCCTGGAAAAGCCGGGGGCAGCGCCAGGGACCGGGGGAGGGGCGAGGGGAGCGTCCGGCCCAGCCACAAACGCACAGGCAGGCTTGATGCCGGAGACGGAGGCAGAGGCGGAACCCAGGACGCTCGCCGAGGAGGACCCCGGCGAGGGGGCAGAGTTCGCCACAGATTGGCCGGACGACGCGCCCGCGGGAGGGGAGGCCCCAGCCGACGCTCAGTAGCGCCGCAGAAGCCCGACGAGCCGGCCCTGGATATCCACCTGATCCGGCCCGAAAATGCGCGTCTTGAACTCGGGATTGGCCGCCTCGAGCGCGATCGTCGAGCCCTTCTTGCGCAACCGCTTCAACGTCGCTTCCTCGCCCTCGACGAGCGCCACGACGATGTCGCCGTTCTCGGCGTTGTTGCAGCGGCGGATGATGACCGTGTCGCCGTCGTGAATGCCGGCCTCGATCATCGAGTCGCCCTTCACCTCGAGCGCGAAATGCTCGCCATTCGTCAGAATGTCGGGTGGCACGGCGATGTCGTGGGTGTGGTTCTGAATGGCGCTGATCGGCGTGCCGGCAGCGATGCGGCCCATGACCGGGATCGACACCGTGCGCGCGTCGATGACGTGCGAGGGCGGCGGCTGCGGGGCGCTGGCGCGCGGGCCCGAGCCTTCGATGACGCTCGGCTGGAAGCCGCGCTGGGGCGCGATGGAGGCAACGGACGCACCGGCGCCGTTCCCGGCACTCGAGCTGGCGCTTGCGCCGAGGGTCTGATTATCGGGAAGCTTGATCACCTCGATGGCCCGCGCCCGGTGCGGCAGCCGGCGGATAAACCCGCGCTCGACCAGCGCCGTGATGAGGCGGTGAATGCCGGACTTCGACCTCAGATCCAGCGCATCCTTCATTTCATCGAAGGAGGGCGGCACGCCGCGTTCTTGCATGCGCGCGTGGATGAAGAGCAGGAGGTCTTTCTGTTTCTCGGTGAGCATCGCGTTTCGTCTTGAGCCTTTCTGGCTGTGCGCGCGCCGACGGCCGAAACGCTGACCACCGATCGGACACCCGCAAATGACGGTACAAATCGTGTATGTACGCTACACGTTCTCGTCCCGTTCCGCAAGCGCCCCTCCGCATATGCACCCCAGGTTGCGCAAATGAAGCGCTGCCGTGGCAAGAATGCCGCGCTCACGGTACGGCACTCGCTCGACGGCATTGCGAAGCGTCGCGGTGCTTTGGATCCAACAGCGATGTCATCCTCGGGCTTGTCCCGAGGATCCATCGGGCAGCAGGCGCCAGCGGAACCATGGATCCTCGGCATGAAGCCGAGGATGACAGCGGCTGGTGCCGTCTTCGCTGCCCCAGAGACGTCATCCCCGCGCAGGCGGGGATCTGCCCAAGCGTACGTTTCATCGCAATCATCCTGCCTGGACGGATCCCGGCCTTCGCCGGGATGACGTTGGGAGAGAGATGGGCTCACAGCTGCCATCCGATACCGGCCTGGGTCCCGGCTCTGCGCTGCGCTCCGGCCGGGATGACAAGCGGGAGGCGCGGGTCTTTCCAGCCAGCCGCAATGTCATCCTCGGGCTTGTCCCGAGGATCCATCGGGCAGCAGGCGCCAGCGGAACCATGGATCCTCGGCATGGAGCCGAGGATGACAGTTTTGAAGGAGCGGGGAGCGCCCGAATTCCGCCGCGCGGGATCCGCGCAAAAGAGCGGGCGGCGTGCGAGGGAAGGCTGAGCGCAGCCGGTTCAAGTCCGGGGCGGCGAAAGAGACATCGGCTGTTGTTGGAGCGGGGTATCGTCGGGCCATGCAGGGTTGGTTCTCGCAGATCGTCATTGGCGTCATCGTCACCGTGTTGGGCACGCTCATCGCCAACGCTGTCACGGGCGGACGCGGCGGCCATCATTTCGTCTCCGGCTATCACGGCTCTCGCCGCTGAAAATTCCCCCAATCTCTTCCGCACCGGCGGCCGGCTCCGCGCCAGCGGTGTTGCCGGTGCGAACTCCAATGGAGAATCCCGGACGCAGCAACACGCCCGCGCACGGCGGCCGGCTCCCCGGAGGGGAGTCGCCGTGCGCCAAGCAAAAAACCCGCCTCCGCGGAAGCGGAGTCGTTGGCACCATCAATAAAGCACGGAGCGGACGGGTTCCGCGGCTGGGTCGTACAGCAATGAAGTCTCGGAACCGATCCGCTCCGTGACAGACCGAGAACAGGGTCTCGAGCAGGGTCACTTTACGTCAGCGGGATGCTCCGCACACAGGCTTCTCACCCTGTGCGAACCTTGCCGATCGCCTTGTCCGGAAGCGCGCGTTACGCCCCGGGTCGGGCTGCCCCACCCGAGCCCGGCGCAACGCCTTGCGCACGAGCCCTTCACCGGATGGGCGATGTGATTATGCGAGCGGTTGCGAGCGCGGGGATAAGTTTTTTTGAGTGGGGGGAAATGGCTGCGAAATAGAAAAGCGGCAAAAGCATGAAGAGAGGGCTGTACAGATGATCCGCTCTGCGCAAAATTAACGAAAAGGTGGGTTGCGTTTGTTGCGTTGCGGGGGCGTCGCATGTTCGAAGAACTCGTGCATTCGGTTTTGGAGCAATGGTCACACGTCGCTGAGACGTTCTTCCATGGAATTCAAGCTCCAAAAATATTGAGCGTTCTCATTCCAATTGTTCCTGCCGCTTACGGGGTTTTCATTAAGTGGCGCAGTTCGGGATATCGTCTTCTCGATAGGATCGAAGAGTTTTTGGGGCGCCAGGAAAAGCGCTTGGAGGAATCGAGAGAGTCGGTTGCGAGTCTTTTCCGTTGTCCATCACCGGCTAGATCGCTCGAGGAGCCCACTTTTGATGCTCGCGCCGTTAGCAGGTCGCTTCGCAAAATGGATTGGGGCTTCGGGGCCGCAGCGGTCAACGACTTGCACGGCGCTATAGCAATAAGTTCCAATCAGGTTCTGCTGGCGCAGAAACAGATGGAAGAATTCAAAAGACGGCAAGCCTTAGCCCACCTGCTGCTCGGCGCAAAGCACGCGTCGAGAAACATTCAAGACCCCGAAGAACGGCGGGCTTCGCGTGAGGCTGCACTTGAGCATTTCAACGCTGCAATCGAAATCGACCCCAATGACGTTGATGCGATTGAATACGCCGGGATGATGCTGCTTGAACTGGCAAATCCTGCGGGCGCGCTGGAGCGGTTCAACCAGCTGATCTCACTTCGACTTGCTGCGGGTGGAACTCCACTTGCTCGTGCATACCGTTTGCAGGCTACCACCTTCGAAACTTTACCATCGCCCGCCCTTGCCAATGCAAGTGCGGCTCTCGGAAATGCACTTTCGGTGCTTCCTCCGTCGGAAGCAATGGAACGGGCTCTGACCTTCGAGCATCGCGGAAACGTTAGAGTGAAGCAGGGCTTCCTTCCGGCGGCAAATACCTGCTTTCAGCATGCCTTGACGATCTATCAGGGTTTCAGATCGACGCCCGCAGGTAGCGCAGGGCTAGAGCGAGTAAACGCAGCGATAGCAAAAATAAATCGCTCGCAGAACGCGGCTGCTGACGGTGCAGCGCAGCCGCAGGAACCGCCGCCTCCTGTCGGTCCCTCCAGCAACTGGATTGCTAAACTAGCAAGGCCCAACGGCTAGCGACGCCTATCGCGAAAGCCGCGCCACTCGCGATGATCGCATGGCCAGCACTTTGCCAGTGCGCCATTGTCAGCATTTGCGATGCGCCGATGTTCGAGAAGCGGGCGGTAAACTTGCGGTGCTCACGGAATGAAATCGAAAAGAGTACAGCCGCGCCGATCAGCCCGAACCATATCGGTGCGCCAGCAAAGGCAGCGAGCGCGGTAACGAGTATCGATGTGAATGCCAGCATTGGTTCCCCCGGTCGGGGTAATGAGCAGTGATTCCCAAAGTCCGCGCCACAGTTGGTCTGTGAACGGACTAGGATAACCTGTTGATAAGAAGCCAACGCCAAAGCTTCGCTTAAGTTGCGATCACCGCGCTCCGATCCGGCGCACGAACGCGTCCTCCAAATCGCCTAAACAAAAAAAGGCAGCTTGCGCTGCCTTTTTCAGTTTGGTCTGGAAGGGATCGGTAAGCGAAGCTCGGGGGAAGCCGAGGGGAATTACGATGAGAGCTGCCAGATGCCGGTGGGCAGGCGGCAGGCGACGATTTCGGTTTCTTTCGTCGTATCGACGCCGGTCAGCGTGACGACGGCATGGCGGCAGACGCTGCCGCGCGTGTCCTTGAACGAGGCGAGGGGTTTGACGACGCCGGAGAGCCGTCCGTGCGCGCGGTGCCAGACATAGCTCGAACCGTCGGCGACTTCGGTCAGCGCCAATTGCACGCTTTCGAGCGCCGCGTATTCGTCGTCCTGGTCGAGGGTGGGCTTGATGCCGGTGAGCTGGGTTTTGTCTTGAACCGCACTCGTTCCCGGGCAGGTGACCGACGCGAGGGGCTGGCCGTCAGCCCAGGCGAGGCCGTAAGGTAGGAAAATGGCCGCAACCAGCGCAAAAGCTGTTGCGCCGGCCGCGGCAGTCGAGAATAGGGTCGAATTTGAGGACATAAACGCAACTTTCACTCAGGCGCATCGCGACGCGCGCCACACAAAACCATACGGTGAGTCTGCCTCAGTATGGTTAAAAGGCCCTGAACATATGTCGCGCTGTGTCCTAAGGGGTTCGCGTCCGCCAACGTCCTGGAGCACCTTGGAAAAGCGTTCCGAACGCGCGACTCTGCACTTTGAACCGAACTTCAGCGTTGGGTACGCAACTCATGAGTGACACCGAAATCGCCTCGACCTCGGCTCCAGAAACGGCGCCGGATTTCTCCATGGCGGAGGATCCGTTCCTGCTGTTTGAGACCTGGATGACGGAGGCGGAGAAGTACGAACCGAACGATCCCAACGCCATGGCGCTGGCGACCGTCGATGCCGGCGGCATGCCCAACGTCCGCACCGTGCTGCTGAAAGGACTCGATAAGCCGGGGAGCGAAGATCGCGGCTTCGTCTTCTATACGAACTTCGAAAGCGCCAAGGGCCGCGAGCTGCTCGCCAATCCGAAGGCGGCGCTCTTGTTCCACTGGAAGAGCCTGGAACGGCAGGTGCGCATCCGCGGGCCCGTATCGCTCGTCTCGCACGGCGAGGCGGATGCCTATTACGCCTCGCGTCCGCGACTGAGCCGCATCGGCGCCTGGGCCTCGCAGCAGTCGCGGCCGCTCTCCTCGCGCGACGTGCTGGAGGCGAAGGTGCATCATTACGAAGCCAAGTTCCCAGAAGAGGCGATACCGCGTCCGGCCTATTGGTCGGGGTTCCGCGTGCTTCCCGTCGAGATCGAGTTCTGGATGAGCAGGCCGTACCGGCTGCACGACCGCGTCGTCTTCCGCCGCGACGCGCCGCGCGAAGCCTGGCACAAATCCCGTCTTTACCCGTGATGTGCAACGTGAAGGCCCGGAGAGTGAGAGGGACAGGGACGTGAGGCTCGCATGGTAACGGATCGCATCGACGAACGCCGCGCACGGCGCCGCCTGCGCGACCGCTATCAGTCGACGCGCATCTACTACGCGGCGGGGCGCCCGCCCTCGTTCCTCGCCAAGTGGACGAGCCGCATTGCGATCTTCTCGGCTGTTGCCGCGCTGGTGACGGCGGTGCTGCACCGGCTGCATCTGCTGCCCACGCCCGTCGCCATGACGATCGCCTACATCGTCATTTTCGCCGCCGGGTTATCGCTGCTGATGGCGCTGGTGGCGGGCCTCGACATCTGGGTGACGGGACGCCAGGGCGCGGCACGCGTGTTCTGCGGTACGCTGGTGGCGCTGGGACTGCTCGCCATTCCGGCGGGCGTCTGGTTCGTGAGTTTCAATTGGCCGCCGATCAACGACGTCTCGACCGATCTCGATGAGCCGCCCGAGTTTACGGAGGCGAAGGAAGGCCGCACGGCCGATGCCAACCCGGTGGAGTATCCGGGCGACGAGTTTGCCGAGCTGCAGCGCGCCAACTATCCGGATCTGAAGAGCCTGGTGCTGCCGAGACCGACGGAGGAAACGTTCGAGCTGGTGCTGCAGGCGCTCGCCAAGCTGAAGCTGAAGACGACGCTTGAAGTGCCGCCCGAGGATGAAGAGGACGCGCCGGGCTTCATCGAGCTGTCCGACAATTCGCAGATTTTAGGGCTGGTGGACGACATCGTCATCCGCGTGCTGGGCGAGGATGGATCGTCCCGCATCGATGTGCGGGCGGCCGCTCGCTACGGCGGTGTCGACTTCGGCCGCAACGCCGCGCACGTTCGCGCGATTTTGAAGGAGGTCGCGAGCCGCTTCGAGGCGTCCGTTCCCGATGTCGATAAGGATACGCGTGCGATCGTCGAAAGGCGCAACAAGCTCAAGACAGAGAAAGCGCACGGTCGGGCGTCAAAGGCAGATCGGAAGCGACCAAACCCCTCTCGATTAGATACTCAACGTGGGCCTGCACGGAAAGCATCGCCGCCGGGAGGAGCTGGGGGGCAAGGCCGCGATAGACCTCGGGCACAATCCGTCGAATAGTCGTGGCGCCCGCGACAAGCGCATCGAGCACGGATTTTTCCCGCCACGTGCGGTGGAGCAGATAGGCTTTGACCGTGCGCTGCGGATCGTTGAGGCGGCCGCCGTGGCCCGGCAGGAAAACATCGTCGTTGCGGTCGAGCAGAATTTCGAGCGAGGCGACGTAATCGGCCATGCGCCCTTCCGGTGGCGCGATGACGGTCGTGTTCCACGCCATCACGTGATCGCCCGAGAAGACGAGGCGGCGGCCTTCGAGCGCGAAGCAGAGATGATCGGGCGCATGGCCCGGCGTGTGGATCGCGGTCAACGCCCAGTCTTCGCCCGTGACGGTGTCGCCGCCCTTGAGCGCGATGTCGGGCACGAAATCATAATCGACGAAGTAGCTGCCCGACGGGCTGTTCTCGAGCGCGATTTTCCCGGCGGAGGGATCGCGCGCATAGGCGGCGGTAAGCGCCCCGGTTTCGGCTTTGAGCTTGGCGAGGCCATCGACGTGATCGCGATGCGCGTGCGTCGTGAAGATGTGGGTGATCGGTCGCCCGGCCGCCGCTTTCAAAATGGCGGCGCGATGCGCGTCGCTGTCAGGTCCGGCATCGATGACGGCAAGCGACGTGGAGCCGACGAGATAAGTGTTGGTGCCCTTAAACGTGAACGGGCTCGGATTATCCGCGACGAGGCGAACGACGCCCGGTCCCATCGGAGAAGGCGTGCCGTAATCGAACGCCATCTCGGTCTTGAAATTGAGAGAATCCAAACCCCGTCAGCCCTCGTTGCAACGTGTCGCGCTTATAGGGAATTCCGCGCGACTCCGAATATCCCGAAATTCGCCGCAGGTTAAGGACGCGTGCGGTAGCGCACATGTTCCGGGCGGAAGCCAAAGCCGATGAGACGGCCGGCCAGATGCGCGAGAATGGGCCATTTGGCGATGCCGAGAACAAAGCCCGGCGGCCCGGAGCGTTCCTGAGGCACGCCAGCGTCGCGCTTTTTCCGGTCGCGGCGCATCATCAGCTGCAGCTTTTGCGTCGCCCGCGTCGGAAATGAACGCCGGGTTTCGACTGCCGCGAGATGCGCGTTGGACAAACGGCCCTCTTTCAGCGGCCCGGTCAAGATGTTGGCGGTCGCGACAGCATCCTGGATCGCGAGATTGACGCCGACACCGCCGATCGGCGACATCGCGTGCGCAGCGTCGCCGATGCACAGAAGGCCCGGACGCCACCACCGCTTCAAGCGGTCGATGCGCACGGCGAGCAGATGCACATCGTCGAACGAACGGATTTCCTGCACCCGTTCGCGCGGCAGCGGCGAGACGGCAGCGACCATCTCGCGGAAGGCATCGATGCCACCGTCCTTGATCTCGGCGTACGTGCTTTTGCGGACGACAAATCCGCATTGCCAGTAGTCGCCGCGATCGATCATGACGAAGCCTTGCCGTGGACCGGCATGACCCATCGTCTGCTCCGGATCCTCCGGCGCATGCGAAAGCTTCATCCAGAGTACTTCGCTGGGGTTCCCGAAGCTCTCGACTTCGAGCCCCGCGAGATCACGCACCACCGAGTTGCGGCCATCGGCGCCCACGATGAGCGTCGTGTGGATCGTCAACGGTCCGTCTGCCGTCATGGCGCGAAGCCCGGTGACGCGGTCGCCCTGTGTGATGAGATCCGTCACCTCGGTCCGCATCAGCAAGCGGAAATTCGGATGGCGCTTCGCCTCGCGCGCGAGGAAATCGAGAAAATCCCATTGCGGCATGAAGGCGATGAAACGGTTCTTCGCCGGCAGCCACGAGAAGTCCGCGATGGTGATGTTCTTGCCGCCGACTTCCGCATTGAGCGTGCGCGCCTCCGTATGCGGAAGCTTCAGAAGTTCGTCAGCGAGCCCAAGCTCCTCCATGACCTGCAACGTCGAGGGATGAATGGTGTCGCCGCGGAAATCGCGCAGGAAATCGCCGTGCTTCTCGATGACGGTCACATCGATACCGGCCCGCGCCAGCATGAGGCCAAGCATGAGCCCGGCCGGTCCCGCGCCGACGATCGCGCACGTCGTGGTGATCTCGCCCGGCCCCCGGGCACGGCTCTCGTGGTCCCCCTCAGGGCGATGATCCCGCCCGTCGGATTCTAAATTCATACCGGGCTCCCGAGTGCCAACGACTTGAGATCGACGACGTCGCGTTTGGGTGGCGTGCCGAACATGCGCGTGTATTCGCGGCTGAACTGCGAGGCACTCTCGTAGCCGACTTGATACGCAGCACCCGCAACGTTGATCTCGCCGGCCGCCATCAGACGCCGCGCTTCCAGAAGCCGTAACTGCTTTTGATACTGCAGCGGTGTCATCGACGTCAGCGACTTGAAGTGCGCGTGGAACGACGATGGGCTCATACGGGCGACGGACGCGAGCTGTTCGATGCGGATGGGCCGCGCGAAATCCTGGCGCAGAACCTGGATCGCCTCGGCAAGCCGCCGCGTCCGGCTGTTGGGCAAGATGAGCTTGCAGAATTCTCCGCCGTGCTGTCCCGTCAAAAGCCAGAATGTGATCTCGCGCATGATCGTGGGATAGAGAACGGGTATGGCGTTGGGCGTCGAGAGCAGGCGCGAGAGCCGGGCGAGACAATCGGCAAGCGGAGCTTCAAGGTCGCCGACGAACACGCCGACACCGCTGTAGCCATTGGGCGCGGGCGGGTTCGGAAGTTCCTCCATCACCTCGCGCATGATGCCGAGATCGAGTTCGAGGATGAGACCGAGAAGCGGCCGCTCGGGCGACGCCCGCGAGACGCGTCCGACCACGGGAATTTCAACGCTGACGATCAGCGCCTGCATCTCGCCATAGCTGAACGTATGTTCGCCGAAGAGCACCTGCTTTTCGCCTTGGGCAACGATGCACAGCGACGGCCGGTAAACAGCGTGGCGCGGAATTGTGGCGTGGCTCGTGCGCATGAAAGTGAAGCCCGGGATAGGCGTCTCGAAAAGTCCTTCGCCGCCCCCGTTCGCGTCGGCATACTTACCAAGCGCGGTTTTCAAATCGAGCATATGGATCTCTCGTCTAAATCGGCATTTTCGTGATCTCGTGGGCATTATCATAGGGCCTGAATTCAAGCCGCCCAACCCCTGTTGTAGGATTAGGCAAGAAATTAGAGGGATCCGGCATTCAAGCCAAAGGCCTTGTGACCTAGATGTTCCGCCAACGCAGCAACAAGGAGACAGCGCAATGGCAAAGGCAAACGGATCGCTCCCCAAGATCGCCATCGTAACCGGCGGAAGCCGCGGATTAGGGAAAAACACAGTGCTGAGCCTCGCGGAGCGCGGCGTCGATGTGATCTTCACCTATCACTCCAATCGCGCTGAAGCCGAGAAGACCGTGTCGGAAGTCGAGAAGCACGGCCGCAAGGCAGTAGCCCTGCAACTCGACGTCGGCAACGTTGGCTCGTTCGATGCGTTCGCAGCCGAGGTTGGGAAAGTCCTGAAGGCCGATTGGGGCCGCGACACATTCGATTATCTCGTGAACAACGCCGGCCAGGGTCTGATCGGATCGATCGCTGAAATGAAGGAAGCCGAATTCGACGAACTCTATAACGTTCACCTGAAGGGCGTGTTCTTCCTGACGCAGAAGCTGCTGCCGCTGATCGCGGACAACGGCCGCATCGTCAATCTGTCGTCGGGCCTTGCGCGCTTCACGATGCCGGGCTTTGCAGCCTACGCGGCGATGAAGGGCGCAATCGAAGTCCTGACGCGCTTCATGGCGAAGGAGTTCGGACCGCGCGGCATCGCCGTCAACGTGGTGGCGCCGGGTGCGATCGAAACCGATTTCGGCGGTGGCCTCGTGCGCGACAACGCCGAGATCAACAAGCACATAGCGGCTGCGACGGCGCTGGGACGCGTCGGCGTTCCCGACGACATCGGCCCGATGATCGCGCTGCTGCTGGCCGACGAGAACCGCTGGATGACCGCGCAGCGCCTCGAAGTCTCGGGCGGCGTGAACCTGTAAGAACACGCGCCGGCGGCAGGCTCGCCGCACGCGAGGCGCCGGCGCCAACCACTGTCATCCTCGGCTTCATGCGCATATCCATGGCCAGCGTCCCCCCGGCTGCCCGATGGGTTCCCCATGCCATGCCCGAGGATGACAGTTGGCTGGTGTGGAGCTGACAGCCGTCGGCCCGGTTCCATCCACGACTGTCATCCCGGCCGAAGCGAAGCGCAGAGCCGGGACCCAGGTCCCGGGTCTCGCAAGGTGCTCGCCCAGGATGACGACGGTGGTGTCGCGACCGCATCGCGTTCGAAAGGTGGTTGGGATGAACGTTATGCTCCCACTGTCATCCTCGGCTTTATGCCGAGGATCCATGGTTCAACTCGTTGCCGCTGCATGATGGATCCTCGGGACAAGCCCGAGGATGACACTTGATGGGACGAGGGATGAACGTGTCAGCCCGTCTCACGCACCACTGTCATCCCGGCCGAAGCGAAGCGCAGAGCCGGGACCCAGGACTGCATCGAAGGTGGGTCCCGGGTCTCGCAAGGTGCTCGCCCGGGATGACAACGGTGGTGCTGTCGCGACCGCGCATTCGCGTTAGAGAGATGTCTCACACGCCGTAGTAGGAGCGGTACCAATCGACGAAGCGGCCGATGCCTTCGGCGAGCGGGGTCGAAGGACGGAAGCCGGCATCGCGGGCAAGATCGTCAATATCAGCGTAAGTCTTCGCCACGTCGCCGGGCTGCGGCGGAAGAAAGATCTTCTTCGCCTCGCGGCCGGTCGCCTTTTCGATCGTCGCGATGAAGTCCATCAGCTCGACCGAATTGTTGTTGCCGATATTGTAAAGCCTGAACGGCGCGTTCGAGGTGGCGGGATCGGGCGCGGCGCTGTTCCAGTTGGGATCGGGCGCAGCAATCCGGTCGGCCGTGCGCACGACGCCTTCGACGATGTCGTCGATGTAGGTGAAGTCGCGCGCGTGATGGCCGTTGCTGAAAACCTCGATCGGCTCGCCCGCCAGAATTTTCCGTGTGAAGCTGAAATACGCCATGTCCGGCCGCCCGAACGGGCCATAGACCGTGAAGAAGCGCAAGCCCGTGACGGGAAGCCCGTAGAGATGGGCGTAGGCATGCGCCGCAAGCTCGTTAGCTTTCTTCGTCGCCGCATAAAGGCTGATGGGATGATCGACGTTGTCGTGCGTGCTGAACGGCATTTTGGTGTTGGCGCCGTAGACCGAACTCGATGAGGCGAAGACGAGATGCTTCACGCCGTTATGCCGGCATCCCTCGAGAACGTTCTGCGTGCCAACGATGTTGGAATCGATATAGGCGCCGGGATTTTCGCTGCCGTAGCGCACGCCCGCCTGCGCGGCGAGATGAATGACCTTGTCGAAACGCTGGACGCGGAACAACTCGTTCATCGGCGCGCGGTCGGCAATGTCCATGTGCAGGAACGAAAAGCCTTTCCGAGGGCCGAGCTTGGCGAGACGCGCTTTCTTCAGCGCAGGATCGTAATAGCCGTTGACGTTGTCGATGCCGACGACCTCGTCACCGCGATCGAGAAGCCGCGCCGCCGTGTAATAGCCGATGAAGCCGGCGGCGCCGGTGACCAGAAATTTCATGGGCGGGAGCTTCCTGTCGCGATGCCTGCGCGCGAGATCCCGGCAGGCGGTAAGTGACGGCTGGGTTTAGTGGGTTCCCCAATACTGTCAATCTGCGCCGCTTTTGGCGTTGGCGACTCCCCCCTTGCGGTGAGCCGGCTGATCACAATGCCTGACGGAGGCCCTGCAATATCCGGCCGTGAGCGAGGTCGGCGTCGCGTCTCAGAACGGTAGCGGCGGCGGCCCAAGGTGGTGGCGGAGCACCGGGCGAAACTTGCTGCGGCATCGCCGCCGGAGCTTAAGGCGGCGTCGTTCTCTTGATGCCGTCCGCTACTGCACCCTGCGAAAGGCGCACTTCATGAGCGGTTTCTTGGGCGCCGTTACAGATGGGATTTTGGAAGGAACTGAAAAGACTGGTCGGAGCGAGAGGATTCGAACCTCCGACCCCTTGCTCCCGAAGCAAGTGCGCTACCAGGCTGCGCTACGCTCCGCCCGACCGTCGGCCTAAATTTAGGCTGTCCCCGGCGCCCGGTGGGCGTCGAAGAGAGGGGGGTTATAGCGGCCTCGTTCGGGTCCCGCAAGCGGCTTGAACCAGCAATTTCGCAGGTTCCTCATGCAACAATCGCCGCGGGTTGCGATTTGCCGTTCGGATGCGCCACGAAGCGGCGGATGGATGTGGAAGAGGGGGTGAGCGCATTGCCGCGTGCCATTGCCGGGCGGCGAACGACTGACTATGGTGCCGCCAACATCGCTAAGGCGGTGATTCTCCTCACGTGCTGGTGGGATGTAGCCAAGTGGTAAGGCAGCGGATTTTGATTCCGCCATTCCCAGGTTCGAATCCTGGCATCCCAGCCAAATGTGCGATTTCCCTTTTCTAGATCCTAGCGGCCGCTCGCGCCCGACGCACTAGGCCGCTTCACCCTAAGACCTACTCTCATTGCTGCCGACGAATCCGCAGCGAAGCCCGGTCAGTCTCGCCGGGATGTTCTCCAACGATAGCAAAGGCATCGTGGCCAAAGCGGCACGCGTTCCCGTTCCTTGCGTGTTGGCCGCGTTGCCGCGGGCCGATTCCGTTGTCGCGGTCTCAGCGCTCAACTAGCTTCCGGTCCGGGGATGACCATTCATTTGGAGGGGCAGATGCGTTCTCTGAAATTGGGTTTGGCCGCAACGGCCGTGATGTGCTCCCTGTCGGCGACGGCTCATGCGGGCGATTGCGTCAAGGTTCGCGCCGTCGGCGAAGCCGTGACGCACGACATCGCCAAGCTCTTCGCGACGAACGGCCTCGCAAACATCATTTATGGGCAGGGGCGCGAGGGCAAGGGCCCCGTTCAAGTAATGCGAAGACGGCTCAACGACAACGACGTGCCACTCCTCGCAGATGGCCTGCAAGGTGACGACGCCCAAAACCTGCCTGGGCGCCTGGCTGTGCTTCCCCGCCTGATCGGGCCGCTCAGCGCAATAAGAACATAGGGCGCCTTTCAAGAAAGGCGCAGCTCCGTTTGTGGCCCGGCTGTCCCTGGCCCGGAAGACTGCGGGCCAGCGATGGCGCTCACCGCCTTGCCCGCCCTGAACGCAGCAACCCGCCCTTTATCGGCAGATGCCCTGCGCCATAGGCGTGAGCCGGGCATCCTCAATTCCCAGGTCAAGGTTTCTTAGGGCTATCAAGGAAATTGCGGCGACGGGCCGCCGGTTCTCTGCTGATGTGGCGTCCGGCCTGGCGAGCGCTCGAGGCGGAAGCGGAACTCCCGGCTGTGTATTGCGGCCCTCGAGGAGACTTTCCATGGATATCCCCTCATTGATCGTGCAGCTCATCAGCGGAGCACTCGGCGGCAATGCCGCGGGATCGCTGTCCGAGAAGACGAACCTGGGCACCGTTGGAAACTCGATTGCCGGCGCCATCGGCGGTGGAGTCGGCGGGCAGATTTTGAACGCGCTGCTAGGCCTCGGCGGCACGGCGGCGACATCCGGGCTCGACATCGGCACGATCATCTCCGGCTTCCTCACCGGCGGCTTCAGCGGCGGCGTGACGGCACTCGTGATCGGCTTGCTGAAGTCGCGGTTTGCCCACTAGCCGCGAAGCTGTTCCCGGGGCCAAGCGATCGCGTCGCTTTACCCCTTCCGCTTGCCGGCAGCCGACTGGGCAGCGATTTTTCGGAGCAGACCCTCGATCAGCAGGTTCGTGGGGTCATCGTCGGCGGCATCGACAGCCTCGGTCAGCGCTTGCCCGCGGTTCTGCGCGCTGCGGTACGTCGCGCGTTCGGGGATGAACCCCGGCAAAAGCTCGTAGCCAGCAGCATCGACGTAATCCCGCGCGGTCTTCTCCTCGCCAGGCTCCAGCACGCGGCAGAGCGCGATGGCGAGGCGATTGCGGGAAATCCCGATTTCCTCCAGCGCATGCAGCAGAAGCACGGTCGGATATAAATCGTCGATGGTCGCGCTCGTCGGCACGACGACGACGTGCGATGCCCGCGCGACCGTGCCCGTCGCGGCGCTCGTGTGGCCCGGCGTATCGACGATGATGAGATCGAACGCGTCGCTGTCTTCGAGCGCGTCCTCGAAGCTGCGAAAGGCTCCGATCTCGATCGGCAAGGCGGACACGCGCTGTTTGCGCGCCTTCCCCCATCGGACGGCGGTCTGCTGCTGGACGTCGAGATCGGCGAGCTTCACTCGCAAATGGCCCGTCGAGCTGACGGCGGCAAGCGCCCGGGCGAGCGTGCTTTTGCCGACGCCCCCCTTCTGGCTGAGGAATGACACGATCAAAGGCATTCGCACTCCCTGGCGTGCGCTTTTATTATCGGTTTTTGTCCGACGTGTGCTGAATCCTACAGCAAGAGGTGCACGAAGTGTTAGCAATCCGCGGCTCGCCCGGAGCCTGGAGTTTGCAGCCTACGGCCAAATACGCAAATCGCACGAATATTGTGCTGCGGCCGTTGGGGCGGAAATGCCGAGGGAGAAATAATCCTTCGTGATCGAGGCCCGCCGTCTGGCCGCCTGAGGGCTGGTCGGCTACACGTACGCGCGCGCAGATGCTGAGGACCGACATGAAGAACGCAACGAAATTCTATATCGACGGCCGCTGGGTGGACCCCGTCACGCCAGCTTATCTCGACGTCATCGATCCCGCGACAGAGCAGCCCTTCGAGAAGATCGCCATGGGCTCGAAGGCCGATGTCGATGCGGCGGTGAAAGCGGCAAGGCGCGCATTTCCGAAGTTTTCGACGACGAGCGTGGAGTCGCGGATTGCGCTTTTTGAGAAGACCCTGGAGATCTTCCGCCGCCGCCAACGCGAGATTGCCGAAATCGTGACGCGCGAAATGGGCTCGCCCATGTCCTTCAGCATGAATGCGCAGACGGCAACGTGCATCGCGCATTTGGAATCGATCATCAAAATTTTGAAGCACTATGAATTCCGCGAAACGATCGGCACGACGGTCGTCGTCAAGGAAGCGATCGGCGTCGTCGGCCTGATCACGCCGTGGAACTGGCCGATCAATCAGGTGCTCTGCAAGGTGCTGCCGGCGCTGGCCGCGGGCTGCACGATTGTGCTGAAGCCGAGCGAAGTCGCGCCGCTGGACGCGATCGTCTTCGCAGAAATTCTCGACGAAGCGGGATTGCCGGCCGGCGTCTTCAACCTCGTCAACGGCGACGGCCCGGGCGTGGGTGAGGCGATTTCGAGCCATCCCGATATCGATATGGTGTCGTTCACGGGTTCGACGCGTGCCGGCATCCGTGTCGCCAAGGCCGCCGCCGACACGGTGAAGCGCGTCGCCCAGGAACTCGGCGGCAAGTCTGCCAACATCATCCTCGATGACGCTGATCTGGCGGCGGCCGTGCGCGACGGCGTCAACGCCTGCTTCGCCAACAGCGGCCAGTCCTGCGACGCGCCGACCCGGATGCTCGTGCCGCGCAATCGCTATGAAGAAGCCGCGAAGGTCGCGGGCGAGCAGGCGGGGAAAGCCATAGTCGGTCCGCCCGATAAGGATACGACGGAACTCGGCCCGGTCGTCAGTAAGGTTCAATTCGACAAGATCCAGTTGCTCATCAAGGTTGGCATCGACGAGGGCGCGAAGTTGGAAGCGGGCGGCCTCGGCCGTCCCAACGGGCTCAACGTCGGCTACTACGTCCGCCCGACGGTGTTCTCGAACGTTACGAACGACATGACGATCGCGCGCGAAGAGATCTTCGGACCCGTGCTCTGCATCATCCCCTACGACAGCGAAGAGCAGGCGATCGAGATCGCCAACGACACGCCGTACGGCTTGGCGGCCTACGTGCAGTCAGGCGACATCGAACGGGCGCGCCGCGTCGCAGCCCAGCTGCGGGCGGGGACGATCTACGTGAACTATCCCGACTGGGATCCGATGGCGCCGTTCGGCGGCTACAAGCAATCGGGCAACGGCCGCGAAGCCGGACACCATGCGGTGGCCGACTTCCTCGAGATCAAGAGCATCGTCGGCCACGGCTGAGCGGTCCCGGTCTTCTGGGATTCCCCTCCCCCTTGCGGGGAGGGGTCCGCGGCTATCGAATACTTCTCGCGCGCTCCTTCCCGCGGAGGCGGCCGCGGGCGTCAAGGCGTTGATCCCGGCCGCGACGGCGGTCCCCGGCCGGCTCATCAACCCGCGCCTTCTCGCTTGAACGCGCGCGCTTGGTCTGCCTGCGGGTGCTGTGCCGTTCGGAATCGAACGGATGCCATCTCATTTTCTCAGCCATTGCGGATCCTCTGCCTAAAGTCTGACCTGCTGCGAAGCTTCGCCGGATGGGCCGGGAATGTAGAAGCGCAGCCGCATCTCGCAGCGCAACCAGCGAATGGGATCAACGTTCCGCCGCCGCGATTTGCACGTTCAATTGAAATGCAAGCGGCGAAACATGTTCATCTTATCGGCGAAATGCATTCACCATCGCGCAAGCGCGGGGTAGTTGAGATGGCGCCAAGCGGGGAAGGCATTTGCGGCGATGCCCAGCGGAATGGAACTCGAAATAGAAACAATCGTCGTCGGAGCCGGAGCCGTCGGTCTCGCCATAGCGGCCGAGCTGGCCAATCTCGGACACGACGTGCTCGTTATCGAGCGGTACGGCGCGTTCGGCACGGAAACGTCATCGCGCAACTCGGAAGTGATCCACGCCGGACTTTATTATCCGCAAGGCTCGCTGCGCGCCAAACTCTGCGTCGAAGGCCGCAAGCGTCTTTACGCGTTCGCTGAAGACTATCACGTGCCCGTCAATCGCTGCGGCAAGCTCCTCGTCGCGACGAACGAGGCCGAAATCGATCAGCTTGCGATCATCGAAGGCAAAGCGATCCGCAACGGCGTCGATGATCTGCAGCGGTTGACGGCCGAGGAAGCGCGACGCCTCGAGCCGCAGATCCGGTGCGTCGCTGCAACCTTGTCGCCTTCGACGGGGATCATGGACAGCCACCGCTTGATGGCGGCGTTCGAGACGCGGCTTCTGGAGGCGGGCGGCCAGATCGTATTCAATTCCGAGGTGACGGGCATAGCGGCGGTCTCAAAAGGCGAATTCCGCGTCTCGATCACGTCAGGGGGAGAAGTCACGAGCCTCACCTGCGCGAACGTCGTTAATGCGGCGGGCCTGGGCGCCTCCAAGATCGGACGCATGCTTGCCGCCGCTAAACCGGATTACGCCGTGCCCGGCCTTTACCCAGCGAAAGGCCACTATTTCGCGCTGCAGTCTCGAAGTCCCTTCAAGCACCTCGTCTATCCGATGCCGTCGCCCGATGCGCTGGGCATTCACCTGACGCTCGATATGTCGGGCGCGGCGAAGTTCGGCCCCGACATCCATTGGCAGGACGATATCGACTACACCTTCGTCGACACGGACGCGCGGCGCGAGGTGTTCGCCAGGGAGATCAGGCGCTACTGGCCGGCCCTTCCCGAAGGCGCACTCATTCCCGCCTATACCGGCATCCGGCCGAAGATCTACCCGCAAGGCGCAGCCCCCGCCGACTTCGCAATCCATGGCGAACAGGAGCACGGGGTGCGCGGCTTCATCGGCCTCTACGGCATTGAAAGCCCAGGGCTAACCGCCTCCCTCGCGATTGCCGGGTATGTTGCCGCCTTGCTGAATTGAAACCGCCGGCTGGCGCAACCTGCGCGATCGGCGGCGCTCAATCCTGCTCATTCCCGGATCTGACGGCGTGATGAAGACCTCGCCTCCAAAATCCTGCTCTCAAATTGCAACGCACGCGGATTGAGCGGCGCGCCGTCGTTGCGTGCAAGGCCAAGTCGCCCGCGCGCCCATGCACACGCATTTTAGATACGTACAGTGAGCAACAGATGAGCACTGTGCTGACCGATTGCAGCCCGGAATGCCGTTCACATTAACCTGGTGCGCGATTTATAAAATTAAAATCAAATTTCCTATTGCTTTTATTTATCGGCCGTAAAAGAGATACGCAGTGTACGGTGGATCTCTTGTATGCGTGCCAGCAGGGTGGAATTTCTCGGCCTCAAATTCGACGGCGGCTCCCTTGAGACCGCGATCGAGGACATGTTGAGCGGCGCCGGACATCCGTTCAGATACGTCGTCACTCCGAACGTGCAGCACGTCGTCCATATCCACGAGCAGGGGGACAAACTCAGGGACAAATACGCGGCCGCATGGCGCATATATTGCGACAGCCGCGTGCTGAAGGGATTGGCGAGACTGTGCGGATCGAAGCTCGACGTCGTAACGGGCAGCGATCTTACCGCCGGTCTTCTGGAACGGGCATCAAGCCTTGGATTGAAAGTCGCGATCGTCGGGCCGAGCGCCTCTGACAGCGTCATCCTCGGCAAGCGATATCCCGGCCTTGCGATTGCCTCCTACACGCCGCCGATGAACTTCATCTCATCGGAAGCCGAGGTGCAAAGCTGCATCGCATTCATCTGTGGTGCGGGCGCAGACATCATTTTCTTGGCCGTTGGTTCGCCGCAGCAAGAGACCCTAGCGCATCGTCTTCTTGAATATCCCGACGCCAAGGGCGTGCTCCTTTGTATTGGCGCTTCGATCGACTTTCTCACCGGCAGGCAGCAGCGGGCTCCGCGGTGGATGCAGCATTCAGGGTTGGAATGGCTGCACCGGCTGGTGTCGGATCCCAAGAGACTGGCGCAGCGATACCTCCTGAAGTGCCCAAAAATTTTTGGCTTGGTCGTCGCCCAGATGTGGCAACCGCGACTGCGCGCCTGACCGGAAGTATGAAATTGGCACCTCGATAACGCGATGTAGACTGACGAAAAATAGCGCAGTGACGCTCGCGTTAGGGACGTGCCGCACTTTGGAGCATCTCGGCCGTGTAAATGAGTAGAAGTGGGGTTTCACGAAATGTCTGGTGCCGCCGCTGCATGCATTTCGGGAGCCCTGGGGGCCGTTACGTTTATCCTATGCATCCCCGTCCTCATTCTGCTGACCGAAGTTCTGGCAGCGCTTTGGAAAAGAGATCGGCATCTGAAGGTTTGTCCCGGCGGCCACTCGCTCGCTGTCATCGTTCCCGCTCACAATGAAGGCCAACGCATGCTTCCCACGTTGGCCGACGTTCTGGCCCAGATCGGCCAGGGTAATCGCCTGCTGGTCGTTGCCGACAATTGCTCTGACGATACGGCGGAAGTCGCCCGCTTGGCGGGAGCGGAAGTCATAGAGCGGCGGGATGAGCAAAACCGCGGCAAAGGCCATGCGCTTGATTATGGAATCCGGCATCTGTCTGCCGCAGCCCCCGAGGTCGTCATCATGGTTGATGCCGACTGCCGGCTGGCAGATGGCGCCGTGGATATTCTAGCCGAACGGGCGTTCGCCACCGGACGGCCGGTGCAAGCCCTTTACTTGATGAGCGCGCCGGCGGAGTCGTCCCTCAATGACCGCGTGTCGGAGTTCACCTGGCGGGTGAAGAACTGGGTGCGCCCGCTCGGTCTCTCCAACCTTCGCCTTCCCTGTCAGCTGGTGGGGACCGGAATGGCGTTTCCATGGGCGACCTTGAGATCGGCCGATCTTGCGACAGGGGCCCTGACCGAAGATCTCAAACTTGGGATCGACCTTGCCATGAGAGGGCATTTCCCGCTCTTCTGTCCATCGGCACTCGTGACGAGTCATTTCGCAGCGTCTGCCCAGGGGCGGCTTACGCAACAGCAGCGATGGGAGCAGGGCCACCAAGACCTCATTCGCTCGATGGTGCCGCGACTGATCTCGTCTGCCATTGCTCAACGCAGCATGCGGTTGCTAGCGATGGCCTTGGACCTTGCCGTGCCGCCACTGTTCCTTCTCGCCCTCAAACTGTTCGCCATCGTGGCGATCGCGGCATCGGCGGCTGCGTCGGGCCTGTCATCCATCCCTCTTTATATCGGACTGGCTGCCGTCGCGGCGTTGATCTTAAGCATGGTGCTTGCCTGGTGCGGCCACGGCCGCGATGTCCTGCCGGCCAAATCTCTGATGTCGATCATCCCATACGTCTACGCAAAATTGCGCCACCACATCCGCATTCTCGCCGGTGGCCGCGCCACGACTTGGGTGAGGACGGACCGAAGCTGAATGGGCTGACGGCTGTCCCTGTCACCAAACGGCATCTACCTGCATCGCATAATAAATTCCAAAAACACTCGGTCATAAGCCCAACAAGAAACGACAAACAACATGGCCCCAAAAATTCGTGGCCGCTCCGTGAAATCACCGAGTTCGATGATAGCGCTTGCGATCATCGGCATCTCGGCATTTCTCATGCTGAGATTCGAAGCGCAGTCAGAACATTATGCGTCTGTGATAGGCCTGCGCCTTGCTGCAGGCGATTGCGGCGAGGTTGCCGCGGATACCGCATGGAAACTTCGCGTCCCAGGCGCCGTCGACACAAACTTTTCTTATCCAGTCGCAGCCTCAAGGCGCCGGTTCATCGATCAGAACGGAAACGTCTATCTGCTGAAGACGATGTCGTCGTGGGCGATGGCGCAGAGATGCTCCAATGCCACGATTACGCACGCCCTGGAAGGATTGAAGTCCCTTGGCTTCAACGCCATCACCGTGGCTCCGTTCGGCGTGCATTTGAACAACAGCTTTGGGGACCGCTACCAAAACGGATCCGGGCAAAGGTTTTTCATAGGGGCGCCCTTCGCATCGGATTTCGGCCCGGCTTGGGCGTCAATGGACTGGACTGTCGAGGAGGCAACCCGATTGCGAATGACCGTTGTGCTTTCCCTGTTCTTGAGCTGGGGGGACAGCGGTACGACATTGGATTTGCTGAGGGCAGGACCGGACAACGCATACAAGTACGGCAAGTCTCTCGCGGTGCGCTACACCCGGTATCCCAACATTGTCTGGCACGTCATGGGCGACTTCGTCTGGTCCGCGGGCGATGCGGCTGGCCGGCAGGTCGATGCGGTATTCCACGGCTTAAAGGACGGAGAAGGCGGCAGTCACCGTCTGATCATTGCGGAGCAGCAGCGCGGCCCAACCGGCTACCAACAATTCATACAGTCGGAAGGAGGAGAGGGCGGCTACCAGTGGTTCAAACAAAGTGCCAATGGGTTGTACGACTACGGAAGTAATTCGGTCGAAGTATTCGATGCAGTTTATGGAGAACGCGGAGCCGAAAGATACGGCGTCGTCGACATCGAGCCCCCATACGTCAATTCACCCCATTACAGCGGAAACAAAGACCAACAGTACCGCGAGAGAAACTATGCGGTTTTCCTGCGCGGTGGCATTGGAATCAATTTTGGTCACGAAAAATGGTGGCCGTTCGGAGCCGCGGGTATCTACGACGGTGGACGGCATTGGTTCGAGATTCTCGGCGATCCTCCACTACGGCAAGCCAAATATGCGTGGTCTTTGATCGATAAGTATGTCGCCGACCCCGCCTGGGCTCGCGACGACGGCCGGTTTGTCAGGGTAGGCATAGGAGACGGGGATGCTAAAGCAGCGTCCGGATATTCGAACGTTGCAGCCCTTGCTTACTTTCCCACGGGCCGCTCGGTCACGGTGAGGACGACTGTGATTTCCGGCGCAACAAGTGTGAAGTTGAGTTGGTACGATCCAACGACGGGCGAATATAGCCTTATTTCCAAATCCGAATTACCGATCGAGAACCGGACAATCGCATTCCCGGCATCGCACCCGGACGGTTCAGATGACTGGATACTCGTGGTCGAGAGAGCTTAGTTTCGAAAAGCGCTCGGGAATTCAACTGCGCCCGAGACGTTTTAATTAGAAGGCATTTGGAATTTAAAAGCATCTTGGGTGCATTGCAGCGCGCGCCAGGCATTACAATTTGCAGTGCAACTAGATTTGCAAGTTACCAATAATTCGGCTCCTACTTTACGAAATGCCGTATACGTCGTAATCATGCATTTTATGAAATGCCTCGGGGTTGAGTTTTTTCATCGCAGCAAAAAGAACCAGCGCATAGCGAGCAAGCGCTTAGGCGCCAAAAAACGGTCGGCGAGGTAGTGCTGAGTTAGCTCGGCCGCCTATCGTCGATCCCACTATCGGGAGGCGACGGCATGCGAGAAGGAGCACTGCGCAGAGGCGACATCGTCGAAGTCTGCAGCGCCAGCGAAATTCTCGCCACGCTCGACCATCAGGGCGCGCTCGGCGCAATGCCCTTCATGCCGGAGATGATCCCTTACCTCGGACGCCGCTACACGGTGTCGGCGAGAGCGGACAAGATCTGCGATACCATTGGCAGCACACTGAGAAGCCGGCGGATGCGCGATACCGTGCTGCTCGATGATCTGCGCTGCAATGGCTGCGCTCACGGCGGCTGCCAAGCCGATTGCCGCATCTATTGGAATGAGGCGTGGCTGAAGAAGGTCGACGTGCTCGCCGGCCCAGTCATCAAACAGGATCCAGCCGAGGTCGCCCTGCTGCTGGCGCGCATCGAGCCGAACGTCAGGGCGTCGGGGGAAGGGGAAGGCGACGATGTCCGCTGGAAGTGCCAGGTGACAGAGGCCAACAGGGCGTCCCTGCCACTGTCGAACACCGACCCTCGTCCGTATTTTAATGAGTTCCGGTCGGGCAACGTCGGGCCTCTGAGGTTCGCGAAGGTGATGGCGCGCGCGGCATATATGCAGCCGCTCCACCGTTTCAGGCTCTTGCGCCGGCCAAAGGGGCCGAACGAGAAGGCGCCGCCGCCGCCCGATCCCCTCAACCTTCAGCGTGGCGAATGGGTTCGAGTAAAGTCTATGCGTGAGATCGAGGGGACGCTCACCAGGCACGGTAGTAACCGCGGTCTGCATTTCGATATTGAGATGGTACCGTTTTGCGGCCGCGTTTTGCAGGTGCGCGGGCGCGTCAGCCAAATCATCGAAGAGCACACCGGCAGGATGCTCAGGTTTCGTAACGAATGCATCAAGCTTGAAGACGCCGTCTGCTCGGGTGAGCGCAGCACGGGTCGCTTTTTCTGCCCGAAAAAAATTTATCCATATTGGCGGGAGGCTTGGCTGCAGCGGGCTGATGGCCCGTTGAGCACCTCGGATTTGCAGTGCCGCAGTACGGGGCCCGTAAATTGCAACAGAGATGAGATGGAAGAAACGCATAGGAAGGCGAATGTGCAATGAACGCGTATGATGAGACTGTGCCGGCCGTCAGCATCTGTTTACCCGTTTATAACGGGGAGCCATATTTGGCGGCGGCTATCGAATCCATGCTTGCGCAGACCTTCACCGACTTCGAGCTGATCATCAGTGATAACGCCTCCACCGATCGGACGGAGCAGATTTGCCGGAAGTTCGCGGAAGCCGACGCGCGTATCCGATACTATCGAAACGAGCGAAACATTGGCGGCGCGCGCAACCAGGCCCTCGCTGTTGAATATTCCCGAGGCCGCTACGTGCGGCTATCGGCGCACGACGACAAGTTGGCACCCACCCACCTCGAAGAGTGTGTTGCTGTTCTCGAGGAGCGGCCCGAGGTCGTCATTGCTTACACCCGCACAGTCGTGATTAACGAAGCCGACGCCGAGATAAACCAGTTCCATGCGACGCGCGGAACTGCTGATACGCCCTCGGGACGCTTCCGCGAGTTGATGTTCCGGAACTATTATTGCGAGTGCATGTACGGAGTGATCCGCGGCGACGCTTTGCGCAGCGTGCGGCCAATGGAGAACTTCACCAACAGCGACGCGGTTTTCCTGTGCCGGTTGGCATTCCTGGGCCCCTTCGTGCGGATCGATCGCCCGCTGTTCTACCTGCGCTATCATGCGAAGAACTACAAACTCAACTGGCGCGACCGGATGGTTTGGTACAACCCGGCTGCGAAGGGCAAGGCGTCATTCCCCAACTGGCTCGAACTGTCGAGCTTCTGCGATGCTGTCTTAAGGGCGCCGATCTCGCTGACGGAGCGTTTGCGTTGCGGCGCGGCTCTGTTGCACTGGATTGTGCGCTATTCACCAAACCTGGCGAAAGACGTCGTTGTGGCTGCCAGTATGTACGTTCCCCGGGCGCGGCCTCGCGCCGGCGTCTACAATTGGGAATAGCGAGTGCTGAAGGCGGCTCTGTCCTTGATAACACCGCCTGCACTCGGGCGGACCTGAGCTAACGGCACGGCAAGTATCGGCATCCAACAGTCAGCTTGAGAGAACCTCGTGAAAATTCTTTTGACCGGCCACTTGGGCTATATCGGCACCGTAATGACACCAGCCCTCCTCGCGGCCGGGCACAGCGTTACCGGGTGCGACAGCGATCTTTATGAGCGCTGCACCTTCGCGAGTGGCGGCAAGATCGTCGATATCCCCTCGATCCGAAAGGATATCCGCGATCTCGAAAGAAAAGATCTAGCGGGATACGACGCCGTCGTTCATTTGGCGGCGCTTTCCAACGATCCGTTGAGCGACCTCAATCGCGAGACGACGTATGCGATCAACCATCAAGGTAGCGTGCACGTTGCTCGGGTCGCCAAAAGCGCAGGCGTTGGACGCTTTGTCATGGCTTCATCGTGCAGCAATTACGGATTGGCGGGAGACGATTTCGTTGACGAGACCGCCGCGCTCAATCCTGTGACAGCATATGGAGAATCCAAGGTCTGGTCCGAGCGCGACATTTCGAAATTGGCGAGCGACGATTTTTGCCCGACGTTCCTTCGCCCTGCAACCGCCTACGGGCTTTCGCCAAGGATGCGCTTCGACATCGTTTTGAATAATCTCGTGGCGTGGGCGGTGACAAAGGGGCTGATCTACCTCAAATCGGACGGCACGCCATGGCGGCCGATCGTGCACATCGAGGATATTTCGCGCGCCTTCGTTGCTGCGCTGGACGCTCCGGCAGAGAAAGTCTTCAATCAAGCATTCAATGTCGGAAGCACGTCGGAGAACTACAGGATCAGCGAGATCGCGAATATCGTTGCGGAAGTCGTGCCGGGCTGCCGCGTCGAATATGCGACCGACGCCGGTCCCGACAAGCGCTGCTATCGCGTGAACTTTGACAAAATCACTCGCGCGTTGCCGGACTTCAAACCGCGATGGACGGCGAGGGCAGGTGCCCAACAGGTTTACGAAGCTTTCAAAGCGTCGGGTTTAACCCATGAAGAATTTGAAGGCCCGCGTTACCAGCGCATCGGTCATATCAGAAAGCTTCTGACGGAAGGTATCGTCGACTCGACGCTTCGCCACACCGTGAACGCTCTCGAAGCCTAGAACGATGCGGGGGAACGGCACGGCGCAAATGCGGAAAGCGGACCCCCTACGCCGGTAAAGTAACGAGATCTCCGAGCCAAGTCTCATTTCGGAAATGCCGGTACTGCTCCGCTCTCAGGTGATCGGCGAGCCGGCCTGTTGGCAACAGGACATCATCATAGGTGAGAACCGTATCTCTCGCGACGTCGCGCTTTAGCTTGCAATCCTCTGCCAGCCCCTCCGGCAGGTATCGGCCGCCACTCATTTCCTCGGTATTCACCGCCTCGCCATAGGTCATGAACATTCCCGAGTTGTCGAGAATCTCGCCGGCCTTGAGGTCACGCTTTGCAACGGCACAAACCTCGACAACCGGACCGCCGAGCGGAGGCGCGATTTCATCGCGGAACAGAGCAACCCGAGCGATGGCGTTCGGCACCTCGAAGTGAACAAGATGATAAGGAGTGAAGAACGGGTAGAGCGGACCTTCGCCCATCTTATATAAATTCAGGTAGTGCCTTTGCTTGGGGTCGCTGTGCTCCGCGAGAACGTAGACTTTCGTCAACGGCGTACCCACCACGTAATCGATGATACCGCCGAGCGCGCGCGCCTCCTCGATATCGTACAGATCAGAAATCTTCATGATATCGCCGTTGAAGACCTGACCGCGCGACATCCCCCTCTGGCGCACTTTGAAGCCCGTCGCGTTGGCCACGATCGCTTGCTCGAAGCTGATCTTCGAACCGTCGGCGAAGCTGGTGACCATGGCCGGGTTCTGCCCCCAGCGTTCGGCGAAGCCCTTCTGGGTTTCGGGATTCCGGTAAGGGTCCTGCAGGCCCTTGACGTTCCCGACCACGCGCGGGATGAGGCCGAGGCCCTTCACCCAGCGGACGAGGTTCATCTGAACGCCGGGCTCATCTCCTTCGCAGGCCGATAGGATGACGCCGTATTTGCGCGCGTAGACTTGAAGGATCGGGCCGATGGTGGCGTCGAGTTCGGCATTCATCAGCACAGCATCTTTGCCGTGCTTGAAGGCTTCCATCGCTACACGGGCCCCGAACTCAACGGCACCGGTTGCGTCGACGATGACGTCGACGTGCGGCGATCGGGCGATCAAGAAGGCATCCTGGGTGGCGACTGGGGAACTGCGCTCTGCCTCGAGGTCGAACGCCGCCTGTGACTCCACGACCTTTGCATTCGTGAAGCCGGCGTACTGAAGCACGTCCAGAGCTCGCTTGGCTTTGCGGTTGGAGACTGCAACGACACGCATCCCTGGTGTGCTATGCGCGATCTGATTTGTGAGCCCCTGGCTCATAAAGCCCGCGCCGACAATGCCAACGCGAATAGGCCGGCCTTCGTCTTCGCGTCGCTTCAAAGCCTTATCGATGAGCAGCATCGACGTTCCTCCCGGTCAGGCTTGCGAGACGAGCGTGGAATCGAGGCTCATACGCCGCGCCAATTCGGTATTAGATTCTGCGAGGAGCGGAAATTTCTGGTCTTTTTCGGAAATGACGGTCACGGGAAGCGGCCAATTCAGCCCAAGCATGGGGTCATTATACATCAGGCCCCCTTCGCTCGCAGGGGTATAGAATTCACCGACGCTGTAGCTTGTGTCGGTATCGTCGCGCAGCACTTGATATCCATGCGCGAACCGCTCGGGAACATACAAGGCACGCTGATTGACCTCGTCGAGTTCGACCCCGATGTGCTGAAGATACGTCGGGCTTTCCGGACGCAGGTCCACGATGATGTCGAATATCGCGCCTTTGGTGCAGCGCACGATCTTGGTTTCTGCAGCAGGCGGATACTGGAAATGCATGCCGCGCACCGTTCCTTTTGATCGATTGTGCGCGATATTGCATTGCGCAATTAACGTTTTCAGCCCGTGCGCCGCAAATTCATTTTGACAAAAGGCCCGGGCGAAAAAACCCCGCGAATCCTCTCGGCGTTCGAGGTCGATGATAAATGCGCCTTTGAGCTTGGTTTCGGTAAATATCACTCACGCCCCCTTCGGTTCATGTCCATCGCGAGGCGAGAGTTTTTTTAATGGAAGTGCCATCGCGTGAGCCCAACACCATTGCACTTCCTATGAGTGCTGACGTACACTGATTAAATGTGCAACGCCCGCGCGGGCGAAGGCAAGTGAAATGCACCCATACCTTCCATTCACGTCCGCCTATTCGTTGGTTCTTGGTAAAAACTCACCAATCTGGGTTCAAACGGGTTCGCGCTCTGTGAAATAGGATATTGTCCCATCCATATCGCCTTTGAGACCGCAGGTTTTGGCGGGCAATCAAGAATGAGCAATAAAGAATGGAATTCTGGAAGGCGCGCTAAGAAGCAAGACACGCTGGGTTTTGTAGGAGAGGCGGGGACATGAAGGTCGTTCTTTTCTGCGGTGGGCTAGGCACGCGAATTCGTGATTATTCGGAAGCGATCCCGAAGCCGATGATCCCGGTCGGTCCCCAGCCTATACTGTTCCACGTCATGCAGTATTACAGCCAGTTCGGGCACCGGGATTTCATCCTGTGCCTCGGCTACAAGGCCAACGTCATACGTGAATATTTCCGCTCCTTTGATCCCTCCACCTACAGCGACTGCACCATCTCCAATTTCGGAAGGAACGTAGAAATTCTCGGCCCCCAACCACCTGATTGGCGCGTTACGCTGGTCGACACGGGGGTATGGCGCAACATTGGACAGCGCCTGCTGGCCGTGAAGCACATCGTCCAGAACGAAGAATATTTTTTGGCGAATTACAGCGACGGTCTCAGTGACGCGCCGCTCCCCGAGATGATCAGCTACCTGAAGAAAAGCGGCGCAGTCGGCCTGTTCGTGGCCGTTCGGCCGCCTTTCAACTTTCATCTTGCCGAGTTTGGGCGTGATGGTGCCGTTAATCGCATGCGATCGAGCCAGGAAAGCGAGATATGGATTAATGGCGGATACTTCGTGTTCTCGAACAAGATCTTCGACTACATCCAAGAAGGCGAGGAACTTGTTCTTGAGCCATTCAACCGCTTGATCGCAGAGCGACGGCTCATCGCATTCAAGTACGAGGGCTTCTGGCGGGCCATGGACACGCTGCAGGATAAGCGTGTGCTTGAAGAAATGGTCGAGAAGGGAAGCATGCCCTGGCGAATTCATTCGGACGCCGCCGAGTAGGACGCGAGATGCTTCCGCTCATGTTGCCGGCTTCAGGGGGGCAGCGCTCCATTTTGTGCCTTGGCGCGCATTCCGACGACATTGAGATCGGCGCCGGCGCGACGCTGCTGCAATGGATTTCAAAAGGCGCCAAGCTGAACATTGTCTGGTGCGTCTTGAGCGGGATCGGCGAGCGAGAGCGCGAGGCCAGAGGATCAGCGGAAGCTTTTCTACAGGGTGCAGCAGCCGGCAACGTTGAGGTGATGTCGTTCAAAGACGGATTTTTCCCGACGCAGGGAGAGCAGATAAAGGAGTGGTTTGAGTCACTGAAGCGCCGCTTCAATCCCGACCTGATTCTGACGCACCGGCGAGACGATGCTCATCAGGATCACCGGGAGGTCTGTCGCCATACCTGGAATACATTTCGTGACCACCTGATACTCGAATACGAGATCCCCAAGTGGGATGGCGATCTGGGCCAGCCAAACTTCTACGTTGCGGTTGAGGAACCTGTTTTGGAGCGCAAGATCGAACTGCTGATAAAGCATTTCGGCACGCAGCGCTCGAAGCATTGGTTCGACGAGGAGACATTCCGCGGGCTCGCGCGATTGCGGGGAATGGAATGTCGTGCGAATAATCGTTACGCGGAAGGATTTTTCGCACGCAAGCTGATTGTCGGATGAAGCGGCTCCAACTTTCTAAGCGGGACCGGCTTGGCAAGGGGGCAATGGCGGTGGCGGACGTCCTTTCGAAGGACCGGCAGCAGTGACGGCGTCTCAGGGAGTGGGGATGTTTAGACATACCCAGCTTGCCGGCGGCCAACAAACGAGAGTTGAAATATGCATTCTGGACCGAGGCGCGTATGAGCAAGCCCCATGCTCCGAACATCCCGTCACTAGACGGCATACGGGCGATCTCGGTTCTTATCGTTGTTTTGTCACACTCCGGGTTCACGGCGGTGCCAGGCGGACTTGGGGTCACGATATTCTTTTTCCTGAGCGGATATCTGATCACCACACTCATGCTCGTGGAGCGCGAGCAAACTGGCGCAATCGATATTCCGAAATTCTATGCGCGTCGCGTATTGCGATTGATGCCACCTTTGTTGATCACCCTAGTGGTGGCCTACAGCCTCACATATGCCGGATGGCTGCCGGGCGGCATCTCTCTGTACGGGCTGGCTGCCCAAGTTACATATTTCGCGAATTACTACGCCATCTTCTTCGATCCGGGAAATACGGTTCCCGATGGGACGGGCATCCTGTGGTCGCTCGCGGTCGAAGAGCACTTCTACATAATTTACCCGCTCCTGATTTCCTTGTTGCTGGGTAACAGTATTCGCCTCCGCACGATTGCCGCTCTGCTCGGGCTCGGCTGCCTGGTCATCCTGGCCTGGCGAATGTACCTCATCTACTCTCCGGGCTTTACGCCCTTGCGTACCTATTACGCTTCGGACACCCGGATCGACTCGATCATTTACGGCTGCATCCTGGCGGTCGCCGTGAACCCCGTCAAAGCCTTGCACCGAGGTGGCGCGATGTCTCCGCGGCAATGGGCGTTGTTTACGCTCGCAGGGTGCGTGCTGCTGGTGACTTTGCTCTATCGCAATGAAACGTTTCGGGAGGGAATCCGATACAGCCTCCAGGGCCTCGCCTTGATGCCGATATTCTATTTCGCGATACGGTTCTCCGATGTCCAGCCGTTCCGGTTCCTGAATTGGCCGCTGGTCAAAAGGGTCGGCGTTTACTCTTACGCGATCTACCTGAGCCATTACGTCGTTATCCGGCTCTTTGTCGCCGATTTTCCCTGGGTCGCCGAGAAGCCCTACCTCATGTTCCCAGCCGCGCTTTTGATCTCGATCGCGTTCGCGGCAGTCATTGACCGCTTCGTCGATCCGTATTTCAGGCAGCTCAGGCGACAGCTTCGGCCAGGAGCTGTCCTGAGATCCGCCGTTCTAGCCGCCAGGGGTCGTCCGTAAAACGTCGCTAATGATCAGCCTGCCGCGCCTGAAGAACAGCCGCGCGAGAAAAGCGGTGTACGGCGCAATCGAGGTGGCCGGGCTATCGAGCTGGAGTTTGGTCCATCAGCTGAGGCTCATGCGCCAATAAAAGCGGCGTACAGAGAAAAACCCGGGCATCCGTCACTATATACGTAAACCACTGTTACATGTTATTCTGGATACGTATGAATTTAATCGCTATTGCATCGCATCGATTGACTGGGCTTCCAGGGTAGACCCGATATCATGCTCGCGACAGATGACCATTTCTCCATCCCCGTTGAGCCTCATAAATCTAACGCCAATCTGTTCAACTTCTCAGATCTCCGCTGGCTACTGAGACGAGGATGGTTGTTCCCGTTAGCCGGAGCTGTCGCCGGGCTGCTCGTGGCCCTCACGATCGTCGCCTTCATGCCGCAGCTTTACACGAGTAGCGCTCGTATTCTTGTCGATCGTAGCGTCAATCGATTTCTCCAAAGCAGTAAGATCCTCGAACAGCCTACGCTCGATGATGTCGATATGGCGGGCCAGTTCTATGTTCTGTCGTCGGACAGTATCATTGTGCCGGTCATTCGCTCGCTCAATTTGGCCCACGATCCAGAGTTTGTTGGTCAGGCGGCGGTGCGCTCTGCAGAAACCGACGAAAACCCATGTGCGGAAAGCTGGGCTGGTCCCTGCCTTTCTTACGGCGCCGGCAAGCTGAAGACTTTCTTGAAGCAAATGCTTGGCTGGAAAACCGCCACTCCACTCGATCATGAGACCTTGCTTGAAAGGACTGCCGTCGAAAAGTTTTTACGCCGGCTGACCGTCGAGCGGGGCGATGTCAATAACGTAATCAGCGTTAGCTTCAGCTCAGAAGATCCGATCAAGGCTGCCAAAATAGCCAACGCGATCGCTGACACGTACATTGCGCAGGCTCGGGCGCACAAACTTGCCTCCAACAAGTTGGTCAATCAGTTTCTTGAGGATCGGCTGCAGGAAACGAGGCTGCAGTCAATCAATGCGGACCGAGCTCTGCAAGAGTTCAAAGCTGCTAACAATTTGACGGGCACGGCAACCACCGAAAACGCGCTTATCGGACGGTTGCGCTCGGAATATGTGGACCTCGAAAGAAAGGCGACCGACATTGCGGACGCCGTCGGGCCGGACCACATGGCTGTTGCAAAGATCCGCAAGCAAATGGAAGGCTTGAACGCTGCGATCCGCGCTGAAAGGGAGCGAATTGAGGGTTCCCATTCCGATGATCTGCAAGCAGCGGACCCCAAGCGGGAATACCATAACATCGAAGAAGATCTTGCGCCTGAGCCTCCGAGTGACGAACTGATTGCTCGTTTGAATAAATTGGATACTGCGACACAGGCGAAGTTTCGGGATCTCAATTTTACCGCGCACACATTGCGCGTTCTCTATCATGCCGACTTGCGCAAGTTCGACGAACTGAACCAGACGCGACCCGAAACCGAAGACGCTCATATCATCACCAGGGGAGCTCCGCCCCTTCATAAGGACTCCAACAAGTCATTGTTGATCTTGGGAGGAGGTATCGTATTCGGTTTCATGTCGGGCCTCGCGGCAGTTATAGGGCGAGAATGGGCGGCTGGGGTTTATCGGACACCCGAGCAGGTGACGCGGGATACCGGCACCTACTGCGTTATTCTGCCGGCCGTCGACATGCGTAAGGACCCGAGCGGAAAGCTCAGCGACTACGTCCTGGAGGCACCGTATTCGCGCTACACGGAGGCGATCCGAAAGATGCGCGCCTCAATGCGCGCATACCCGAGCGCGGATGGTGACAAAGTCATTGGCATCGTTTCATCGGTCGCGAATGAAGGCAAGTCGACCGTTGCGCACAATCTTGCGGCGCTTCTGAGTGCCTATTCGAAGAGCAAGGTGCTCATCATCGATTGCGATCTCCACCGGCGGAACCTCACTGCCGAACTCGCGCCCGACGCCGTTAAGGGACTGTTCGAGGCCTTGGACGATCCGGCGCACGTCGAGAACTATGTCTACCGTCGCGAGAAATCGGGCGTCGATGTCCTGCCATGTGCAATGGCGGAGCGTAACCCGAACGTCGCCGAGTTGCTGGGTTCGCCCCATATGGAGAGGCTGCTGAATGCAGCCCGCGAGAAGTACGATTTTATTGTCATCGAGATCGCTCCGATCATGTCGGTGGTGGACATCCGGATGATCGAGCGCTTCATCGATAAGTTCGTCTTCGTGATTGAATGGGGGAAGACCAAGCGCAGCCTGGTTGATGAAGCCCTGGCCGAAGCAGAGATCATCCGCAGCCGCATCTCCTGCATGGTTCTCAACAAGGCGGATCCTGCAACCTTGAAAACCATCGAGGCCTACAAAGGCCGGCGCATTGCCGAGTACTTCGTTGAGTGAGTAATCCCTCACTGAATGTCGTTCATTATGTTTTCGGATAGACTTTTTCTCTGCGGATATCCCGGCGTGGCTCGCTTTGGGTACCGGTCAGCACACAGAGAAAGATTCCGCGTCTTTGAACGGCCGATATTAACTTTTCGCATCGCACGCCGCATGACCTTGTGGCGCTGCTGAGCAACACCGGGCTACGTTTAGCTCGCACGCATACTATCCGTACTCGAATCAATTATATTCGCGGATAGTCCATGTCCGGCTTCGGGGAGAGCCGGGCATCCTGATGCTTGTCCGATATGGGTTTGTGAGAGGGATCGATGATCAGAGGCCGTAATAGGATCATCGTTCCTGGAATTGTCTCAGCGGTCGCTGGTCTGCTTGCCGCCTGCACACAACTGCCCGTCGACGGCCCGAGCTATCGCGATATCCATACCGGTGCAACTACAACGCTTTCCAACGGACGCGACCCGCTGCTGGTCTATACGAGCCGGAACGCCGTCGACTTCGACTATGCCCTGATTGATATCAATCCGTTCGTTATCAGCGTCTTGGACGATATTTCCCCGGACAGCTTCTACGGGACGTTCGGCCAGCAGCGTGGGCCGGTACCTGTCGTCCGCGTCGGCGTCGGCGACGTGGTTCAGACGTCCATTTTTGAATCTTCAGCGGGCGGCCTGTTCGTTACGGGAGACGCGGCGGGACGCGCCGGCAACTACGTAACGCTTCCGGCTCAAACGGTCAGTGGAAAGGGTACGATCTCAATTCCCTATGCGGGACAGATTAAGGCGGCCGGACGAACAACGTACGAGATACAACGTGAAATAGAGTCCAAGCTCGCGAGCCGCGCGATCGAGCCTCAGGTCATCGTCAACGTAACCGAGCAAAATGCGGATTCCGTGATTGTCATCGGCGACGCGGGGCAAGGCCGCATCAAGCTGACAGGTGCCGGCGAGCGCATTCTGGACATGATATCGAAGACGACCAGCACAGGCGCAACCGGCAAGCTGGCGCCCTATGATCTTGAAATCACCCTTCAACGCAAAAACAGGATCGGAACCGTTCGTCTTTCGAACATCATCAATAATCCGAGGGAAAATATCTACGTCGAGGCCGGTGACGTGATTTACGTGTATCGCCGTCCAAGATCGTTTGTCGCGTTCGGCGCACTGGGGAATGCCACCGGCGGCACGACGATCGGTGGCGGCGATGTGATCGGTCTGGATGGCATCTTCCAATTCGGTCAGGAGCGCCTGTCCCTCAACGAGGCAGTTGCGAAAGCAGGCGGCCTCGTGGATGAGCGGGCAAACCCGTCGCAAACCTTCATCTACCGTGGAGAGCGCCGGCGGACGCTTGAGCTGATGAATGTGAACCTCAGCAAGTTCGCCCCAGGCCAGCAATGGATTCCGACGGTCTATAGGTTGAATTTCCGAGACCCCTCAGCCTTCTTCATGGCGCAGAAGTTCCAGATGCGCGACAAGGACATCCTCTACGTTGCCAATGCGGACTCGATCGAGGTCGGAAAAGCTCTCAATTACATGACGCTCTGGACCTCATCTGCCGCGGGCTACGTCGGCAACGCTGCGACCGTCCTGACGAGCGCGCAAATTCTTGGCGGAGCCGGTGGCAGCACCGCCGTGATTGTCGGCGGAACTGGTGGACCCTGAGCCGGCGCCGCCTCGCACATTGGGATCAGGCGTCCGAGATAATCGCGCGGCGGCGGCGCCGGGCATAACGATGTGCAGCGCCTCTGTTTCTCTTGCCGGGCGGATCTCTCCGATACCCGTCAACCAATTTGCGAGAACGTCGTCACGTATTGCCTTGTGCCTATTCTTTGCGCGGGCTGATCGGCAAATTCGAGCGGGCCGCTTGCGCTAATCAAGAGCTTCGATGGTTATGGCGCCAAACAGCCAATACGCTAAGTATCAGGCGGAAACATGATGTAGAAAAAAGCTCATGGTCGATGATCGTCGCGTCGTTGTGGTTGGGAGTGGTCCGGCAGGCGCGATGGCCGCGCACGAACTGGTTCGCAAAGGCATTCCTGTAACGCTGCTGGAAGCCGGCGACGATATCCAGCACGGCGTGCTTGTCAGGATCGGCGGACGAAATTTTTATCGCCGCCTCCCGCCGATGCGCAAAGCCGGCGGCTTCGTGGTGACCGGAAACCCCGAGACCAATCTCGAGTACACCTACGCCCTAGGCGGCCTTTCCAATCAGTGGACGGGTGCCGTGCCCCGCTTCTGCGCCGAAGATTTTACGGCTGGCGAACAGGTGCACGAGAAATTCCGTTGGCCGGTGAGCTACGACGAACTCGCGCCCTATTACGAAATCGCGGAACGCCACATGAGGGTGACGGCCGGAGCGAACAGCGTCCCGAGCTTGCCCGCGGGCTACAGCGATTACCAACATCAGATCCCAAGCGACTGGCAACAGGTTGCGCGCTCGGCCTTGAAGCACGGGCAGGGGATGACCACGATGCCGCTGGCGGATGGACCGCCATTCCTGTTGCTTCGCCGCGGGACTGCCTTCAACAGCTACGCGCTTCTGTTGCAAAAGCTGAGGGATAATCCCGCATTTCGCCTCGTCACGGGAGCGCATGTCCTGATGCTCGAATGGGACCGGGTGAAGCAAAGGGCAGGGGCCGCTGTCTACTATGACCGGCAGACAGAAACGCAGAAGCGCGTCAGCGGCAGCGCGTTCGTTATCGCCTGCGGTCCGCTGAACTCGCCTAAGCTGTTGTTCAATTCGGCCTGCAGCGATCGCCCGCACGGCCTTGGAAACAGCGCCGGGTTGCTCGGCAAATATCTCCATGATCATCCGCGCGAGTGGTGGGCCGTCGACATAGACAAGCCGATCACCTCGTTGTCGCCCCCGGCATATCTGACGCGCCTGCCGCATACGGCATCAGACCCGCTGCTTGCGTGCTCATGGACGCTCGGCGCTTTCGGCACGATCGGTAAGATCAAGAGCCGGTTTGGCCAGAAGTCGACATCCTTCGGCGTGCAGGTTTTCGGAACGATGATCCCCAAAGAGAAATACTACGTCCGGCCCTCGCGGGATCAAAAGGACGAGTTTGGCTTGCCCAAGCTCGAAGTCCATATCGAGTTCGAAGAAGAAATTTTGGCCAATGTCATCAGCGCACGTCAGTACTTTCTGCAGCTGATGGAAAACGCCGGCTACAAAGGCACTATTCGCGACATCGTCCCGCAACTTTTTCCTGGAACGGCCAAGCACTATGGCGGGGCAGCTCGGATGCATGCGTCGCCAGAATTTGGCGTGACGGACAGCTTTCAACGGCTGCACGATGCGCCCAATGTCCTCGTGGTCGACGCAAGCTCCTTTACGACGGGTGCCGAAAAAAATCCGACACTGACGGTTATGGCGCTTGCGGCACGATCAGCCGGCCAGCTGGCGCGCGACTTGAAAGCCAATGTCACGGGGTAGAAGGCGTGCAGCACAGGGTTTTCGGAAAAACCGGCTGGAAGGTCTCAGAGATAGGTTTCGGAGGCGCGCGGATCGGCGGCCTTCTTGCCCGGGATGGTGGCCGCAAGGCGTCCCTCGCAACGCTCGCGGCGGCCTTGGACGCCGGCATAAATTTCTATGATACCGCCGACATGTATTCGCAGGGAGAGAGCGAAATCCTGATCGGCAAGGCATTCCGGAAGTCGCGAGACAAAGTCTTCATCGCAACCAAAGGCGGCTATTGCACACCTGCGGGGAAGAAGCTTATTCAATTCATAAAGCCGCTCGCCAAGCCCGTCGTACAAGCGCTTGGCTTCCGGCGGATGGGTGTGCCGACGTCGGCGGCTGGTCTCATTCCGCAAGACTTCACACCTGGCTATCTGCGCCAGGCCGCAGAGGCATCGTTGAGGCGCCTGCAGACGGACTACATCGACCTCTACCAAATGCACAGTCCATCATCAGAGATGCTGCGAAGCGCGCAATTCCAGGAAGCGCTCGGGCAGCTGGCGCGGCTTAAGACGGAAGGCAAAATTCGGCACTTCGGCATCGCGCTTGATGCAGTTGACGTCGCGCGGCACTGCTTCGGTCTAGAGGGTATTTCAAGCCTGCAGATCCCGTTCGGCATTCTTGACTTGGAAGCGCGCGACGGCGCCTTTGAAGAGATGACAAAGCACGAGCTTGGGATCATTGCGCGCGGCTGCTTCGCAGGAGGAGCGCTGAAGGAAACACTCACCGAGAATGAGCTTCGCTCCTCGGAACCCAAATGGGAACGCGTGCTGAAACTTCGCCGGATCGTGGAACAGATGGGCCGATCAACGACCGAGGCTGCGTTGCAGTTCTCGCTGCGAGAACGCCGCATAGGCGTCACCATCATAGGGATGCGGACCATCGAGCAGCTCACAGCCAATCTTCGGCACTACGCATCGCCGCCGCTCTCGGAGGAAGAATTTCACAGGCTATTGACGGCTTCGGCCAGCGCGTAGCCAGATTAGGCGGTGAACCCGCGCCCCAAATGCGCCGTGCGTGAATATCGCATCAGCCAAGGAAAGACAGTGATCGCGTCTTGGCCATCTCATCACGCAGCCCTCTATAGTATTGAAGATTGAATAACCCGCTGTAGACAATCTCTTCCAATTTCTCGGAACGCATCATATTCGCGGCATTGGCCGCGAACCTAAGCGCGGCGGTCGTGAGCGATGTGAGTTGCGGACGGCCCTTGCACATGCCGACGAGAGAGCGGATCAGAACGTGACGTTGATGAAACTCATTCTCGATCGCCGCAAGCAGCCATTGCTGGTTCCGGTCGCGCGCAAAAATGACGTCGTTACCTCCGTAGGTATATGCGGCATTGAGCCAGGAAGTGAAACTGCGCTCGGCGAAATGCATGCCGACCGCATCCATCGCGAACACAAAACCCAATCCTTGATCTGAGAGGCGATAGGCAAGTTCGACATCTTCTGCACGCCGAAACTTTTCGTCGAAACCGCCGGCGGCCAGAATGCGAGCCCGGGGGAGTGAGGCGTTGCCGGTGTAAAATTGCCGGGCGGAGGCCTGCCAGATACCAGACTGCAAAGCGTTGTACTGCTTCATGAGCATCTGTTGCTCCCAGCGGACCCAGGGAGACATGACGAAGCCGTCAGGTGAAAGCAGTGGTCCGATGACAGCCACCTCGCGCGCCGCCTCACGATGAGCACGCACGTGTTCCGCCAAAAGCATCGGTTGCGGCACGACATCGTCATCAATGAAGACGATCAGCTCGCCTTGCGCCTTGTCGATGCCAAGATTGCGCGCGGCCGCGGGACCACGGTTGGCTTGCGGGAAAAATCGCAGGGTGATCTCGGAGCGGTACGCTTTTAGAAAATCGTCCGTGCCGTCGGTTGAGCCGTCGGATACGACTATGATCTCGAAGTTTTGCGCGGGATATTGCTGGCACTCCAAGGCGGAGATGACGCTCCGCAACCTCCCAAGGCGATTGTACGTCGGCACGACGACGCTGAGTTGAGGGAAGGGCATCTGCAAAGTTTTATGTCCCGCGGATGTGCCCGTTTTGGATTGGGCTCACGCAAATTCAAAGTCCAACGGCCGCTTTTTCCGATGCATTTTCGCAAGTGCGGAGACTGCGAAAACGGGGCCTCCGCGCTCTGCGCGAAATTGGACTCCCGGCCGCAGTCTTCGCCAACTGGCAAGCCGATGTTTGCAAAAATTCTCGCCGCCGCCCGGCGCTACCGGAAGCCGCGCCCTGAGGCTCTGCCGATGGCTTTCTCAATACTCCTTGTCCACGAGAGAACGGGCAAAACGTAAAGCCGCGTAGGTTGCGGGGATATTCACGAAGAGCTGCTCGCGAATGCGACCTGCTCTGGTCGGCTTGAACCAGTTCGGCAGAAACCGGATCTTGCCACCTTCGGCTATAAAGGGATCCTCGAGAGGGTTGCCGCCGTCCTCCCACGTTAGGGCAAGCATCGGCCGCGGAACCGACGTGCGATTAGCCGTCCCGCGATGCCACACGTTCGACGACCGAACGAGAACATCTCCCCTGTTCAACGTGACGCGAATGCTTTTGCGAGCCACGCGCTCCAGGACAAACTGCGTGTATTTATAGAAGCGCTTGTGCGTTCCGGGGATGGCCTCCATCGCCCCATTCTCGATGTTGGTGTCCACGACCGCGATGTTGGCGATCATGAAGTCGCGCGTGAATGGGCGGTCAAGGTGATAATGCTGGGTGTGGCTGCCAGGCAGATTGAAATTGCAACCGACATTCGGCATCCGAACGACCCGAGGATCGATCTCCTTGATCAGGTCGATGATCCCGCGCCTTTCAAGAGTGTCGTAGACGAACCGGGCACCTGAACCAGGAAAGCAATTCAAATGGCCGCTCCTCAGACCGCCTCCGGAGAACAGGGCGCCCGATTTCGTTGCCGCTGCGAATTCCTGCTCGAGGGCTCTATGCAGTTCCGCCAGCCGCTCTGGTGAGACGACGTTGCGAATGACGAAGTAGCCGTCGCGAGCGAACGTCTCCTTGAGGTCTTCTCGCTCCGCGGCGGTGAGTGGATTTTCCTTCGCGTCTGCGCGAACTCCATCATCGACTGTCAACATGCTGATCCTCCATCGACTCCCAACGAACTCGGAATGTTTCGCATCGCTTCACCGTTGGATGCGGCGACGAGGCCGGCGTAGCGCCTCGCCACCTCACTGCACTGCAGACGTGGCGTAAAACGGCGAAGGATGGTTTGCCGCGCGCACTCTCCCAACCGCCGGCGGAGATCAGCGTCGCCAATCAAAGAGGCGATTTCCGCCGCAACCGCTTCAGCAGAGCGCTCTTCAACAAGGCGCCCGTCCAGGTTATGCGTGATGATTTCGGGAACACCGCCCGTTCCGCAGGCGATGACCGGCTTTTCCATCGCCATCGCTTCAGCGATCGCCAAGCCGAAAGGCTCCGCATATGAGGGATGGACGAAAATATCGAACTCGCGAAGAAAGGGTCGAACATCGCTTTGATAGCCGGCGAAATGCACGCGATCTGCGATGCCTCCCTCACGCGCCATCCGCTCGAAGGCCGAGCGAAACTCAGGCACGTCGGCGCCCAATATCATGACATGCAACTGTGGATGCGACTGGCGCAGCAGCGCTACGGCGCCGATTAGTTCGCGCTGGCCCTTCCACGGATTCATCCGCGCCGCGATTCCCAGAAGCCGCGCATTATCCGGAATGCCAAAGTCGCTGCGGATGGACGCCGGCGCGCCCAACTCTCTTCGCGGATCGAAGTGATCGGTATCCACGGCGTTATAAATCGTATGGATTTTTCCGAGATCGAGCCCCATTTGTCCCAATCCATTCCGGATGTAATCCGAAATGGCGAAGATCGCGGTGGCATTGCGCATTCCCCAAAGCGTCGGGGCCGTATGGTAATCGCCGAGATGGGAATGCATTTGTACGATCGAAGGTGTCCCTGTCGCACGCCCGAGCAAGCTCCCGTAACTTGCATCGCGTGGCCGGTCGGTTGTGTGAATAATCTGAATGCGGTTCCGGCGGATGAAGGCGGCGACCTTCGCCAACGACGCGGCGCTCGGTCCATAAGCAAGCGCTTTGCCAATCAGGCCCTTGCCTGCCTGATATTCGGCGGGCTTACCGAGCGGCAAAAACGAGCTGCGAACCTGCGGCATTCCGGCCAAGCGAGCCCGCATCTCCTCGGCGTCTGAGGCATCGCTGTTGGAAATAACAAAGACCTCTGCTTCATCCGAAGTGAAGTTGGCCATGAGCGTGAGGTGGACGGCAACATCGGCGCCACACGTGTCGCGCGTATTCAGAAACAGGGTTCGGATCGCCATCTCGCTAACGCCTGACCAATAACGCCTTCATGACCCACCCAGCACGCTTGCTTCACTTTCTTACGACGTATGCAGCCTATTTGGCGACGTTTATCTCGATCGTATCTGTCAAACCCGTTCGCTCGCATGTCTCGAATTGAAAGCGTGCCTGGTGTCGCCGCTCGCGCAATTTCCATTTCAGCGGAGCCGGCGCCTGTAAGGCTCTGCTAAAGGCCTGAGGAGAAAGATGAGTATGTCAGTGTAAGCAGTATTTATGCCAGGATCGCACGCTCTTCTCGATAAACGAGTTAATGGCACACGGGAAGAGCTTGGGCCCAACAGTCATCCAGTTGAGATCTGGCGCGTTTTTGTGCTCATGATATTGAACGGCCAAAGCCATAAGTTAACGCGGGTTTCTTGGGCGGGGTATTGTGAGTGAAATACGGGGGGAGTGCGCAAAGTAGAGTGTTTCAGACGGAAGAGGTCCTTGAGCTTTCTCCCGATCAAGAAACCGAAGATGCACCCGGTCACTAATTATCTTCGAAGAGACTGGCTGTGAGACGCGCAATGATTTGCTATGATCCGCAGACGGTTTTGTTTGGCGTGGGCTGGGCTTCGAAAGACGCCATCGAACCGGAGAAGTGTCTCGCCCACGCGCTGCAACCTCAAGCTTTAAGCAAGGGACGCCCTTATGTTCGCTCCTTTGGGGCGCCTTCTAAACGGCGGCATGGTACCCACCGGCCATCGTATGACGGCGACTGAGATGTTGGACGATTCGCTCGCGGTGTTGCGGGCGCGGTGGTATCTCCGCAACGCGACTTCGCTCGGCGAGCGCGTACGGCTGTGGGGACGGCCCATCGTTCGAAATCACGGCAGCTTGGTTATTGGTCAACGAGCCTGCCTGGTCTCAGGGGGCCTCCCAATTCAACTCACCACCGAGCGCGACGGAAAACTCGAAATAGGCGCGCGGACATTCATGAATTACGGGTGTTCAATTATTGCGACGAAGCTCATCAGCATCGGCCCTAACTGCAAACTCGGAATGGAAGTGCTGATGATGGACAACGATTTCCATCAGATTGACCCCGTTGAACGAGGAGCTCGACCGGCCTCTGCTCCAATCGTTCTAGAAGAAAATGTATGGCTCGGCGCGCGGGTCATAGTGGTGAGCGGTGTGACTATCGGAGCGGACAGCGTTGTTGCCGCCGGAAGCGTGGTGACCCGCGACATCGCTCCGCGTTCCTTCGCGGCGGGGCAGCCCGCGCGCGTAATCCGATCCGTCGACGATTGAGAAGATCGCCGGTCAAAAAGAGAATCCAGTGAAGGCTGAACAAAGTAAGCAAAGAGGGCGGGTGCTGCTGACGGTCTCCGGCACGATCCCGCCGGATATATCGGCTCAGATTGCCGAAGGCCGACGTCCGCGGGCTGATTATCTGGAACTCGCGCGCGGCCTGAATGCCGATATACTTGACTACGCCAAAGCGCGAGCCGGCGCCGGACGTTTCGCGCGAGCTTTAGAACGGCTCGCAGGATCCAATTTAGTCCTTGCCTACGCCACCTGGAAACTGCGTACGCAATATGAAGTGATACTCACTGACGGCGAGCAGATCGGGTTGCCACTCGCGGCCTTGATGAAGATCGCGCGGGGGGATCGGCCACGCCATTATATGATTACGCACATCATCTCGGTACCCAAGAAGGCGCTGATCATCGACTTTCTAAGGCTCCACAGCCACATCGATGCTTTTATCGTCTATAGCCGCTGGCAGAAGCGCTTCATCCAAGACCGATGGCGCGTCGCGGACAATCGGGTGTTATTTAGTCCGTTCATGGTGGACGATCTTTTTTTTGCCCCTGGCAAAGTCGAGCCCCAGCCTTCTCTTCGTCCAACGATTTGCGCGGTTGGTCTCGAACGGCGCGACTATCCAACACTGCTTAAGGCCGTGGAAGGCTTGGATTTGAATGTGGTGATTGCGGCGGCGTCGCCATGGTCCAGGCGCAAAGATACGACCGCAGGGCAGCGCCTGCCTGGTAACGTGACGGTGCGTGAGTACAGCCAGTTCTCGTTGCGCCAGCTGTACGCGGACGCCCGGTTGGTTGTCATGCCGCTGGAGCCTGTCGATTTTCAGGCGGGAGTGACGGCAATTCTTGAAGCCATGGCAATGGGAAAAGCCGTTATCTGCTCGCGAGTTCCGGGCCAGACCGATGTGATCGTCGAAGGGGAAAATGGGACTTACGTAACGCCGGGTGATCCACGCGCTCTGCGCGAAGAAATCCTACGGCTCTGCGACAGGCCTGAGGAAACCGCTCGCCTAGGCAGCAATGGGCGCAAGCTTGTCGAGCAGGAGATGAATCTTGACCACTACGTAAATCGGCTTGCCGCGTTTCTTAAGTCGTCACTATGAGGAAGATATTGAATGCCAGGAGCTGCTGAATATTGAGATACAACGTTTCGGCGCCGTCCATTGGGCTAGCGTAAGCCAGTAAGAGTGGCGAGTAGCACCTTCGTCGAAAGGAACTGCGTCCTATTAGCCTTCGCTACGCCAGACGCTTCACTGAATATAGCGCGCAATATAGTGTTTAGCTGTACCGCGTACTGAGTATAGACCACGTCCGGAGCCGTCCGTGAAATCAAACACCCATAGGCTTCTGGCTCGTAACGTCTTTCACCTTGGAATTGGGCAAGTCGCATCCACCGCTATCGGGGTCCTCCTCGCCGCGGTCCTGGGACGCGCGTTGGGCCCCGCTGATTTCGGCACCCTTTACTCCATCTTGGCGATCACGGCATTCGTGTGCGTGGCGGTCGATTGGGGGCAAACGACCTATATCGTGAGAGAGACAGCGCGAGGGCGTTCTGACGAACCCGAGCTGGTTGGGGCTGCGCTTTCCTTTCGCCTGGTGACGATGGTCATCGGGTGTGCAGTCGCGGTCGCCATTGCATGGGCTTTGGGCTACAGCGATCAGGTGGTAATGCTGACGCTTTTGACGATGGTCGTGGGCCTGCCGGCCGCGCTTTATGCCCCGCTCGGATTTCTGTTTCGTGGCAAAGACCGGATGGACTTCGATGCGTTTGCAAACATTGCCGGCAAGGCCCTGACGCTCATCGCCACCGCAATTGCTTTGTACTTTGGCGGCGGACTGACGGATGTCATTCTCATGCAAGGCGTTGGTGGCATCACAACGCTGTTGCTGGGTGTATTCTGCGCCTTGCAGCTGGGTTTTCCCGTCAAAGCACCCGGGATGAATGTGCATCGTGAAATTCTGGTGCACGGAGCGCCGATCACAGCATTTTCGCTTGTGATTGCCTCCCAACCTTTCGTCGAAATAATGATGCTTTCCGCCTTCGCCGGGCCGGCAGTCGTTGGATGGTACGGCGCGTCGCGGACCATATTCGGCATCGTCACCTCGCCAGCAACGATCATGGTGACTGCGTTTTTTCCTCAGCTTTCGCGCGCAGCGCTCTCGTTGCCGGACCTCCGGAACATGATCGCTGCCAGCGCACGGATCCTGTTCATTGTGGCGGCACTTGCGGCATCTGGGCTCTATCTTTTTGCGGACCATGCGGTCGCGATCATCTACGGGCAGGGCCGATTTGAGCACACTGCAGCGATACTGCGCGTAAGCGCGATCTTTATACCGTTGCTGTTCTTCGTACTTCTGCTGGCAGCTGCCATCAGCGCCGTTGGCCGTAATAAGGCAATGGTCGGGGTGAGTGCTGTCCGGATTGTTTTCTGCGTCGTCCTCGGCTGGTTCTTGATCGGCTATGGACAAGAGCACTACGGCAATGGAGCCATTGTTTTGGTGATCATAGCCGGTGTCGCGGAAATACCTGCGGCGATCGCGTGTTGCCTTCTGCTTCCAAGGTCGGCTGTCGGAAGAGCCACCATCTTACATCTGTTGCGGGCGTACATTGCCGCGCTCTGCACGGTCCTGCCGCTCTCGCCTGTAGAGCCACTGCCGCTCTGGGGCCTCGTCCCGCTCTATGCACTGGTGTTTGCAATAGCGGCCATGGCCACCCGGCTCGTTCTGCCGAGCGATCTACAGCACGCATGGGATATCGTTCGCAGCTTCTGGCCCGCGGAGGTCAAGAGCCCAGCCGACGCCAGGCATCAGAGCGCACAGAGGACGAGCGACGGCGCTGGACCCGTAGAAGCCATTCGGCCGAGTTCTCTAGGCTAAGGCCATTCGTTCGGATCGGTGAGAGGATGTTTCTGACTGATGTCACTCATGACGGTCATCTCGATGCTGTTGGCGGTGAACCAGAGCACCAGTCCTCTCAAATTTGCCGTACGCGACTTGGCGCCGAGTGTAATTATTCTCCAGGGCGACGTAGCGCTAAAACCGAATAATACATTCAAATTCGTTGCGCGTCTAAACGGAGGTTTGAGCGTCAAGGTCATTTGGTCCATTCGGGAGCCGGCCGCCGGTGGCTCGATCTCGGCCGAGGGCATCTACAGCGCTCCAAGCACTCCTGGCGTTTATCACGTCGTCGCCACGAGTGCTGACTTGGCCATAAGCGACGAGGTGACGGTCACCGTGGCCGACGCAATCGAGTGGCAAGATATCACTCCGCCGATCTCTCTCGATTTCAATGACCCACCCAACAACTACGGCACGCAGATTATCCTCTCGAGCCCATCGGAGCCGACCACGCTGTATGTCGGCACAAATTATCAGGGCGTCTGGAAGAGCTTCAATAGCGGAAAAACCTGGTTCAAAGCCAACGTCGGCCTGCCTTCGGACCCTGCCAACATTTATTTCGACTGGGATGGCGGGCGCGCAGGAAAGGGCGAGGGGTGCGCAAGCATCGAACATAGAAACTGGGCGATGGCCATCGACCCGACCGATGCCAACGTTGTTTACACGAGCGATGGATTTGGATGCGCGCAGGGTCTCTGGAATACAACCAACGGCGGCGCGACCTGGCAGCAAATGTTCTCACCGGCCATCATCAGTCAGACGACGAATGATATCGGCTCGATCCATATTGATCCTTCAAACCATTTGCACATCCTTGTCGCATCGCACGGCCCCTGGTCGCATACCCCGAATGCTGTCGGCGTTTGGGAAAGTCGGGATGGCGGCAAGACCTGGACTATTCATCCGCTTCCACAGGCGGCCGGCACGACGAGCCATTATGCGGCCTTTCTCGATTCAGAAACGTGGATCGTGGCGACCCAGGATGCCGGCATCTGGCGCTCAGCTGACTCCGGCAAAACTTGGAATAAGGTCAGCTCCTTCAACAAATCCCACGGTGGAAGCGGCCTTTATCGTTCGCGAAATGGCGTACTTTACCTAGGTGGCAACAATCGCCTCCTTCGTTCAACGGACTTCGGATTGACATGGTCAGACGCCGGAGCACCGAACAATCAGGACGGCTACACAGGCATAGTGGGAGATGGCACGTATATCTACACAGCCAGCTCCAACACCGGTAAGAGCACGATCGGACCCGTTCAATATTATTATGCGTCTGAATCGGATGGCACGAACTGGAAGCCCTACAATTCGCAATCATTCAGCGACGGGCCTTTGAGCATGGTCTTTGATGCTCAAAACCGCGTTGTGTTCTCATCGAATTGGAACGCCGGGGTTTGGAAGCTGACAGGGCGCTAGAAAAGCTTAGATGCCGCCGCTGTTGCTTTCGAAGCAATGGGCCCGTCTATCGCGCTACCGTGCAAATCATCAGGAAGCACGCGTCACCGCAGAGGCGCTCCGGGCATTTGCAAGGCGTCCCTTGCTCCAATTCCTCGGGCGCTGCACCAAGGACTGTCCCGCACGCAGCACTGTCCGCGTGCTTGGCAATGAATCGCGGACCGATGCCGCAACAACGATGAGGTACAGCAGCCAGACAGGCGTAATTGTAATCCAAGCAGAATCGGTGAGGTTGATGAGGATGACAAAGAGTTCGATCGATAAATAGCACCATGCCCGAACTGGATCCTTACGCCTCACACGCTCCAGCAAATGTAGGGATGCGTAGACAAAGATCAAAAATATCCAGTAGCCGATCCGGCCTGTCTCAAGCTTGACCTGCAGATACCCGCTATGGCTTGAGGGCATGTCCTTTATGTATCCCGGAGCCTGCTCTTGAGGCGAATTCGGGACGAAATAATACGAGTGAAATCCCCAACCGAGCCAGGGCTTGCGGGATATCTGATAGTTTGTGAAGCCCCAGATTCCCGTTCGCCCCGTGAGCGTGGCGTCCCCGTAAAGCCTCCAGCCAATTTTCTCGACGGGTTGGCTGACAAAAAGCGATGCAAATACGACAGCGGCTAAGACATACGCGGGAGTGATCCGGACTTTCTTGCAGAGAAGCAAGATAAACCACGAGCACCCGAGGGAGAAGAGCGCGAACGCTGTGGCGCTTTTTGATTGGCTTGCCAGAACCAGCCAGACACCCAACCCGATGGTGACAAGAGCGAGGATCCTGCGCCAGCCGCGGAACAACACTTCATGGCATGACAAGATAACCCCTGCCGCGGCAAGGATGCCGAGTTCCTGTTTATGGGTGAAATATCCAGGATGACCTATCGGGCTGGCAGGAGTCGTCAAGACGAAGATTGCGCTAACAGCAAGAGCGACAGCACAGCAAGCGTGCAGGGCAGGGATGATGTGCGTTGTCCGTATGGGAAGTGCGAAGGGCAGCACAATGACAATGGTGGCGAGGATCGCGACGACAACCCGGCTGAAAGCGAAATATGGGCTATAGGCCCAAGTGACGCTCGCCGCGGCAAACAAGAAATACGCGGTCAAAGCCAAGATCGGCAGGGAGCGGACGAACCTGCTGTCTATGCGCGGCGAATTCTGAAGAACAAGCGCCAATGTGACTGCGGCAATCACCGGCCACAGCAGCATGTTTTCTGTACGCCCTTTTCCGTCATCAGGCAGAAACGGGAGGATCAGCAAAACATAGAAAAAGGCAAACACCGGCATAGCCGCCAGCATCGCGGCACCAGGAAATCTCCCGCTGGAAGCTTGAGCGGCTTTTGCATGGGAGAGGTTTGGCATTCCGGAGCCACTTGTTTGAACTATGACCGGGGATGCTCGGCTCTGTCCGGGCAACCGTAAAAGGCAGAGGGATAACGACGTCTGCTTGAAGAATCGGCAATGCATTTCTTCTGCAAAGCCTAATACACTGTGGCAGGTGCTGCTTAAGTGTCAACGCGCGAGAGTTATCTTTCTAAATGCAGGTTGCGCGGCCATTCCTTTGTTAATCCCGGTCGCATTCTCAGTTGTGTGTTGATGGGAAGGCCTTGATCTGCTCGTTATCGATATTCGATAACCGTCTGCCAACAGAGTGTTGGCGGCGCCACGCCTGACGACGCTAAAAGCGCTCTGGGCCCGGCTTCGACGCTCGTCGGGAGCCGCCTCGATCTGCTTCGCTTTTGTTGAAGGGGGACGTCTTAATTGATCAGGCTTCTCGACGTGCCCTTCAGCCTGTGGGCCACGGCAAAGTTCCGGCACGCGGGGGCTCGATCTGCCATCGTAACGGTGGACGGGAAGCGTCCGGTGATCCTCTCCTCCGGACCAATCACCAGCGGGCGTCTCTATCTACGTTGCAAGACTGTTCCGATAGAGATCGGAGCGGGAGAGAATGGCTCGTTGGTTATTGGCGAGCGCGTCTTCATCAATACCGGCGCGACCATCGTAGCAACCCACAGCATCGTCATCGGGGACGACTGCCTGATCGGGGATTTCGTCGCCATCTTCGATACCGACCACCATCAGCTTGAGCCATCACAGCCGACCCGCGTTGCCCCGGTCCGCCTCGGTAACAACGTCTGGATCGGCCGCTCGGCAACGATTCTTCCCGGCGTGACGATTGGAGATCATGCGGTGGTTGCTGCAGGATCGGTTGTGACAGCGGATGTGCCGCCGAGAACCGTGGTTGGGGGTGTACCGGCTCGGCCGATCCGCACCCTGGATATTCCTGATGGTTGGCGTCGCGAGTGACTAAGGTGACGCCGGCGGGGACCTCATCTTAAGCGATCCGGGCCTTCGCTTCCTCTCCCGGTAGCAGTGCCCAAGTCCGTTCTGGAGTCCCCTGCACCAAATATTCGGCGACCTCGACGCCCTGCATCACCGAATGATCGGTGTTCCCGATCTCATAGCGCCAAGCCCCAAACCGGCCGCGCGAGTAGATTCCTTGCTGGGTGAACCACGGGTGGATCTTGGCCAAGGCCCGATCGCGCCCAATAGTAGGGACTGGATAGGAGTATGGCACGCGCATCAATTGCCGGCTGACGATTTTGTGCTCGGCTTGCTCGGGCGTGAGCAACTGGCTGCTCACCATGCCTTTGATGGTACGGTCGACGACGTCGCCGGCGTTCTCATGCTTGAAGGGAGAAGCGGACACCTCGGCGAGCAGCGAGAAATGCGGCCCCGGCGGCGTCATCTTGGGCGAGTAATTCGACAGGTAAGTGACGCGGTAGAATGGTGAGTCCGACTCTGGGAAGTACATCCAGCACTTTGTGCTGGGGCACGGGCCGGCAACGCCAATGCCGATAAACATGCCCTCAGTATGATGCAGGTCGCGCGTCGCGGCGAGAACCTCATCCGGGCAGCCTTTGATTTTCGTCACAAGCTCTTTGATCGGCATCGTATTGATCAGAAGATCGTAGCTCACCGTGCGGCCGCCCGCGAACATGACTGCTTTGGACGAGGTATCGATCGAGACCACTTCGTGGTTGAGGTTGACAGGCTTGGGCAGAGCCTCGGCGATGCGGTCATAAAGCATCCCGGTCCCGAGCAGCGGAAACTTGAATTTGTTGTTTGGTCCCCACGAAACGTCGTCGCGGTTCTCGATGTGGTTTTCGAGAATGCGAGCGATGTCGACAGTGGGCACACGGTCACCCTGCCAGGATGCCGACATCATCTCGAGCGGATGGGCCCACACTTTGAAATTGTAAGGCGTCATGAAATATTTGGCGATGCCGGCGCCGAAGACGGAATTGATCCAGTTCTCGAAGTTATCGCGGCCTAAATGGCCCTTCTGAGCCGCGATGATCCCCAAAACGCACTCGATGAAAACCTTTGGGGGCAGCCGGTGAATATTGTTCTGAAAAGGGTACGGCACGAAGCGATCGAACATCCACACCCATGCTTCCCGCAGATGCTGATCGTAGTCACCGCGGAGCATCTTTTCGACGAGCTCGTCGAAGTAGCTGTAATGGCTGAACATCACATGTCCGCCATGGTCCCATATGAAACCATGCTCGTCGGTGAAGCTGGAGGCCAACCCGCCTACATGATCGTCGCGCTCAAATATCTCCCAGTCTTCATGACCGAGTTCGCTTAACCGATACGCTGCACCAAGTCCCGTCGGGCCCGCCCCGATAATGACGATCTTTTTCCCCACCCGGGCTGCCCTCTTCAGTTCTTCTCAGTGTACAGAAGTGTTGCCCGGTCAACGCTGAACTTCAGCCCGCCGCGTACCCCTTGGACGAAGCCCGCGAGGTAATCGACTTCCGGCGGCCGGCCGCCAAGCGCACGCTTTATGAGAACTTTGGCGCTCACGATTGCGAAATTTTTCGCTGCCAACCAAGTCGCGTAGACGTCCCGGCAGCGCGCATGTTTCGAGTAAAAAGCCCCGTCACCAAAGCCGTAGGCGCGAAGCAATGCTGGCCAGTCTTCGATTTCGCGGCGGCCATCGTGACGAACGATGACCTCCGGCCGCAAGAGGATGACCGCGTTTCTCCGGAAAGCACGATAAGCCAAATCGAAGTCTTGAGAGGATTTGAGCGGTCCGCCACCTCCGAGCGCCTCATCAAAGAGACCCGTGCGCTCGAATAGCGATCGTCGTGCCGCAAAATTCGCTCCCATGCCGAAGACGCGAAAGCCGTTCGCCCGGTCTAGTCGTTCGGGCTTCTGAATGCGCAGAAGCGGTGTCAGCGCTTCTCCATCTCCTTCGGGATACGCAGGAACCACCTGACCGTAGATCAACTCACCGTCCCGCTGACTATCAAAGGCTGCAACGATCTTTTCAATCCAGTCCGGAGGCACCAAGCAATCATCGTCAGTAAACGCAATAATGGGGCCGGTCGTGCTGGCGATCGCCAAGTTGTAAGCCCGCGATAGCCCGGATTGGCGCATGCGCACGTAGCGGATGCGCGAGTCGCGCGCCCGGAGGCGACCGACGATGGCCTCGGTGTCGTCGCTCGTGCTCTGGTCTATGACGGTCAGGTCGAAGTTCGGATATGAATTGGTTAGAATGGATTCGATCGCATGCCCGATCTTTTCGGGGCGATTTCTCGTGCAGATGACTGCTGAGACGAGCGGCAAATGAATATTTTCCATTTAGCTTCTTTGATCAAAACGGCAAGCGGCTCATGCATATACGATGTGATAAGCCCAACGCCAGTTTCGCCTATAGTCCTCGTTAATCCGGCGCCGTCCAAGGAGCAGTGAAGACTGTACAGCGCGTCCAATAAGGTAAGCGATAACACGCCCAGTCTAAGCGATCCGTACAGCAATCAAAGCGGCTTTCAGACACGGAGATGCAATTCGGCCGCGGCGGAGGCGCGCATGGTCAGTGTAATGAGGGAATGGGCGTTGCGGATTTCTGCATCAGGGAGCATCGCTCAATTCACGTAAGGAGCCAGGGCCAAGATGTAGGCTGCTTGATAGCCAGTGCTGGGCTCAGTGACTTCCCAGGAGTTTGCCGGCCAAGGATCGTTGAATTGGAGATAGGATTTGGCAGGCGGCTGGCTAAGCGGCGGGGAGAAGCCCCGGCGGCACAGGGAGAAAGAGGGCGACATGTAGCATTTGAAATTCGGCGTTCCTGAAGGCGCAAAGCAGCAGGAATCAAGAGAATAAGCCGGGTTGGGCCCGCCAACGAGGAATCCCGGTGCAGGTCCCGGCTCAAATGGGGTGACTTTCGACCACCGTCGCGAATTGTACGCGAACCACACGTGATACATCGTTGTTGCAGAGTTCTCGGCGCCCGCGAGCTTCATGTTCGTCAGATAGACGAGCCCGAGCGGGTTCACGCCATGCAGATAGTTCAGATATCCGAGCGCCGCCGATTTGGCCCGAGCAGCGACAGCTGGATCGGGGGCGTATAACGCGAGGAGTTCATACAATCTCGCCTGCGCAGCCTTTGAGAAATTGCTGCCCCAGGTGAAATCCTTCATCGGCGCCTGATATGGATCTTTTTTGCCGATGATCATGGGCAGCTGATCGGCATTCTGCGTCATGCGAGCGATGAATTTAGCCGAGATCGCAGTTCTCACGGCATCGCTCGCACCGGGAAGCCGGGCGTAATAGAGCAACGCTTCCTGGCCAACAGCGTCCCATTGAGATGGGCCCCAGTCGGGCACGACGGCCGCGAAATTCGCATCCACAAACTCGCGGAATTGCGGATCGGACGTGATCTCGAAAAGATAGACGGCGGCCTCGAAGCGCGCCGCCAGACGGTGCGCGTCGTCCATCTCCTGCTGGCCCGCTGCGAGCCCCTGGGAACCGGGCTGCTTGCCGTCGTCATTGTTGTAGTAAAGAACGGTTGGATTTTCAGCGGCCCAGGCCCAAGCCGCTTTCGCGCGTTTCGCCAGATCTGCCGCGTATGCTTTGAGTTCCGGTTCGGGCCGGGCCGAATAGACCTTGGACGCATAGGCAAATACAGCCGCACCCATCAGTGTCGCGCTGGTCGTCGGCGGGCCATAGAAGCTTGGCCCCCTTGCTGCCGACGGAGGACTGCCCTCGGCTAAGCTTTGAACGCACAGCAGCGAGCCGTTGGCATTTTGCATGCGCCGAAGCCAGTCGAGGCCCCATTTCACTTCATCGAGAATGTCCGGAATTCCATTGCCCGATTCTGGAATTCCAAAGTCGTCTCCGAACGCGCCCGCGTTCTGGTCGAAGGCGCGCAGCAAAGAGATCATGTTGCGCGCGGCCCAATTTGTGTACTTGTTGTAATCGCCAGCGTCGAACCAACCGCCTCGCAAGTCCTTCTCTTGCGAAGCATCATCTTTGGCGATCCATGAGCGTGCGAAGGGATCCTGTCCCGGGCCAAGATGGCTCGCCTTATCGGCCCATGGCTTCCCGGCAGTCTTCTCAGTCTTCTCGAAGCCCGCGCGCTGATAGAAGAACATGCGGGTCGCGTGTTTGAGCACGCGGCGGTAGACATGATCGTCGATGTCGAACTCAGGAGAACGCTGATTGTGCTCAGAATCGACGATCACATAGGTTCCGGGAGCTTCCACGTCCGAGAAGTCGAACAACCAGACTTGGTCACCGGAAAAGGTGTCTGTCGCACCGTTGTTCCAAACCGCCGGCGCTCCACTCTTGACGGCTTTGCCAGTGCTGCGATCGACCACCTGATATTGTTGCCCAGGCGCAAATGAAGCGTCTTTGTCGTATCCGAGCTGAGGGTTTCGGATAACGGCGATCTTGCTGCTTTTGGCCGGATATCCAAACTGATCGACGACGATCACGGGAACAGGCCCGTTAACGCCCCGCTTCAATCCTTCACTCCAGGATGTGTCAGTGCTGGGCTTATCTGCCGAGGGTGAGCCACCGGTCTGCGCATCTTTTTCCGCGGCTTGGGCTTTCTCGGCGAAGCTTGCCCAACCGGCTGCACATGCAATCGAGAGCCATAGCGTCAATACCGGCGATCGCATCGATCCTGAACTCATACCCACGTCCATCTTTCAACCACGCATGCTAGGGCATGGGCATACTGTGGGGCCTCCCGAGGAAGGCCGCCCGGTTTGAATGCGTCAGTAAGGAGTGTTGAAGAGAAGCGCGCAGTCAAAAGGCTCCGCGAAAAAGGACAAAAATCGTCCGCGTCATGATTTCGATGTCGAACCACACAGACCAGTTATCGATGTAATACAGGTCGTGTTCCACGCGTTTGCGGATATCGAGCGGCGTCTTGGTCTCTCCGCGGAACCCGTGCACTTGCGCCCATCCCGTCAGGCCGGGACGGACACGGCGCCGAAGAGAAAAGAGGTCGAACTGCTGCTCGAACAGTTGATCGTGGATCAAAGCGTGCGGACGCGGGCCAACGATTGACATATCGCCCGTCAGAACGTTGAGGAGCTGCGGAAGCTCGTCCAGGCTCGTGCGGCGCAGGAACCAGCCGACGCGCGTCACTCGGGGATCGTTGCGCTCGGCCTGCTTGATTTGCTGCCCATCCTCCGCGACGAACATCGTTCGGAACTTGAAGATCCGGAAAATTCGATTGTTCTGACCGTATCGCCGCTGACGAAAAAACACCGGCCCACGGCTATCGAGCTTGATCGCGACCGCTATGAGGAAGAGGAGCGGAGAGAGAAGAAGCAGGCCAACTCCAGCAAGAATATAGTCGAGGGCGGCTTTCAGTACGCGATTGCTCTCCGACAGGGGAACGAGATTGACGATGTCGGTTCGCAAAGTTCCGAGCCTTCTTGTGCCTCTGATAATGGTCGGGTTGGAGTCGAGCTTCGTGCACAGAAGGAGCTCTATGGAATAGGATGCCAGATCGCTCACGGCGACCTTGATCCGCGCGATTTCGTCGGCAGGAAAACCGATAATGATCGTATCGTACCGGTCGCGTTCTATGGCGCTCTTCAGCTCATCGAGACCTCCGTTGGAAAGGAGGTTCTGGTTGTGAGCGTTAGATGGCGCCAGATAGATGCCCTCAATTGCCGCCGATGGATCGGCGCTTTCAACCTGGTCTTTCATTGCGCCGAGAAAATCGGGATCGCCGAAAATAGCAATTCGCTGGCGAATCCTGCCCTGCGCCACCATCCGGCGAAGATAATGCATTCCGAAGATGCGGACGGTGATCAAAAGAAAGGCGCTCATGCCAAACCACATGAGGAACCAGCCTCTCGAATACCAATCGGCGAATTTGAGAGTGTAAAGAATGCCGAGAAGCAGCAAGAACGATGTCACCAATGTGCCATAGATCCTGCCGTATGGCACAACAGGTTGAGTAACGGCGCTGGAATCGTAAAGGCCTGCCCGCTTCATGAAGAGATAAAGCGTGCTCGCGAGCAGGGGAGCGGGCCCGAGATATGGCAGCCATGGCTGCGGATTGCCGATGAAGAGATGGATATAGAAAAACTTCGCGGCTGCGGCAGCGAAAATGACGACTGCGGCTTCCAAGATCGCCAGAGCGGCGATGCACGTATCGAACTTCGACAGGCTATCAGCAGCCGCGGCCAAGCCGCGGGAAATACCGCGGCTGTGAGGACCACCAAACTCAACGCGGGCACTAGTGTTCGCCATCTACGCAGCACGCAGGCAAAGGGTGGGCCTTTACGGCAGAGGTCGTTGGGGCTTTAGGTGCCCTCTCAGGAATTGCGATGCGAACAATTCTCGAAATGCTGCCGCCACTTAAGCGAGGTTTAGGGCGTATTAAGCATTCCACAAGCAATAGTTTGTAGTATGATTAAATTATTAAGGCAATTACACGCGGCGAATTGTCATTCGCTTTTTAGGCGAGCTTTCCGCCGGTCATTCGCAGCTGCTCATTCAGCGTCGGCAATTTTGATCCGGACCGGGCGATCCCCGCGTCGGCGCCATTGCATGAAATGAACAATGCTCAAAGGCGTGGTGATCGGCGGGGACGTTTTCAGGACTAATCCAGGGAATCCAAATTCTCCGGGCAGCTTTTCGGTCCTGAATCAAACCTGCCCGGCAGCGGAAACCTCCGGCGAGTCATTCCCGCGGCGGCGCGCGAAATTCTGCTTGAGCCTCTCAAGCAGCAGATAGATCACCGGCGTTGTGTAGAGCGTCAAAATCTGGGAGACGACGAGGCCGCCGATGATGGTGATGCCGAGCGGCCGGCGCAACTCCGATCCCGGACCGATAGCAACCGCCAGAGGAATGGCGCCCAGCAATGCCGCAAGCGTCGTCATCAGAATGGGACGGAAGCGCTGCAGGCACGCGTCATAGATCGCCGCCTGCGGTGACAATCCACGGTCGCGCTCCGCGCTCAATGCGAAATCGACGAGCATGATGCCGTTCTTTTTGACGATGCCGATCAGCAGAATGACGCCGATGAGCGCGATGACTGAGAGATCCATGCTGGCCATCTGCAACGCGAGCAGCGCGCCAAGACCCGCAGAAGGCAGCGTCGAGATGATCGTCAGCGGATGCGCCAGGCTCTCATAGAGAATGCCGAGCACGATGTAGATTGCAACGAGCGCGGCGATGATCAGCAGCGTCTGCATGCGCGCCTGCGCCAAAAACTCTTTCGCGTTGCCGGCCGGTTCGCCCTTGATCGTCTCGGGCATATGCAAATTCTGCAGCGCCTGATCGATGCCCCTGAGGCTCGTATCAAGGCTCACACCCGGCCGGAGATTGTAGTTGATCGTGACAGCAGGGAAGGGGCCCTGATGGTTGACGACGAGCGGCGCGATGCTCTGGCTGGTCGTAATCAGGCTCGACAGCGGGACCTGCTGCGTGCGGTCCACTGTCGGCACGTAAAGGCGCGACAGATCGTTGGGATGAGACTGCAGCTTCGGATCGACTTCGAGAATGACCTTGTACTGGTTGCGGTCGCCGTAGATCGTCGAGAACTGCGTCTGCGAGAATGCGTTGGAAAGCGCGTTGTCGATGTCCTCGATCGCCACGTTGAGGCGCGAGGCGACGTCGCGATTGATCTTGACGTCGAGCTGGAGGCCACCGGCTTCACGATCAGACGTGACGTCCGCGAGCCCCGGCACGGCGCGCACCGCATCGATGACTTTCGGCACCCACGCGTAAAGATCGTCCGCATCGAGCGACCACAGCGTATATTGATAATCCGCCTTGCCCGAGCGGGCACCCGCACGAATATCACGCGCTGGCATGAGACGCGTCGCAAGACCGACGACCTTGCCGAGCGGCGCGCGCAGCCGCTCGATCACGGCCGCGGTCGAGATGCCGCCGCGCTCCTCAATGGGCTTCAAGCTGATAAACATCCGGCCCTGGTTCTGGGTCGAATTGGCGCCACCCGTGCCGATCGACGAGCCCACGTTGTCGACAGCGGGATCGGCAAGAACGATATCGAGAGACTGCTTCTGTAGCCGACTCATCTCGGCGAAGGACACATCGGAGCTTGCCTCCGTCGCAGCGATGATGAGGCCCGTATCGTCTTCCGGCAAATAGCCCTTGGGCAGCACTGTGTAGAAGTGGATCGTCAGCACGATCGTCGCGATGAACACCGCCAGCATGACGAGCTGGTTGCGCAGCGCGATGCGGAGCGTGAAGGCGTAGCCTCTGACGACGAGGGCGAGGGCGCCTTCGAAAATGCGGTCGGCAAGGTTTCGGTGCTCTTCGGCGCCCGCCTTGATGAAATGCGCGCAGATCATCGGCGTCACCGTCAGCGAGACGATGGCGGAAATGACGATGGCGAAGGTCAGCGTCATCGCGAATTCGTGCAGCAGCCGCCCGACGACGCCCGTCATGAAGAGGACGGGTATGAATGCCGCAATGAGCGATACGGAGATCGAGATGACCGTAAAGCCGATCTGCTGCGAGCCCGCGAGCGCGGCGGCGTAGGGCTTCATGCCCTTTTCCATGTTGCGGTAGACGTTCTCGATCATGACGATCGCATCGTCGACGACGAAGCCGACGGCGACCGCAAGCGCCATCAGCGTCAGGTTGTTGACGGAAAACCCGGCGGCCCACATGGCGGCGCACGTGCCCGCGAGCGACAGCGGCACGGTAATGCCGGCGGCAATCGTAGGCGTCGTGCGCCTCAGGAAGACGAACACAACGGACATGACGAGAAGAATCGTCAGGCCGAGCGTAAACTGCATGTCGTGCACCGACGCGCGGATCGTCGCCGTCCGGTCGCTAAGAATGGAAATGTCGATCCCCGCCGGGATCCATTCTTTGAGTTCGGGCAGCAGCGCCTTCACGCCGTCCACGGTGTCGATGACGTTGGCTTCGGGCGTTTTCGTGATGATCAGAAGCACCGCCGGATCATGGCCGAAACGCGCTGACGAACGCGCATTTCGCGTCGCCTTGACGACATTCGCCACGTCGCCGACCTTGACGATGTCGCCGTTCGGCATGTTTTTGACGACGATGTTCTTGTACTCGTCGGGTTCGCTCATCTGCGCGTTGGATTGCAGGATGATCGTCTGCCGGTCGCCGTCCACGGATCCGATTGGCGAGAGATCGTTGGCGCTGGCAACGGCATTCTTCACGTCTTCGAAGCTGACACCCATCGCGGCGACGAGCGTCGGATCGATCTGAATGCGCGTCGCGGGCTGATCGGCACCGCTGACCGTCACGTCGGCCACACCCTGCACTTGCGAGATGCGCTGCGCGATGATGGTGTCGGCGCTGTCATAGATGGCACTCGTCGTCATCGTCTTCGAGGTGAGCGCCAGGATGAGAACGGGCGATGCGGAAGGGTTGGCCTTGCGGAATGTAGGGACCTGGGGGAGGTCACCCGGAAGGTCGGCCATCGCCGCGTTCAACGCCGCCTGCACGTCGCGGCCCGCGCCATCGATGTTCCGGCTGAGATCGAACTGCAAGGCGATCGACGTTGAACCGAGTGAACTCGTGGAGGTCATCTCGGTGACGCCCGCGATCTCGCCGAGCCGCCGTTCAAGTGGCGAGGCGACGCTCGACGCCATGGTCGCCGGATCGGCGCCGGGACGGTTGGCCCAGATGCGCACAGTCGGAAACTCGATCGCGGGCATGCTGGCGACCGGCAAAAGGCCGTAAGCAACGCAGCCCGCGAGGAACAAGCCGAGCGCGAGCAGCGCCGTCCCAATCGGTCTCTCGATGAAGATGCGCGAGACGTTCATCGCCTACTCCGCAGCCTCCGCTTGTGCGGGCAGTCCAGCTGCGGGCCCATGCGTCTCTGAATGGCGGCCGCCCAGGCGCGCCCGCAGGCGCTCCATCGCGAGGTAAATGACCGGCGTCGTGTAGAGCGTCAGCAGCTGGCTCAGGATCAAACCGCCGACGATCGTGATGCCGAGCGGGTTGCGAAGCTCCGAGCCCGTGCCGCTCTCGAGCGCCAGGGGAAGCGCGCCGAAGAGCGCGGCGAGCGTTGTCATCATGATCGGACGGAAGCGCAGCAGCGCGGCTTCCTTGATCGAATCCCGCGGGGACAGTCCGCGCTCGCGTTCCGCGTCGAGTGCGAAGTCGATCATCATGATCGCGTTCTTTTTGACGATGCCCATCAGCAGAATGATGCCGATGAGCGCCACAAACGAGAGATCCTTGCCGGTGAGTTCGAGCGCGATGGCAGCGCCGATGCCGGCCGATGGCAGCGTCGTCAAAATCGTGAACGGATGGATGAGGCTCTCGTAGAGCACTCCGAGCACGATGTAGATCGTCACGATGGCAGCGAGGATCAGCCACGGCTGGTTCTCAAGCGACTTCGAGAATTCCGCCGCATCGCCATAGAACGTGCCCGTGACGGAACCGGGAAGGCCAACCTCTTTCTTCGCAGTCTCGATCGCGGCGAGCGCATCGCTGAGCGACGCGTTGGGCGCGAGGTTGAAGCTGATGGTGATCGCCGGGAATTGGTCCTGGTGGCTGATCGCCAGCGGCGCCGTCTCGTACTTCACCGTGGCGACGGACTTCAAGAGGACCTGCGTGCCCGTTGTGCTTGACGGCACGTAGAGCCGGTCGAGCCGTGAAGGATCACTGCGATATTCTGCAGCCGCTTCGAGGACGACGCGATACTGGTTCGCCTGCTCGTAGATCGTCGAAACCTGGCGCTGGCCGAAAGCATTGCTCAAAGCGTCGTTGACGGCTTGCATGGTGACGCCGAGCCGCCCGGCAGTAACGCGGTCGACCTCGACGCGTGCGATCAGGCCGCCGTCCACCTCTTCGGAGGCGACGTTGCGAAGGAAAGGTGAATTGTGAAGGGCAGCCGACATCTCCTTCGACCACTCGGAAACCTCGTCCACGTCGGTGCTCGCAAGCGTGTACTGGTAGCGGGCGCGGCTCGATTGCGTCGAGATCTGCACCTCCTGCACCGGCTGGAAGTAGACCATCGTGCCGGGAACTTGCCGTACGGCATGCTTCAGGCGGTCGATCACCTGCGTGACGTTCGCCTTCCGCTCGTCGCGCGGCTTCAGCATGATCTTGAGGCTGCCCGCGTTCTGAGTGGCGTTGAGCTGCCCGATACCGACGATGGATGCGACGCCCGATACGTCCGGATCGGTCGCGACAATGGCGGCAACGTCCTTCTGCAGGCGCGACATCTCGGAGAAGGACGTCTGCGGGCCGCCTTCGACGACGGCCGTGATGGCGCCCGTATCCTGGTCGGGCAGGAAGCCCTTCGGCATGATGACGTAGAGCCAAACCGTGATGACCACGGTCAGCGCCGCAACCACAAGCGTTGCAACCTGATGCCGCAACACGAATTCCAGAGAGCGGCTGTACCCGCTGATCACACGCTCGAAGAAGCGGCCGATGACGCCTTCATTTTCGTCATGCCCGCCGCTGCGCAGCAGCTTGGCGCACATCATCGGCGTCAGCGTCAGCGATACGATGGCCGAGACGACAACGGCGATCGTGAGCGTCATCGCGAATTCGCGGAACATCCGTCCGACGAGACCCGTCATGAACAGCAACGGTATGAAGACGGCGATTAGCGACAGCGTCAGCGATATGATCGTGAAGCCGATCTCGCGCGCGCCCTCGAGCGCAGCCTGCAGTGGCTTCTTGCCCTTCTCGATGTGGCGCACGACGTTCTCGATCATCACGATGGCATCGTCGACGACAAATCCGGTGCCGATCGTCAGCGCCATGAGCGAGAGATTGTCGAGGCTGAAGCCGCAGAAATACATGACGCCGAAGGTGGCGATGAGCGACACCGGCAAGGCGACGCCGGCAATGATCGTCGCCCGGATCGAACGCAGGAACAGCAGCACGACCATGATGACGAGACCGACGCTCAAGACGAGTGTGAACTGCACGTCGTGGACGGAAGCCTTGATCGTGCCGGTGCGATCGCTGACGACTTGCAGGTTGACGCCCGCCGGCATGCTGGCCTCGACGCGCGGCAGCTCTTCCTTGATGCGCGCAACCGTATCGAGAACGTTGGCGCCCGGCTGCCGCTGCACATCGACGATGACGGCAGGCTTGCCATTGTACCAGCCGCCGACGCGCGTGTTCTCCAAGCCTTCGGAGACGCGGGCCACGTCCTTGATGCGGACCGGCGCATCGTTGCGGTAGGCGATGATGACATCTTCGTAGACGCGCGCCTTGCCGATCTGGTCGTTGGCGGCGATCGTGTAGGACTGCTTTTCGCCATCGAGCGAGCCCTTGGGGCCGGCGACGTTGGCGCTGGAAATGGCGGTGCTGAGATCGGCCATGCTGAGGCCGTAGCTGGCGAGGCGCGAAACATCGGCTTCGACGCGCACGGCAGGCTTGATGCCGCCCTCGATCGCGACGTGACCGACGCCCGAGACCGAGGCAAGCCGCTGCGCGAGCAGCGTATCGGCGAGATCGGAAAGCGAGCGCAGCGATTGCGTATCCGACGTCATGGCCAGCGTCACGATGGGCGTGTCGGCCGGGTTAACCTTCGAGTACGTGGGCGGGTAGGGAAGATTGCGCGGCAGCGTCGAGCCGGCGGCGTTGATGGCTGCCTGCACGTCCTGCGCGGCGGCATCGATATCGCGGTCGAGATTGAACTGCAGCGTGATGCGGCTCAAGCCGAACGAACTCGTCGACGACATCGAGGCGAGCGACTGGATCTGCCCGAACTGGCGCTCGAGCGACGCCGTGATCAGCGTCGACATCGTCTCGGGGCTGGCGCCCGGAAGCTCGGTCGTCACCTCGACGGTCGGAAAATCGACCTGCGGCAGAGACGAGACCGGCAGCGAAAGGTAGCCGAGAACGCCACCGAGTATGGTCGCGATCGCGAGGAGAAACGTCGCGATCGGCCGCTCGATGAAAGGGCGGGAGACGTTCATTGTGATGCGCCGTCTTCCCGGCGTGAACGGCGATGCTTGCCTGAGTTCTTGTCGCTGTCAGCCGCCGGGCTGACGAGCGCCGCCTCCTTGGCGGGCGGAGCCGATGCCTGCGCTTCGCGCACGCCGCTGCTCGTAGCGTCGGCCCGCGCGTTTTTACCTTCAGCCGATTTCTTCGAGAGCGCAGGGCCTCTGGGCTGAGCCGCGTTGCCATCGGTGACGGAAACGGCCGCTCCATCCTTGAGGCGGCCGAAGCCGCTCGTGACGACCTTCTCGCCCGCTGTGAGGCCCTCGGCGATGACAGCGTGTTTCTCGTCCTGACGGGAAATCGTGACCTGCCGCATCTCAACCGTGTCGTTGGCGCTGACGACATAGACGTAGGTGCCGTCGGGGCCGCGCTGCACGGATTCTGCCGGCGCCACGGTGACGCCCTTCAGCGTATCGACAAGCAGGCGAACGTTCACGAACTGACCCGGCCACAGCTGGCGCTTCGCGTTGGGAAATTCGGCCTTGAGCCGGATTGTGCCTGTCTGCTGATCCACCTGATTGTCGATGACCTTGAGCGTGCCGGTATCGAGTTCGTCCTGGCCGTCGGTCGAGAGCGCGTATGCGGTAAGCACGCCTTCGGAGCTGGATTTTGCCAGCGTGGGCAGCAGCTGCTGCGGTAGCGTGAATACCACCGTTATCGGCTGCACCTGCGTGATGACGACGATGCCGCCTGTCTCTCCTGCGCGCACGAGGTTGCCTTCATCGACCAACCGGATGCCGGTTCTGCCGTCGAACGGCGCGACAATGGTCGTATAGCCGAGGATCGCGGACGCGTTCTCGATCGAGGCGATGTCGGATTTAACCTGCGCTTCCTGCTGCGCGATGAGCGCGGTCTGCGTGTCGATCTGCTGCTGCGAGATGGCCAGAGTGCCGACCTTCTTGAAGCGCTCCAGGTCCTTCTTGCTGTTGGCGAGAAGCGCCTCGTCCAAGGCCTTCTTGGCAATCGCCTGATCGAGCTGCGCCTGGTAGGTGACGGGATCGATTTTCGCCAGCACGTCGCCCCTCTTGACGTCCTGGCCTTCCTTGAAGTTCACGCTCAAGAGCCGGCCGTCCACCTGGGCGCGAACGGTCGCCGTGTTCAGCGCTTTGACCGATCCGACACCTTCGAAATAAACAGGCACATCGGCCTTATCGGCGGTTTTTGCGATGACGGCCACGGGGCCACCCATGCCGGGGCCGCGGCGGCGCGAGCTGGCGCTTTCAGAGGGTGCCCCCTGCATCATGTAGTAAACGCCACCGGCCATCGCGCCGATGATCACAATCGTAGAAACCCACCGTAGTAGCGTCATCGCCGCCTTTTTCCGTTTAAACCCCGCCGGCGTCGCCATATGCGGCACGCTTCGGCTGTATGTCCTATCACCCGAAGATGAAACGCCCGGTTCCGGCGAATCCGTTGCGCCCCCGGCGCGACTTCAAAATAACGTTTGGCCCATAATGGCACATGCAACGCGAGTGGAGGTTGCCGACGCGTTGGGCTGTCAGACCTACATCTTTAATATTTTAGATCCGGGGCGGATTTATGCTCACATCCGGCCAAATACCGGCCGCGCCACGGAGATCGGCGGTAAGTATTTCAAATCGTCGGGGTTTTCAAACGCACACAGCCGCGCTGCGTCGGTAACACTCAGTCCAGGGATGAATTTGTTGGCCTTTGGCGCCATGGATCTTTGTTCATCCCGGCCGAAGCCCCAGTCGGGAAGGACCCCAGGCCCGTCCCAGTGACGTCCTCGGCTTTATGCCGAGGGTCAATCGCGCCAAATGCAAAAGCCGCCGCGAGATTTCGCGACGGCTTTGAAAGCTGTGTGGGCCTTAAGCGTTCAGCCCGAGAGCTTCGGCTCGAATTTGAGCGCCACGCCGTTCATGCAGTACCGCAGTCCGGTAGGCTTGGGGCCATCGTCGAAGACGTGGCCGAGATGCCCGCCGCAGCGGCGGCAATGAACTTCCGTCCGCCGCATGAAGTAGCTGTTGTCGGCTTCGGTGGCGACCGCGTTGTCGAGCGGCTTCCAGAAGCTCGGCCACCCGGTGCCGCTGTGAAACTTGGTGTCGGAGGAAAAGAGCGCCAACTGGCAGCCTGCGCAAAGATACGTGCCCGCGGCGTCATTCTGGTCGAGAGGCGAAGTGCCGGCGCGCTCCGTGCCGTGCTTGCGCAGAACATTGTACTGCTCCGGCGTCAGCTCTTTCTTCCACTCGTCGTCGGATTTCGTAATCTCGAAGTCTTCTGCGGACGCCTCAGAAGCAAATCCCGAGATGGCCTTCAGTGTGGCGAAGCCCCCGGCCAGGGCGAGGCCCAGCCTTGAAAAATCGCGCCGTGAATACATGGCTCGTCACCTTGGTTCGTTTCCTTAACCGGCGCCCTAACGCCGTCTTGCCGGAGAGTACGTTGCCTCTCTCTTGTTCGTTTCAGCCGTTGTCCGGCTTTCTAGGTAAGATCTGCAATCTCGAGCCGCTTGTCGACCCTGATCTCCGTGGGGCTCAAATGACAGCGATAGCAGAGCATTTCAACGCCTGATGCGGCTGCGGTTTGAAATGCCGCCGCGTAGGCGGGGTCGATATCGGCCGCGAGCGAGAATTTTTCCGCGTCGCTGCGCTGCACAAGAAAAACCATCACGGCGCGATGGCCCTCATCAACCATACTGGAAAGCTCGCGCAGGTGCTTCGCGCCTCGCTCGGTCTTGCTGTCGGGAAATTCAGCCTCGCCCGCGCTGCGCATCAGATGCACGTTTTTGACCTCGACGTAGCAGTTGCGGTCTTCCCGCCCGCCCGACAGCAGAACGTCGATCCTGCTGTTGATGCCGTATTTCACCTCACGCTTGAGGTTCACATAGCCGGCGAGTTCCGGAATGCGCCCGTCCAGGATGGCTTCTGTCACGAGCGCGTTCGGCCGGCCCGAATTGATGCCGACGAGGTGCGGCCCTTGGCCGAGATCGGCCTCGATCATTTCCCACGTATGGCGATATTTGCGGGCCGGGCTGTCGCTCTCTGAAAGCCACACGCGCGAGCCGGGCGCGGTCAAGCCCAGCATGGAGCCGGTATTGGGACAGCTCGCTGTTATCGACGAGCCGTCGGCAAGCGTGACGTCGGCAAGGAAGCGCTTGTAGCGTTGAACGAGAATGCCGGGGACGAGAGGATGAGAAAATTTCATGCGCACGCCATATCGGCCAAGCGGACCGGCGAGCAAGTGTTTTCGTGCCGCGAGTTCCAATGCTAAGACGAGCGCGAGATTGCAGGAATAAGCGAGCGGCACCTTGGCTGAAGAACGGATCGTGACGGCGGCTTTGCTCGTCATCGGCGACGAAATTCTCTCCGGACGAACGCACGACCGCAACATCGGCGCGGTCGCGGAGCATCTGACCGGCATCGGCATCAAGCTTTGCGAAGTTCGCGTCGTGCCCGATGACGAAGCGGAAATCGTCTCCGCGGTGGATGCTCTGCGCCGGCGCTACGATTATCTCTTCACGACGGGCGGCATCGGCCCGACGCACGACGACATCACTGCCGACAGCATGGCCAAAGCCTTCGGCGTGCCGATCGATGTCGATGCGAGAGCCGAGAAAATTCTGAGCGACTATTACGCGGGGAGGGGCCTTGAGATGACGCCCGCACGCCTGCGCATGGCCCGCATTCCTGCAGGCGCGGACCTGATCGAAAACGCACTGTCGGGCGCGCCGGGCTTTCGGATCGGCAATGTTTTCGTGATGGCGGGAGTGCCGTCCGTCGCGCAATCGATGCTGCAGAAGGTGACGCCTGAGCTGAAGACGGGGCCCAAGCTCCTGTCAGTGTCGATCCCGGTCAACCGTCCGGAAAGCGAGATCGCCGATACGTTTGCTGCCCATCAGCAGCTTTATCCTGACGTGCAGATGGGGAGCTATCCGTTGCTGCGCGACGGCCGTCCGGCGGCCGATCTGGTCCTGCGCAGCCCCGATCGCGAGCGCTTGGCCGAGGCGGCCGAAACGCTCATGACGGCGCTCGGCCTACCAACGCCGGCATAGTGCCGGCTGCCGCAAATTGACGAACGAAGCCTGAGGATCAGTTCAGACGCGCGTGCTCGCCGTCTTCGAAGTCCGCAGCCAAAGCGTTTGATGTCGCCGGCGCGTCGCCGCCGAAAAGATCGTACTGCATATCGAGCGCATCGAGGAATGCGGCTGCCATATCGAGCAGCGGCCCGAGCGCGATGCGCTTGGCAACGAGGAAGTTGTCGTCGATCGTCAAGTCCGAAGGCACCCGCACGGCCGGCGCGTCGGGCGCGATGAGGCCCCGGCTGCGGATGTAGGCGACGATGCCGTCGGCGGTGTCGAAATCCGTGACGCGCGCGTCCCCGCTTTCCTCGACCGCATCGAGCAGAATGGCCGTGCCGGAAACGAAGAGCTTGGCAATCGCGCGGAAGCGGTCGTCGCATTCGGCAAGCGAGCTTGCATGCGTTCGCGCTTTTAAAATGCGGGCAACGAGCATGAGTTCGAGACTGCGAACTTCTTCGGCAACTGCGCGTTGTTGCACGATGAAGTCGGTCGGCTCGCACGGCGTCTCTGCCAGGGCGCGCCAGTCACCGCCGCGCGCCATCAGATCCTCGCCCGCCGCGAGCGTCGCATCGAGATGATCGGCGAGCATGTAGACCGACAAAGGCGCCCGCACTTGCTGTGCCATCTCTAACTCCGAATCCAGAAAGAATTTCTCTGGCCGGAAATTGCCCTGATTCGTCAGGCGCGAACCAGCCTCGTGCGAATCATTCCGGGGAGAACGGGGAGAGGTGAGGATAAGGTGTGGAGTCCACGCGCGGGCTTATCACTGGCACAAGAAAAACCCCCGGAAAACCGCGGGTTTCTGCACGTTCTGGAGCGAATCGGGGTTGTGCAAAAGCGGCGCTAAAGGGCTCTTCCGTCGAAGAAATACCCGTGTTCACGCTGTGGCACGGGAGGCGATATTCACAACTCCGTCACTGAGAGGACCCGAAAGCGCCGTGTGCGAACCCCTACAACTCGTGTTTGCACCGGCATCGAAGCAAGGAGAGTAGCTGCATCGAGCTTCCGGCCGATTCGCCGGACCGGGGACTTTTCCGGTGCGGACCGAGGGCTAAGCACCTTCAATCCCCGCGGCGCCTGCTTCTCAGATGGCTTACGCAGCGCCTTCGCAATCGTGACGACCTTGCGGCTGCGCGTCTCCTTCAGCCGGATATCGAGCCGCGGCGCGACTTCGCCCAGCTTCCACGCACGAAGTGTGAGAGCCGGCTGAACCAGCTTGCGCCGGGCCAAGGGAGCATCCCTCACGGCAGGCTCTGATGGTGGTGCCGGTGAGGGCGGAGCTTCAGTTTCAACAGGTGCAGCATAATGAGCGGCAGGCGCTGGTGCCGGCACGTTCGCTGGCGCGCTGGGCGGCGCGTCGGCCTGGCGAACGCCGGCGACCGGCGTGCGGAACGGCGGTGAAGAAACAGCAAGTGGCGCGGGCGGTGCGCTGGGCTTTGGCGGCAGCGTCGCCGCAATGCTCGGCTTCAGCGCCGGGCGTAGGGGAGGAGCAACGCCGGCGGCGACCGTGGCCGTCGTTTCAACGGCAACCGGCACGGGGTCATGACGGGCAGGCTCTGGGGGCGGCACGATCTCGGGTATGCTGGGCAGCGCGGCGGCGGGGCGCACGCTGGCGACTGGCGTCCGGAAGGGCGGTGAAGAAACAGCAAGCGGGGCGGGCGTTTCCGGAGGCGGCGCATAGACGGCGCTCGGCACTGCTATTGCAGACGACTGCCGGGCCTCAGAGCGCCGGAGCAACCAGGACCCGAAGCGATAGACGACGCCGGTACCGGCAACGAACAGCAGGGCCCACGCGAGAACTTCCGGCGGCAAGGAAACCTCCAACAGCTACGCAACCGCTTCAACGTCTCTAAAAGCCAAGCGTGCGTCAACTATCCGCCAAGAAATTATTCGCGCAGAGATGGATTGGCCTGCCGTGGCGAGAGTGCATCCCCACCATCATCCCGGCGGCCGAGCATCGCCGGAAAACATGGCTGCTATCCGCACCGCAAATTTCCTGCTGAGCAATGGAATTTATATTTGTTCGCTCGCGCGGAACTCGTTCGTAGCATTGGCCAGCAGCTCAGAAGCAGCTGTGCCAGCTCGGAGAGACGAAACAATGAAAGTCGCGGGATTGATTTTGCTTGGAGCCTTCGCTTTGGGCATGAGCGCATCGGCGCAAGCGGCGACATCGGCGCCGCGGTTGCACGCTCCGGGCGCGGCCACGGCTGTCGCCCACACGGTGAAGCACGTGAAGAAGAAGAAGTATCATCGTCATGCGCATGCGCACCACGCGCACAAACACAGCGCGGCGCATCACCATCACGGCCATAAGCATCCGCATAAGGTCAAGAAGGCGAAGCACTAACGCCGAACGCGTTCCGGGGGGATTTTGGAACGCGTTTTGAGCCGCCGCCAAGGGCTGTTTCCGTTCGCGTTCGGAAAGTGCCCTTGGCGGCTTTTGTTTTTTTGGGGGGGCGGCTTTTCTGCCGCTAGCTCCGGGATCCTCGACAACAGGCAAGGTGTTCGGCGCGTGCAGTTCGCGCAGAGCGTTCCGCATCATTCGTTGTGTTGAAGCTTGTCGTGGATGCCGGCCTCCGCCGGCATGACGATGATGGGAGAGCCAGCGCATCCCAACCAGTGTCATCCTCGGCTTCATGCCGAGGATCCATCGTCCAACACACTCCGGCGATCGCTGATAAATAGATCCTCGGGCCAAGCCCGAGGATGACAATTGTGTTTTCTGACTGAGGCGCAAAAACAAACAAGGCGCCACTTGCGAGGCGCCTTGAAGGAGTCCGGTCGTCTGCGACGAGGCCAACGCTGGATCCCCGAACGCGCATCGCAGCGCTCACTTCGGCCAAGGATCAGTCAATCGCCTCGATCCCTTGCGCCTTCAGCCGTTCGAGATGTTCTTTCATTTCCCTTAGCCGCTCGGCGGAGTGACTCTGCCACTCAGTGATTTCGCCAGTAACCCGCAGGGGCTCTCGCGAGCGGTAGGATTGGGTGGGATTACCCGGGAATTTCTTGTCCGTCAGATTGGGGTCATCCTCGATCGGACCGGTAGGCTCCACCACGTAGATGCGCTCGCGTCCGTCGCCCGCAGCCAGCTCGGCGCCCCAAATGGCAGCATCCAAGGTGCCTGTCAGATAAACCCACGACGATTGCTTTCGCGCTCCAAAATTCGAGCGGCGTCCGGCTACGATGAGGTCCCCCGGTTTCAGGTCAGCACGCGTCCCATGATAGAAACGGCGGGGCATCGTATTGCTAGAAGAGGCTATTCGCTCGTCACTCATCCCTTGTTGTCCCTCCCAAATGGAATGAAGGCCGCAGCATGGCTGCGGCCTCCATTATTCGAGGAATAAGGCAAGTCGCGGAAGGGCGCAGACGAGTGTTTCCGTCCCCTCGCGGTGATCCTCAAGAACACCCGCTCGTGCTTCCGCACGTGTCGCACTTCAGGCAGGTGCCGTTACGGACCATCGTGAAGTTGTGGCACTCGCTGCAAGAGACGCCTTCGTACCCGCGCAATTTCGCTTCCGAGACGCGCTGCTTGAAGAGTTCCGACTTCGTCAGCGTTGGCGACGAGGCGGCCACATCGTGCACCTCTTCGCTGACCGAAAGCGCGTTCGCCCCGTGCGTCAGCGTCTGCTCCACATAGCGCGAGCTGACATCGTAGGCTTGCGTGCTCTGCACCGCGGCCGCACCGAGCGATGACGCCTTCGGCGACGCGTTGCTGCTCGCAAGGCGAACGATCGGATTGCCGCGAACGAGACCCTTCGACACGTTCTTCAGAACGGCTTCCGGCAGATCGAGCGCCAGTTGCTCGTCCGTCGTGTCCTCGCTCGAACCCAGACCCGTCTCGCCGATGATTTCGCGCGGATCGACGTGGGCCAGATCGTGGCGGCCGAGGTACGACACCGCGAGTTCGCGGAAGATGTAGTCGAGGATCGACGTCGCGTTCTTGATCGTCTCGTTGCCCTGCACGAGGCCAGCCGGTTCAAAGCGCGTGAAGGTGAAGGCCTCCACGTACTCTTCGAGCGGCACGCCGTACTGCAGGCCGAGCGAGATGGCGATGGCGAAGTTGTTCATCAACGAGCGGAAGGCGGCGCCTTCCTTATGCATGTCGATGAAGATCTCGCCGAGTCGGCCGTCATCGTATTCACCGGTTCTGAGGTACACCTTGTGGCCGCCGACGGAAGCCTTCTGCGTGTAGCCCTTGCGCCGGCCCGGAAGCTTCGCGCGATCCTGCGCTGCCGCTTCCTCTTTGACGTAGACGATGCGCTCGACGATTTTCTCGACGATCTTTTCCGTCACCGCTGCCGTACGCGCTGCCATCGGCTGAGACATCAGCGCGTCGGCGGCGTCTTCCGCTTCGTCCACATCGTCGCCCAGCACCTGGCTGTTCAAGGGCTGCGAAAGTTTCGAGCCGTCGCGGTAGAGCGCGTTGGCTTTGAGCGCCAGCTTCCACGACAGCATGTAGGACTGCTTGCAATCCTCCACTGTCGCGTCGTTGGGCATGTTGATCGTCTTCGAGATGGCGCCCGAGATGAACGGCTGCGACGCCGCCATCATGCGGATGTGGCTCTCGACCGACAGATAACGCTTGCCCTTCTTGCCGCACGGATTGGCGCAATCGAAAACCGGCAGATGCTCAGGCTTCAGATGCGGCGCGCCTTCGAGCGTCATCGCTCCGCAGACGTGCTCGTTGGCGGCGTCCACGTCCTTCTTGGAGAAACCAAGATGCGCGAAGAGGTCGAACGAGGGATCGTTGAGCTTGTCGGCGGGAACGCCAAGCGTCTGCGTCAGGAACGCATCGCCGAGCGTCCAGCGATTGAACACGAACTTGATGTCGAACGCCGTGCCGAGGCCCTTTTCGACCTTGGCCAGCACGTCATCAGTGAAACCGCGTGCCTTCAGCGTCTGCGTGTTGATGGCAGGCGCCTGGGCGAGCGAGCCGTGACCAACGGCGTAGGCTTCGATCTCGGCGATCTCGCTCTCGCGATAGCCGAGTGCGCGCAGCGCTTCCGGCACCGACTGGTTGATGATCTTGAAGTAGCCGCCGCCGGCGAGCTTCTTGAACTTCACGAGGGCGAAGTCGGGCTCGATGCCGGTCGTGTCGCAGTCCATCACGAGACCGATCGTGCCGGTCGGCGCGACGACGGTCGCCTGCGCGTTGCGATAACCGAACTCCTGGCCGAGTTCGAGCGCATCATCCCAGGCGCGCTTTGCGGCTTCGCCAAGACGCTTGTCCTTTAGCGACGCGTGATCGAGCGGAACGGGCGCGGTTGCGAGCTTCTCGTAGAACTCCGATTCGCCGTGCGCAGCGCGGCGGTGGTTGCGCATGACGCGCAGCATGTCTTGAGCGTTCGGCTCATACCCCGCGAACGGCCCGAGTTCAGCCGACATCTCCGCGCTCGTCGCATAGGCGACGCCCGTCATGATGGCGGAAATCGCGCCGCAGATCGCGCGGCCTTCAGCCGAGTCGTAGGGAATGCCCGACGACATCAGCAAACCGCCGATGTTGGCGAAGCCGAGACCAAGGGTCCGATAGCGATAAGAAAGCTCGGCAATCTGGCGCGACGGGAACTGCGCCATCAAAACCGAGATTTCGAGCACGATCGTCCACAGCCGGCAGCCGTGCTCGTAGGCTTCGATGTCGAACGACTTATCTTCGCGGCGGAAGCGCAGAAGGTTGAGCGAGGCGAGGTTGCACGCCGTATCGTCGAGGAACATGTATTCCGAGCACGGATTCGACGCGCGGATCGGTCCCGACTGCGGGCACGTGTGCCAGTCGTTGATGGTCGTGTGGAACTGAATGCCGGGGTCGGCCGAAGCCCACGCAGCAAAGCCGATCTGCTCCCAGAGATCCTGGGCGCGGATGGTCTTCGTCACCTTGTCGTTGAGACGGGCGCGGAGGTTCCAGTCCTTGTCTTCGACAACGGCGTTCAGGAACTCATCGGTGACGCGAACCGAGTTGTTTGAGTTCTGGCCCGCGACCGTCAGATAGGCTTCGCTATCCCAGTCGGTGTCGTAGGTGTCGAACGAGATCTCCTTATAACCCTGCTTGGCGAACTGAATGACGCGCAGAATGTAGTTCTGCGGAACGCCGTCGCGCTTGGCTTCGCGGATCGCGATCTTGAGCTTGGGGTTCTTCGTCGGCTCGAAGCAGGCGTCGCCCTCGGCTTCGCAGTTGACGCAAGCCTTCATGACGGCCTTGAGCCGCTTCTGGCAGATCTTGGAGCCGGTGACGAGAGCGGCAACCTTCTGCTCCTCGCGCACCTTCCAGGTGATGTATTCCTCGATATCGGGATGATCGACGTCGACGACGACCATCTTGGCGGCGCGGCGCGTGGTGCCGCCCGACTTGATGGCGCCCGCCGCACGGTCGCCGATCTTGAGGAAGCTCATCAGGCCCGACGAGCGGCCGCCACCCGACAGCTTTTCATTGGCGCCGCGGAGCGAGGAGAAGTTCGAGCCCGTGCCCGAGCCGTACTTGAAGAGTCGGGCTTCGCGGACCCACAGGTCCATGATGCCGCCTTCGTTGACGAGATCGTCGGCAACGGACTGGATGAAGCAGGCGTGCGGCTGCGGGTGCTCGTACGCGGACGTCGAGTTGACGAGTTCGCCGGTCTCATGATCGACGTACATGTGACCCTGGCCGGGGCCGTCGATGCCGTAGGCCCAGTGCAGGCCGGTGTTGAACCACTGCGGCGAGTTCGGAGCGGCCATCTGCATGGCGAGCATGTAGCGAAGCTCGTCGAAGAACGCCTGCGCATCCTCTTCCGTGGTGAAGTAGCCGCCTTTCCATCCCCAATAGGTCCACGTACCGGCGAGGCGGTCGAACACCTGGCGCGCATCCGTTTCGCCGCCGAAGCGCTCGTTCTCGGGAAGCTCGGCAAGCGCTGCGTCATCGGGAGCGGAGCGCCAGAGCCAGGAGGGAACCTGCGTTTCTTCGCAACGGCGGAGCGCCCGGGCGACACCGGCCTTGCGGAAGTACTTCTGCGCCAGGATGTCTGCCGCGACCTGAGAGAAGTGCTCAGGCACATCGAAGCCGTCGAGTTTGAAGACGATGGAGCCGTCGGGGTTCTTGATTTCGGACGTCGCACGCCGGAACGGGATCGAGGCATAAGGTGAGAGTCCGGCTTCAGTGAAACGCCGTGTAATCTTCATATGTAGTGCCCCCGGATTTCGCGGCATAACGGATGTTCACCCGCTTGCCGTATGGAATGATTGCCGCGCGCTGGACCCTGTCTTCCCGCGCTTGGATTTTTGAACGCATTACGAACGCACACGGCAGACCGAATTCAGAGCGCACGTCTCCGCACCAGCGACGACGGTCCACGACCGCGTTCCGCTGACGTTCTGCCGACCAAACGGATGTCTGATGGCGACGAGTGCTCTGGCGCTACTCTCTGAACTCGACTGGGTATGACACATGGAGCCGGTTGGGCTCCAGTTGGCGAGAACCGCGATCCACACTTCTCCCTTCGGACCCGTCGCACGTTCGCCTTACAGGTCTCAAACTAGGACGATTCGAGCCGAAGGTGAAGCGTTCTGGGATATATATTGGGGTAGCAGCGGCAACAACGCACTACATCTAGTGGTGTTAGCAACTTCCAGCGGGTTGACGCGATTTACGCCAGAACGCCTATGTTTCACCGTGATAAAATCGGTTCGGGCATGTGGATGAGCGTGAATGGAAGCGATTTGCTCAGCCTACGTTCAAGAGATTAGTGCGATTCCGCATCGTGTCTGTTGCGCTGCTGCACCGCCTCTCGATCGTCTGGACATTTGGCCCGCAGAGCAGCTAAGTCGAAGCACGGCGGCGGCGAGAAAAGGACCCTAAAGACATGAGCTTACTCAGCGAGATCTTCAGCTGGTGGGGCGGCAATACCTGGGGAACGAGATTGTTCACCTGGCGCAAGGGCAAGCTCGTCGGCCAGGACCAGTTCGGAAATCGCTACTTTGTGCAAAAGAGCGGCGTGGGCCCCCTCGGCGTCCCGGCGCGCTGGGTCATTTATCCGAAGCTCTCCGAGGCGAGCCAGGTGCCGGCCGATTGGCACGGCTGGCTGCATTATACGGTCGACACGCCCCCCACCGAGGAGCGCTACCATCCGCGCCCCTGGCAGAAGCCGCATCAGATGAACATGACGGGAACGGCGCAGGCCTACCGCCCCAAAGGCTCGATCCTGGGCAAAGGCGAGCGCGCCAAGTCTTCGAGCGATTATAAGGCCTGGAAGCCCAACTGATCGGGCAATCGAAAAATCGCCTCCATTGCGGCCCAATCGATAGTCCTACTGGGCGAGCGCCCCTCTGACCGAGCGCGCTGCCCGGATTTACGATCCGATGCCCCTGACTGGATTTTGAATTGATAAAGCCGTTCCTTCTGAATTTGGCGCCGGCCACAGGGCCCCTCCGGCGCAGAATGGCCCCTCGGCCGCTGTCGCTTGTGCTTGCCGTGACCGCAATGGGAGCTGCGGCCGCGCCCGCCTATGCCGATCGCATCGAAAATCAAGTCGCCGTGTTCTCCGCGCTCGATAAAGTTACCGCCCACATTCAGAAGTTCGAGGTGGAGATCGGCAAAACCTCGACCTTCGGAGCTCTGAAGATCACGCCGCGCGTCTGCAATTCGCGGCCGCCGACGGAAGAGCCCAAGACAACAACGTTCGTCGAGATCGACGAAACGCAGCTCGATGGCTCGGAAAAACGCATTTTCACGGGCTGGATGTTTGCGGAAAGCCCCGGCATCTACGGCCTTGAGCATCCCACCTACGATGTGTGGCTGACCGAGTGCGGCAAGCCGATCCGGACCATCGCCGAACAGCCAGCACCTGGCACCGCAGTGGCCCTGCCAGCCGGAGGCGCCAGCGAGGCGCCGCCTGACGATGCTTACCGGCCAGCGACGGACGGGGGCTATCAAGACAACGGAGACGCGGCTTACGAGCAGGAATTCCGCCGCCGCGTTCGCCGCTAGGGCTTTCGTCATCCTTGGACGAGCGCGGTAAAGCCGCGTCGAAGTCCGGGGATAGAGCGTAAAGGCTGTCGAAGAGACTGAATATCGCGCCTCCCGCGAGTCTAACGGTGGCTTCCCGATCGGCCTCGCGTCGCTCGTCCGCTCGAGAATGACGAAACGCGCTTACTCAGCGAGCAGCCGTGCAGCCTTGGGCGCGAAATAGGTGAGAACGCCGGCAGCGCCTGCGCGTTTGAACGCAAGCAGGCTTTCGAGAATCGTCTTGTTCTCATCGAGCCAGCCGCGCTCGAAAGCACCAGCCAGCATCGCGTACTCGCCCGACACCTGATAGGCGAACGTCGGCACGCCGAAGGTGTCGGACACGCGCCGCACGATGTCGAGATAGGGCATGCCGGGCTTCACCATCACCATGTCCGCGCCCTCTTCGAGATCGATCGCGGTCTCGCGCAGCGCTTCCTCGCTGTTGGCGGGGTTCATCTGATAGGTGCGCTTGTCGCCCTTTAATAGCCCCGACGAACCCACCGCTTCGCGGAACGGCCCGTAGAAGGCGCTCGCGTACTTCGCCGCGTACGACATGATCTGCGTGTTCTTGAAGCCGCCGCTTTCAAGCGCGCTGCGAATGACCCCGATGCGCCCGTCCATCATATCGGAAGGCGCCAGGACATCAGCGCCCGCTTCCGCTTGCACGAGCGCCTGCTTCACGAGCGCCGAGTTGGTTTCGTCGTTTGCGATCTCTTCGCCGATGAGCAAGCCGTCGTGCCCGTGGCTCGTATAGGGATCGAGGGCCACATCGAGGATCACGCCGAGATCAAGCTTCGCGGCTTTGATCGCGCGTGTCGCGCGGCACACGAGATTGTCGGGGTTGAAGGCTTCGGCGCCGTCCTCGCTGCGCTTGGCAGGATCGGTGAAGGGGAAGAGGGCGATGGCCGGAATGCCGAGATCAACGGCCTCTTTCGCAGCCTCCACGATGAGATCGACACTCAAGCGTTCAACGCCGGGCATCGACGCAACAGGCGTGCGCTGGGCCTCGCCATCGACGACGAACAGCGGCCAGATCAGATCGCTTGCCGACAACTGGTTCTCGGTAACGAGCCGCCGGGACCAGTTGGCCTTGCGGTTGCGGCGCATGCGAATGGCGGGAAAGCCGCCCGAAAGGATTTCGGGATTACCGCCGCCACGGCCGTTTTCAGCCATGCGGACGGGCGTGCGCGTACGAGAGGACATTCGAAAAATTCCTGGGCAGAGGTGGCGATGTCTACTGCCGCGCGTGTCTCGCCGGCATCAATTCGCGCCGACAATGGACACGAGCCGCGCCGGGCGCAAGCCGCTCGACGCAGGGCAGGGATGCCACGAGCTTCATAAACGAAATGTATCCGATCGCCGGTCCGCGGCTAATCGCAAATTTTGGTAAACTTCCGTTCAGCCATATCGAGATGGAAGTGGTTGAGGTGAGCCTCATTGGCTTCCGGCCCGAGCGTCGTTCCGAAAATTCTGCAAGCCGACTTGTGCGCTTCCCGCAGGAAGGTCCGCTCTGCGGGCCCAACAGGCTGAGGCGGTGGTGCCGCAGCAGCCTTGAGTTCGGCAGCACGCTTTTTGGCAGGTTTCAGGACAGGGCCACCCAACTTGGTTTGGGCATTCGATGCGGGCGCGGAGACGAGTTCGGCGGTGGCCGCGTCCGGCACCCCTTCGATGATGGTGGAGCGCGCGAGTTCGGCCGCGGCTGCTCCCGTCGTCGAAGGCAGGGCGAGCGGCAGCACGGCGGGCATCGGATTGGCCGCCAAGCCCGCTTCTGCAAGTTTGGCAGCGGCAGCATCGGCGGCGCGCTTCTCCGCCTCCTGTTCGGCGATGATCACGCGCTGCGGCTTGCCCCAGTCATCCAGCACATCCGCAGTCTTCTTCGAAGAGGTGACGAAGCCGCCGATGTCGAGCGCATTCGCCAAACCATGTTCGCTGAGCCTCGCCTTCTTGCGGCCGTACGCATTGCGGCACGAGTAGGAACTCATCGTCTCGATCTTGACGATCTCCGACTTCAAATGCTTGCGCGCGAGCGGCTGCACATCGCGCTCCATCCAACCGGCAAGCGCTTCGGCAAGATCGCACGTCACGACGGCCGGTGGCGATAGCGTGACACGCGGGTTCTCCCCGATGCTGATGAGTTCGATGGGGGCAGGGGCGCCGCATGCGCCATCCTTGATCGGCTCATGCGGCAGCACGATCGCCTGGATGCGCTGCAGAACGACGGCACAATGCGCGCGGGC
>NZ_DASRYS010000010.1:0-293222 GCF_035687085.1 Hyphomicrobium sp. | reverse complement strand
ATGTTCTTGCGCGCGTCGCGGATCAGCGAGGTGGAGAGCGCGGCGTATTGGATGCCGTACTCCTCCTCGCCGCATTCGCCGAGCGTGCGGCCGTCGAAGCTGATGATCGCCGAGTGGCCGAAATAGGAATAGACGCCGTCGAAGCCGGCGGCATTGGCCACCGCGACATAGGAGTTGTTCGCCCAGGCCATGGCCTTGGCCATGATCACCTGCTGGTCCTTGGCCGGGTACATGTAGCCCTGGCAGCGCACGATCAGTTCGGCGCCCTTCATCGCGCAGTCGCGCCAGATTTCCGGATAGTTGCCGTCGTCGCAGATGATCAGCGAGACCTTCAGCCCCTTCGGGCCGTCCGACACATAGGTGCAGTTGCCGGGATACCAGCCCTCGATCGGCACCCAGGGCATGATCTTGCGATACTTCTGAACGATCTCGCCCTTATCGTTCATCAAGATCAGGGTGTTGTACGGCGCTTTCTTGGGGTGCTCTTCATGCTGTTCGCCCGTCAGAGAGAACACACCCCACACCTTTGCCTTACGGCAGGCCTCAGCGAAGATCTCCGTCTCTTCGCCGGGAATGGTCGTAGCCGTCTCGTACATCTCCTTCTGATCGTACATGATCCCGTGGGTGGAATATTCCGGGAAAATTATGAGATCCATGCCCGGCAGACCCGTCTTCATGCCGACCACCATTTCGGCGATCTTACGGGCGTTGGCCAGGACTTCGGCTTTGGTGTGCAGCCGAGGCATCTTGTAGTTCACGACCGCGACGCCGACCGTGTCATTGCTGCTGAAAATGTCACCATGCAACATTGTTGTGTTCCTTGTGATGAGCTGAGCAGAGCCCAGCAGACGAGCCAACCAAAGGGATTGAATCCCCGCAGCAACGGCTCCCGTCACATCGATCCGGTATTTGAGAGAGAGGATGATTCGGGAATCGTCGTCTCAAGCGAGGACGGCTGAACTTCGCTCTTTCAGAAGAAGCGAAGCGATCTCTACACTTGAACGGACCAGCGATTCTGGCAGCCCGAATTGGCGCTGATGACTCTATTGTCGGCGCGCACCACAAAGACTAATCACCTTTTCTTCTCATGTTCAAGCAGGGAGAAGGTGATCGACAGGGCGAGACGGGTGGCCCGCAGTCAATCGACCGCGAGCCTGTAAGCGTTGCTAAAACTTCCGCCAGATGGGGAAGCCAGGTCACAGCCGGTTATGACTGTGACGCTTGCTTCAATGGCGAGGGCCGGATGTCGTTGGCGATCGTCTCGCCGAACGGGCCCGTGTTGACAGTCCCGGTCTCGATCGGCTTGGCGTGGGAGATGGGCAGAAGTGGGAAGACCAACTCGGCGAACCGGTATGCCTCTTCCAGATGCGGATATCCCGACAGAATAAACGTCTCTATTCCCAGGTCGCGATATTCCTTGATGCGGGTCGCCACCGTCTCCGGATCGCCGACGAGGGCCGTACCCGCGCCGCCGCGGACAAGGCCAACGCCTGCCCAAAGGTTGGGACTGACTTCGAGCTTTTCCCGCCGCCCCTGATGGAGCGCGAGCATCCGCTGCTGGCCAACGGAATCGAGGCGCGAGAAAATCTTCTGCGCGGCCGCGATCGTGTCGTCGCTGACATGGGAGATGAGGCGGTCGGCCGCTTTCCAGGCTTCGGTTGCCGTATCGCGCACAATGACGTGGAGGCGAATGCCGAACTTAACGGTCCGGCCTTTGGCTGCCGCCGCTGCCTTGAACTGCTTGATCTTCTTTTCGACGTCCTCCGGCGGTTCGCCCCACGTCAGAACGACGTCAGCACTTCGCGCCGCAACGTCGATTGCCGGCACCGATGAACCACCGAAGTAAATGGGAGGGCCGCCTTCCTGGACGGGAGGGAAAAGGAGCCGCCCATCCTCGAACCGTAGGTGCTTGCCGGAGTGATTGACGGTTTTGCCGGAGAGGAGATCCTTGAAAACGTCAATGAACTCCTGTGTGACCTCATAGCGCTCCGCGTGATCGAGAAAGAGCCCGTCGCCTTTGTTCTCGACAGGATCGCCACCCGTCACGATGTTGATGAGCAAGCGCCCATTGGAAATACGATCGAGCGTCGCCGCCATGCGCGCTGCGACTCCCGCCGAAACGAGACCTGGCCGCGCGGCAACGAGATAGCGAAGGTTTTCGGTCAATGGCGCCAGCGCCGATGCAACGACCCAGGAGTCCTCGCAGCTGCGCCCAGTCGGAATGAGAACACCGTAATAACCGAGGTCATCGGCCGCCTGGGCGATTTGGCGAAGATATTTCAGGTCGACGGCGCGACCGCCCTTGGCAGTTCCAAGGAAGCGGCCGTCTCCGTGCGTTGGTAAGAACCAAAGGACATTGATCCCTTTGGCGTTAGTCGCGCTCATGATCCTGCTCTCCAGACGATTTCGTTGACTTTGATGGGCTTCGGCAGCAGGCCGAGCGCATGGAATTGATCGGCAATGCTCTGCTGTTCTGCGATTACTGCATCGTCGAGCGGTTTGATGTCGTAGGATTGGCGCACCAAAGCCGCTTCGAGCACGGGTGCCGGAATGCCGATCGGCGGGCTCAACTGCTCGGCTGCAGCTTTCGGATTGGACTTCACCCAGTCATCGACAGCTTTCAGTTCCGCAAGAACGACGTCGATCGCTTTGGCGTTTGGCTCGACGTAATTCTTGCTTGCAAGGAAGAACTGGTGATTGGACACGAGGCCCTTGCCGTCCGTCAGAACGCGGGCATTGCCGGCAGCTTCCGCTGACGCATAGTAGGGATCCCAGATCGCCCACGCATCGACCTTCCCGGTTTCGAATGCCGCGCGGGCATCAGCAGGCGCCAGATGCACGGGCTCGAATTCGCCGTACTTGACGCCGGCTTTTTCCAAAGCCTTCACGGCGAAGTAGTGCGAGTTCGATCCCTTGGCGAAGGCGAGCTTCTTGCCCTTCAGATCTCCGACCGACTTGATGGGGCTATCTTTCGGAACCAGGATGGCCTCACCAGCGGGCGCCGGTGCTTCATGGGCGACGTAGACAATCGAGCTGCCTGCAGCCTGCGCGAACACGGGCGGTGCTTCGCCGGTATGTCCAAAGTCGATGGCGCCGGCGTTGATGGCCTCGAGCAGCGGGGGGCCGAACGGAAATTCACTCCAGGTCACTTTGTAGCCGATGGCAGCGAGCTTGGGCTCGAGCGTGCCTTTGGCTTTCAGCAGGATGACGTTTCCGTACTTCTGATAGCCGATGCGGATGATCTTATCTTCTGCGCTCGCTGCGGCACTGCCGAGTTGAGTGGCAATCGCCCCGAGCGCGAGCGTGCCAAATAGCCTGCGAGAAATGCCCATGAGTCTCTTTCCTTTGATGGATTCTGAATTGATGCAGATGGTGTTCAGTGATCACGATTGAGGCGGGTTCCAGACAGCGTCCTTGACCACGATCGGCTTTGGGATGAGGCCGAGTTCGAGGAAGCGATCGGCGAGGTGCTGTTGGGACGCGATGATTTCGTTCGAGACCTTGCCTACGACGAACGTTGAGCGCTCCGCCGCGACTGTCTGGATCTTGAGGTCAAGTCCGGTAACAGCTGACAGCGATCTCGCAACTTCAGATCTGTGATGATCGGCCCAGTCCGCCGCCTCCGAAAGCCCTTCGAGCGCTTGCGCGAGTAGGGCGCCGTTATCCGCGGCAAACGTCTTGTTTGCGATGTAGAACGAGTTGGTCTTCGCAAGCTCCGAAGGCTTCACGAGGACGCGGCCACCATACTTCGCTTCACCCACTGCCAAGTACGGATCCCATACGGCCCAGGCGTCGACGCTATCCTTTCCAAATGCGGCTGCTGCATCTGGCGGGCTGAGATATGTCGGAGTTATGTCGCTATATTTGAGCCCGGCTCTTTCCAGCGCGAGAAGAATGACGGTGTGAGCGCTGGATCCCTTCGTGAACGCTATGCGCTTGCCCTTGAGATCGGCGAGCGTGCGAATGGGTGAGTTGGCTTTGACGAGAATACCCTGTCCATTTGTTATGGGCTGGCCTGCAACGTAGACGAGGTTGGCACCTGCCGCCTGGGCGAAGATGGGCGGCGCGTCTCCCGTCTGACCTATATCGATGCTGCCCGAACCAAGCGCCTCCAGCAAAGGCGGCCCTGATGGGAATTCAATCCACTTGACCGTTGCATTCTCTTTGGCAAGCCGCCGCTCCAAGATGCCTTGCTCGCGCGCTATGACGAAGAGGCCGTTCTTTTGATAGCCGATACGAACCTCACGCTGCGCCTCGGCACGTGCGCCGGCAGCCGGCAGCGACGCAGCCACTGCGGCCGCCAGGAGGCCAACATTAAGTAGAAGACGTCTGCGTTCCATTATCCCCTCGACAATATGAATTGCGGTTGCAAGCCCTTTCAGGCTGACGCCGGGAGATCTGCTCGTCTACGAAGTTTTTTCGAAATCCTTATGTGAAGCCGCTTATTCCATTTTGTGCAGACGACCTGACGAAGCGGCCGAATATCCTCAGAACTTCTTCTTCGTTTGGCTTCGATTGTTCCTCCCTGAGAATGCCTCCATCGCACAAAAAGGGGTTAGGCCATGAAGTTCCTGCACCGCGCGAAGACGTTGCTCGCGATAGGGTATGCGCTGACGTTAGCTTCTGCGGCCCACGCCGCTGACAAAGTCACAGAGATCAAGATCGACTGGGCGACCTACAATCCTGTCTCCCTGGCGCTCAAGGAGAACGGGATACTCGAAAAGGAATTCGAGAAGGACGGCATCGCCATACGTTGGGTTCAGTCGCTCGGGTCCAACAAGGCGCTCGAATTTCTCAACGCAGGCTCGATTGACTTCGGCTCGACTGCAGGAGCGGCCGCGCTCGTCGGCCGCATCAACGGCAACCCGATCAAGTCGATCTACGTGTACTCGCGCCCCGAATGGACTGCGCTCGTCACGCGCAAGGACACCGGCATAAACACGGTTGCCGATCTCAAAGGCAAGCGCGTCGCAGCGACCCGGGGCACGGATCCTCACATCTTCCTCATTCGCGCGCTACAGGAAGCCGGCCTTACGGAGAAGGATGTCACTGTCGTCGTGCTTCAACACGGAGATGGCAAAGCAGCCCTCATTCGCGGCGACGTCGATGCATGGGCAGGGCTCGACCCTTTGATGGCATCTGCGGAGCTTGAGAATGAGGCGAAGGTCTTCTATCGGAATGCCGCTGCGAACACCTGGGGTGTGCTCAACGCACGCGAGGCTTTCGCAAACGAGCATCCTGAAATCGTCAAGCGCGTCCTTGCAGCTTACGAGAAAGCGCGCGAGTGGTCGCTCAGCCATCCCGAAGACCTCCGCAAGCTGCTCGTCACGGCGACAAAGCTTCCCGATGGCGTTATCGCCAAGCAGCTTGGTGAGAGAACGGATCTGACGCACTCAACGATCGGACAACCGCAGAAGGATACAATCCTTGCAGCCGGCATTGCCCTCCAGAAGGCCGGCATCATCAAGCCCGATGTGGACGTGTCCGCCGCAACGGACGCCCTGATCGATACGAAGTTTTCTACGGCCGCGAATTGACATTCATGGCGGTTCTTGAGGAAAGCGGCACCGGCGCCTTGAAGGCGCCGCGTGCATTTAAATCCGGCGCAAGGCGGACGCGGTGTCTACGGGCCCCGCTGTGGGGGATCATCCTTCCTGTCCTACTTGGCGCCGGATGGGAATTGGCTGTACAGGGCGGCCTCGCAGAAGGGCGCCTGGTGCCGCCACCCTCCGCGATTTTCGAAACGCTTTTGGAGCTGGCGCGATCTGGGGAGCTCTGGACGCATGTCCAAGCCACGACCGTGCGCGTGTTTGCAGGTTTCTTCGCCGGTGCGCTCGCCGCAACCGTTCTCGGCGCGATCGTCGGCTATTCCTTTGCGCTACGCCGGCTCGTCGACCCGTCGCTACAGGCGCTGAGGTCGATCCCATCGATCGCTTGGGTTCCGCTCTTCATCCTCTGGTTCGGAATTTTCGAGACCTCAAAAGTCACGCTCATTGCGGTTGGCGTCTTCTTCCCCGTCTATCTCGGCGTTCTTGGCGCCATAGCTTCCGTCGATCGCAAGATCGTGGAGGTCGGCAATGTCTTCCGCTTGTCTCCCATAGCAATCATCTGGCGCGTGCTGTTGCCGGCGATCCTTCCCGCATATGTCATAGCCCTTCGCAGCGGCCTCGGCCTCGGTTGGATGTTCGTCGTCGCGGCGGAGTTCATGGGCGCGTCAGAGGGACTAGGCTATCTGCTGGTCGATGGTCAGCAGCTCGGCAAGCCGCAACAGATTGTGACCGCGACGCTGGTCTTCGCAGTCCTCGGCAAAACTTCGGACTGGTTGTTGCTGACGGTCACAGCACCTTTTCTGCGTTGGCAAGACAGCTTCGCCAACAGGACCGGCTGATCCATGCTTGAAGCACGTCAAATCGGAAGAGCCTTCCCCGGTGGAACAGTCGCGCTCGACAACATCTCGCTCACCATCGCAGCGGGAGAGATCGTCTCCATCGTCGGAGGGTCGGGCTGCGGTAAGAGTACCTTGCTGCGCCTCCTGGCAGGTCTTGATCGGCCTTCTTGGGGAAGCGTGTGGGTCGATGGAAAGGAACTCACCGCGCCACATCCGTCCATAGGCGTGATCTTCCAGGAGCCTCGCCTGATGCCGTGGCTGACAGTCCGGCAAAACGTTGGCTTTGGGCTTGCGCATCTTCCCGCCGTCGAGCGGAGGGCCCGTGTAGACGCTGCGTTGGAGAATGTCGGCCTTCTCGACTACGGCAAACGCTGGCCTCGCGAGCTATCCGGCGGCCAAAGCCAGCGGGTTTCCATCGCGCGCGCACTTGTTATGCAGCCTTCCGTTCTTTTGCTCGACGAACCGTTCTCGGCGCTTGACGCATTCACGCGCGTCGAGCTGCAGGAGCATTTGCTTGAACTATGGTCCGGCAGTAAGCCGACTTTGGTCATTGTCACGCACGACATCGAAGAGGCCGTAGCGCTAGGCAGCCGCCTTGTCGTGTTGAAGCCTAAGCCCGGACGTGTGGCGACGATCTTTGACGTGCCGCTGGAGAGGCCCCGCGACCGCGTCTCGGCCAGTTTCGGTGAGGAAAAGAGGAGGGTGCTTGCGGCGCTCGACCATTCGCTTCTGGAGTACCGGAAGATCGCCGCCGAGTAGACGCCGAACCCACGTCGCGGCGCCCGAGCCATCTCATCGCAAAGCGCGAAAATCTCGCGCTTCGCCAAAAATTCATGCAGCCGAAGGACGGCGCAGTCCCCGCGGCAGCCACGAAAATCTGCAAGGAGTGTGGTTTTCCGGACCTGTCTGAAGCTGGCATCGAAGTTGCAACCATCTCCATGTAGCTCAACGCATGAGATGGGATGTATCGAGAGTTCTCAGTCCTCTCCGCGCCGCTGCCGCAACGAGCGCGGTCATGGCAGGAAACCGTTTCCGAGATAATTCTGCCGTTCGAAGCGACGTTTCGGCACGCAGATAGCTTTAACGCGATCCTGCGAAGCTGGGACCTAGGCACCGCATCTCTCACGTGGATGCGGACAGATGCAGTCCGCTACATCAGAAGAGCCGGCCACGTCCAAAGCGATAACGAAGAGAATATTCTCGTCTCCTTCTCTTCGCATTCGGAAATCTGCTTCGAGCAGGATGGCATTCGGCTGCAATGCCCCAAAAAGCAGTTCTTTATTGAAAAGGGCCGCGCCCCCTCGGACTTTCTGCAGACGGACAGCAACGAAATCTGGGTGCTCAAGTTTCCGTTCGCTTCGGTCCAACGGCACATCCGGTCGCTCGACCCCTTCTACGGCAAACTGTTCGACGGTGATTCCGGCGTCGGCGGTCTCCTTTTCGATATGGTGCAGCAAGTACCAAACCGGTTTGGCCCAGACGGCCGCTCGGCGGAAGGGTTGGGCAATACCTTCATCGAGCTGCTGGTTCTTGCAATCGAGTCCCACAGCCGTGCGGTGAATAGCACCCAGTCCTCGGTGCAGCGCGCGCACCTCGCCCGTGCTGAGCGCTTCGTAAAGCAGAATATCGGCAATCCGAACTTGTCGCTCGAGATGATCGCGGGTGCGTGCAACATCTCTGTGCGCTACCTCCACACGCTGTTCCAGGGCAGCGGGACGTCGATAGCGCATTGGATCAGAGACATGCGGCTGGAAGCTTGCCGCGCGCAACTCGTAGAATGCAATCGGCGGGAGCGCATAAGCGAAATCGCCTATCGCTGGGGCTTCAGCGACCAGGCTCAGTTCAGCCGGCATTTCAAATCTCGTTACGGAATGACGCCGCGAGAAATGCGCGCTGCCGCAGCACAGAATGCGCTCATCAAGGGCCCGCAAGGCGGCTCCTAGCAAACCACTTCACCTAGCCGCGAGCGGCCCACGCAGCCCGCACGCTTGCGGCCGCGCCCACCGTTGTGCGCGTGGGCATGCCTGAGTGGAAAGAGAGGTGCACATTCCAAATCATGCACTGCATTATCGCACAACGCTTTGTGCGCTCATTTGCAAGTTGGCGCTGGCGAGACTGCTATCGTGTTAGCCAAGTTGAAAGGGCGACTGAACGATGGCATCGCCAATCCGACACCGCATACTCCGTCAATCCAAGCATCCGAGCCAAATAGGCGGTCCGGCATCGCCGGCTGCTTACTGGATATCTGTGTCAACTCTCGCTTGAGGTAACCAGGAAACATCGATGTACAAACGCTTGCTGACCACCGTCGTCGCTCTCACCGCATGTTTGGGCGTCTCGATGACACCCGCTCTGGCCGAAAAGAAGGACAGTTTCAAGATTGCATGGTCGATCTACGCGGGCTGGATGCCGTGGGGCTATCTGAATGACCAAGGCATCCTGAAGAAGTGGGCCGACAAGTACAACATCAAGATCGAACTGGTTCAGCTAAACGACTATATCGAGGCCATCAACCAATACACAGCCGGCAAGTTTGACGGTTGCGCCATGGCGACGATGGACACGCTGACTATACCTGCTGCCGGTGGCGTCGATACGACTGTCCTCATCATGGGCGATTACTCGAACGGCAACGATGGCATGGTGCTGAAGAAGGGTAAGTCCATTGCTGACGTCAAAGGCCAGAAAGTCCATCTCGTCGAGTTCTCCGTGTCGCATTACCTGCTCGCTCGCGCTCTGAGCAGCGCCGGCCTCACTGAGCGCGACGTAATGACCGTCAACACATCGGAAAGCGACTCCGTCTCAGCGTTCACGAGCTCGGACGAAATTCAGAACATCGTCAGCTGGAACCCGATGCTGAGTGACATCAAGAAAGTGCCCGGCGCTACGTCGGTTTTCGATAGCTCCCAGATTCCGGGAGAGATCATGGACGTGATGACGGTGAACACGGAAACGCTGAAGGATAATCCCGAACTCGGAAAAGCGCTCACCGGCGCCTGGTACGAGATGCTGGCTTTGATGAATTCCGGCACGCCCGAAGCGGAGAAGGCCATTGCCTCAATGGCAGCGGCATCCGCCACGGACGCAGAAGGCTTCAAGGCGCAGCTTGCCATGACCTACATGTTCTACACGCCGGCTGATGCGCTCAAATTCCAGGACTCCGCGTCCTTGAAGAAGACGATGGAACTCGTCCGCAGCTTCTCGTTCGATCACGGCCTGCTGGGCCAGAACGCGAAGTCGAAGGACGTCGTCGGCATCGAATTCCCGGATGGCTCCACCATCGGCGATGCGAAGAACGTCAAGTTCCGCTTCAACACAACCTTCACTGCGCTGGCGGCAGAAGGAAAGTTGTGAGTTGACTCGCATCATCAATAAAAAGCTCAGCCCGGGGATCGCAAGGATCCTCGGGCTGTTGCCGTTCGGCGCAGTCCTCATTCTGTATGTCATCAGCTCGGACATACGGCTGCATGAAAATCCCAATGATAAGCTCCTGCCGTCCTTCGGCGCGATGTGGTCGGCGCTCAGCCAGCTGGCCTTCACTCCCGACGTCCGCACAGGCAACTATCTGCTTTGGGCGGATACCCTTTCCAGCCTGAAGAGACTGGCACTGGGAATGGGCATCTCGGTCGCCCTCGCTATCGTCTTTGGTATTGCCTTGGGGCTGATCCCCTATGCCGCCGCCATAGGCAATTCATTCGTGGCGGCGGTCTCGCTCGTACCGCCGTTGGCGCTGCTTCCAATCCTCTTCATTGCCTTCGGGCTCGACGAGCTTTCCAAAATCGTCCTCATCATCCTGGGTGTCGCGCCCTATCTCATCCGCGAACTGGCTTTGCGCGTCGAACAGATGCCATACGAGCTGCTGGTGAAGGCGCAAACGATGGGCGCATCGACGTTCCAGATCATCGTGCGCATTGTGCTGCCGCAAATGCTTCCGCGCTTGTTGGATGGCCTTCGCTTCTCGATCGGACCCGCGTGGCTCTTTCTGATCGCAGCAGAGGCGATCGCGTCGACCGACGGCCTCGGCTACCGCATCTTCCTCGTCCGAAGATATCTCGCGATGGACATCATCATTCCCTACGTCGCGTGGATTGCGACACTCGCATTCCTCATGGACTTAGGCTTGAGAGTACTCAGCGCCCGGCTGTTTCCGTGGACAAAGGCATCGGTTTGATGAGTCAAATCTCGATCAAGAACGTCTGGAAGGAATACGGCAGTGCCACGGTGCTCGAGCGGTTGAACTTCGAAATTCAAAGCGGCGAATTCTGCGTCCTCGTTGGGCCGTCAGGCTGCGGCAAGACGACGTTTCTCCGGCTACTCCTTTCGATGGAGCCGATAACCCGCGGTGAGATCCTGATTGATGGCGTACCGATCACGGCGGAGCCGTCGCGGGATCGCGGCATCGTCTTCCAGCGATACTCCGTCTTTCCGCACCTCACCGTTCTCCGCAACGCCATGTTGGGCATGGATATCGCGCAATCGAAGTTCGGCGGACTTCTCTTCGGCCGGAAGCGGGCGAGCGCACGCGAAGCTGCTACCGAAATGCTGGGCCGCGTGGGCCTAGGGCACGTCCTCAACCATTATCCTGCGCAACTCTCAGGTGGTATGCAGCAGCGTTTGGCGATCGCGCAAGCGCTCCTCTGCAAACCCAAGATCCTTCTCCTCGATGAAGCGTTCGGCGCGCTCGATCCCCCGACCAAAAGCCAAATTCACGCGCTGATGCTCGAGCTTTGGAAAGACCAGGGCATGACCGTCTTCATGGTGACCCACGACTTGGAAGAAGGCTTTTCCTTGGGTACGCGCGTTATCGAGTTCGGCAAAGTCAGGCGTGACCCGCAGGCGCCGGGCGCGTTCGGCGCAACGCTCGTTCGCGATGTGGATTTGACGGGAAAGACGCAAAAACAACTGCGTGAGTCGCTTGCATCCTGGAAGCAGGATACGGGTTCTCCCTCCCTGGTGAACGCGCTTTAGAGTCGAGGACTGGGGCCGCTTTTTCCGGTCGGGAATGATCTTTTGTCGATTAGCGTAAAGCCTTCAGAATCTCGTTGGGCCAGCAGCTCTAATCCTGCTCAATACGAACACGAGCTATTCGACGGCAACGTCGCACTGGAGAGACAAATCAATGACTGCAAAGCCCTTCCATCTTGGCTGGTTCACGAACTTCACGTCCGATGAATGGAACGGCCCATTCTCCAACGGTGGCGCACCCTGGGACGGCAAGTTCTACGTTGAGATGGCGCAGTCGCTGGAACGCGCCTGCTTCGACTACATCATGTTCGAAGACAAGCTCGCGATTTCCGAATCCTACGGTGGAACCGCCGAGATCTCTTTGAAGCATGCACTCGGCTTTTCGCCCAAGCACGACCCCGTGCCGCTCGCGGCATTGATCAGCGGCGCGACCAAGAACATCGGGATCGTCGCAACGATGTCGACCCTATCATATCACCCGTTCCTGCTGGCGCGCATGACGTCGACGATCGACAGCCTCGCCGGTGGCCGCTTCGGCTGGAACATCGTCACCTCGGCCGAGAACGCCGCCGCTCAGAACTTCGGAATGGATGCGTTGCCGCCGCGCGAACTCCGCTACGAGATGGCGGATGAGTACATGGACGTCTGCTATAAGCTCTGGAACTCGTGGGAGCCCGATGCGGTCGTCCGCGATCGCGCGTCCGGCACCTACGCGGATTTCCGGAAGGTCCACACGGTCAACTTCGAAGGCAAGTTCTTCAAGTGCCGCGGACCGCTCAACACCGTGCGCTCGCCGCAAGGTGTTCCGGCGCTCGTGCAGGCTGGCGGCTCGCCAAAGGGACGCGACTTTGCTGCGAAGCATGCCAATGCGATTGTCGCGGTCGCTCCGGGCATCGAGAAGATGAAGGAATACCGCGACGACGTGCGGGCACGCGCCAAAGCGCACGGCCGCAACCCGGATGATATCAAGGTGCTGTTCCTCGTGGCTCCCGTCCTCGCCGAGACCGAACAGGAGGCCCAAGCAAAAGCCAAGCGCAAATCGTCAGATCCGGTCTTCCTGGAGCAGTGCCTGGCGCTCATCTCCGCCATCACCGACATCGATTTCAAGAAGTACGAACTCGACAAGCCGCTGCCGGAGAAGCTGCGCACGAACGGCGAGCAAGGTTCGCTCGACATGTTCCAGCAGTGGGGATCGAACAAAACGCTCCGCCAGCTCGTCGTCGAAGCATCAGGCGGCATCGTGGCGTCCGTCGAACTCGTCGGCACGCCGGAGCAGGTCGCGGACAAAATGGCCGATACCATGGCTCAGGTCGGCGGCGACGGGTTCCTCATCACCACGCCCGTACAATCGACCAACCGCCGCACCGTCATCGAGGTTTGCGACGGTCTGGTGCCCGCTCTTCAGCGCAAGGGCTTGGTCCGGACCGAGTACACGGGCAAGACCTTGAAAGAAAATCTTGTCGCGTTCTAGCCGGGGGGCAATGGCGGAGGGGAGATCATCAACCCTCCGCCACTCCAGCTTATGACCCGAGACACATCCATTAAAATCAAAAGCGTTCGCCATACTCTAGCGAACGCTTTTTTATTTAGGATAGCTCTATTGCGTCTGCAGCGGCCGCTACTAAGCGGCCTTCTCCGCGTAATTGACCGCACCATTGAACTGCCGGATCACGTCGGCAAGCATGTCCCTATAACGCTGCTCTGTGATGAGCTCCGGCGACGCAGGATCAATGACGCTTTCGATGACGAAGTGGCCCTGGACGCTGTGGCGCGCGCCAAGCGAATGCAACACCGGCCGCAACGCGTAATCGAGCATGAGCGCATGCGCGAGCGTGCCGCCCGTTGCCAGCGGAAGAATGGCCTTTCCGGTAAGCGCATATTGCGGGAGCAGATCGAGAAACACCTTCAAAAGGCCGGAGTAGGAGGCCTTGTAGGTTGGCGTAACCAGCACGACGCCGTCCGCGGATTTCAAAAACGCGGCTGCCTCGGCAATGGCTGGATCGCTGGTATCGGCCCTCAGCAGCGGCGCGGGTGGCAAGTCCCGCAGTCGCAGATGCCGGGTGTCCATCGAAATCGACGAGAGGTGATCGGTCACATACTGCGCCAGAGCCGCGGTTTTCGACTTCTCTGAGGGGCTAGAGGAAACAACAAGGACGGTTGGCATCGAAATCTCGCAAACTCGTGGGTTGGCCGGATTGGTCTTCAGAGAGGGACGATAAATATTGCACAAAGCAGATCTTGTGGCTGAACGCATAAGCTGTTGCGCTTCCGCGCAGGCTGCGGCCCGCTGCTAAAATGGCGCTTGAAGCCGGCTGCACTTCTCCAGAACATGTGTCTTGAGCGGGTGCGATCTCCTATCGGCCCACACTTGCCCCGCTACCTTCTACATCATCAGCAAGAGACCTGAGCGGAATGCGACTGGCGGTTTGTCAAACAAGCTCCTGCACCGGAGACAAAGCAAAGAACATTGCGAAGATCCGCGCAATCGCGCGCACGGCCGCATCCTGGGAGGCCAGCCTCCTCGTCATGCCCGAGCTGTTCTTGACCGGATACAACCTCGGATCGCGCTTGAAGGACCTAGCCGAGCCAAGCGACGGCCCGTCTTTGAGGGCGATCGGGGTCATCGCGCGCGAAGAGGGTTGCGCAATCGCCGTCGGGTTTCCCGAGCTGGCCGGCGGAGAACTCTACAACTCGTCTGCTTTATTTGACGCCGAAGGCAATCTGGCCGCCGTCTATCGTAAAATTCATATGTTCGGGCCGGATGAAAAGGGGCTCTTCGTACCTGGGAAAGAGCTGGTGGTTACCCGCATCGGCGACCGGACGATCGGAATGGCGATCTGTTACGACATCGAGTTCCCCGAGATGGCGCGCGAGCTGAAGCGGCGCGGGGCTGAAATCATCATCGTTCCGACGGCGAACATGGCTCCGTACCACGAAGTGCCCACCACCTTCATCCGGGCACGCTCGCTCGAGAACGGTGTGTTCGTCGCCTATGCGAACCTCTGCGGAACGGAAGGCAACCTGGAGTATACAGGGCTCAGCGCGATCACCGGACCAGACGGCATAGATCTCGCCAGAGCGGGCCCGCGCGGGGAGGCGTTGCTGCTCGCCGAATTGCCGTACCCAAGACCGAACGATTGCTTCTCGACGCAAATCGAAGACGTGCAGCTTCCGTTGGACCGCTAGCGAGCGGCGTCTGCAAAGCTGAAACCTTTTAGGGCACGGACTATCGCCCATTCCGCTTTAGGCTCATGATATACGCGACCACGTCATCGCGATCCTGCTTCGTGAGGATGAAGTTCGGCATTGTGGGATGGGATGTTTCGATCCACGCCGCAAGCGCGCGCCCCGTCATTCCCGATGTGTTGGCAACGCTTGTGAAGCTGGGTGCGCCGGCGTTCGGCGATATCGCCTCGTCTTCCTTGACGGCATGACACTCGGCGCAATGATCAAGTGCAAAATTGCGTCCGGCATGAGGGTCGCCCGGCTCTCCTGCCCAGGCCACAGCGGGCCCAAAAAGCACCGCGGCGATGATGAGCACGCAGGGTGCAGTTAGCCTGACAAAGAGTTTGCTCCTCATGCTGTCACCCGTCGAATGGCTCCCGGTGGCTGCGGGATTAGCAGAAATTCCGGGCCGTGGGATGGTCTGTTCACGGCATATTCGCGACGGGGTGAATGCAATAGCCTAAATTTTAGAATATGTGGGTCATTCAAAAATTCTTAGAGTTCTAGTCGCGAAAAATCCTCGATCATGGCGTGTGTCGGCTGCCAATTGATTTCGAATGCGCCGCTACAAGAACCCGTGGAGCTTTTCGCTTGCTGTTCTTTGATGGAAAAATTGCCAGTCGGCATTGGCTCTTCGAGCGCGCCGCTGGCGCTGGGCGCCTCTTGGTGATCCTTGCGGCAGCTTCTGCAATGATGACGTCTCTGCTCCATGCGCAGCCGAACGAGAACGTGCCGGCCCAAGAACCCGACGCGACGGCATCTAAGAAGCCCGATCCTGAAAATGGGCGCAGAGTCGCTCGAGCCCTATGCACGAATTGTCATCTGATCGGCGAGCAGCCTGGCGCGTCTGTGAATCCCGATGTGCCGAGTTTTGCAGCCATCGCCAACCAGCCCGGCCAATCATCTGATCGCATAGCGAACTGGCTGCTGAATGCCCATGGGCAAATGCCAAACGCACACCTCACCCGCAAGGAACTTGCCGACATCGCCGCCTACATCATGGCGCAGCGCAAACAGGAGAAGTAGCGGCGGCTTCAGTTGTCCGGCAGTTGAGCCGCTCAGGGTGGAAGCGAGTACAACGAGGTTCGGCCACGATCTCAACTCTAGGCCCGGTTTCGCCGGTATCCTGCGCGTTGCGCCGGATGGTTCGCGGCTCGCTCTCGCCACGATGAGAGCCAGCGTGCCGTCCGACGCTCTCTTCGCGCGGCTTGGCAAGACTTAGCGCTCCAGAGGAACACATCCGAACTGGCGCTTATGGCGCGAATCAATATTAGTATTTGATAACCGCTTGGCTCCTGCGCCTCGGATTCAAAACAATTCGGAGAGTGTCTTGACGCGCTTCTTCATGCGTCTGCCTGTGCTTGCCTTCGCTGCTGCAACAAGCCCAATGTTTTCGCTCATGCCTCAGGCGCAAGCCGCTGGGGGGGGCGCCTCCAGTTGCACGATGCATGGCACGCACCAAGAGTGTACCGGAGATGCGAGCGGCGAAGACCTCACCCAAGGCGACTCCACTGTCGTCAGCTCGATCCGCATTTATGACTTGTCGAATACATTCTACGCGGCTGAGGGATGCGCGGTCGACCTCTATGGCGCCGGGCCCCTTGGCATCAACGTCAATACGGGAGCATACGGCCTCGTATCCGCACAGTATGGATTGACCGCGACCGTCACGACCGGACCAGGCGGCGTGACCATCGACAATATCGGCTCGGTCACGTCGGGTTCGGAGCATGCGGCGATCTACGGTGAGACGCGCGGCGGCGGCGCCGTCAACATCACGACCGAGGGCGATCTTGGCGGCGGCTACTATGGAATTTGGTCGCGCACGTCGAACACGGATGGCGCGGCTGGCGTCGTTAATGTAACGACAAATGGTGGCGATATCGCCGGCTCCACACACGGCATCTATCTAAGAGCTGATGAGGCCCACGTTACGATCAACGCCGGCTCGGTTCACGGAGGCGATACGGGCATCTTTTTCGAGGCCTACAGCTCCGGATCGATTGAGATCATAAATTACGGCACGGTTTCGGGCGCCGATTATGCGATCGCAACGGACGACGGCGACGATAGCGTTGAAAACTTCGGCACGGTTCGCGGCAACGTAGATTTGGGCGGCGGTGCCGACGTCTTCGACAACCTTCAATCGGGCCTAGTCGAAACAGGAAGTACTTTCGTCGCCGCATCCTTCATAAACCGGGGCACCATTTCGCCCGGAGGTGACGGGACGGTTCAGACCACGGCGATCACAGGCAACCTTGAGCAGACGGGTACGGGAAGATATGCCGTCGACCTCGTCGAGACTGGCGGGTCGATCGACGCTGACCGCATCGACGTCAATGGAAATGCGACGCTGGCGGGCACCGTCGTCGTCACCTCTTCGGGCGACCTAGGCGCATCCGGCTCGATCGTGATCGCTTCGGTGGAGAACGGAGATCTGACAAACGAACTTGGCGAGGTCGTCTCCAACGGCCGTCATCGTTACACGCTCTCTGCAACCTATGGCGCCATCGACTACCTGCTTCTGAGCTGGATCCTGGGCCCGACCGTTACGGAAACGATCGCCGGAAGCGGTGGACCCGCGTCTCCAGGCCAGCTGCAGATGGCGCAGCATCTCGACCAAGTCGTAGACAACGGCACTGGGTCGATGGCGTTCGACGGGATGGTCAATGAGATTGCCGGCATGACGCCGGGGCAGGCGCGGCAAGCGTTAGACCGTCTCAGCCCCGAGCACTACGGACAGCGCTTGATGGACACGTCGCAATCGGTCCAAGCGTTCATGAGCGCCGTGATGAGCTGCCCAACATTGAAGCAACAACCGGGCTTCATCCAGGAAGGCCAATGCTACTGGGCAAAGGTTGGCGGGCGGCATTCCAGCTGGGATGCGACGAACCGCAACGCCGGCGGCGATGAAGAGGCATGGACGACGTCTGGTGGCGTCCAGGTAGCGCTGCATGACGAATGGCGCCTCGGGTTCGCCGGATCATACGAGCGCGCGAACGTTTCGACCAACAGCGGTGCCGCCACCGAGACCGATCGCGGCCACGGCGCCGTGATCCTCAAGAACCGGTGGAACACGGTGAGCTTCGCTGCGGCGGCTTTCGTGGGATACGGCTGGTCCGATACGCAGCGCCAGATTGGCGTCGCGGACATCGGCGCGGCTCGAAGCGAAAACGAGGCGTGGTTCGCGGGTTCGCAAGTGCGTCTCAGCCAGCTCTTCGAGCAGGCTGGAGGCTGGTACGTGAAGCCGATGATCGACCTCAATGCGACGCGCATCCAAACGATGGAGTTCCATGAGCACGGCGCAGGCGTTGCGAACCTTGCCGTCGAGGGCGATGGCACATGGGTGCTGAGCGCAAGTCCCGCACTCGAGGTCGGCGGCGAAATTGAGGTTCGTGGCCTGGTGCTGCGCCCGTTCGTGCGCGCTGGCGCGACGTTCTACGAGGATGCGGTGTACGAGACGACCGCGAGCTTCATCGCAGCTCCCGGCCAGGCGTTTACGATCGCAAGCGAGTTCGACAGACGCTACCTCGATGTCGCCGCGGGCGTCGACGTGCTGAGCCTGCAGGGCGTCGACCTGAAGCTCGCCTACGACGGACGGTTCTCGCAGCACTCCGACATGCATGCGGGCAGTATCAAAGCCGCATTGCCGTTCTAACACGTCCCTGCGCGGCCTGAGAGAGTTGGTACGACGGCTGACGCGAGAGCGAGGAGCGCGGCGGCACTTGACGTAGGGTGGGAGGCGGGAAAAGTCCACCCCGGCCTCAAATCGACGCTCGGCTCCGCCAGTCGATCTCCTCGTTGCGCGCATTGCGCCGTATTGTCTGGGGTGCTTGTCCGTAGGCACGCAAAAAAGCACGCCGCATCTGGTCCCGATCGCTGAATCCGGTTTGGCGGGCGACGACCTCGATCGGATGAACGCTTTGCTCCATGAGGGAACGAGCTGCTTCCACGCGTAGCTTCTCGATCGCTTTCGCCGGGGACTGTCCGGTTTCGGCGCGAAACGCCCGGCTAAACTGCCTCGTGCTCAAGTTCGCCGCCTCAGCCAGCTGGGGCACTGTCAGCGGTGTATGGAGATTTGCGCGGGCAAAGGCGAGCGCCGTCTGCATTCGATCGGACTGGGGTGAGAGTTCAAGCAATGTCGAAAACTGCGATTGCCCGCCACCACGCCGATGGTAGAGCACAAGCTTGCGAGCGACCGATTTCGCAAAGTCCGCCCCGAGATCATCCTCGACGAGGGCGAGCGCGAGATCGATGCCGGCGCTCATTCCCGCCGAAGTCCAGATCGGCCCATCGTTGATAAAGATCCGGTCCTCGTCGATCTTCGCTTTCGGCGCGCGCTTCTGCAGATCGCGCGCATAGAGCCAGTGCGTCGTCGCCCGGCGGCCATCCAGCAGGCCAGCTTCGGCCAGCACGAACGCGCCGGTGCATATCGCAGCGACGCGCCGATGCTTGCGGACTGCGCGGCGGACCATCTGAATCAAAGCGGGTCCGAGCGGCTCTACCGCATTCGTGCCGCCGCCGATGATGACTGTGTCGCCCGCTTTGTTGGCGAACCGTTCCGTTTCAACCCGCATGCCTAAAGATGTGCTGACCAGGCCGCCTGTTTCAGAAACCAGCCGGAATTCATAAGGCTCTGGCCTTTCCAACATGTTGGCTGTTTCGAAGACCGAGAACGCCGCCAGCGCGATGACCGAGCAGCCCGGATAGACAACGAAAGTGATGCGTCTCATGGGGCGGCCAGCATGTCCTAAATCTACGTTTATATGACATTTCGGTCGTGGGAGTGCAAGGCTATATACCATACCTGCGGAAGGATGATTGAATGCCCGGCATAAATATCATCCCCTGACGGCTGCATTTGAACAGTCAGCCTTGTCCTCTTTTTGCTTGCACGTGTGCTGACCACATGAGGCCCTCATGATCAAATTCAAAGTGAATGGAAAAGAAACGTCCGTTGACGTTCCGGATGACATGCCCGTGCTTTGGGTTCTTCGCGATGTCCTCGGGATGACCGGCACCAAGTTTGGGTGCGGCATTGGCCAATGCGGCGCTTGCACGATCCATGTCGACGGAGAAGCCCGCAGGGGCTGCCTTACGCCGGTCTCCGACGTCGCCGGTGTCGACATCACGACAATTGAAGGCATTGGCGCGACGCCGGCGGGCAAAGCCGTGCAAGATGCCTGGCTCAATCTCGAAGTTGTTCAATGCGGATACTGCCAATCCGGCCAGATCATGTCCGCGTCGGCTTTGCTCAAGGGCACGCCCGCGCCGAGCGACAGCGATATCGACGCCGCGATGACCGGCAACATTTGCCGTTGCGGCACCTACCTGCGCATCCGCGACGCCATCAAGGAAGCAGCCAAAGCCGTGGCAGAGAAATGAGGCCAGACATGCTTGCTCGTCATAACAGCCCCGAACTGTCGCGGCGCAACTTCCTTATAGCCGGTGCTGCCGCTGGTGGCGGCATGATGATCGGCTGGGCTCCCGCAGCAAACGCCCGCGTTGAGAAAGATCCGCCCGCCATGCCCGATGCCTACATCCGCATCGACGGGCGAGGACACGTGACGATCGTCTCGCCGATGATCGAGATGGGCCAGGGCACCTACACGTCGCTTCCCATGCTTGTTGCCGAAGAACTCGACGTCGACATGGCCAACGTCTCGGTCGCGATCGCCCCGCCCAGTGACAAGCTTTATGGAAATCCGCTTCTGGGCAATGCCCAGGTGACCGGCGGATCAACATCCATTCGTGGCTTTTATCTTCCCCTCCGCAAAACGGGCGCTGCTGCCAGAGCTATGTTGATTTCTGCGGCTGCCAAGACCTGGAACGTTGATCCGGGCACTCTGCGGACCGAACCGGGGTTCGTCGTCGATGACTCTGGCAAGCGCCGTCTTTCCTATGGCGAGCTGGCCGACCGCGCCGCGAAGATGCCTGTCCCGAACGACGTGCAACTGAAAGATGCCAGTAAGTTTCGCATCATCGGAACGCCGGCAAAGCGCCTCGACGTAAGCGGAAAAGTCAACGGCTCGGCTCACTACGGCATTGATGCCAAGGTGCCGAACATGAAGATCGCGACAGTCGCCGCATCTCCGGTATTCGGTGGAAAGCTCGTATCCTTCGATGAAGCGGCGGTGAAGAAGGTTCCCGGCGTTGTTCAAGTCGTGAAGCTCGACAATGCAATCGCTGTCGTCGGCGACCATTACTGGGCGGCGAAGAAGGGTATCGAGGCGGCGGCTCCGGTTTTCGATGACGGTCCCCATGCCAATGTCTCGACCGCTGACGTCGTATCGGCGCTGGCCAAAGCCGCGGAAAGAGAAGGTGCGGTCGCGAAGAACGAAGGAAATTTCGCGAGCGCATTCTCATCTGCCGCGAGCAAAGTCGAAGCCACTTACGAGGCGCCGTTCCTCGCGCACGCGACGATGGAGCCAATGAATTGTACGGTTTCCGTTACGAACGATGGCTGCGACATCTGGGTGGGTACGCAGATTCCCGTTTGGGCGCAACAGGCGGTGGCGAAGGCCCTCAACTTGGAGACCGGACAGGTACGTCTTCATAACCACCTGCTCGGTGGGGGCTTCGGCCGGCGTCTGGAGTCAGACGGAATTGTCCAAGCGGCGCTCATCGCCAAGCAGCTCGCCTTCCCGGTCAAAGTCGTGTGGAGCCGCGAGGAAGACATCCAGCACGATATGTACCGGCCGTATTACTATGACCGTTTCTCGGTTGGGCTCGATGCGCAGGGCATGCCCATCGCTTGGTCGCATCGCATTGTGGGATCGTCCATCATGGCGCGGTGGGCGCCGCCACTGTTCAAAAACGGAATCGATCCGGACGCCGTCGACGGCGCGGCTGACATGCCCTACGCGATCGAGAATTTCCGTGTCGAATACGTCCGCGAGGAGCCTCCGGGAATCCCAACCGCCTTCTGGCGGGGTGTTGGTCCGACACACAACGTATACGTGATCGAGAGCTTCATCGACGAGCTTGCCGGAGCCGCCAAGAAGGATCCGGTCGAGTACCGGCGAGCGCTTCTTCAGAAGAACCCGCGCGCCCTGCACGTTCTTGACCGCGCAGCCGAACTCTCAAACTGGGGCAAACCTCTCGGGCCCCGGCAAGGCCGCGGCGTATCGGTGCAGCAAGCCTTCGGCACCTATATGTGCCAAGTCGCCGAGGTGACCGTCGGCGAGGACGGCGAGGTGAAAGTCGACCGCGTTTTTGTCGTCGTCGATCCGGGCGTGGTCGTAAATCCGGATACTGTCGTCGCGCAAGTGCAGAGCGGCGTGATATTCGGCATCACGGCGGTGCTGTGGGGCGAAATCACGGTCGACAAAGGCCGCGTGCAGCAAACCAATTTCGATGATTATCGGATGCTGCGCATTGATGAAGCGCCCAAGATCGAGGTCGAAATTGTAAAGAGCAGCGCCGATCCCGGTGGGCTCGGGGAGCCCGGCACGTCTGGTCTTGCACCAGCCGTCCTCAACGCTATCCATGCAGCAACGGGCGTCCGTCTGCGCAAGACCCCAATCGACAGCAAACGGTTAAAGGCCGTGTGAAGGCCCGACAGGTAATCGCGGCGGCCGGGCATATCGTCGTGTTCCGGCGGCTTGGATAGTCGGCTCTCGAAACGGCGAGAACGCCTGCTGCGGAGATTCCTATGACCATAGTCTTCAAGCACTTCGACGCGGATACGGGCCTGCTCGGCGAAGACGATGTGCTGCCTCAACTCGCGCGATGGCAGCGCGAGGGACAACGCACCGCACTCGTAACTTTGGTCGGCGTGGACGGAGGTGCACCACGCCAGCCAGGCGCACAGATGGCAGTCGCCGAGGATGGTAGCTTCGTCGGCTATCTTTCCGGCGGTTGCCTCGAGGCTGCGGTTGCGCATGAAGCGCAAGCGGCGATCCGCGCTGGCGTGAACCGGAACGTTCGCTACGGCAAGGGCTCGCCTTACTTCGACATAAAACTTCCTTGCGGCAGCGGTCTCGATCTTTACTTTGATCAGCGCGTTGGCGCGGCACAGGTGCAAGAACTTCTGCGTCACCGCGCAGCGCGCCGGATGTGCACGTTGCGAACTTCCCTTGTCGACGGCACAAGCATCGTCATTCCCGCGGCTTCGCAGGGGCCGTTGCCGAGAAGCAGGCGCGAGAATGAGCACTTCGATCGGCACTATTCGCCACCGCTCCGCCTCCTGCTGCTCGGCAGCGGCCCGCTACTCAATGCGATCGCCGTGCTAGCGCAGGTGAGCGGGCTTGAGACCGCCGTCTGGTCGCCCGACGAGGAGACGCGGAATGAGTCGGGGGGGCGCGGAATATCGGCTTTCGACGGCGCCGCGGCACTGCAATCCTCCATCAAGGCGCTCGATTTTGCATCGGCGGCGGTGCTCGTCTTTCATGATCACGAGGCTGAACCCGAGATCCTGGCGCGGGCCCTCGAGACCGAGTGCTTCTATCTCGGGGTTCTCGGAAATCATGCTGTGCACAGACAGCGTCTCGAAACTCTGCAGCACAGAGGGCTAACGGCCAACGTCCGTGCACGGTTGCGCGCTCCTGTCGGATCGATCCCTGGTGCGAAAAGCAAAGCGACACTGGCGGCGGGAGTGCTTGCCGAGATCTTGGCCGAGGCCAAGGCCGCAAACCTCGTTTCGTGAGCTTTGCTGCGAGCCGGCTAGCGCCGCTTTGCTTCCGGACGCGCGGAGATAATCAAGGGGGCGGAGCCGATCGGCGCCGCCACCATTCTCAATCGTACTTCAGTCGCGCTGAGCCGAGGGGCCGCAGCGATCACCCTTCCGGATAAATGTATTCAGGCCGGGCGGCTGAGAGCGATGCCTTGAGCTTGACGCTTCCTTCATCTGCCAGCACCTCGGAACCGCCGGCCTCCAGTACGCGATAGGCCTTCCGGGCAACGTCGCTCGGATCCATCTTCGGAACGTCAAAGCCTGCTGTCAGGTCCGTATCGACAAAGCCAACATGCACACCGACCACGGCGGTGTTCTGCGCCTTGAGAGCGATACGCGCATTGTTCGTGAAGCTCCAAGCTGCAGCCTTCGAAGCTGCATAAGAGGTCAGTACAGGCGCCGCTCTCCAAGATACGTCCGACAGCACATTTATGATCGCTGATTCCGGTTTACCTGCCAAAATAGGCGCGAATGCCTGCGTGACGCGGATGATTCCATAAAGGTTGACCTCCATCATGTCCCTGGCCACCGCCTCGACACGCTCATCGAGTGCATCAGATACCAGGGCCCCGATGCCGGCGTTGTTGACGACAATTGACACGTCTCCGCACTGGGCGGCCGCACGGCGGACGCTCTCGGCATTGGTTACGTCGATGGGAACCGGAACGATGCCTGGGACGGAAAAGCCCTGTGTCTTGCGCATCCCTGCATAGACCTTCGCCGCTCCCATCGACACTGCTTCTTTTGCGAACGCGAGCCCGATACCTCGATTGGCTCCGGTCACGAAAACAGTTGCGCCGCGAATTTTCATCTATCTCACTCCATTGTTTGGCGTCTGACTGCGGAAACGACGTTGGCTGACGGCCATCCGTGGAAAGCGAAGAGTTCTCGCAGAGTTCTTGAAGATCCCTGAGAGAACTCTGTCGCAAACCTCAGCTATCGAGCCTTCTTGAGATGCTTTTGCGCGCCAACGTGCGATGCCGATGCCGATGACGTGCTTGCAACCGTCTGCGCCGGTCCATTCGGCTGCAGGAAAGCACCCGCCCCTAGGGCTTTATCCGTTTCGGTCTGAGCGTTGGCATCCAGAGTGCCGAGCGAAAGAGCGGCTGCCGTGATTGCGGCAAATGCAAGTGTCTTCATGAGAATTCTCCATGGGGGAGTGCTGTTGACGACCCTAGCGGCGGAGCCGATGAGGTTAGATGATGGTGATCATCCGCTATTTAGATTATGAGCGACATCTAAATATCAAGAGCTGTGCTGAGCTGATGCGTTTTTGTCGCGGAATGTACGATCGCCCGAGCCGGCCTAGGTGGATTGGTCGAGTGCCCCGGGGCAGCGCTCGCGACTGAGAGCGCGCGACTTGCTTTTTCCAAGCGCGGATCTTTTAGCCGTTTGATTGGCATCCCATTTAGATGTCTGATATAAGCTAAATTTGCTCCGGTTCTCACTGCGAGCCCACACGGAGAGCGCCGCAGGAGTAGCTCTTCAGCGGATCTATCGCGTAACATTTGGGGTGATGCGCGCTCCCGCTGCTGCAAACAAGGGAGGTTAGGAATGCGCAAATCTAAATCGGAGTCTGCCGAGACCCGCAAACGCATCGTATCCGCGGCCTCCGCGGAGTTTCGGCGCAACGGTGTGGATGGAACTGGCTTGGCAGACCTGATGAGCGCCGCTGGATTGACCCACGGCGGCTTTTACAAGCACTTTGAATCCAAGGATCAGGTCGTCGAAGAAGCGCTCGCTGCAGCATCAGAATCCATGGCCGAAGAGCTGAAGGCAGCGCTTTCGCGTGCGCCCGGATCTCGCGGCCTTAATGCAGCGTTAGCCGAGTATCTCTCGCCTGAGCATCGCGACGCTCCTGCCGACGGTTGCCCCCTCGCTGCGATGGCAAGTGAGTTGGCGCGCAGCAGCAACGAGGTTCGCGAAAGAGCCACCGCGGGATTTTTGGATATGGTCGACGCCCTTGCGGCGCGTATGGAGGGCCTGTCCCCGGCAGCGGCAAAGAAAAAGGCCATGTTCATGGTCTGCGCTATGATCGGGGCCATGACCGTCGCGCGCGTCGTCAACGACCCGGAGCTCTCAGCTTCGATCCTCCGCCAGACCTATAAAAACCTGACGAAGGCCGCGTGAATCCGCTGATGCGATAGTTCAAGGCGAGCTGCGATGCTCACGCAGCTACGCCGATTTTACGCGTGATGTGGGAGCAAGAGGCTAGCCGCGCGCGTCGATTAGTCGGACGGGCCGAAGTCTCAAGAACTTCGAGAAGGGCGAGCTGTGGCTGGGGGACTAGGATTCGAACCTAGACAGGCAGAGTCAGAGTCTGCAGTCCTACCATTAGACGATCCCCCAAAGCCGGGATCGAGCGGCACGTTGGCCGCCGGAGCGCGGGTCATAGCAGCAGCGTTCGAGGTCTGCAAGCATGGCGAACGCGGTCTTCCTGACGCGGATCACACTTTTTTCGAGCGAGGGGTACCCGCGAGCTATGAGACGTGGCGACAAGGGCATTTTGGTCTGCTTGGAAACTCACGCGCGATCACCGGCGCATCACCATCCCGAGGCGACCTGAAGGAGCCTGCGTCCGCCCCGCCGCGCAATCGAATGGCGAACGGAGGCGCGCGAATCGCCTCGCAGCAAAGTCGGGCGCAAAACATCTCGATTGGTCGCGCAGATCGCCGCAAAGACAGCGGCTCACTTATCGCCCTTACTTCCTCCGCAGCGCTAAATTCCGGCAACTCCAACCAAAACGCGCCTTGCTAGCGCGTCGTTAAGCAAGGGCCCGCCGGAGCTTTACGGCAGAGTGTGACCTGCTACACTCAAAGCAAGAGAGGTCCAGATCAAACGGCCTGAGGGGCGCGACTGCTTTGCGGCAAGTTGGCGCTATACCAGGTCCTGGAGAACGGCGTTGAACCCTGAACAAGCAGATCCTGACCGGTCCGACGGCTCAGGTTCCTCAGACAACTCTGAAGGTAGCTTCGGTGTTGTCTCGAGGCAGCAGGAACTGCCGCTGCCTGTAAACCGCTCTGGGAATGGGAGCGAACGCCGTTTTCGCCAAAGGAGCCTCTCCAATCCCGGCATTCTGGCAAACCGGTTCGCCTCGCCGTCTTCGAAACTCGAAAGCCCTGCTGACTGGCAGCGGCAGAGTTTTGACGACCGCGATTTTTCCGACCGGCCGGGCGAACAGATTTATGGCGCTCTCGACCTCGGAACCAATAACTGCCGGCTGCTTCTTGCGCGCCCATCACGCCGTGGCTTTCGCGTCGTCGACGCGTTCTCTCGGATCATCCGCCTCGGAGAAGGCGTCAGCCAGACGGGCCGCCTCTCTGACCTTGCAATGAACCGCACGCTCGATGCGCTGCGGGTCTGCGCCGGCAAATTGCAACGTCATCAGGTCTCGCGAACGAGGCTCGTCGCAACGCAGGCCTGCCGCGTCGCCGCGAACGGATCCAACTTCGTCGACAAGGTGAAAAACATCTTCGATCTCGATATCGAGATCCTGACGCCCGAAATCGAGGCGCATCTGGCCGTTGCTGGCTGCGCGACGCTCATCGATGCCGCCGCCGATTACGTTCTGGTGTTCGACATCGGCGGTGGATCTTCCGAGATCGTCTGGCTTGATATGACCCGGCTCGGCTCGAGGCGGGACGTGTTGACCGGCCGCGCCGACGTCAATGAGGCTATCGTCGCCTGGGAGTCGCTCCCCGTCGGTGTGGTGACGCTCGCCGAGCAATACGGCGGCCGTGACGTCACGCCGGCAGCGTTCGCTGCCATGTCGAAAGCGGTCACGCAGCTGCTTTTGCCCTTTGAAGCCAAGCACCGCTTTCGCGAGCGGACGGCCGGGAAGCCTGTACACTTCTTGGGAACCTCGGGCACGGTTACCACGATCGCCGGAGTGATGCTCGATCTCGAACGCTATGATCGCAAGCGCGTTGATGGAATTTGGTTGAACGTTTGCGATATAGACGATGTAACCTCCAGGCTCCTGGGACAGAGCTATGAGGAGCGCATCCTGGAGCCCTGCATTGGCCGGGAGCGAGCCGATCTCGTGCTCGCCGGCTGCGCGATTCTTGATGCAATCCTGAAAATGTGGCCCGCGGACCGGCTTCGCGTGGCCGACCGAGGACTAAGAGAAGGCATATTGATGCGACTGATGATGGAAGACGGCGTCTGGCGTGCTGGTCGCCGCCGGCGTGGACGGTCGAAGCGTTCAAATGGCGCTGGGCAATCGTGACAAGCAAAGGCAGCAATAAGGGCGGAAGCGGCGGCATTCGCAGCAGCTTGAGCGGCGGACAACGCCAGCTGCGCACGAACGTGAAGACGGCGCGCAAGCGGTCTGCGTCTTCAGCACGCTGGCTCGATCGCCAATTGAACGACCCCTATGTGGCGGCATCGAAGCAGCAGGGACTGCGCTCGCGCGCGGCATTCAAACTGCGCGAGATCGATGCGCGCTATCATTTTTTGAAGCCCGGTCAGCGCATCATTGATCTCGGTGCGGCGCCGGGCGGCTGGTCGCAGGAAGCCGCCGAGCGCGTCAAGGCAGCCGAGGGCAAGGGGCAGGTCGTCGCCATCGACTATCTGAATTTTGAGCCGATCAAGGGTGTCGAAATCATCCAGATGGATTTCACCGATCCTGACGCCGAAGACCTGCTGAAGTCGAGGCTGCGGGGCGGCAAGGCTGATATTGTCCTCTCCGATATGGCCGCGCCGACGGTTGGACACGCCAAAACCGATCATATTCGGATCATGGGGCTAGCAGAGGCCGCAGCAGCCTTCGCGGCGGATGTGCTGGAGCCGGGCGGCGTCTTCCTGTGCAAGGTCTTCCAGGGCGGCACGGAACGCGATCTGCTCGATGCCTTGAAACGCGATTTCAAGGTCGTGCGCCACGTGAAGCCGCCAGCCAGCCGCTCGGACAGCTCCGAACTCTACGTGCTGGCAACGGGCTTTCGCGGAAAGAAGGAAGCAGAGGCAACCGGAGAGGACGAGGACTGAGGCGGGGGGCACCGCGTCCTGTTCGCCTCGATCCGGGCCGAGCTTCGGCGCCGCCGTCAGCGGCCGGATCCGAAAGCCAAATCTCATGGAGGCTTGTGCCCCCTGACGCCGGTTTGCCAGCTATCTGCGACACGCTCATGACGTCGGCCCGACTTTCCGGACCCGCGCGAATGGTTACCGCGATCCCCATTTGACGCGGCTGAAGCGCTTCCAAGCGCGGTACCTTGGTGATATAGACCGCGCGACAATGTTCCGCCCCAGGGGGCAAGAACGTGTCGCCCCCCACAATATATTGGAGAAGTCCGCATGACTTCGAGCCTATCCGCGCTCGATTCGGGGGTCGCGCTTACCTTCGACGACGTTCTACTCGTTCCGGGTCCGTCCGACGTGATGCCCGGACAGGCGGACGTCTCGACCCAGCTGACGAAGGCCGTTCGCCTCAGCATTCCTCTATTATCATCCGCGATGGATACCGTCACCGAGGCGCGGCTCGCGATCGCCATGGCCCAGGAGGGCGGCATCGGCGTCATCCACCGCAACCTCACGATCGACGAGCAGGCGCGGCAGGTCGGATTGGTCAAGCGCTACGAGAGCGGCATCGTTCTTGATCCGGTAACGATCGCCCCGCAGAAGACGCTCCGCCAGGCCCTGAAGCTGATGGCCGACAAAGGCGTGACGGGTGTTCCCGTCGTCGAAAGCGCCGCCGACGCGCCGGATGGCAGCGCAGGCAAGGGCAAGCTCGTCGGCATTCTGACGAACCGCGACGTGCGCTTCGCGACAAGGCTGGACCAGCCCGTCTCCGAGTTGATGACCCAGCAGAACCTAGTGACGGTCAAGCGCAACGTCTCGCAGGAAGAAGCCAAGCGCCTTCTTCATCAGAACCGTATCGAAAAGCTGATCGTCATCGATGATGCCGGCAACTGCATCGGCCTCATCACGGTCAAGGATATTGAGAAGGCAGCGAAGCACCCGAACGCCTCGAAGGATGCCCAGGGGCGCCTCCGCGTCGCCGCCGCGACGACGGTCGGCGAAGATGGCTATGAGCGGACCGAACGCCTGATCGCCGCCGGTTGCGACGTGATCGTCGTCGACACCGCGCACGGCCACTCCGCCAAGGTCATCGACGCGGTCGCTCGCATTAAGCGCCAGTCGAACAGTGTCCAGGTGATTGCCGGAAACGTTGCAACGGCTGATGCAACCAAAGCCTTGATCGAAGCGGGCGCCGATGCAGTCAAGGTCGGCATCGGGCCGGGCTCGATCTGCACCACGCGCATCGTCGCCGGCGTTGGCGTTCCCCAGCTGACGGCTGTGATGGAATGCGCGAAGGAAGCTGCGCGCGCTGGCGTGCCGATCATCGCCGACGGCGGCATTCGCTTCTCCGGCGACATCGCCAAGGCCGTCGCAGCCGGCGCATCCTGTGTGATGATCGGATCGCTTCTGGCTGGCACCGACGAGGCGCCCGGCGAGACCTATCTCTATCAGGGCCGCACGTATAAGTCCTACCGCGGCATGGGCTCCGTCGGGGCCATGGCACGCGGCTCGGCAGACCGCTACTTCCAGGCCGAAGTTCGCGACACGCTGAAGCTCGTGCCGGAAGGCATCGAGGGCCAGGTACCCTACAAGGGGCCGATGGAAGCCGTCGTCCACCAGCTCGTCGGCGGCTTGCGCGCCGGCATGGGGTATCTGGGAGCGAAAACCATTCCCGAAATGCAAAAGCGCGCCAAGTTCGTCCGCATCTCGCCCGCAGGCATTCGAGAAAGCCATGCCCACGGTGTCATGATCACGCGCGAAAGTCCGAACTATCCGGGCGTTGGCGGTTGAGCTAATGAAGATGAGTCATGGAGTGAAAGAAACCGGCCAGAGGGGACACCAATGACGTTCACGGATTTCCTGTTACCGGTTTTCGTCCAGGTCCTGCTCATCTTCCTGCTCTTAGGCTTCATGGGCCGCGAGCGCCTCGGCAGTTTGTCGAGCGGCGAAGTCAAAGCCGATGACGTCCTGCTCTCCGACGCGAGTTACACGACCCGCGCCCGCCAGTTCGGCAATTGCTTCCGCAATCAGTTCGAACTGCCGATGCTCTTCTTCGTGCTGATAGCATTTCTTCTCATCACCCGGTTGGGTGATATTTTGATGTTGGCGCTGGCCTGGGCGTTCGTGCTCACGCGATACGCGCACGCCTACATCCACACCACCAGCAACGACCTCAACTGGCGCTTCAGAGCCTATGCCGTCGGGGTCGTTGTCCTCGCCGCGATGTGGGTGCTCTTCGCCATCAAGGTCTTAACAGGCGTTTGAGATTGCACGACAAATGAAAGCCGGAGCCCGCATCGCTGCGGCGATCGAGGTATTGGAATCCATCCTCAATCGTTATCAGCCCGTTTCTATCGCTTTGACCGACTGGGGTAAGGCGCACCGTTTCGCAGGATCCGGAGACCGGAACGCCATCGGCGGCCTGGTCTACGACGCGCTTCGCCGCCGGGCGTCCATTGCTTGGGCGCTGGGCGCGGACACGCCGCCTGCGTTGGCCATCGGTGCCGCACCCTCCGCGCTAGGCATGACGCCGGAAGCCGTCATCGCCGCCTGCGATGGCGCCGATCATTCGCCCGAGCCTTTGACGGAGGCGGAACAGCAGGGCCTCACACGTCCTCTGGACGGCGCGCCGGATTACGTCCAGGCCGACATTCCCGAATGGCTCTGGCCATCCTTCTCCGCCCAGTTCGGTGACCGCGCTATCGCCGAAGGCCAGGCGATGGCACGCCGCGCGCCGGCCGACCTCCGGGTCAACACGCTGAAGTCCACGCGCGAGAAAGTCCTGAAAGCGCTCGTAAGTTTCGGCGCCGAGCCGTGCCCCATTTCCCCGGTCGGTGTGCGCGTCCCGCCGCCCGTTGGCGCGCAGCGCACGCCGAACCTTCAAGCCGAGGCGGCCTTCCAGGCAGGCTGGTTCGAAATTCAGGACGAGGGCTCGCAGATCGCAGCGCTGCTGTCGGGTGCAGGACCGCGCAAGCAGGTGCTCGATCTCTGCGCCGGCGCCGGCGGCAAGACCATGGCGCTCGCCGCCCTGATGCAGAATACCGGCCAGCTCTACGCCTACGACGCCGACCGCAACCAGCTGAAGCCCATCTTCGAACGCGTGAAGCGCGCAGGCGTGCGGAACCTCCAGGTGCTGCGCGCCGGAGACGAAGCCTCCGTCGACGCCCTTGGACCCCGCTTCGACATCGTCCTGGCCGATGCCCCCTGCACGGGAACGGGAACCTGGCGCCGCCGCCCCGACGCCAAGTGGAAAGTGAAGCCCGAAGCGCTGACAGCCCGCATGGCCGAGCAGCAATCGGTTCTGAAACGCGCCGCGGCGCTGGTGAAGCCCGGCGGCCGGCTCGTCTACGCCACCTGCTCGCTGCTGCCGGAAGAGAACACCGGACAGATCGCACGCTTCCTGGCAGACAACGAGGGCTTCGCTGCGGTTCCCACGGCTGAAGTGTGGGACGCAAGCTGGGGCGATGTTCCCGCGTCGGCGGATGGGCGCGCCGATTCGCTTTTGCTGACACCGGGCCGCCATGGCACCGACGGCTTTTTCATCGCCGTTCTAGCCCGTAAGGCCTAAGCTGGGTCTCTCTGGCAGGAGCGCTGCTGCCAGATTTCTGTGGATTGATCAGTAGAGGACGCTTCTGCGTCCCTCTGCGTCCGCCGGCGGCAAAATCGTCCGTATCCGTACTCTTCCCGGAACAATTCCTCTTGCTCGCGCACTGTAGTGCCAGAGGTGAGCGCACGATCATCACTGAAATGCCTACTTTTCGCCGTTGACATCGCGCGCGACGAAACTATCTGATGCGACGTTTGCTGACGGCTAGCAGCAAGCCGAGGGACAGGTGTCATGGGTCGCTTTCTGCGGTCACGCCGTGCCCACGCTCGTGAGGCCAATTGAGGTCAATGAATGAGCGGCAGGCCCCACTCTTTCCTCACTCCCAAATGCGAAGTCCATTTAACTCCAGATCGCGGCGGCCACACCGTCGTCGCGCGCGAAGCCATCGCCAAAGGTGAGCTGATCGTCGTCTGGAGCGGAACGCTGATCTCCGGCGAAGAGCTGAACGAGATGCCTCAGACCGTGCGCAGATACTCCCTGCAGGTCGAGGAAAATCAGTATCTCGTCTCGCTATCCGACTGCGAGCCGCCGGACTACGTGAACCATAGCTGCGATCCGAATTCCGGCCTTTCCGGCCAGATCACGCTCGTCGCCATGCGCGATATCCAGCCGGGCGAGGAAATCACATACGACTACGCGATGAGCGACGGCTCGCCTTACGACGAATTCGTCTGCTCTTGCGGCTCATCTCTCTGCCGCGGGCACGTTTCGGGAGAAGACTGGCGGCGGTCCGATCTTTGGCGCCGCTACGCCGGCTACTTCTCGCCCTACCTGCAACGCCGCATCATGGCCGCCGAAGCGCTGCGCACGCTCGCCGTCAAGCGCCGGCGCTCGGCCAGAAAGGCGGCGCACCCGGTTGTGATCCCGGGCGAGTAAGGCGACGCGGCCCGGCTATCCGATGCCGAGTTTGCGCCCCACGTGCGCATCGAATGTGCGGTAATCGCAGGTCATTTCCTCGCCGGCCCGAATGTCACGAATGGCGATGTCATAGCCTTCGATGGCGCCCGGCTCGTGGATGCCCGCCGTGTTCGGTTCATCCGCGTGGTTCATGAAGCGGGCGTTATCCGCGCAAAGCACGAAAAGCCCGCTCGCTGCATCGAGATAGGCGTGGTCGAGAATATTAGAGCGCGCAGGCTCTGGCAGGCTGTCGATGTCGGCCTGCGTCAGCAGCCGGTCGAACTCGGGCATGAAGCGCCACGTCTCCGTGCCCATCGGAATGTCTTCGTCCGCAAAAAGGCCGATCCCTGCGATCGCGCTGAGACCAACCCGCGTTTTGACCATCAACATCGGCGACCCTCTTATGCGCATACCCGTCGTTAGATAGGAGATAGATCACGCGCCGTCTCCCCATCTTGTTCGCGGCCATCAGTTGACTGCCTAACGCCCGCTCGCTCTTATCCCGCGAGAAGCTGCGGAGGCTTCCATCGGATCGGAGGGGCCGGGGGAATGGTCTATCTGCCGTTTATCGACGGGTTGCGAGGCCTCGCGATCATTGCCGTCGTGGGCTATCACGCTTTCCCAGGCGTGATGTCCGGGGGCTTTGCTGGCGTCGATGTTTTCTTTGTCATCTCGGGATTTCTCATCACATCGCTCGTGACGAGCGAGATTTCGGACGGGCGCTTTTCGCTCTATCGCTTTCTGGTTCGCCGCACCCGGCGGCTGCTGCCCGCCGCATTCGTCTGCGTTGCCGTCGTGACGGTGCTCGCAACCATCATCCTTCTGCCCGATGCCCTCTGGTATTACGGCCGCAGCCTTCTGTCCTTTGCGGGTCTCTACGCAAATTTCTTCTTCTACTACTCAGGCGGCTATTTCTCCGCGCCTGATCTAGAGAAGCCGCTTCTGCATACGTGGTCGCTCGCGGCGGAAGACCAGTTCTATCTGACGTGGCCGCTCTTCCTGATGCTGGCGGCACCGCTCCTTTCCAAGCGCGCGCTTGTCGGAGTGGTGCTCTCGGGCGTCGCCACTTCGCTCTGGTTTGCGGAAGCCGAAGTCGCTGTCGATCGGGCGTTCGCCTTTTTCATGTTGTCGACGCGTGCCTGGGAACTGCTCGGCGGCGCGGCGCTCGCGCTTATCAGTACGCAACTGAAATTTAGCAGGGCAGGGAGCGAAGCCCTGAGCATCGCCGGCGTGATTGCCGTCATCGGAAGTTTCTTTTTGCTGAGCCCGGTGTCGCGTTTTCCGGGCCTCTCTGCGGTGCCCGCCTGCCTCGGCATAGCTGCCATTATCGCCGCGTGCCTGTCCCACAATGTCCTCCTGCGGCAGCTGCTGAGTTGCCGGCCCTTGGTCTTCGCGGGGCTCGTGTCTTATTCCCTCTATCTCTGGCACTGGCCGCTTCTCGCTCTCGCCAGCTACCGCCTCGAACGGCCGCTGCACGCATCGGAGGCCGCTCATATCGTTGTGGTCAGCGTGATTGCCGCGGTGATTTCGTGGCGATGGATCGAACGGCCTTTCCGCACGTCGCGCCCAGCCGACGGCGCGAGAGACCCGTTCGACCTGAAGTTTGTTGCGACGGCGTTATCGTGTCTTTTGATCATGGCGGTGGCGGGAGGCGCCATCAAAGCCATGAGGGGCTGGCCCGAGCGGTTCGGACCCGAGGCCCGCCGCGTCCTAAACCAACTCGTTGCAGGCAACCCGCACCGGAAGGCCTGCGATATGCTCGAGAACGTGTTCGCCAACGACGGCATCTGCAATTTCGGCAAGCGCCGGCCAGCCGGAGCCTCATACGAGATCGCGCTTTTCGGTGACTCCATGGGCGATCACTGGGCGCCACTCGTCGCCAAATACGCCGAGGACCATCATCTCTCCGGCAGGCAGGTGACGAACGGCGGTTGTGCGCTGCTGTTTGGCGTGGCTCTGCCAGCCGAAGATGAAGACAAGACGCAAGAGTGCGCCGCCTATCAGCGTGAAGCGATGAAGTTCATTGAACGCAATCCCGGCCTGAAAATCGCGGTCATCTCCAACTACTGGGAAAAGTGGCTTTTCCGCGTGAACGCAGCCGCTGCAGCAAAAGGCAAGGGCGCAGATCAATCCAGCCGCCCCGCCGCGCTCGACTTCGAGCAGGCGCTCAAGGAGACGGTGCGAACGTTCACCGGCCATGGCATCAAAGTCGTAATGATCGGGCAAATCCCGTCTTATGGGGGCTTGCCAGTGCGCTGCATAATCTCGGCCGTCGAAAGCCATCGCGACGTCTCGAACTGCGGCATGTCGAAGATGGAGGCTGTGGACAGTCTGAAACGCTCGAACGACGCCCTGACACGTGTCGCAGCGCGCAATCCTAGGGTCAGCCTATCCTTGCCCGTCGAGTTCATGTGCGGAGAAGAGCGCTGCTCGCCAATCATGGATGGCGTCCTGCTCTACAAAAACGGCGGACACGTCAACCAATATGGCTCTCAGCTTCTGGGGCGGTTCGTAAAATTCCCCTCAATCGGCGAAGAGCCTTCGCTGCCCCCGTCGTGATTTGGAAACCAGTTGGCGCATCGGAATTGCGATTATTCGCGTTTTAGTGCCTGATGATTCCAACCGGCCCGGTTGAAGGCCGGAAGAAATGGGAGCGGAGCCTTGCGCAACATCGGATCACTTGCCGTTTTCGCCGTCCTGGTCTTCATCGCGGCATCCTCAGGCGCAACCTTCATGCCGGGTGAATGGTATGCCTCGCTGCAAAAGCCGTCTTGGACGCCGCCCGATTGGGTCTTCCCGGTCGTCTGGACCATCCTTTACATCATGATAGCCATTGCCGGCTGGCTGGTGTGGAAAGCCGCCGGCTTCACGCACGCGATCGTCGTCTGGGGCATAGCGCTGATCCTCAACGCGCTATGGTCCTATGTCATGTTTGGACGCCACGAGATCGGGCTGGCCCTTGTCGAACTCATCGCGCTCTGGATCGCCATCCTTCTGTTCATCATCATGGCTTGGCGGATCGATAGGCGTGCGAGCTACCTTTTCCTGCCCTACCTTGCCTGGGTCAGTTTCGCCGGAGAGCTGAATTTCGTGCTCTGGCAGCTGAATTGACGTCTGTTTGGGCTCCGAGCCGGCCATTCCGCCGCCCGGGGTGCACTGTCGCACGGCCAAGGCCCCCGGCAGGCGTTGCGGCAGCCGCCGTCTTCGCGTAGGGGAGGCCTTTGAACAGAGGCTCGACCCGACTTTGACCGACGCCGTTCTCATCATCGATTTTGGAAGCCAGGTGACGCAGCTCATCGCGCGACGCGTGCGCGAAGCGGGCGTCTATTCGGAAATCCACCCGTTCCAGAACGCCGCTGAAGCGTTCGCCAAGCTGAAGCCCAAGGCTGTGATCCTGTCGGGCGGACCCGCGTCCGTCACTGAGGAAAATTCCCCGCGCGCGCCAGAGGCCGTCTTCTCATCCGGCGTTCCGGTCTTCGGCATCTGCTACGGCCAGCAGACGATGGCTGCACAACTCGGCGGCAACGTCGAAAGCGGCCACGACCGCGAATTCGGCCGCGCCTTCCTTTCAATCGGAACCGAGAGCCCGCTCTTCGAAGGCGTGTGGGCGCCGGGCGAACGTCACCAAGTCTGGATGAGCCACGGCGATCGCGTCACGCGCCTGCCCGAGGGCTTCAAGGTCATCGCGACGAGCGAGAACGCGCCCTTCGCCGCCGTCGCCGATGAGAACCGCCACTTCTACGCCGTGCAGTTCCACCCCGAGGTGGTCCACACGCCGGACGGCGCCAAGCTCATCTCGAATTTCGTGCACAAGATTGCGGGCCTGAAGTCCGACTGGACGATGGCCGCCTACCGCCGCGAGATGATCGCCAAGATCCAGCGTCAGGTCGGCAAGGGTCGCGTCATCTGTGGTCTGTCGGGCGGCGTCGATAGCGCCGTCGCCGCCGTCCTCATCCACGAGGCGATCGGCGATCAGCTGACCTGCGTCTTCGTCGATCACGGCCTGATGCGCCAGGGCGAGGCCGAAGAGGTCGTGGGCCTTTTCCGCGATCACTACAACATTCCGCTCGTCCACGTGGACGCGTCCGAGCAGTTCCTGGGTGCTCTCGAAGGCGTCTCCGATCCCGAGACCAAGCGCAAGACGATCGGCAAGCACTTCATCGAAGTCTTCGAGGCGGAAGCCAAGAAGATCGGCGGCGCCGAGTTCCTGGCGCAGGGCACGCTCTATCCCGACGTCATCGAAAGCGTCTCGTTCACGGGCGGCCCGTCCGTCACGATCAAGTCGCACCACAACGTCGGCGGCTTGCCCGAGCGCATGAACATGAAGCTTGTTGAGCCGCTGCGCGAGCTCTTCAAGGACGAAGTCCGCGCGCTGGGCCGCGAGCTCGGACTGCCCGACGCCTTCGTCGGTCGCCACCCGTTCCCAGGACCCGGCCTCGCGATCCGCATCCCCGGCGAGATCACGCGCGAGAAGCTCGAGATCCTGCGCAAAGCCGATGCCGTCTATCTCGACGAGATCCGCCGCGCCGGTCTCTACGACGCGATTTGGCAGGCCTTCGCCGTGCTTCTGCCCGTGCGCACCGTGGGCGTCATGGGCGACGGCAGAACCTACGATCACGTGCTCGGACTTCGTGCCGTCACCTCCGTCGACGGCATGACGGCGGACTTCTACCACTTCGACATGGCCTTCCTCGGCCGCGTCGCGACCCGGATCATCAACGAAGTCCGCGGCGTCAACCGCGTCGTCTACGACGTGACCTCCAAGCCCCCCGGCACGATTGAGTGGGAGTGATCTGGCGTCCGGTACGGCCCGCAGAAATCAGCAGACCAAATCCTGAACCGGATTCCAAAGAACGACCATCTTCGGGACTGGTCGTAGTTCCTCGGCGGGCTCACTATGCCCATCAAAGGAAAATATCTATCGATTAACAATCGAGTGGTTTGCGAATTTGCGACCCACCGCACCGCATTTCCATGCGCAGACGATGGGATAAAACTTTGAGATATTGCGTATTTTCTGGTTCCAGCTTCGGCCGGCTACCCATTTGTGCTGAGGCAGCAGAGCAACTTGGTCATGCTCTCGCCGATTCCGGCATTGGCCTTGTTTACGGCGGCGCTTCAGTCGGTTTGATGGGAGAAATCGCGAATGCCGTCCAATCCCGTGGTGGCGAAGTGATCGGCGTCATTCCGCGCTCGCTTGTCGAAAAGGAGGTTGCCCATACCGGCCTTTCCGACCTCCGCATCGTCGACACGATGCATCAGCGCAAAGCCTTAATGGCCGAACTGTCTGACGCTTTCATTGCCCTGCCCGGAGGCCTCGGCACATTGGAGGAACTGTTTGAGGTCTGGACTTGGGCGCAACTCGGCCACCACCACAAGCCTTGCGCGCTCCTCAACACCAATGGCTTTTATACAGGTCTATCGTCTTTTCTCGACCATATCGTTACGGAGGCGTTCGTAAAGCCGGTTCATCGGAGCATGCTGATCGTTGAACAGGAGGTGCGCCCCTTATTGACCGCCCTGCAAGACTATAATGCACCCGAAGCAACGAAATGGATTTCGGCGAGAACGGCATGACAGTGAACGCGCCTCGATTAGGCTGTGGCGCAGCAATCTTGAAAGATGACGCGATTCTGCTCGTTCAACGTCTGCGCGAACCGGAGAGCGGTTGCTGGGGCTTGCCAGGCGGTAAGATCGACTGGCTGGAGCCGGTGGAAAATGCCGTGGTGCGTGAGGTACAAGAGGAACTCGGTATCACGCTTTCACACCTCAAGCTGTTGTGTGTTGTCGATCAGATCGACCAATTCAAAGGCGAACATTGGGTAGCGCCGGTTTATGTCACATCGCACTTCGATGGTGCGCCGGAACTGATCGAACCCGACAAGCACGCTGCATTCGGCTGGTTCGCCTTACACGATCTACCAAAGCAATTGACCGTCGCGACCTACAAGGCCGTTGAAGCCTTGTCCTGACTGCCGGCCCTATCGTCGAAGCGCTTTGCAAGCGATCGCGGATTGCCATTGGGAAACCCGCCACAGAGGTTGAGCGTAGAGTGGCCGCGCAAAGCCGCTGTGATGCAGGCAATACCCCGTAAACCGCGCTATGGCGCGCGCGACCGGGCACCCGGCAAGCGCGATTGGGTCTGGATGAGCCACGTCAACAGCGTCGTCTACGACGTGATCTCCAAACCACCCCGGCACCATCGAGTGGGAGTGATCGGCTAACGCAGATAGTCCGCGCGGGGCCTCAGCTGCTCAGGCGGCTTGAGGCGGCGTGAGCACGATCGCGGTGAGCCATCCCCAGCCGTGCTCTCGCTCTGTAGAGGGAACCATCCAGCCGCTTCGCTGTTACGCCGAAATGGCCGCAGCGCGCGTGCCAAATACTTGAGCCCCATTGCTTTCGTGGAGAAGCAAGATGGCTGACCGGCAAACTCCGCATTTCACTGTCGAGAACGACGCCACCGCCGGCTATTGGCACAACAGTCCTGAAAATACGATGCCCCCGCCCGACATGATGGGCGCCTATATGCGCAACCGGCCGGTGCCAGGCAATCAGGTCGAGGGACGGAAGGCGTGGATCATCGGCAGCGGTATCGCCGGCTTGGCGGCCGCCTTTTACATGATCCGCGACGGCGGCATGAAGGGCGAGGACATCACCATCCTCGACGCGCTCGACATCGCGGGCGGTTCACTCGACGGCGCGGGCAATCCCGAGGACGGTTACATCATCCGCGGCGGCCGCGAGATGAACTTCAACTATGATAACCTCTGGGACATGTTTCAGGATGTCCAGGCGCTCGAGCTGCCTGAAGGCTTCAGCGTTCTCGACGAGTACCGCTTGGTCAACGACAACGACTCCAACTGGTCGAAGGCGCGGCTCATGCACAAGCAGGGGGAGATCCGCGACTTCTCGACGTTCGGTCTGTCGAAGTCCCACCAATGGGAGCTGATCCGCCTGATGCTGAAGCGCAAGGAGGATCTCGACGACGTCACCATCGAGCAATATTTCAGTCCGAGCTTCCTCAACACCAATTTCTGGTTCTTGTGGCGATCGATGTTCGCCTTCGAGAACTGGCAGAGCCTCCTGGAAATGAAGCTCTACATGCATCGCTTCGTCGATTCGATCGACGGACTGACCGACATGTCTGCGCTCGTCTTCCCGAAGTACAATCAGTACGACAGCTTCGTCCGCCCTCTGGTCAATCACCTCAAGAAGCACGGGGTGAAGGTTCGCTTCGCCACCCGCGCCTACGATCTCGACATGCGGGAGGACGGCCGCAACCGCACCGTCACCGGAATCCGCGCAAAGGTGAAGGGCAAGGATGAGGTCATCCCGGTCGCGGACAAGGACGTCGCATTCGCTCTGACTGGCTCCATGACCGAAGGCACTGCCTACGGCCACATGGATCACGCGCCCGTGCTGGAGCGCGGCCGCCACGACCCGGGCGACGAGAGCGACTGGGCGCTGTGGAAGAACCTGGCGAAGAAGTCGCCGGTGTTCGGTAAGCCGGAGAAATTCTACGGCGATATCGACAAATCGATATGGGAATCGGTGACGATCACGTGCAAGCCGTCGCCGCTGGTCGAACGGCTGAAGGAGCTGTCGGTCAACGATCCCTATTCCGGCAAAACGGTGACGGGCGGCATCATCACCTTCACCGATTCGAGCTGGGTGCTGAGCGTAACCTGCAACCGCCAGCCCCACTTTCCGGGCCAGCCGAAGGACGTGCTGGTGCTGTGGGCCTACGCGCTGCTCATGGACAAGAACGGCGACCGGGTCAAAAAGCCGATGCCGGCCTGCACCGGGCGCGAGGTGCTCGAGGAGCTTTGCTACCATCTCGGCATCGTCGACAAGATCGACGAGGTTACGGCGAACACCAAGGTGCGTCTGGCGCTGATGCCCTACATCACCGCGATGTTCATGCCGCGCGCCGCCGGCGACCGGCCGCACGTGGTGCCGCAAGGCTGCACCAATCTCGGTCTGATGGGACAGTTCGTCGAGACCTCGAACGACATCATCTTCACGATGGACTCTTCGATTCGCACCGCGCGCGTCGGGGTCTACACGCTGCTCGGATTGCGCAAGCAGGTGCCCGATATCAGTCCGGTGCAATACGACATCCGCAATCTTCTCCGGGCGGCCCGGACGCTCAACAATGACGAGCCGTTCCCGGGCGAACGGTTGCTTCATCGTCTTCTCGGCAAGTCCTATTACAACCATATCCTCCCACCACTGCCTGATCGGGAAAAATCCCACCGGGAAGCGGCAGAAGCAGAGCTCTCGCATCTGATTGGAAAGGGTGGAGAGGCTCTGGGCGCGTTGGGCAGCTGGCTGCAAAAGGTGCGAGACGACGTCAAGTCGCGTCGCGCGGAGTAGTGAGATCCTGCATCCGGGCCAGCGGGAAAGCCGCGGCTCAGGCGGCTGGAGGCAGTGTGAGGACGACCGCGGCGAGCCACGCCCAGCCCAGCATGGAAGCCCAGTAAAAAGCGATCCCCGGCGCGACGGTAAGCGAGACACCGAGCGCGATCAGCGCGGGCAGCGCGATGCCGGCGGCGGCGCTGATCGAGCCTAGAAGCCACTGCTGCGCGAGGAAGAAGTGCATCGCGAAAGCGAAGCACGCCGCGATGAGCCCGCCGAACGCGATCATGAAAGCTATGCTGTGAACGACAGCGCCCGGCGTCATCACCGGCTCCTGATCCTGCGGCGTGCCCGGAGGAAAGCCCAATCCGGCCGGTGCATCGAACAGCCCCGCCAGAACGAGCCCCGCGGCGAACAGACCAACCAGAATTGCAGCCGTGAAGCCGGGCCATGTGTGGGCCAGCACGCGGTAGAGGCCAAGCGCGCAGAGGAAGGTGAGGAGGCCCGACACCATGAAAACAGCCTTCATCACCCAACCGCCTTCGCCCAGACTCAGCATGCTTATGGCATGGCGCTCGATGTCGAATCCCGGACGCAGGAAAATCGCAATCGTCGGAATGACGAAGAACAGGAGCGCGGCAACTACGCCGGCGAGAAGAAGGCGATCGATGGTCAGGTCCGTAGTCATGACAGTCCTTTCATCCCTGCTGAAGTCATACACCGCTTCGCATGCGTAACATTGGTTCGAGAGCGCGAACAAATCGCTCGCGATTGCGCTGGAGCAGCTGAGAGCGCCTGAGATGCTCAACTGAAGTGCGCCTGCAACTGATGCTGGTGCACGGACGCTGCTTGCAGAGCTGGATTCTGCCAATCGCATCGAACTGGTCCGCTGCATCCGCAGGCTGATGCTCAGCTTAAGCTTTTCGCAATGACAGCCAGCCGATAATCCGCGCGCGTTCGCCAACAGTCCCAGAGTCCGCCGTGCCGTTGGATTATCATTCGCTCCTGACGGCCTTTGTCCTTTCCGGCTGCGGCCTGGCAATCACTTTTTTCGTCAGCTGGCTTGTCTCCAGGACGGAACGCTTCCTCATTGCCTGGGAGCTTGGCGTTTTGGGCATGGCGCTCGGCGCGCTCGTCTATGGCTGGTACGGAAACACCATGTCTCCGGTCCTCGGAGCGGCTGGTTTCTCGATCGTGCTGACTGGCCTCGCCCTGGTTTTCGGTGCCGGCCGGGCTTTTCTCACGGGCGTTCTCCCCTGGCGCGGCGTTGGCGTCATTTCAGTCGTCTCGTCCGCCGCCACGGCAATTCCGATTTTGGCCGGCTACAACGGTGCCGGAATAGTCGTGTTCAATATTGCGGCGGCGCTGATCCTGCTGGTCACAGCTTTGGACTACTGGCGCGGGCGCGCTGAAGCCCGGCTCGCCATTACGCTGTTGACAGCCCTCTATGTCCTGTCTGGGCTCTCTTTCGTTCCGTGTGCGATCCTGCTGCTCAACGCTGGCGAATGGCGTCTGGACGCGATCCCATCGAATTGGACAGAGACCCTCAACATTGGCATATGCCTGATCACTCTTGCCGGCATCGGCGCACTTTCCGTGGCGCTCAACCAGGCGCGGGTGGCGCGCGGTCACAAGCGCGACGCCGAAACCGATCTTCTGACTGGCCTGCTCAATAGGCGCGCGCTGTTCAACCATATCGCAAACGATATCGAAGGCCCGGCCGCGTTCGTGATTTTCGACCTCGATCATTTCAAGATGATCAACGATGTCCATGGGCATCTGGCCGGTGACGAGGTGCTGCGAACTTTCGGGAAAATCCTCATGTCATCCGCTCCGCCGCAAGGTCTCGCAGCGCGGCTCGGTGGCGAGGAGTTCGCGCTCTTGCTGCCTGGCGCCTCAAGCGCCGCTGCGGCGCAACTCGCAGATGGCGTGCGCATTCGCATTGGCGAACGTCGGTTCAGCGGAAGCGGCCGCTCATTCACAAGTACCGTCAGCGCTGGCGTTGCCTGCTCCGAGGATGCCGCAACGAACTTTGAAACATTGATACGTGACGCTGATAATGCGCTCTACGCTGCCAAGCGGAACGGCCGCGATCGCGTGGCCGTCAATTCAGGCGAGATTGAAACCCTAGCTCAGTCCCGGTCGCTTCGGGACGGCCAGCGCGGTCCTATCGATCTTGTGAGAGCCCGGGCGCGCTAGCGTTTCTTGAGAAGTCATGCAGCGTTCGCTCGCATGCCGGGCGAACTTTGAACCGGCTCCGGCCAGGTCGCAACGCGCCAACGAAATCCCCGGTGTCAACCGTGCCGTCCGTCCGAATGTACGCGACGGGGAGACACAGGCCATCTTCCAGTGGTCGCTAGAATCTCTGTCAACCCCAGAGCTACGCAGGAAGAGCCCTCAATGACCGCAGCGAAACAACATCAATACATTCTTGGCCATTCAGATCATGAGCTGGAACGCCTCGCATTTCAGAGCGAGATTATTGAACCAATCACGAAAGGGTTGCTCGATCGCGCCGGCGTTCGAGAAGGCATGACGGTCCTAGATATCGGCTGCGGCCCCGGGGACGTCTCGATGCTTGCAGCCTGGATGGTCGGCCCATCCGGTTCCGTCATTGGGGTGGACCGGAGCGCTGACGCGTTGGAGATTGCACGCAAGCGCGCCAGCGAGAGAGGTTTGCTGAATGTGCGGTTCGAACAGGGCGACGTTGCGTCTTTGGTCCATCCGCAAGCCGTCGATGTCGTGATTGGTCGATATATCCTCGTTCATATGCCCGACCCCGGCGCACTTCTGCGCGCGGCCTCCTCATGGCTGAAGCCCGGCGGCAGGCTGGCGTTTCATGAAATCGACCTGGTCGGCGACATGTACTCCCGTCCGCCGGTTCCCGCCTGGGACGAACTCGCCGGCTGGATCATTGGGGCGTTCTGCAAGGCACTTCCTAATGCGGATGCCCCCCTTCGATTGACGGAGCACTTCGTGAGGGCTGGGCTGCCGGTGCCGGAACTGTTCTGCGAAATCCCGCTCGGGAATGGAAACCGCAGTCCCATCTATCGCTGGATGGTGGATACGGCGTTGACCCTCAAATCGAGAGGGTCAGGCGAACGATCGCAAATTCCCGCCAATCTCCATGTAGGGCTGGCGGATGTCATTCGCGACGAAGTGACGGCGTCGCTCGGCCAAGTCGCCGGGCCGGCGCAGATTTGCGCCTGGGTGCAGGTGGATTCGCCGTGGGAGCCCCGGCGGTGAAGCGCAAGTGTCGTTGATGAAGACGGTTGGTCGCCAGCGCGAGAAGCTCGCGATTGCCGCAAGCTTCCGCAGCAGACGTCCGCAGGTCCGATCAGTTCGAGACCTTCCCTGCCTTGATATAGTCGACCATCTGGCTGGCGACGGTTCCCCAGCCATCGTGGAAGCCCATCTCCTCGTGGCTTTTGCGGCTTTCCTCGCTGCCGTGGATGGCGATGGCTGTATATCTCGTGCCCTGGCCATTTGGCTCGAGCAGCAGCGCACCAGTAAAGAACGGCTTCTCGGCCGGACGGAATCCCGGCAACAGCGTATCGGTGAAGACGAGGCGCTGGTGCTCGACGATTTCCAGGAAGCAGCCGGCGTTCGGAAACTCCTGGCCCTCGGGAGAGCGCATCGTCGTATTGAAGGCGCCACCGGGGCGTAGATCGATCTCGCAGTGGGTGATCGTCCAGGGCTTCGGTACGAACCATTCTTTGATGTGGCGAGGTGTCGTCCAGGCGGTCCACACCAGCTCAACCGGAACGTCGATCTCGCGCTCGAGCACGAGGTCGAGCTTGGGGTCGATCTTGATCACGCTCACTGTCGCTTCTCCTTTTTCAGTTTCAGCAGATAGGCGTCGAGTCGATCGAGGCGGCCTTCCCAGAGCTTGCGCTGCCGGCCGAGCCAGTCTTCGGCGAGTTTCAGTTGCTGCGGAGCCAGGCTGTAGGTGCGCACTCGCCCCTGCTTCTGTGACGTGACCAGCCCGCAGCCCTCCAGCACGCGCAGGTGTTCGACGAATGAGGGAAGTGCCATCGCATAGGGCGCGGCCAGTTCGCTGACCGAGGCCTGCCCGGCGCTCAGCCGCTCGACGACGTCACGGCGTGTGGGATCGGACAGCGCGCGGAAGATTTGGTCGATCTGCGGTTGGGCGCTTGATGTGGAATGCATCACGTCTCTGGTCCGAGCGCTGGCAACACAAATGCCCTTACTTACATACTTAGGGAATCTCCTAAGTATGTAAGTAGAGGTCTCCGCCACGCTTGGCAAGTGCAGTGGTGTGTTGATTTAAGGGTAGGCCGGGAAGACGGCGTGTGGCCGTGTCCTTAGCGCTGGGCTTCCGCAATCCCGTTCAATTCCGAAATCGCATCCTCCGGCAGGACCAGTGACGCGGCGGCGATGTTCTCATGCAGATGAGCGACCGAGGAGGTGCCTGGGATCAGCAGGATGTTCGGCGATCGCTTTAGCAGCCAAGCAAGCGCAACCTGCATCGGAGTGGCTCCTAGCCGAGCCGCCACGTTCGACAAGGTTGACGACTGCAGAGGACTGAATCCGCCAAGCGGGAAGAACGGCACATAGGCAATTCCGGCCGCCGCCAGGGCATCGACCAGCGCGTCGTCGCCCCGGTGCGCAAGATTATAATGGTTCTGCACGCAGACGATGTCGGCGATGCTCCGCGCCTCCTCGACTTGGGTTTTGGTGACGTTGCTGACGCCGATGTGGCGGACCAGCCCCTGCCGCTGAAGGCCGGCGAGAACTTTCATCTCCGCAGCGATGGATCCTTCCGCTGTGCCGTGGACATCGAGCATCGCCCTGAAATTGACGACGTCGAGGGCCTCGAGGCCGAGATTACGCAAGTTGTCCTCGACGGCCCCCGCGAGTTCGTCCGCGCCGAAGGCAGGAATCCATGAAGCGTCGTCACCCCGGCGCGCGCCGATCTTGGTCACGATCGTCAGATCGGCGGGGTAAGGCGACAGCGCCGCGCGGATCAGCTGATTGGTGACGTGCGGCCCGTAGAAGTCGCTCGTGTCGATGTGGTTGACGCCGAGCGCCACCGCCTCGCGCAATACGGCGACGGCTGCGTCGCGGTCCTTCGGCGGTCCGAACACGCCCGGTCCGGCGAGCTGCATTGCGCCATAACCGAGCCGCTTCACGACGCGGCTTCCCAGCTTGAAAGTTCCAGCTTGGTCGATCGTCTGCATGTGAGCCTCCATTTGCTGGACGCTCATTTAGCAGTTGCCTATTGCACCTATAATCCATGATTATCCGCACGGGCTGTGCGGGAATGCGAACAATGCGGGCGAACTTGGGCGACCTGAATGCCTTTTTGGCCGTGGCACGCGGCGGCGGCTTTCGTGTCGCCGCGCGCACGAGCGGCATGAGCGCCTCCAGCCTGAGCGAAGCGGTGCGCCGCCTTGAGACGCAATTGCGTGTCCGCCTGCTCCATCGCACCACCCGCAGCGTCGCCCCGACCGAAGCCGGTGCCCGGCTGATCGAGCGCTTAGGCCCCGCCCTGGGCGATGTCGAAGCGGCGCTCGATGTGGTGAGAGGTTTTCGTGACCGTCCAGCGGGCACGCTGCGCCTCAACGTGCCGGTCGTCGCCGCCCGGCTCGTGCTGCCGGCGATCCTGCCCGGGTTCATGGCCGCCTATCCGGAAATCAAGGTGGACGTCGTCGCTGAAGAGAGCCTCGTGGACGTGCTCGCTTCCGGCTGTGATGCCGGCGTCCGATTCGAGGAGAAGCTGGAGCAGGATATGATCGCGGTGCCGATCGGGCCGCGCGTTCAGCGTTACGCCACTGCCGCGGCACCGGCCTATCTCGACCGGCACGGCCGCCCGGAACATCCACGCGATCTGCTCGGCCATGCGTGCCTGCTCGGCCGCTTCGCCAGCGGGACAACGTCCCCGTGGGAGTTCGAGCGCGACGGCGAGGTGGTGCTCGTCGAAACGCAGGGCCCGCTGGTGGTGACCATCGGTGCCGGCGTCGATCTTATGGTAGACATGGCGGTTGCGGGCCTCGGGGTGATTCAGCTGTTTGAGGACTGGCTCCGCCCGCACATCGACAGCGGCGCTCTCAAGCCCGTGCTGCAAGACTGGTGGCAACCCTTTTCCGGGCCCTTCCTGTATTACTCTGGCCGCCGCCTTGTTCCTCCGCCGCTTCGTGCCTTTCTGGATTTCATCAAGACCGCCGATCAGATGCCATATGCGGAGCGCAACTCCTGAAATTCGTTGATACAACCGGCGGTAAGATCGCCACCCAAAGCTTTGGTTCTACGGAGAACCCTGCCGTCGTTCTGATCATGGGAGCCACCGCATCAATGCTGGGATGGCCCGACGCGCTTTGCGCGGCCCTGGCGAGCCGAGGGCTGTTCGTCATCCGCTTTGATCACCGTGACACGGGACGCTCTACGTCTCTGCCTCCGGGCGAGGCTGATTATGCGGTCGAAGACATGGCGGACGATGTTCTCGCCATTATGGACAGCTACGGCATCGGACAGGCGACGCTGATGGGTATGTCCTTGGGCGGCTACATCGCTCAAATGCTGGCGCTGGAGCATCCAGCACGCGTCCGTTCGCTGATCTTGGTCAGCTCGGAGCCGCTGGGCTGGGACGGTCCTGCGCTGCCGCACATCTCGCAGACCTTCCTCGACCATTTCGGCAATCTGTCTACGCTCGATTGGGGTGACAGGGATGCGGTGATCGCCTTTCTCCTCGGCATCGACAAGCTAAGCTCGGGCTCCGCTCAACCGTTCGACGAGGCAGGTGCGAGGGCACGTATCGAAGAGATGCTCGACCGTACCGATAGCCCAGCGAGCATGTTCAATCACGCGACGCTGTCCGTGCGCAAGGATTGGACCGGCCGCTTCCGCGACATCGCCTGTCCCGTTCTCGTCGTGCACGGCGAAGAGGATCCCGTGCTGCCGATTGAAAACGGAAGAGCCATCGCCGTGGGGATCAAAGGTGCGGAATTGTTTGTCATGTCGGGAGTCGGACACGAACTCCCCGGATCGCAATTGCAGGCGATTGCCGAACGCGCAGCCGGGCACATCCACCGGTTCGCCGAAATGACCAGGTAGGAAAAACGCTCGCAATCCTGCTGACTAGACGCTCGCTTCCGAGGTCGCGGACTTGCTTGGCGCGGCATTCCACGACTGCGCAGCGCGAGCTTTGCCAAAGTGGATGGCAAGATAGACCCCGATCAAAAGGGCTCCGACGGCGAGAGTGGCGAAATCAGCGTTGGGACCGGCCTGAACCGGGTGTCTTGAAAGCAGAAACAGACCCGCGGCCAGATTGAATGCGCCCCAGAGAAAGTTCACCAGCGGCGAGGATGGGCCTTTTCCGCGCGGCTTGGCAAAAGGAGTCGGAAATGTTTCGCCGCGCAGCCCGGCCGCCAGATGGGGTATCGAATTGCAAAGGAGAGCGCCGGAAAGGAACAGAGTGATGTGCATAAAAAAAACCTCTCGGGACTGGGGTTACGTATGAGTGATTTCAATGTCTGCGGGAACTCGGCTTGCGGTGAAACGAGCTATTGCCGGTCCCACTATGAGGACCACGACGAAGCGCGCCATCTGCATGGTCATGACGAACGGCGTGTCGACGTGAGTTGAGGCGGCGATGATTGCGACGGAATCGGCTCCGCCAGGACTTGTGGCGAGATAGGCCGTGAGGGGATCGATCCCTGCGAGCAGCACGAGCCCTGCCGCGAGGGCGCCGCAAACGGCAACCAGGGCCAGCGTACTGCCGATGATGATCGGCATTTTTCGCGCTGCGTGAACGAGCAACGGACGGTTGAAACGGAGGCCAATGTGCCATCCGATAAAGGCGTAGGCGATAGCCAGAACCCAGCGTGGCAGGTCGATCGTCAGCAGGCCCCGGTGCTGAAGGAGAATGCCGGCGACAAGCGGGATCAGAAGCGCGCCGGCGCGAAAGCGAAGCCGGCGGGCGACCAGCGGCGCAGCAAAGGCAAGCAAGAGCGTTTCACCGAAGGACAGCCAGTCGTTGGGGAGCAGTGGGCTCACTGCATGCGTGGCAGAGCTTCCGGCGAACTTCGTGATGACGGAGGCGGTGGCCGCCACGATGATGACGCGCGTGTATTGCATGATCGCAACGAGCTGCGCGTCCGCACCGAAAGCCTCGGCCATCAGCGTCATCGCCGTCGCCGCGCCGGGGCTTCGGCCCCAGACGATGGTTGTGCCGGGAAGCACGCGCAGGCGAGCAAGCAGCCAGCCGAGGCCCGCGCTCGCGGCAACGACGGCAAGGACGCCCGTCGTGAACAGGGGCCAGTTGCCGACGATATCGCCGGAGATCGCGTCGGGGATTGTCTTGGCGATCATGCACCCAACAACGCCCTGAGCGATGCCGAAGCCGAGCCGCGGGACTTCGGGCGTCGCCCCTTCAAAGGCGACGATGATCCCAGCGATCAACGGGCCGAGCAGGAGCGCCGCAGGAATACCGATCGCGTTCAGCACATATGCGAAGATCGCCGACAGAACGATCAATACGCCCCAGCGGAGCGAAGGGCTCGCAGCGACGCTCGGCGCGCGGGTCATGGCCGAACACTCGATGCGCGCACGTAAGCATCGGCGCGCCGGACTCGGGCCGCCTCCCGATCGCTTGTCATGAGAGACCTCACAACGGGTAACGCCGGCATCGCATGGCTTGCTTCGGACCGGCTTCAGGACAATATGAGAGGAAACCCTCTCAAAACGTAATTAGAGGATATCCTCTCAAATGTCAATGAGCGCGCCCCCGGTAGGACAGGAGCCGAAGCGTCAGCGGGGTCACCTTCGGGTGGCCGCGATCATGAAGGCTGGCGCCGAGCTCTTCGCAGAGAAGGGCTACGACGGGACGACAATGACGGAGATCGCCTCTCGCTCAGGCACAGCGATCGCTTCGCTCTATCGGTTCTTCCCGACGAAGGAGTCATTGGCCGAAGCGCTCTTGAGGCAATATGCGAAGCACGCCCTCGACGGGCTGGCGGAAATTGCGGCGCGGGCGAACGCTATGACCCCGGAATCTCTCGCCGATGCCTTTATCGAATATAGTCTGGCCTTGCAGTCCGAGCGCAGCTTCGCGATCGATCTCGCCGACGTTGGCAGCGCCAGCGGCGAGCGACGTCAGCAATTCCGCAAGGCCATGCTCAAGAGCATTGCGGGTATTCTTGTTGCAACGATTCCTTCGATCCCGCTGGCGAAGGCGCGGTTGATGGCGGGGACCCTGATGACAGTGTTTAAGGGCTTGTCCGCAATACCTGATGAAAAGCCGGCTATCCGCCGCGCTCTCACCTCCGAGGCGAAGGCGATGGTCGCGCTTTATCTCGGAGCGGCGGCGAACGCTGCCGCTTAGCTCCTCTTGAGCATGTCGATGACGGGGCGGGTCATGTGCGCAAAATCTTCGCCATCGCTTTCCCCTTGGCAAGTTCGTCGACCAGTTTGTCCAGATAGCGAATTTCGCGCATCGTGGGCTCTTCGATGTCCTCGATGCGGACGCCGCAGATCACGCCGGTAATCGACGACCGCGCCGGGTTCATCCGCGGCGCATGCGCGAAGAAATTTTCATAGGTCGTCTTCTTCGCCAGTTCGGCGTCGAGCGTCTTTTGGCTGTGGCCGGTTAGCCAACAAATAATCTCATCGACCTCCGCTTTCGTGCGTCCCTTCTTCTCCGCCTTCGCGACCAAGTACGGGTAGACGCTCGCAAAGCTGGCCGAGAAGATCCGATGCTTCGTCATGCGTGTCCTCGTGAGCGAAATAGCCGGGATGTCGCCGGTCGAGCGGCGCGATTGTTCGTACGCACAAGAACGCCACGGCAAGCATCAGCAGCCGGAAGTGTTATCTGCTCATTTGGGATCGGCAAAAGCAATCGTTTGGGCGCGCGCATGCAATCTCGCAGATTTAGCACCGAGAACCGGATGAATCGCAGCCGCCGGTGCGATTGTGACGACCGGCAATCCTAACCACGACGCCATCAGCTGCAATTCGCCAAGGAGCCGCTCAATGGTGTAACTCGGCGCACCGGGTTCGAAGTGCGCGCGCTGAACGATCAACGTGCCCGCCTTGCGATCGGCCTTCAGGTCGACGCGCGCAACAATGGCCCCATCCAACAGAAACGGCAGCACGTAATAGCCGTGCTCGCGCTTGTGAGCGGGCGTGTAGATTTCGAGCCGGTAGCGGAAGCCGAATAGCCTCTCGGTTCGCGGCCGATGCCAAACGAGAGGATCGAAGGGCGAGATCAGCGCGACGCCTTCGAGCCTCCGGCCCGCGCGCGCATGCCTGTGCAGATAGGCTTGCTGCCGCCAGCCCTCGACGCGTACCGGAATGATCGTCCCTTCCTCGACCAGTTGCGCGATGGGCAAAGGCGCGTCAGGGGCGGGGATGCGGTAGTAATCGCGGAGGTCGTCGGCGGTCGCAATCCCGAGCGCCGCAGCCGATCGCGCCAGCAGCGAACGCTGGGCATCGCGCTCATTTGGCGTTGGAAGCTCGAGAATGGCGCTCGGCAGCACACGCTCAGGCAGATCATACACGCGCTCGAAATTTCCCCGCCGGTGCGTCGCGGCGACGAGACCCGCCCAGAACAACCATTCCAGCGCGTGCTTCGCTTCGCTCCACACCCACATGCCCTTTGCTGCCCTGCTGCCCGCGATGTCGGACGCGGCGAGCGGCCCTTCGGCCTTGATGCGCTTCAAAAGGGCATTCGCCTCCGCGCGCTTCTCATGGGCGAAGGGCTGAAGCTGCTTCCATACGCCGATGCCTCGCCGGGCGCGCGCCATGCGCCACCGCAACAGCGGCTGGCAATTGATCGGCAGGACAGACGCTTCGTGCCCCCAATATTCGAAATACCGCTTCGACTTGGCAGCGGTCATGGCGTCGAGAAGGTTGCGGTCATAGGATCCCAGCCGCGAGAAGAGCGGCAGATAGTGTGCGCGCACGAGCACGTTCACGCTGTCGATCTGCAGGACGCCCAGCCGGTCGATGGATTTCCGCAGGTGAGCCGCGCGGATGTCACCGGAACGGTTCAGTGCATTAAAGCCATGAGCATTGAGAGCAATGCGGCGCGCGTCAGATGCGGAGAGTTCAGATTTCAGGAGCGCGTTCCTCGACCTTGGCCACGAAGGCCCGCAGATCTTCCAGCATCAGCTGCGGCTCTTCAAGTGCAGCGAAGTGGCCGCCCCTCGGCATGTCGCTCCAATGGACGATGTTGCTGTAGGTCTTCTCGGCAAACGAGCGCGGCGTCGGAATGAAGACCGGATCGGGAAATGCGGCTACTCCCATGGGCGCTTTGACCTGAGCTCCGGCGGGAAATGTGCTCGAGCCCTCCAGGCGCTTGCCGCGATAGATCCACGTCGCGGTAACGGTCGCCGATGGTGCGATATAGAGCATGATGTTTGTGAGCAGTTCTGCTTCCGAGAAGCGGCTCCAGAGGTCCGGGCTGCCATCCGCTCGTTTGGGTAGATCCGCCCACGCTCCAAACTTCTCGAGAATCCAGCCTGCGGTTCCAACCGGACTGTCGGCAAGTGCAACGCCGAGCGTTTGCGGGCGCGTCTCCTGCTCATGATTGTAACCCGTTTCCAAGTCGAGGATCTCGGCACGCCGCGCAAGCAGGCCCTTATCCGCAGCAGTCGCGGGTGTTGCATCCTCGGCGTAAATGCTGACCATGTTGATGTGAAAGCCGAGCAAGGCTTCGGGCCGTGTGTAGGCCATCCAGCTCGCGATGTGCGCGCCCCAGTCGCCGCCTTGGACGATGTAGCGCTGATCATCAAACAGCTTCGTCATCAACCCGTGCATCAGTTCGCCCGCGCGGCGCGGACCGATGATGCCCGTGATCGGATTGGAAAAAGCGAAGCCCGGAAGCGAAGGCACGACGACGTCATGTCCATCCGCCGCCAACGGTTCGAGCAGCCGCTCGAATTCCAGGAACGATCCGGGCCAGCCGTGGAGAAGCAGAAGCGGAGGCTTCGACCCATCACCCTTCACGTGCACGAAGTGAATGCGCTCGCCTTCAATGTCCGCTTTGAACTGTGGGAGCGCGTTGAGACGCCGCTCGGCCTTACGCCAGTCGTAGTCGCTCCCCCAATAGCGCACCAACCGCTTCAAATCCTCGATCCCAACGCCGGACGTCCAACCGCCCGCGTCGGGAAGTTGGCTCCAGTCGTAAGCTTTGACCTTCGCCATGATGGCGGCAAGGCGCTTATCCGGAATGTCGATCGTGAAGGGTTGGATCATGTCGTCTCCAGGCGGCGCCGTCTCCCGAAACCAATCGTGGCGGCATTGGGGGCGGCTGCTATTATGTCTCTTTTCGCAAAGGAAACGCTCTCGCCGATGCAGGCGTTTCTCGAAAAATTGCGGAATACCTTTGCGGCCAGCGCACAGGCAGGTGATCTCATGGATTTGGCCGGTGATCTCGAAGTCTTCACGCTTGTCGCGGAGGAGGGCAACTTCTCAGCGGCCGGACGCAGGCTCAAGTTGGCGCCGTCCTCCGTCGCGCGCGTCGTTGACCGGATTGAAGCGCGGCTCGGTGTTCGCCTGCTGCTGCGAACGACCCGATCGTTGACGCTCACAGCCGAAGGCGTGGCTTATCTATCGTCGGCGCGGCGCATTCTTGCAGACCTTAGGGAGACCGAGCAGGCGATCGCGGACCGGAGTTCGCCCAAAGGCCGCCTGCGCGTGAGCGTTTCACTCGTCTACGGGCGGATGTTCATCGTGCCCCTGCTTCGCGACTTCATCGAGAGATACCCCGGCATTCTGGTCGAGGTCATTTCATCCGACACAGTCGTGGACATCGCTGCAGGCCAAGCCGACGTGGCGGTGCGATTGGGACCGCTTCCCGATGGTCCGCTCACGGCGCGAAAGCTTACCGAGACGCGCAAGGTGATCGTGGCATCGCCCAGTTACCTCGCGCGCCGCGGCACGCCGAAGGTGCCGGAGGACCTGCTCAACCACGCATGCATCGGCTTCAACTTCAAGCGCGCCGCGCCGACTTGGCCGTTCCGCAAGGATGGGCGCGAGTATTCGCTGCTCATCAAGGGTGCCGTGGAAACGAACAATGGCGACACACAGGGGCAACTCGCAGCTGAGGGCATTGGCATAGCCCGCGTTTGCGCCGAGACGGTGAGCGGTGAGATTAAGTCCGGTGAACTCGTGCCGTTATTGGAGGAGTTCAATCCCGGCGATGGCGAAGAGGTTCACGCCGTATTCGTCGGAGGCACGCACACGCCCGCTCGCGTTCGCTGCTTCGTTGACTATTTGGTCGAGCGCTACCGAGCCTCCCGCCCCGAAGAGTCGTCGAATGGCGGCGGGTTCATTTGAATGGGGACCGCGAGCCAGATGGCGTTCGCGCCAGCTGCAGCGCAGCCTCGACGCCGCCTTCTAGGATCTGCTCTGCTTCCGCGGTGTCAGGCACGGCGCGCGCGAACTGGAGCGTTCCGACCATCAGGCCGAAAATGGCCGTCGCGCGTCGAACGCTTGCTGCGGAGCCGGCGTCGGGAAGCAGTGCGGCCAGTGCCGAAACGTAGCCGCGCAGCCCCTCTTCGTAGGTCTGCCGCGTGGACACGGGCTGGCGGGCGATTTCCGGAAGCAAAGCCGCCGATGGACATCCGCCTGCCGGGTCTTCGAGGTGGGCGCGGTTCAGGTACCTGCGGATCGCGCCCTCGATGTCGATGCCCGTTCGCTGTTCTTCATCGAGGCGATGTTGCTGATCGGCGAGCGCGCTTGCCAGCGTCTCGCGAACGAGCGCCTCCTTCGACTCGAAATGGGCATAGAATGCCCCATTGGTCAGGCCGGCCTCGCCCATGATCCCGGCGATCCCCGCGGCTGAGACTCCATCCCGGCGGAAACACTTTGACGCCACATCGACGATGTGCCGCCGTGTCGCCGCCTTATGACCCTTCTCGAAACGCATCGTCTATCCACTCCACCGGCATAAGGTCGCCTTCAGTTCGCAGCTGCCTCGAGCACCGCTTGTAGGTCGCGATCAAGCTGCTGTGCAACGGCATCGACCTTTTCGTCACGGAACTGGCCAAACACGGATGCGGGTCGATCATATTCGAACGCGACCACGCCATCGCCATCCTCGCGCAGCAGCACGCGGATAGGTGCATAAAGCCCTGCCGACAACTGGTGACGCGTCATCTTCGATGCAGTCAGCGGATTGCCGATGTCGTACTGCAAGGCTCGGCGCTTGAGCCCTGCAATCGACAGCAGGCCCCCATGATCACGCTGTAGAAAGATGGAGAGCGGCGGACCAGCTTCCAGCTCTCGCCGTGCGCGCTCGCTTTCGCCGTACTGGAGTAGGATGAAGATCCTATCGTCCATGCGAGGCAACAGCGTTTCGAGCTTGGCTTGGACGTCCTCGAAAGACTTGCTGGAGCCGATCGTGACGTGGTCGACAGAGATGATCCGCGTGGAAGCTGATTTGTCGGTCATTCTGGTGATCCTCCTGGCATGTTGTCATCGCGTCAGATCAGATCGGCGCCGGTTGCGTGCCCAAGACGCGTTGGACGCGGCGTGCAAGGTCCAGAAGCTCCCGGTCGCTGCCGAGAGGTGCGTCGAGCTCCAGCCCTATCGGAAGACCATCGCGCGACAAGCCTACCGGAAGGCTTATGCCTGGCAGACCCACGCTGCTTGCTGACACGGTATTGTTCGCCAAGGCGAGAGAAGTGACCTCCCGTCCCGCGATAGAGAAGTTCGCCTGCTGTTCGATCAGAGGCGCCGTGCAGGGCGTCGTCGGCTGCAGAATGGCCTGCGCGCCCTGAGCAACGAACGCCTCGTTGAGTCTGCGCTGAATCTCCGGGCGGCTCACGTTCAGCGCGATTTCATAGGCTTCCGCAGAGATCGCGCCTCCACCTTCCGGTAGGGCCTTATATCCCCACGCATCCCGAAGTTCTGGCTTGAGGCCATCGTAGATCGCCTGGAATGTGGTTGGGATATTGTGATCGCGAAGGAACTCCGAGATCGCACCCATCGTCTCGTGGAAGAAGATGTCCCACGTCGCGGTTTGGATGAGCGTATCGAAGTCGTCGCCCAGGTCCACCTCCACCACCTCGGCGCCGGCATCCCGCAACTGCCGCACCACATCGCGGAACCGCGCCTCAACCTCCGGATCGACCAGATCAAGAAACTGCCGTGGCGCGAAGGCGAGCCGAATGCCCTTCACGCCGTCTGCGGCCTCGGACCCCACAGCCTGCCCTGTCACCACCTGATCCATCAGAGCGCAATCTTCAACGCTGCGGGCAAACACGCCCGTCGTGTCGAGCGTATGCGAGATCGGCGCGACGCCGTTGCGCGGCCATCGTCCCGTCGTCGGCTTGAACCCCACTACGCCACAGAGCGATGCGGGCACGCGGATCGATCCAACGGTATCGCCGCCGAGCGACGCGGGTACGATGCCGGAGGCGACAGATGCGGCGGAGCCGCTTGAGGAACCACCCGACACGCGATCGCGCGGATGCGGGTTCTTCACCTGACCAAAGCGCGCGTTGTGACCGGTCAAGCCGTAGGACATCTCCACAAGGTTGTTCTTGCCGAACACCAGAGCGCCCGCGTTCTTGATAGCGCGAACAGCGTCCGCGTCTTCCCGCGGTACGAAATGGGAGAGACTGTCGAGGCCCAAGCTCGTGCGCAGCGCTTTCGTCAGATAGCTGTCCTTCACACCGATCGGCACGCCAAGCAGCGGAGTCGCCGATCCGGCCGCACGCGCTTTGTCCGCGTCCCGCGCGGCTGCGAGCACGGCAGTCTCATCGATGGTGATGAATGTATTGAGGTCAGCAAGCGATCGGGCGCGCTGCAGAAGCGCCGCGGTGTAGGCCTCCGACGTGATGTCGCCGTTTCGAACGGCGGCTGCGGCGGCAGCGAGCCCAAGGGAAGCGAGGTCCGCGGTGTTGCTCTGATTGGCTTTCGTGCTCGTCGAGCCCATCGTCGCGCCGGCAGCTGCAGCGCTGGCGGCAACGGCAAAGACCTCTCGTCGGTTTACGTGGTCGGCGCTCATCTGCTCAGTCCTCCGGGGGTGAAATGCTCAATTGCATTACGGTCATAATATAAGATTATGATCGTAATGCAATGGCAATCTCCCGGCGGGTCGACAGACGAACGAGACTCGGAAAAAGCCCCATAAAATCAGCGCGACGATGAGGAAGCCATGGGTGCGCACCTACTGCGGCGGCCGAACGCCGGCCGCCGCAGTATTGGTCGTCAGAGGATCAAAGCCCGCGCGCCGCTTCGTTCGACTTTTCTGGGTTGAAGCCGTCGAAGGCACTTCCGCTTTCGGCAAGTCGCGCCTGTAGGCCTCCGCTCCTGCGGGGAGGAAAAACGCATCGTTCTTACCCCACACCGCCAGAAGAGGCGGCTGATGCTGCCGGAAATAGCTCTGGAATGCGGGATAAAGCGCAACGTTCGTCCGGTAGCTCAAAATGAGATCGAGCTGAATGTCCGCCGCGTCCGGCCGATGCATGAAGAACTGGTCCAGGCTATAGCCGTCCGGGCCGACGCGCCCTGCCGGTGCTCCGTGCTCATACTGGGCGCGTATGAAGTCATCGCCCAGAGCCGCACGGCAGCGTTCGCGATTGGCCTCCGTGGGCTCGCGCCAGTAAGCCTGCCAGGACTCCCACTCCTTGCTCAGCCCTTCATCATAGGCGTTGCCGTTCTGCGTAATGATTGCGGTCACGCGCTCAGGGTGCGCCATCGCGAGCCGCAGTCCAGTCGGCGCCCCGTAATCGAAAACGTAGAGCGCATAGCGCGTCAGGCCGATGGCCTCGACGAATTGACCAATGACGTTCGCGAGATTGTCGAAGGTGTAGTCGAAGGTTCCGCGTGCCGGCGCCTTGGTCAAACCGAACCCGGGCAGGTCCGGTGCGATCACGCGGTAGCGATCGGCAAGCAGCGGGATCAGATCGCGGAACATGTGGCTACTCGTCGGAAAGCCGTGCAGCAGCAGGATCACGGGCGCATCGGCCGGTCCTGCCTCGCGGTAGAAGACCTCTACGGGGCCCACCTGTTGGGTGCGGTACTGGATGTCGAGCATTGCTGTCTCCTTCGAACTCGCCGACCGCGCGACGGCCGGCGCGACAAGCGCCGCGACGGGAGCCGCGGCCATGGAGAGGAGAAGGGAGCGCCGCTGAAGTTCTGAGATCGTCTGGTTCATGGCTTCACCTCGTTGTGGTGGAGCTAAGATATTGACTTGCAGAAACCGGTTGAATGCGCACTAGCTGGCACGCTCGATTTCAGGATTTGAAAGCATGGACCGGCTGGACGCGATGGAGCTTGCTGTAGCGGCCATCGAAGCAGGCTCGCTTGCGGGAGGCGCCAGACGCCTCGGCCGCTCGGCGGCAGCAGCCACCCGCGCCATAGCCATTTTGGAGGCGGAGGCGGGAGAAACACTGCTTCTGCGCTCCACGCGCGGCCTGCGCTTGACCGAAACAGGCGCGCGTCACGCGGCAGTCTGGCGCGAGATCTTGGGCCGGCTGGCCGAGCTTCGGCCCGAGCACACGTCGAACGAAATCAGTGGCACGCTGGTGCTCACCGCACCGGAGTTGTTCGGCCGCCTGAAGGTTGCGCCCGTCCTGGAATCCTTTCTCGGACTACATCCAAAAGTGCAGGCGCGCGCCCTGCTGCTCAACCGGATGGTCGATATGACGGGCGAAGGTGTAGACGTCGCGATCCGGCTTGCGCATCTGCAGGATAGCAGCCTGATGGCGCTGAAGCTCGGAGAAGTACGGCAGGTCCTTTGCGCTTCGCCCGGCTACATCGCCCATCGCGGCGAGCCGCTGGAACCGGCGGATCTCGCAGCCCATAGCTGCATTGGTGTGAACGCAGAGGGCAACCGCGAACTCTGGATGTTTCGGCAAAAGGCGGGAAGCGCAAAGACGCGGTCTGTCCAGGTTCAAACGCAGCTGTCGATTACGAGTGCAGCGGCAGGCCTGGACGCTGCACTCCGGGGAAAGGGCTTAGTACGCGTCCTTTCCTATCAGGTGGCTGAGTATCTGGCCGCGGGGAAATTGCGGTGCGTACTCCCTTCCTTTGAACCGGAAAGGATCCCGGTGAATATGATCTTCCGTCCCACTCCGCGGCCGGGCTCGCCGGTGCGCGCATTCGTGGACCATGCTGTGCCGATCCTGCGCCGTGAACTGCTGCAAACTGCAGCAATCGTCGACGGATTGCCTGATCAGCAAGCGTACTGATAATCAACTACTCGTTCGGCCCGTCGCGCTCCGGCTGGCCCGCATGTGCATAGATCGCGTCGCGCAGCTTCTTGATGTCCCGGTTGAGTTCGCCAAGCCTCCTGGGGCTTTCGCCCGATGAGGCGACCAACGCGTCGCCCAGGCAGCCCGCGGAGGATCTGATCTCGCGGCCGCGATCGGTCAACGCGACGACCACCTGCCGTTCGTTGTCGGGATTTCTCGTCCGGCGCACCAACCCGCCGGTTTCAAGACGCTTGAGCAGCGGCGTCAGCGTGCTCGACTCCAGAGCCAGTTTCTCAGCGATGCCGCCGACGGTCTGCTCGTCTTCGCGCCACAGGACGTTGAGCACGAGATACTGCGGATAGGTGAGGCCCAACTGATCGAGCAGGGGCTTGTAGACGCGTTGAATGGCCATTCCGGCCGAGTAGATGGCAAAGCAGATCTGATCATCCAGCGGGACGGGCGGGTTCGACTTTTTGCGTGTCATCGGATCCTCCTTCGACCTCCATATAAGCGCTGGTCGTTCGAAAATACATATCGCGATAAATATTATTCTTGACGGCATGCGCGCGCTGCCCTATATCGACGTTTATCGCGATAACAGTTATCGCAATAAAGTGAAGGAGCAGGTGCCATGAGCGTAAATGTGAGAAATCTCCTCGTCGCTGCGGCTGCCGCTGCAAGCATCGTATCCCCGACGCATGCGCAGACTGCCGAACCGGCAGCTCGCGCGCCGGCCAAGAACGTCGTGCTGGTGCACGGAGCCTTTGCCGACGGCTCCGGCTGGCGGGGCGTGTACGACCGGCTGACCAAGCAGGGCTATCGCGTCACGATCGTGCAGAACCCGCTGACGTCGCTGGCGGATGATGTTGCTGCAACCCGGCGTGCGCTCGACCGCCAGGACGGTCCGACCATTCTCGTCGGCCATTCCTGGGGCGGAACGGTCATCACCGAAGCCGGCGTCCATCCGAATGTTGTGGGCCTCGTCTACGTCTCGGCACTGTCGCCCGACGCGGGAGAAACCACCGCCCAGCAGTACGAGGGTTTCACAACGCCGCCGGAGTTCGTCATCGATAAGCAAGCTGACGGCTACGGCTTCGTGAACCTGGAGAAATTCAAGGCTGGGTTTGCGGCCGACGCCACAGATGAGGACGCTGCGTTCCTGCGGGACTCGCAAGTGCCGATCAACATGTCGGTGTTTGCGACCAAGCTGCAGCGCGCGGCCTGGCGGACGAAGCCGAGTTGGGCGGTCATCGCAACCGAGGATAAGGCCTTCGACGGCCGGATGTTGCAGAAGATGGCGCAGCGCATTGGCGCGAGGATCACGGAAGTGAAGGCGAGCCACGCGCTCTGCTTCACGAGGCCCGACGTGGTTGCCGATGTGATCGACCGTGCCGCGCAGGGCGCCGAGGCAGCAGTCCGCTGATGTTGAAAGTCGCAGATAGCAGACGAGCAGGCAGACTATCCGCTTTGCCTGCTCGTTTGGACCCGCCAATTACGTGAATTGAGATCACCAGAAGAGCAGACCGGAAATGGCAATGGCACAGAACATTTACCAAGCGTCTCCGCGATCATTGACCTACTAACAAAGATCAATCGACTAGCAGTGGTGAACACCAATCCGATCTGTGCTCTTCCCTTTTCCGGTGATTGAACCTCTACCTGCGCGCCCGGAAACCGATGCTTTCCCAAGCACCATCTCGAAGCCGATCGGCTGCGAGAACTCTTCCCAGTGACCATGCAAGAAAAAGGAGTACGAACTATGGGCTACGTGACAACAAAAGACGGCGTCGAGATCTTCTACAAGGACTGGGGTCCGAAGGACGCGCAGCCCATCCATTTCCATCACGGCTGGCCGCTCTCATCGGATGATTGGGACACCCAGATGCTGTTCTTCTTGGAGAAGGGCTATCGCGTCATTGCTCACGACCGTCGCGGCCACGGCCGCTCGGCGCAGGTCTCTGAAGGCCACGACATGGACCATTATGCAGCAGATGCAAACGCCGTTGTCGAGCATTTGGATTTGCGCAACGCCGTCCATATCGGCCACTCGACGGGCGGTGGCCAGGTGGCGCGCTACGTTGCGAAATACGGCGAGCCGCAAGGCCGGGTGGCGAAAGCAGTGCTCGTCTCAGCGGTGCCGCCGCTCATGCTGAAGACCGATGCGAACCCTGAAGGCACGCCGATCGAGGTGTTCGACGGCTTACGTTCGGCACTGGCAGCCAACCGCGCCCAGTTCTTTCTGGATCTCGCTTCGGGCCCCTTCTATGGCTTCAACCGGCCGGGCGCGAAAATTTCCGAGGGCGTGATCCGCAATTGGTGGCGGCAGGGCATGATGGGCAGCGCCAAGGCGCACTATGAAGGCATCAAGGCTTTCTCCGAAACGGACCAGACCGGCGATCTGAAGGCGATCACCGTTCCGACGCTGGTGCTGCAAGGCGATGACGATCAGATCGTTCCCTACAAGGCCGCTGCGTTGCTGCAGGCCAAGCTCCTGAAGAACGCGACGCTGAAGATCTATGAAGGCTATCCGCACGGGATGCTGACGACGCATGCCGACGTGATCAACCCCGACATCCTCGCCTTCATCAAGAGCTAATAGCAAAAGGACCGAGCCTGCCTTACAGGCTCGGTCCTGTTCACTTGCAGCGCTGCACATGATCGATCAGAGCCCGCAGCTTCGGCGCCAGATTGCGCCGGTTCGGGTAGTAGAGATAAAAGCCCGCGAAATACGGGCAATACTCTTCAAGAAGCGGCACAAGTTCGCCGCGCTCTATTGCAGGACGAAAACTCTCCTCCATCCCGAACGTGATGCCGGCTCCGGCAATCGCGAGTTTGATCATCAGCGCCATGTCGTTGGTGGTGATCTCAGGCGCGACCGCCACGGCGAACTCTTTTCCGTTCTCCGCGAACTCCCATCGATAGGGTGCAGCCTTGGGGCTTGGCCGCCAGCCAATGCAGCGATGCGCGGAAAGTTCGCTTGGATGCGAAGGTATTCCGAACCGCTTGCCGTATTCCGGCGCGCAAACGGCAAGCTGCCGCTCGTCGCCAGCAACGGACACTGCAATCATGTCCTGTGCGATGACTTCGCCGAGGCGGACGCCGGCATCATATCCCTCGGCGACAATGTCGAACTCCTCGTCCGTCACTGTGATGTCGATCTGAATTTCGGGATGCGCGGTCGCAAAGCTCGCGAGGAACGGCCCCGAGAGAAACCGCTCGGCGATCGACGAGACGGCAAGACGTAACTGCCCGCGCGGCTCGCCACGCAATCCCCCCGTCGCTTCAATCGCAACCCGCATATCGGCAAGAGCAGGGGCAACGTCCGAATAGAGCCGCTCGCCGGCCTCGGTCAGGCTGACGCTCCGCGTCGTCCGCTGAACGAGCGCGATGCCGAGCGTCTCTTCCAGTCGCCGGATCGTCTGACTGACCGCTGAGCGCGTGATCCCTAAGCGATCTGCGGCCGCCCGAAAGCTCCGCTCCTCCGCCACGAGGTTGAACACGGCCAGGGCATTGAGATCCGGCTCCATTGGTTAGCAGCACTTTCCAAGCTGGGAAGGAATGATCGGGTTATCGCAACAATGCGGCACGCCTATCTCCAACGCAACAGCCGCACGCGGCTGACAGTCAATCGAGCGAGGAGATTTCCATGCCCCAAGACAAGGTCGTTCTCATTACCGGCGCTTCGAGCGGTATCGGCGCGGCGATAGCCCTGGAGTTGGGCGCCGCTGGAGCCAAGGTCGTACTCGGTGCACGCCGCACCGATCGTCTGGATGCGCTCGCAGATGAAATCCGCAGGAGCGGAGGCGAGGTGCTCACCCGCCGTCTAGACGTGACCGACCGCGCCGAGGTCGCCGCCTTTGCGAAGGCTGCGCGCGAAACGTTTGGCCGCGTCGATGTCATCGTCAACAATGCTGGCGTCATGCCGCTTTCGCCCATGGCCTCGTTGAAGGTCGATGAGTGGGACCGCATGGTCGACGTGAACATCAAAGGCGTGCTCTACGGCGTCGCTGCCGTCCTGCCCGAAATGACCGAACGCGGGTCCGGGCACATCATCAACATCGCCTCGATTGGCGCGTTGTCCGTCGTTCCGACAGCGGCGGTCTACTGCGCGACGAAGCATGCGGTGCGCGCGATCTCAGAAGGACTCCGCCAGGAGAACAATAAGATCCGCGTCACCTGCGTCTATCCAGGCGTCGTCGAAAGCGAACTCGCAGGCACGATCACCGATCCTGTGGCGGCGGAAGCGATGCGCGCTTACCGTGCCATCGCCCTGAAACCCGACGCCATCGCGCGTGCTGTCCGCTACGCCATCGCTCAGCCGGACGATGTCGATGTGAGCGACATCGTCGTGCGGCCGACAGCCAGCAACTGATTGATCCGACGGTTATTCGCGATCGCGAAGCAGCCTGCCTGGCGGCATCGCAACCGAACTCAGCCGTAAGCGTTCAAATCAAACTCATCAAAAGCTAAGGACACCCATGGCCGATAAAAATATGGTCGATGAAATCGGCGGCAAAGTCGCCATCATCACAGGCGCGGCGAGCGGCATAGGCCTTGCAACCGCCGAACTGTTCACCGAGCGTGGCGCGAAGGTCGTCGCAGTGGATCTAAATCCGGATGTGAAAAAGCTTGCGTCCGCAGATCTGTTTCCGGTCGTCGCGGACGTCACGACCGACGGCAGCGCCGAGATGGCGGTCACGGCAGCCGTGGAGCGGTTTGGCCGTCTCGACACGCTCGTCAACAACGCCGGTTACATCAATTACAAAGAGGTGGTCGAGACCAGCCGCGAAGAATGGGAGAAAGTGATGGCGATAAACTCGACCGGCTACTTCCTCTTCTCGCGCGAAGCCATGAAGGTAATGCTGCCCCAAAAGAGCGGCGCCATCGTCAACATCGCATCTTATGCGTCATACTTCGCCTTCAAGGGCATCGCGCCATATGCTGCGTCCAAGGGGGCGGTTGCGCAGTTGACCCGCGCGCTGGCGCTGGAAGCAGCACCTCATGGTATCCGCGTGAACGCAATCGGCTCCGGCGACGTCGTGACGAACATCCTCGATAGCTTTCGCGACGACGGCCGCGAATTTCTCGTCGAGCACGGCAAGGCGGCACCGATCGGCCGCTCTGCCGAGCCGCGCGAAATCGCCGAAGTCGTCGCATTCCTCGCGTCCGACCGCGCGAGCTTCGTCGTCGGCTCGGTCTTCATGGTCGACGGCGGCTTCAGCGTGCAGATCGCTTAAAACAACCGCTTTACCCGCCCTTAAGCCGCATCCGATAAAAGCCGCTTTTCGGGAATGAAGGGCGGCTTTCATCATGATCACCGTGCGGAACCTTGCCATCGCGAGCGCGTCCGCGCTCGTCTGTGTGAGCGTAGCTCTCAGCCTCACTGCAGGTGAAACGGTTCAAGGTCCTGCAGGCGAAGCCTTCTATACCCCGCCTGCAAACTTGCCGGATGGCGAGCGCGGCTCGTTGATCTATTCGCGTGCGCTCGATGGCACGATGGCACTTCCAAGTGCGGCGCGGAACAGCTTGGTGCTCTATCGTTCGCTCGATCCGAATGGAAAGAGCACGGTCGTTTCTGGATCGGTCTCGGTTCCGCAAGGCAAGCCACCCGAGGGCGGTTGGCCAGTGATCACGTGGACCCAAGGCACGACGGGCCTCAACGCCATATGCGCACCCTCTCGCGATACCGCTGAAGGTCCCGAACATGCCTACATCGAGACGATATCGCACCTGCTCGACGGCTTCGTGAAGGACGGGTTTGCGGTTGTCGCGACGGACTATCAAGGCTTGGGTGTCGCGGGCTTCCATCCGTTCTTGCAAGGCATCCCCACGGGACGCAACGCACTCGATATGCTGCGCGCCGGACGCATTCTGGAGCCGGAGATCGGCAAGCGCTACGCCGTGATGGGACATTCGCAGGGCGGACAAGTCGATCTCTTCGCGGCCTCGCAAGGACCCTCCTATGTTCCCGAGCTCAAGCTTCTGGGCGATGTCGCCTTCGCGCCCGGATCGCAGATCGCGTCACGCCTCGCCGCCGTCATGACATCGGCAAAGACCGAGCTGTCGCTGCCTTACGTGCTCTACACGCTTCAATCCTACGCGAAGACAGATCCGGCGATTGATCTCAAACGCATCCTCACTCCCGAAGCGATCGCGCATCTGCCGGACCTGCAAGAGCAATGCATGAGCCATGCTCTGATGACCGGCTATTGGTCCACGGCAATCGCTAAGGACCAGTTCGTCGCGAACGCCGACATCGAACCGTTCTTGAAATTTGCGGCCGAGAACGAAGCTGGGGCCTTGCAAATTTCCGCGCCCACTCTCGTCATCCAGGGGACTGGGGACGTGACGGTATTTCCGGCAACGACGAACGCTCTGGTCCGTCAGATGTGCTCTGGCGGCAATGTCGTCGAATACAAAACCTTCGACGGAGCCGATCACAACGGCTCGATGGTCGCCGGTGGCGCAACTGCCCACGACTGGATCAAGGCGCGCTTCGCAGGAAAGCCCGCGCAAAACGATTGCGCGACCTTGAAGAAGCCGGCCGCCGAGTAAGCCGCCGGCCTCACCCCATCCTTGAACTCAGAGCGCCATGGCGCGCAGGCGCGTCGGAGCGATATCCGTGAAGTTCGCGACGTCGGCCATCACCTCGGGCGTCTCCGGGGAGTTAAAGGCGGCCTCTACGGCCGCCTCGTCGCGAAACTCGCATTCGCAGATCGCGATTGTTCCTGCCTGCGGTAGGGCAGGAAAAAAGGCGGCAACGCTCTGCAAACCGTAGCGCTGCCAAGCCTTCAGCACGAGCGGCAAATGCTGCTCGACGTAGTAGCGCCTATCGAAGCGGCTGTCGGGCGTGCCCGCGTACGTTACGTAAACAGTCGCCGCAGCATTTCTTTTGCGAGCGCTGGGCTCCGTCATGCGCCGAACCCTCCATCGATGGTGTGCATCGCTCCGGTGATGCCCCGCGCGGCAGGGCCAGAGAGGTAAAGCGTCAGGCTGGCGACGTCCTCCGATGTACCGTGCTCGCGAATTGCCATCACGCTGTGCATCTGATCTGCGAGCGGGCCGTTTGCCGGGTTCATGTCGGTGTCCGTCGGACCCGGCTGGATCACGTTCACGGTGATGCCGCGCGCTCCGAAATCCCGTGCGAGCCCCCGCGCCATTCCCTGCAGCGCCGACTTCGTCATGGCGTATCCTGCAAGTCCCGCAAACGGCATCCGGTCGCCGTTCACAGAGCCAATAATGAGAATTCGTCCGCCATCTGGCATTGCGCGCGCCGCCTCGACGGACGCGTGGTAAGCGCCGCGAATGTTGACGTCGATCATGCGATCGATCGCGTCGGGATCGAGCGTTAGCGGATCACCGGCGACCAGCAGGCCGGCATTGTAGACGAAAATATCGATAGGCCCGGCGTCGCGCACCGCTGCCACGAGGCTGTCACGGACAGCAGCATCCGAGTGGATCGCCCGGGCACCCGTGCTCTTCGCCAGTGCTTCGGCAGCTTCGCGCGAACCTGCATACGTGAAGAGAACGTCCCCGCCTTCTGCCGCGTAGGCTTTGACGATCGCCGCTCCAATGCCGCGGCTGCCGCCGATGACCATGATTCTTTTGCCGCTGAAGTTTGGCATTTTAGATCTCCGTGCTATATTTATAGCGATCGATACAGATATGGCCGCACGCCGTCAAGGAATAATGTAGTGAGCGATAAAGAAATGCCCGTGCGCGGGCGCCCCCGCCAATTTGATCTTGAGCAAGCGCTGAAGACCGGCCAGCGGCTGTTTCACGAGCACGGCTATGACGGGGTTGGGCTTTCGGCATTAACTGAGGCGCTCGCGATCAAGCCGCCGAGCTTCTATGCGGCTTTCGGAAGCAAGGCCGAATTCTTCGGTCGTGTCGTCGAGCGCTACTCGGCCTCGGTTCTGCCGCTCGATGATATCCTGCGCGAGGGGCGTCATCCGGCCGAGGCGCTTGCCGAACTCCTGGAAAAGGCAGTGCAACTCTATGCACGCGATCCTGACGCGCGCGGCTGCCTGGTGTTGGAAGCTTGCCGGGGCGGGGCTGAAGCGGAAAGCGTTCGACTGGCGCGCGAAGCGGTGGAGGAGCGCCGCGGTCAAATCCGCACCTTCGTCGCGCAAACGCACCCGCACGTCGCAGGACCTGTCAGTGACTTCGTAGCGAGCACCATGTCCGGCCTATCGGCGACCGCGCGCGAGGGCATGAGCAAATCGCGTCTTGTCGCGATAGCTCGGACGGCGAGCATAGGCGTGCGGCATCTGCTGGAGTCGTGAGCTTGTGCCTTCGCGCGAGGGCACGTCCGAATTCAGGCTTTTGCCGTCGCGGTGGTCCTAGAAGCACCTACCGGCCATGTGGAAAGCGCTTGCTCGACAACAGCGTTGAGCATCTCTCGGCTGAAGCCGGCTTTGGCCTGTACCGCCATGCCGTGAAGGATCGCCATCACGAATGCCGCAAGAGCATCGGGTTTGGCCGTCTCGGGTAAGTCGCCCTCGGCCTTTGCCCGCTCGAACCGTTCGCGAAGCTGCGCCTCGCCGGCCGCGCGCACGTCTATCAAGGCTTGCCGCACTGTTTCCGACTCATCCGATCCAGCAAGTGCCCCGTTGATGTTGAGACATCCCGCGTGGTCGGGAAAACGCGTGTTGAGGTCGACGGAACAGTAGAGAAGGTGCGCAGCAACCTCCCGCGCTGTCGGCAGCTGAAGCGCTTCTGGAATAAAACCCATGTACCGCTCGTAGTAGCGATCGAGGGCTCGCCGGAAGAGCGCTTCCTTGTTCCCGAACGCCGAATAGAGCGCCGGCCTCTCGACGCCAGCGGCCTCAGTCAGGTCGGCGTAGGACGCGCCCTCGTACCCCTTGCGCCAGAAGACGCACAAGAGAGCGTCCAGCACTTTCTCGACGTCAAATTCGCGATGACGACCCATCAGCCATCCTCAGTTTTTCATAACGACCAGTATTAAACCGCTTGACGGCCGCTGTCTAATTCCATACCGAACGTTATAGTAACAAACGTTACGAAATGCACTGCCGGGCCTTTAGAGTCGCCCGGGCAGTTACCGGAAGGGGAATTTCTCATGTCCAATACGTTGCAAGGTAAGGTCGCTCTCGTCACGGGCGGCTCGCGCGGGCTTGGCGCGGCGACGGCGGAGGCGCTTGCCAAACAGGGTGCGGACGTTGCGATCAGCTATGTCGCCTCGGCCGAGAAGGCTGAAGCCGTGGTCAAGAAACTGAAGGCCAAGGGCGTTCGCGCGCTAGCCATCCAGAGCGACCAGGGCGACACCGCTGCAGCCAAACCGCTCATCGACAAGGTCGTGGCGTACTTCGGCAAGCTCGACATCCTCGTCAACAACGCGGCGATCGCCGTGCAGGGCAAAACGGTCGACGATCCGGATCTCGACACGGTCAATCTCGATCGCCAGTGGCAGGTCAACGTCATGGGCGCGGTGGCCACCACGCGCGCGGCGGCGCCGGTGCTGTCGGATGGCGGCCGCATCATTTTCATCGGCTCGATCTTGGGCAGTCGCGTGCCGTTCCCAGGTGTGGCCGATTATGCGGGAACGAAGGCCGCGATCTCCGGCTACGCCAAGGGCGTCGCCCGCGATCTCGGTAGACGCTCCATTACCGTCAACACCGTGCAGCCCGGCATCATGCCGACCGACATGGCGGCCGGCGTCGTCGACAACCTCCCCGACGCGATCATGGACCTGCACCCCATCCGCCGGATCGCGACGCTCGAAGAAGTGTCGGCGATGGTCGCTTTCCTGGCGGGTCCCAACGGCGGCTACATCAGCGGCGGCGTCATCGACATCGGCGGCGGCGTGCAGATCTGATCATCGGCCCAATCGAAAAGGAAAAAAGAAATGACCAAGACGTTGGGCGCAAAGTCCACCGCCGACGAAGTGCTGTCGGGGCTCGATCTCAAGGGAAAGCGCTTTCTCGTCACGGGCGTATCATCGGGGATCGGCCTCGAAACCGCGCGCTCGCTCGCTGCTCACGGCGCAAGCGTCGTCGGCACGTTGAGGGATTTGGCCAAGGCAGAGACGGCGAGCGCCTCCGTCCGCAACGCCGCCGCACGAGGAGGCGGCACGCTTGATTTGATCGCGCTTGATCTGGCGTCGCTCGAGAGCGTTCGCGCCTGCGCAGCGCAACTGTTGGCGGACGGCCGGCACTTCGATGCCATCATTGCCAACGCCGGTGTCATGGCGACGCCGTTCGGCCGCACGGCCGATGGCTTCGAACTCCAGTTCGGAACCAACTATCTGGGGCATTTCGCTTTGATAGATCGGATCGCACCGCTGCTCGCCGAAAATGGGCGCTTGGTCGTGCTGTCGTCCCAGGCGCATCGCGGCGCCGATGTTGATTTGAATGATCCGAACTTCGCGCAGCAGGCTTATGACCCGTGGCTCGCCTATGCCCGCTCGAAAACGGCGACGTCTCTTTTGGCAGTGGAATTCGACCGGCGGCATCGCGATCGCGGTGTCCGGGCGGCATCGGTGATGCCCGGCAACAGCTTCACCGATCTCGCGCGCCATCTCTCTCCGGAAGCTTTGCAGGGCCTTCTCGAAACCGTCGGCAAAGCGCGCGCGGACGCGGGCCTTCCTCCTGCGGAATTGAAAAACATCGGACAAGCAGCCGCAACGTCAGTGTGGGCTGCAGTCGTGGCTGACAAGGACGAGATCGGAGGTCGCTATCTCGAAGATTGCGCCGTTGCGCAAATCGATGACACGCCCAATCCGTTCGCGGACGGCGTGAAGTCGTACGCGCTCGATGCCGAAAAAGCCAAGCGGCTCTGGGCGAAGAGTGAGGAACTGATCAGCGTGGCCGCATAAAGGTGATTGCGCGCACCCAAACGCAATGAACGCGCGGCTGACATCCGTGTAGACCCTGGAAGCCTATTTGCCGGCCGAGCGTCCGGCAGAGAAAATCTCAGCGACCTCGGCGCCTGAAGCGTCGGGTCGCAAGGCGTAGAAGTCCGCGTCCTTCTCGAGCGCGATTTCGAGCTGCCTCTGGAACGCTGCCCGGTCGAGTTCGATCGTCCCGAACTGCCGCAAATGCTCGGTGACGAACTGCGTGTCGAGCAGCGTGAAGCCGCCCTTGATCAGCCGGGCAGCCAAATGCACGAGGGCGATCTTGGAGGCGTCCCGTTCGGTCGAGAACATGCTCTCGCCGAAAAACGCGCTCTTGAGAGCCACCCCGTAAAGGCCGCCTACCAGTTCATCGCCCTTCCAAACCTCGACGGTATGGCAGGCGCCAATGTCGAAGAGCTCACGGTAGAGCGTGCGGATACGTGTGTTGATCCAGGTCGACATGCGCCCCGCGCGCGGTGCCGCGCAGCCGTCGATGACGCCCTCATAGTCGGTATCGACGGAAACCCTCAGCGGCGTCGTCCGGACCGTCCGGAGTAGGCGGCGCGGAATATGCAACGCATCGAGCGGCAGCACGCCACGTTGCTGCGGCTCGATCCAGTAAAGCGCCGGGTCGTCGGCGCTTTCCGCCATAGGAAAAATGCCACAGCTATAGGCTTTCAGGAGAACCTGCGGCGTGATCTCGAACATCGGGTCGTCGCGCGACGCCATGCTGCCAATTGCCAAGCGAACTCTCGGACGCGCGCGGAACATATCGCGCAGTGGCAAAGTCTACTTCATCCCCAAATGTTTTTCGAGCCAGTGAATATCGTAGATGCCATTTACGATGTCTGGGTCTTTGACGAGATCCTGGAACAGCGGGATCGTCGTATCGATGCCGTCGATGACAAACTCGGCGAGGGCGCGGCGCAGGCGCATCAACGCGTCATTGCGCGTTTTGCCCGTCACGATGAGCTTGCCAATAAGGCTGTCGTAATAAGGCGGTATCCGGTAACCCTGGTAAACGCCGCTGTCGACCCGGACGCCGAGGCCGCCCGGCGGGTGCCAGTACGTGATCTGGCCGGGCGAGGGACGGAAGTCCTTCGGATTTTCCGCGTTGATGCGGCACTCGATCGCATGCCCGCGAAGCTCGATATCTTCCTGCGTAAAGCTCAAGGGCAGCCCGGCCGCCACGCGGATTTGCTCGAGCACCAGATCCGTGCCGGTCACCATCTCGGTGACGGGGTGTTCGACCTGCAGGCGCGTATTCATTTCGATGAAATAGAATTCGCCGTCTTCGAACAGGAACTCGACCGTACCGGCGCCCCGGTACTTGAGCTTCTTCATCGCCTCGGCGACTGTCGTGCCGATCTTCTGGCGCTGGGCCGCATTGAGAGCGGGCGAAGGGCTTTCTTCGAGCACCTTCTGGTGGCGCCGCTGCAGAGAGCAGTCGCGCTCGCCGAGATGCACGGCATTGCCTTTGCCATCGCCGAACACCTGAATCTCGATGTGCCGAGGCTTCTGCAGATACTTCTCGATGTAGACGGAATCGTCGTTGAAGGCGGCCTTCGCCTCAGACCGCGCGGTCGAGAGGGCTACGCCCAGTTCCGCGGCCGATGCCGCCACTTTCATGCCGCGCCCGCCGCCGCCTGCGGCCGCCTTGATGAGCACGGGAAAGCCCATCTCCTTAGCGATCTTCATCGCCTCGGTTTCGCTCGTGACCGATCCTGCTGAACCCGGCACGACCGGAATGCCAAGCTTCTTTGCGGTCTCTTTCGCCTCGATCTTGTCGCCCATGATCCGGATGTGCTCGGACGTCGGGCCGATGAAGGTGATCTTGTGCTCTTCGAGGATCTCCGCGAAACGCGCGTTCTCCGAAAGGAAGCCGTAGCCCGGATGCACGGCATCCGCGCCGGTGATTTCGCAAGCCGTCACGAGCGCCGGAATGTTGAGGTAGCTGTCGCGCGCTGGAGGCGGCCCGATGCAAACGCTCTCGTCAGCGAGCCTCACGTGCATGGCGTCCGCGTCAGCCGTCGAATGGACGGCAACCGTCGCGATGCCAAGCTCGCGGCAGGCCCGCTGTACCCGCAGCGCGATCTCACCTCGGTTGGCAATCAGAATCTTATCGAACATTTGTACTCCAGCGGCTTCACCGGCGTGGCCGGTAGCGCTTATTCAATGATGATGAGCGGCTCGCCGTATTCGACCGGCTGTGCGTTCTCGACGAGGATGGCTTTGACGGTGCCGGCGCGCGGAGCCGGAATCTGGTTCATTGTCTTCATGGCTTCGATGATCAGCACCGTATCTCCCTGATTGACCTTGCTGCCGACTTCGCAGAACGCCGGCGCGCCTGGCTCCGGCGAACGATAGGCCGTGCCGACCATTGGCGACTTCACGGCGCCGGGATGCTTCGAAAGATCGCCGGCCGCGCCCGCAGCGGGCTTTGCCTCGCCACCGGGGGCAGCAGGAGCAGCAACGGGAGCCGCCGCGTAGACCGGCGGCGCGGCCGCCGTGATCGAGATATTCTTGGCGACACGAACCTTAAGACCGCTCTTCTCGATTTCGATCTCCGTCAGGCCCGTAGAGTTCAAAAGCTCTGCGAGTTCGCGGATCATCTGACCTTCGGCGCTTGCGGTCTTCGGCCCTTGGTCTTTTGCGCTCATCAGTCCCGTGTCCTCAATTTTGTTGGCGTGCGTCTTATAGCGTAAGCTCGGGGTCCGGCGTCACGCTTTGCTTGTGGATTTATTCACGATGCCGGCCATGGCCTCGATGGCGAGCTCATAGCCTTTCGCGCCGAGGCCGCAAATCACGCCCGTCGCAGCGAGTGAAACGTAGGAATGTTGTCGAAACCCGTCCCGCCGGAAGATGTTTGAGAGATGAACCTCGACGACGGGGAGGCTGACGGCTTGCAAAGCATCGAGAATGGCGACGGAGGTGTGCGTATACCCTCCAGCGTTGATAATGATGCCCTTCGCCTTACCGCGTGCCTCCTGCACCCAGTTCACGATCTCCCCCTCTAGGTTCGACTGCCGGAAATCAATCGAAAGCCCATGCTTCGCCGCAGCCTTCTCGGTGCGCACGCGAAGATCGTCAAGGGTCTCGGTGCCATAGACTTCTGGCTCCCGGACACCGAGCATATTCAGATTGGGACCGTTAAGAACGTAGATGAGGGCTGTCATACTTCGAGGCCGTTCGGGCACCGGGCAGGGGCCCGAACCAATTGCGGAAATTTGGGTCTATCAGCTTTCCGCGAATGCGCAAAGTGCGCGGACATGGCCGCGCACTTTGCTGTGCGAATTTTGTTAACTGCCTGCGACAACAAGATATTTGCGGCCGAGCCACTCAGCAGTTTGTGCACTTGTCCTTGCGGAAATCCGTCACCAGCGCCTCCAGCTGATCGTGAAGGTCTTCCGGCGCCCCGGGGATAGACTTGTCGCCGACAAGGAAGTGCGGCGTTCCGTTGACGCCCATGGTCTTGGCGAGCGTCAGATCCTCCTGCAACTCCTTCTTGACGTCGTCGCTGGCCATGTCGGCCTTGAGCTTGTTCATGTCGAGACCAAGACCCTCGGCCGCCTTCAGCGCCGAAGCCTCATTCGCCTGACCCTTGGAGCCCAGCATCGCCTGATGGAATTCCCAGTACTTGCCCTGCCGCTTGGCGGCGAGCGCAGCCCTGGCGGCCTCTTCCGATCCCTTCGACAGGATGGGAAGCTCCTTGAAGACAACGCGCACGTTCTTATCGGAGGCGATCAGCTTCTGCACCTCGGCAAGCCCATGCTTGCAGTAACCGCAGTTGAAGTCGAAGAACTCGACAACAGTAATATCGCCATCGGGATTGCCCGCGACCGAGCTGTTCGGCCCGCGGAAGATCGACTTGGCGTTCTCCGCCATGAAGGCCTTGAGCCGGGCTTCCTGCTCCTTCTGCGTCTTCTCCTCGAGAGCACTCTGAACTTCGAACATCACTTCCGGGTTTTTGACGAGATAGTCCTTGATGATCTCGCCGAGCGCCTTTTTCTGCTCGTCGGTGAAAGCGGAGCCGCCCGCCGTAGGCGGCGTCGGCTCGGCGCGAACGCTGTCCTGACCGAAGTGATATCCGGCGACCGACGCCAGCAACGCCAATCCGAGCACGCCGGCTGCGAGCCGTTTGCTGGCGGCAACCAGCTTTGCGGAATTCCAGAAGTTGCTCTTCAAGGTCATTGATCCAATCTCGCGTTGTCGCAGGCGTAAAGGCGTTTACGTCTGCGGTTTGTAATTGATGATGTCGTCATTTTTCAGCCATTCGGGTGAACCCGCCCGTAGCTTCAGCTGCGCGCGTTTTGCGAAAAGCTGCGCCTGCTTGATGTTTCCTTCGTAGAAGTAGGCCTGCGCCGTCATGGCATCGGCTTCCGCGGCTTTGCCCTGCTTGTAATAGACGTTTGCGAGCAGCCTGTATGCGCGACCATTTTCAGGATCGTCTACGAGGGATTTCCGCAAAAGATCTACTGCTTCCTTTCGGGCCTCGGCGCTGTCGGTGCCTTGCAGAGCGCTCGCGAGTTCAACGCGGATGAGGGGACTGCTCGGAGCGAGCTTAAGCGCCTCGCGCAGGCTCGGCACAGCCGCGGCCATTTTGCCCGACCGCATAAGGAAGTCGGCCTTGAGTTCATGGAAGTAGGGGTAGGACGGGTTCTCGCGGATCATGGATTCCGCGTCCGCCACTGCCGCTTCGAGCGCGCCTGGACCGCCCTTGAAGAACTTCGCAATAGCCCGGGCGTAGCGGGCGGGAAGCGTCGTGTTGCTCGCTGGGTAGCGGTTGAACACCGCCGTGGGGTTTTCCAGATAGCCCGAGAGCTTTGCTCGCATCAGATCGTGACGCAGCTGTAACGATGGCGGATCCTTCTGAGCGTAATATGGGCTCGTCGTCGCCAGCTGGTTCAGCCGCGCCAAGCGGTCGACGGAAAGCGGATGCGAGCGCACGAACGGATCCTGGAATTGATCCGTCAGGTACTCCTGCTCCTTGAATCGCTCGAAGGTCGTGAGCATGCCCTTTGCCGATTGCTTCGTCGCATCGAGATACTTGATGCCCGCTTGGTCAGCCGCGGACTCTTGCGACCGGCGCTCCGCGAGCAGCCCCTTCACAATGACCGAAGTGCCGCCCTGAAGGATTGCTTGCCCGCCCTGCATCGTCTCGCGCCCGGTATCGCCGCCGGCCACGCCGCCGGCGACCATGGCGCCGATCCCGAGAACCTGAGTCAGCAATGCCCGCGTTTGATCTTTGGCAATCCGCGACCTGAGAGCCGCCATGTGACCGCCGGCGATATGACCGGCTTCATGCGCGATGACGCCGATGACTTCGTTCGGCGTGTTGGCCTGCATCAGCGTGCCGGTATGCACGAAGACGTTGCCGCCATCGAGAACGAACGCGTTGAAGGCATCGTTGTTGACGATGCGCACAGTCACGCGTCCGCTGCCGAAACCCGCCGCTTGGAAAATTGGCTTCGCGTAATCCTGCAGCAACGCCTCGATCTCGGCGTCGCGGATGAGCGGCAAGCCCTGCGCACGCGCGCTCTGGGCCGGCGTGAGCAACGAAACTGCTGCCACGGCAGCTACAAGCAGGCTGACTTTCACGGCCGAGAACGCCGGAAAAGTCCTCGGAAGTTCAGGCATTGAGTGTGCCCCGATCTCGATGAACCTTGTCGAGACGCCGCACGCGGTTGAACCGGGCAGCCAGCCCCGCTGGGTCGATTACGACACGGATGATATCCGCATCAGTCATCACTTTAGGGCATCAGAGTGACAACCGAGAATAGCAAATGTTGCGGGAACATTTGCGCTGCCCGGCGGAACGCTGATCGGGCGACGCCGAGTGTAAGTTGGAGAGGCCAGAATTAACCGCTCTGGCCTCTCAATTTCTCATTCGCTGCTGAACTTTCGCTGCCACCAGCCCTTGCGCTGCGGAGCGGCTTGAACTTCGGCGACCTCAGCAACCGTCGTGTCGATTTCTTCGCCGGGGCGGACGACGACGCGTTCGATGCGCGGCTCGCTTGATCCCACTTCGTGACGGCGGCGAAGCGGCGTGACGGGCGCGCTTTCCTCCGGCGCGGCGGCGCGAGGCGCCCCGACTGCGGCGGTCGGCTCTTCCACCTGGGCCGGAACGGCGGGGCTCACGGGAGCAACGGGAGCTTCCTCTACAACGCCGCTCTCGTCACCCGACGAAGCGTCGTCTGCGGAAGCAGGAGCGTCCCAGATGCGCCGCGGGCGCTGACCTGCGCCACCCGATTTCTCGGACGGAGCCTGCCGGGCTTCAGACCGGCCGTTCTCGGCGCGGGGCGCAGCCTCGTTCTCTGCCGGCTCGTGAGCTTCCTGGGCCTCATGAGCAGCATCTGTGTTGGTGTCTTCGACATCCGGTTGATCGCCGCCGAAGTCGTCGCCTTCACTGCCTTCGGCAGCAATGCCCGTCTCCTCGCGGTTCGCGCGGTCTCTGCCACGGCGCCCGCCGCGACGGCCCCTGCGCCGGCGCCGGCCTGGCTTGTCGCCATTGCCCGTGCCCGCCTGGTCTCCGAACGCCGATCCTTCGACGCTCGGCTGGCCGTCAGCATCCTCGTCATCGCCATGAACGGCTTCGACGTCTTCATCGCCGTCGGGATGCGCACCTTCAGAAGTCGCGACATCACCATCGGCACGCGGCTCGAAACCGAAACGTTCGCGGCCCTGGCCTTCGCCGCGATCGCGTCCGCCGCGCCCGCGGCGCCGCCGCCGCCGTCCACGCCGGTTGCCGTTTTCTTCGCCTTCGCCACGAGCTTCGCGGCCGACGGAAGCCTCGTCGCCGTCCTCACTGTCGGGTGCGATCTCGATCTCACCGCCCTCGAAGGCCGGTGCATCTTCCTCGCCGTCAAAGCCCCAGTCCATGTTGACCGCAGCGCGTTCGGCGCGGCGAATGGGAGCTGCAACACCACCGCGTTCAACGGTGAAATTCGCGCCCTGGACGCGGTCGCTGCCGAGCACGGTGATCGAGTGGCCGTGGCGGGCTTCCATGTCGGTGACATAGGCGCGCTTGCTGTTGAGAATGTAGAGTGCGACCGCGGGCGTCGTCGTGGCGGTCAGCGGGCCTGTAGCGCCAGCCGTAATGGCATCTTCCAGCCCGCGCAGAACGGCAAGCGCAATGCTCTCGGTCGAACGAATGATGCCGGTGCCCTGACAGTGCGGGCACTGCGAAGTCGAGCCTTCCAGCACACCGGTCCGCAGCCGCTGCCGCGACATTTCCATGAGGCCGAAGTGCGAAATGCGTCCGAGCTGGATGCGTGCGCGATCGAAACGGAGAGCGTCCTTCAACCGCCGCTCGACAGCGCGGTTGTTGCGCTTCTCTTCCATGTCGATGAAGTCGATGACGATGAGACCGGCAAGGTCGCGCAGCTTCAACTGGCGCGCGATTTCATCCGCAGCCTCGAGGTTCGTCGCGAGGGCCGTCTCTTCGATCGAAAACTCGCGGGTGGATTTTCCGGAGTTCACGTCGATGGCAACCAGCGCTTCCGTCTGGTTGATCACGATGTAGCCGCCGGAACGCAGCGTCACCTGCGGCAGGAACATCGCGTTGAGCTGGCGCTCGACGCCGTAGCGCGTGAAGAGCGGTGTCGGATCCCGGTAAGGAACGACATTCTTCGCGTGGCTCGGCATCAGCATCTTCATGAAGTCGGCGGCTTCCTGGTGCCCCGCTTCACCGGCGACGACGATCTCTTCCACGTCCTTGTTATAAAGATCGCGGATCGACCGCTTGATGAGGTCGCCCTCTTCATAGACGAGGCTCGGCGCGGTTGACTGCAGCGTCAGCTCGCGCACGCTCTCCCACAGTCTGAGCAAATATTCGAAATCGCGCTTGATCTCCTGCTTCGTCCGCGCGGCGCCTGCCGTACGGATGATGAGGCCCATGCCCTCCGGAACCTCGAGTTCCTGGGCAATCGCTTTGAGACGGCGGCGGTCCTGCGGGTTGGTGATCTTGCGCGAGATGCCACCGCCGCGGGCGGTGTTGGGCATCAGAACGGTGTAGCGGCCGGCAAGCGACAGATACGTAGTGAGAGCGGCGCCCTTGTTGCCGCGCTCTTCCTTGACGACCTGAACGAGGATGATCTGGCGGCGCTTGATGACTTCTTGAATCTTGTAGCTGCGCGGGCGGCGGCGCTGGCGCTGCGGGGCCTCGTCGCGATACTCGCGGCCGTTACCTTCCTCCACATCGGCGCCGCGCTCGTCATGCGAGGCGTGCTGTTCGGAGTGGTGGTGGTTCGAGTGGTCATCGTGGGAATGATCGTCGTGGCCATGGTCGTCGTGATCATGCACGTGATCATGCTCGTCCTCGGCGCTGGCGGAATCCTCCGCCTGGGCTTCATCGCGCTGGAGCGTTGCCTCGGGCGCATCATTATCGTTGCGGGCTTCGGCCGGTGCCTCTGATCGCTCCTTGACCGGAGCCTCTTCCGAAATCACGTCATCGTTCGATGCCGAGACGGACGCAGCGACGGAGCTTGCTTCTTCCTCGTCTCCCTCGCCGCCGATTTCTTCGATGTGCTCGTCGTCTTCTTCGACGTCGACGATGTGAGCGATCTCGACGGCATCATCCGAACCGTTGTCGCTAAATTCTTCGTCGCTGCCGGCTGAGCCTTCGCCGCGCTCGCTGGAGCCGTGGCCTCCGCGCGCGGCTGCGCGCTTGGCGAGAGCTTCCGCGCGGCGGTCTGCGGCGGCTTCCAATTCGGCTTCCGCGGCCGCTTCCTCATCGAGAAGCGCCTGCCGGTCCGCGACAGGGATCTGATAGTAATCGGGATGGATTTCATTGAAGGCGAGGAAGCCGTGACGGTTCCCGCCGTAATCCACGAACGCAGCCTGAAGTGACGGCTCAACGCGCGTCACCTTTGCAAGATAGATGTTTCCGCGAAGCAGCTTGCGCGCTGCGCTTTCGAAATCGAATTCCTCTACCCGGCCGTTTCGTTGAACCACGACCCGAGTCTCCTCGGGGTGCGTGGCATCGATGAGCATTTTCGTGTTGGACATTGCTTGAGTTCCTCGGCGCGCCGGGGCGGCGGCTCGCATCTCGAACCGCGAAGAACGGAGCGGCTTGCGAGATTCGCGCGGCGGCGCGTGCTGTGGGTTGATGGCGCTGAAAAGGTGATGGGCGGCCGCGCCGGGTTCTGCGTCATCCCGGTCCCGCCTGTGCGCGAAAGGCGCGCGGGAACGCATGAGGGAGCCGCGCGGACCGGGGTCCGCTGAGCGCCGCTATGGATGATGCAAGCTTTCGTCATGGCCTGTCGTGTAAAGCCCAGCTGCATGTCCGAATTGAGGGACGTTGGCCGGGGGAAATTTGCCGACGCCTTCCGGCATCGCGGTGAATCAATCGTGGTCGCCCGGCAATGCGCGCTGTTACCCGACTGACAAATCGGGGCGACCGGCACAAAGTCTGAAGCTCCGCCAATAGAGCCGCGTGGGCCCTGAAGTTGAAGCCATCGAACCTGCTGAGCGACGTGATACTCCCGTACGCTAGCCTCGAGCAGGTGCCATCCGTGCTTGCCCAATCACCTGAAAAAGCAGGGCTTTTGATCCCGCAGCAGGCAGACTGGACATCGCAGGCGCCAACTGACTCACACCGTCCAGGCGTGTGTCTCGAACGCCACCGAATACAATTGAAACTGTACGAGGTCCCCCCCGCCCTGGCAAGTGCTATAAACCTTCAGGCAGGATGGCCCTCAATGGCACGGACGAGCACTTTATAATACGAATGAAAACAAATATTTAACGATACGCCGGCCTGAGGCGATCGGGGTGACGAAGGGGAACTGTGCGGCGATGCTCCGGCCGGCGGAATTTGTGCGGAACGCCCTCTTTGCGGCATTCATCTGCCTTCTGGTGCGGGGGGCAGGGGCTCAGGCAGCCGAAGCTCTGGATGCGCATCTGACCGTCACCGGCCGGTCCACAATCTTCGAATTGACGATGAGCGAGGGCGTGACGGCGGAAGTCTTCACGCTTGCCAACCCCTACCGTGTCGTCATCGATCTGCCGGATCTCGTCTTCCGGCTGGACCCTTCGGCCGGCAAGAAAGGCGCCGGGCTCATATCCGAGTTCCGTTATGGCCAGTTCGCCGAGCGCAAATCCCGCGTCGTCATCGACACCAAGGGGCCGGTCAAAATTAACTCGGCCAACATGACGCGGCTCAAAGGCTCCTCAGCCGTAAAGCTCGCCATCGCCCTCATGCCCATGGATGCCGAAACATTCGGCGCGGGCACTGGCGCGACGACCCCAGCCGCTGGCAATGAGCCGTTCGCTTCGATCGATCCGGGAAAACCGGAGGCCGACCGCAAGCCCCATGGCAAGCCCGTCATCGTCATCGACCCGGGGCACGGAGGCATCGATCCGGGTGCGCTGGGTGACAACAACGTGACGGAGAAAACGATCGTGCTCGCGGTCGCGATCCAGCTACGCAACGAGCTGGCGAAAACCGGCCTCTATGATGTCAAGCTGACGCGGGAGGACGACGTATTCGTCTCACTCGATAGGCGGCTCGCATTTTCGGCCGAGAACGCCGCCGACCTTTTCATCTCGCTGCACGCAGATTCCATCGAGGAGAAAACCGCGAGAATGTCCATTCGCGGCGCGACAATTTATACGCTCTCCAGCCATGCCTCCGACGAGCAGGCCCGCGTCATGGCGGAAAAGGAAAACGCATCCGACCTCATTGCCGGCATCGAAAACTTCGATCGCGGGGGCAGCGACCAGGTGAAGAACATCCTGATCGATCTCCTCAAAAGGGAGACTTCCAACTTCTCGGCCGATTTTTCCCAGGTCTTGGCGAAGCGGCTGGGCAAGACGATTGCGATGTCGCGCATTCCCCGCCGGTCAGCAGCGTTCAAGGTCTTGAAGCAGACGCACGCTCCCTCCGTCCTGGTAGAATTGGGCTACCTCAGCAACGAAACGGATGAACAGCAGATGTTGACCGCCGAATGGCAGTCAAAAGTCGCGGCCGCGATTAGTGATGCGGTGCAAATTTACTTCAACAAAAGAACGGCCTCTCAGCCGTGATGCGTGGGCTATGGACGACGTACTGCCACATTCCGTGCTAATGTGCGCAGCGTGTTAGGGGGATTGTCATTGCTGCGATGCGGCAATAGACGTAAGCGCCTCCGCCCGAAATTAACGAACCCAGCGTCAGACTGACGGAATTGCGAATTGATGCGCGCGCCAATGCAGCCGCCACCCACGGTGCCCAAAAGACGTAAGAAGCGGCGGCGGAGCTTGCTGCTCAACTTCCTTGGCTTCGCATTCGGGACCTTCGTTCTGATCTTCATCGCGGGCTCGGCGGGCGCCGGGTTCCTGATCTGGCAAGCGTCCAAGGACCTGCCCGATTACGAGAGCTTGTCCAAGTACGAGCCGCCAGTGATGACGCGCATCCACGCCCATGATGGCTCACTCATTTCCGAGTTCGCGCGCGAGCGCCGCATCTTCGTGCCCATCAACACGGTTCCCAAGCGCGTGCTCGGCGCCTTCCTCTCGGCCGAGGATCGCCGGTTCTACGACCACAGCGGCATCGACCTGCAGGGCATCATGCGCGCAGTCTACGCCGCCATCGAGTCCAAGCTCCACGGCTCCAACAAGCGCGCGCAGGGTGCCTCCACGATCACGCAGCAGGTCGCCAAGAACTTTCTGCTGACGAACGAGCGTTCGATAGAGCGCAAGATCAAGGAAGCGATCCTGGCGGTCCGCATCGAGGGCGCCTATTCCAAGGATCGCATCTTGGAGCTCTACCTGAACGAGATCTTCCTCGGGATGAACTCGTACGGCGTCGGTGCCGCGGCGCTGACCTATTTCAATAAAGAGCTCAAAGATCTCGACATCGAGGAAGCCGCTTACCTCGCAGCGCTTCCCAAAGCGCCGAACAACTACCATCCGTTCCGCCAGAAGGAGAAGGCGACCGACCGCCGGAACTGGATCATCGGTCAGATGGCCGAGAACGGCTACATCACGAAAGAAGAGGCGGAGGCTGCGCGCAAGAAACCGCTGACCGTCAATCTGCGCCCGAACGCCATCCATATCTCGACGGCCGAATTCTTTGCCGAGGAAGTACGCCGCTCGCTCCTTGCGAAGTACGGCGAGGATAAGCTCTACGGCGGCGGCTTGTCGGTCCGCACGACGCTCGATCCGCAGTTGCAGCAGTACGCCAAGAAGGCGCTGATCAACGGTCTCGTGAAGTTCGACCGGACGCAGGGCTATCGTGGCCCCGTCTCCAGGATCGATATCTCCGGCGACTGGGGCTTGGCGCTGGGCAAGATTCCGAGCCCGTCCGACATTCAGCCATGGCGGCTCGGCGTCGTGCTCGAAACGCAGAAGACGAAGGCGATTATCGGGTTCAAGCCGCAGCGCCAGCAGGACGCGACCTTCGTCAAGGATCGCGAGGCCGTCGAGGTCTCGCTCGACGAAATGAAATGGGCCGGCAAACGCCCGGGCGCCAAGAGGGTTGATCCGAAGTCAACGGCGGACATCCTGAAGCCCGGAGACGTCGTCTACGTCGCGCCGAAGGACCCCAACAACATTCAGGGCGCATGGTCCCTAATGCAAATTCCCGAGGTCGGCGGCGGTCTTGTCGCGATGGACCCCTACACGGGCCGCGTCCTGGCCGTAGCGGGAGGCTTCTCCTACGACATGAGCCAGTTCGACCGCGTCATCCAGGCGAAGCGTCAGCCGGGCTCGTCGTTCAAGCCGTTCGTTTACGCAGCGGCCATCGACAACGGCTATAAACCGACATCGATCATTCTCGATGCGCCGATCGAAATCGATCAGGGCCCGGGCCAAGACGTCTGGCGGCCGAAGAACTATGAGACGAACAGCGCAACCGGTCCCGAAACGCTGCGTTTCGGCATCGAGCATTCGCGCAACCAGATGACCGCGCGTTTGGCGCAGGACCTCGGCATGCCGGTCATTACCGAGTACGCGCGCCGCTTCGGCATCTACGACGATCTCTTGCCGGTGCTTTCGATGTCGCTCGGCGCGGGCGAGACGACACTGCTGCGCATGGCGACGGCCTATTGCAGGCTGGCGAACGGCGGCAAGGAAGTGACCTCCACGCTCATCGACCGGATCCAGGATCGCTACGGCCACACGATCTGGCGGCACGACGAGCGCCAGTGCATGGGCTGTACCGCAGATCATTGGGCAAACCAGCCGGAACCCGAACTGGTCGACGGCCGCCGTCAGATCATCGATCCGCACACCGCCTATCAGATGACGAGCATTCTCGAAGGCGTCGTCCAGCGCGGAACGGCCTCGGTCTTGAAATCTCTCAACCGGCCGGTCGCCGGCAAGACCGGCACGACGAATGAAGAGAAGGACGTCTGGTTCCTCGGCTACACGCCGACGATGGTCGTGGGCGTCTTCGTCGGATACGACACGCCAAAGCCGCTGGGTAAGGGCAACACCGGCGGCGCGATCGCGGCTCCCATGTTCGGCGAGTTCGTGAAGGACGCCATGGGTGAGACGCCGCCTGCACCGTTCCGCGTTCCGCCCGGCATCAAGTTCGTGCGGATCGACCCGAAAACGGGTCTCAGAGCCTCCGCCGACCAGCCTGGCTCGATCATGGAAGCCTTCAAGCCGGACGAAGAGCCAGATGACGCATATGCCATGATCGGCATCACCAGCGCGACGGCCGACGCATCGCCCATGCCACCGCCGATGGGTGGCCGCATGGCCCGCCCGGCGCCGCCCTCATCGCGGCCCGACAACGGATCTCTTTCGCCCAACGGATTGTGGTAATGGGCTTGGCGCCGATTGCCGCGTAGCGTCGCTGCGCGTTTACAGCGCGCTCGCACATCTCTATAGGTCCGCACCTGTTTTTTTGAGCCATCACTTTTCGCCGGCACGTTCCGGCTTCGGAGGCAGCTATGCGCGCTGAAGCGCAAAAACTTTCCGACGGCATCGAGGAGGCGTTCGCCCTCCTGAGGAGGTCTCTTTGACTGGGAGACGGCCGAAGACCGTCTCGCCTCGCTGAACGCGAAAGCTGAAGACCCCAGTCTCTGGACTGACGCGAAAAACGCTCAGAAGGTCATGCGCCAGCGGCAATCGCTCGAACGCGCCGTGTCTGAGTTCAAGCGTCTGCAACGCGACTATGACGACGCTCTGACTTTGATCGAGCTCGGCGAAGCCGAGAGCGATGAGGCGAGCGTGCGCGAGGGCGAATCCGCTCTCCAGCGCATCGATCACGAGGCGCAGCGCCGGTCGATCGAAGCGATGTTGTCGGGCGAAGCCGACACAATGAACACCTACGTCGAGGTACACGCCGGCGCCGGCGGCACCGAAAGCCAGGACTGGGCCTCGATGCTCGCGCGTATGTACGTGCGTTGGGCCGAGCGCCGCGGCTTCAAGGTGAAGCTGATCGACGAAAGCCCAGGCGAAGAAGCGGGCATCAAGTCGGCGACGTTCGAGATCGAAGGCGAGAACGCGTACGGCTGGCTGAAGACGGAAGCGGGCGTGCACCGTCTCGTGCGCATCTCGCCGTTTGATTCCAACGCCCGCCGCCATACGAGTTTCGCGTCCGTCACGGTCTATCCGGTCATCGACGACACGATTGATGTCGAGATCAACCCGGCGGACGTCGACATCTCGTTCGCGCGTTCGTCAGGCGCCGGCGGTCAGCACGTCAACAGAACGGAATCCGCTGTTCGCCTCGTCCATAAGCCCTCGGGCATCGTCATCTTCGCGCAGGAACAGCGCTCGCAGCATCAGAACAAGGACATCGCGTTCAAGCGCCTCAAGGCGCGTCTCTACGAGATGGAGCTGAAGCGTCGCGAAGCCAAAGCCAATGCTGAACAGGCCGCGAAAACGGATATCGGGTGGGGCCATCAGATCCGCTCGTACGTCCTGCAGCCGTATCAGCTGGTGAAGGACCTGCGCACCGGCGCCCAGTCGACAAACCCGGATGAAGTTTTGGATGGTGACATCGATCCGTTCATCGAAGCGGCTCTGTCACAGCGGATCAAGGGTGGCGGCGAGACCGTAACCGTGGAGGACTTGGAGTAGCCGCTCGCGCGGAGCGGCTTCTCTTGTACCCTATCCGCCGGAACGTCAGTTACGTTCGCGCAGCAGCGGAGTGTTGAAGGGCGTGCTCGGCTCAGACGAAGTGGACTTCTGCGAAGCGGAGAAGTTGAAGCCCGTCGATCCGAGCGGCGTCTTCCAACTTTGATCCGACCCCGTAGTGGAAGCTGCCGAGCCCGACAGCAGCGCAGCGGCCTCGTCGAGGTCCTGATAGCGCATCGAGCCGTCTGAGTTAGTGCCGCCGATGGACGTCGTCTCGAAGGCGTGGGCTCCGGCAGAAATCGAAATCGCCGACAGCGCAGCTGCGACGGCAATACCTCGATTGAATCGCATTGAAACCTCCAGAATCGTGTTCAGAGGAACACCTTTTCTTGTCGGCTATCTGCAATTTGCGGAGGGATCTAGGCCGAAAACTGCTTTTCAAAACAGTGTGGCATCCCTACTACGCCCGTCCCCTTGGAGGCGCCGCTTTAAGGCATGCTGCGCCAGAAGCTCGGCAGCCGCTTCTTAAGGGCAATTTTAGTGGCGCTCGCCGCCGATGACGTCTCTGCCTGGGCATCAAATCTTGCCCGGGCTTGCTCGACGGTCGCTCGATTCTCCACCGCCCATTGGCCGAGTGGCCCGAGAATGCAAATGAGCGTCCGCCCGAGTTCGGTCAGCTCGTAATCGACGCGCGGCGGGATCGTCGGATAGACGGTCCGCGTGACGAGGCCATCGCGTTCAAGACCACGAAGCGTCAACGTGAGCATGCGCTGCGAAATGCCATCGACGGAACGGCGGATCTCGTTGAAGCGCATGGGCCCGTCCGACAGAAGCCCCACGACATAAACCGTCCATTTGTCTCCGATCCGGGCGAGCACATCGGCTACTGCACGGCAGGCGGTTCCCTCTTTGTGACTGGCTTCCAAAAAAGTGCCTCCTTGTGCGGCCCGCAGCGGTGAACAATTTAGCTCCGGTCACAAAATGTGACTGGCTAGGTGTCCTGTCAACCGGGCCCAGCCTCCACCAACTTCGCGGATGGAGATCCTCAATGAAACTTCTGCACGTCGATTCCAGCATTCTGGGCCCGGGCTCAGTCAGCCGGCAGCTCTCGGCGGAGATTGTGGCCGCCGAAAAGGCGCTGCACCCGGGTCTCGAAGTCGTCTACCGCGATCTGGCATCCGAACCTGTCGGGCACCTGTCCGGAGCCCATCTGGCGGCATCTCAGGGCGCAGTGCCGGAAGCTCAGACGCTGAGCGCCGACGTGGCGGCCGGGCAGACCGCGCTTGAGGAATTCCTGACCGCAGACATCATCGTCGTTGGTGCTCCGATGTACAACTTTGCCATCCCCAGCCAGCTGAAGGCCTGGATCGACCGCCTCGCCGTCGCGGGCAAAACCTTCCGCTACACCGAAAAGGGCGCCGAGGGCCTCCTGGGCGGCAAGAAGGTCATCGTCGCCTCCACGCGCGGCGGCTTCTATGGACCCCAGACGCCCATCGCGTTCCTGGATCACCAGGAAACCTACCTGCGCAATATCTTCGGCTTCTTCGGCATTACCGACGTGACGTTCATCCGCGCCGAAGGCGTGGCGCTGGGCCCAGATCAGCGCGCCAAGTCTATTGAGGCCGCCCAGTCCTCCATTGCGGGCCTCGCAGCCTGAGGAAGGCCAAGGCGGACAAGGGCAAAATGTCTGCCTGGTTATAGCGTCGGCAAGGTTTGATTTCTCGACATGAGCGGCATTCGTGTTAAAGCGCGGACGACCTTTCATTCGAAACCTCTGCCGATGCCACCGCTCGATAACCTGCACCTCATCACGTCCGACGGCTTCCCCGACTACGCGCTGCTCGATTCAGGCGCGGGGCGGAAGCTCGAGCGCTTCGGAAAAATCATCGTCGACCGGCCCGAGCCGCAAGCGCTCTGGAACCGCAAGCTCGGCAAAGCGGAATGGGCGAAAGCCAACGCCGTGTTCTCAGCCTCCGGAGAGGATGACGAAAAGGGCAAGTGGCGCATCGACAAGCCGGTGCCGGACGCTTGGCCCGTAAAGCTCGCCCTCGGTCATGCCTCCAGAAGTTCCCCTCCCCCTCGCGGGGAGGGGCTAGGGGTGGGGAGCCACACGCCCAGTTCATCAAAGAACGTGACCATGCTCTGCAAGCTCGCGGGGCTTTGGCATCTGGGACTCTTCCCCGAGCAAGAGCCGCACTGGCAATGGATGCTCGAGCATCTCGCGAGCGTGAAAGGTGAGCCGCCGCGCGTTCTCAATCTTTTCGGCTACACGGGCGCCGCATCGCTGCTCGCCGCCGCCGCGGGCGCCGAAGTCACCCACGTGGATGCCTCGAAGAAAGCCATCCAGTGGGGCCGGGAAAATCAGGAGGCGTCGAAACTCGGCGCTGCCAAAATCCGCTGGCTGCTCGACGATGCCGCGAAATTCGCCGCGCGAGACGTTCGCCGCGGCAAGACCTATCACATGATCCTCGTTGATCCGCCGAAGTTCGGGCGTGGACCCGAAGGGGAGATCTGGGACCTCTTCCAGAATCTACCCGCACTGCTGGCCGATCTCGCCAAGTTGCTCGCGCCCGAGAATGCCGCGATGGTCCTGACGATCTACGCCATTCGCGCGTCCTCGCTCGCCTTCGATCAGCTCCTGCGTCAGGAGTTGAAAGGCCGTGGCGGCGCGTTCGATAGCGGCGAACTGGCGATCCGTTCGCAAACCGGTCCGCTCGTGCCGACGTCGCTCTTCGTGCGCTGGAAGCAGACCGCATGAACGCGCCGAAGCAGATCACCAGCCTGACGAACGACCGCGTCAAAGCAATCCGCGCGCTCGACATGCGCAAGGTGCGCAAGGAAACTGGACTGTTCGTCGCCGAAGGCACATCGCTCCTGGTCACGGCGCGCGACCATGGCTTCGTGCCCGAAACGCTCGTCTATCAGACGGGCACGGCCACAAGCGGCATCGCCCGCGGCCTCGTGCGGCACGCGCTCGACGCGGGCTCCGAAGTGCTCGAAGTCTCCGAAGCCGTGCTCGGCAAGCTCGCATCGAAAGACAATCCGCAAACGCTGCTCGGCGTCTTCCGTCAGCGCTTCGTCGATCCGCCGGACACGAAGAAGCTTGGTCAGGAAACGTGGCTCGCGCTGGAAGAAGTGCGCGATCCCGGCAACCTCGGAACGATTATTCGCACGGCGGACGCCGTGGGCTGCGCCGGCGTCATCCTCGTCGGCACCACGTGCGATCCCTACGCGATCGACGCCATCCGCGCGACGATGGGCTCGATCTTCGCGGTCCCGCTCGTGAAAATGGATCAGCAGACTTTCATCAGCCTGGCGCGCGCGTGGCCGGGCGACGTCATCGGCACGCATCTCGACGCGCGCGAAGATTTTCGCAAAGTCGACTACAAGGATCCGGTGCTCATCGTCATGGGCGGCGAGGGGCCGGGGCTTTCTCCCGGAGCTGCAGCTTCGTGTACGAACCTCGTCAAAATTCCCATGGCCGGTGACTTGGATTCGCTCAACCTCGCCATTGCCACCGCGCTGATGCTCTATCAGGTCCGCGGCCCACATCTGAAGCTTTGATATGCGCATCGAATATCATCGCACGCTGATCGCCGATCAGGTCCGCAACGAAGCTTTCTTCGCGGCGCTAAAGGCCGTCATCGTGCCTGGAAAATCCGTTGTCGCCGACATTGGCGCTGGTACCGGATTGCTCGGCCTCATGGCGTCGAAGCTCGGCGCGCGCGAAGTCTTTCTCTTCGAAACAGCCGAGGTCGCGAGCGTGGCGGCGGCGGTTCTGAAAGCCAACAAGGCCAAGAACTGCCACCTCATTCCCTGCCACTCGACCGAGTTCCGCGACAAGCTCGCAGCTGACATCATCGTCTCAGAGACGCTCGGCAACTACGCGCTTGAAGAGAACATCATCGCAACGCTTGCCGATGCGCGCCGCCGCTTCCTGAAGCCGGGCGGCCACGTCATTCCCAACGGAATCATTCAATACGTTGCACCGGTTGTCTCACCGCGCATCGATGAGGAGCTTCGCGCCTGGGAACGCGTCGGCCACGGCCTTGATCTCGGCGTCGCGCAGACGATGTCGTTCAACAACGCCTACGTCCGGCATTTGCCGCCGGCAGAAATCCTCGACGGCTGCCGCAGCGCGATGGTGTGGGATGAGGTCGATCTGACGACAGAGACGAAATCGAAACGGCGCGGCGATGCCGAGTGGCGGCTTCCGCGGCCGGCGAAGATCTTTGGCTTCGCGACCTGGTGGAAAGCCGAACTGGTGCCTGGTATCGGGTTTTCGACGGGGCCTTTGTCACCAAGGACCCATTGGGAACAGCTGTACTTCCCGCTGCTGGCGCCGATCGATGCGAAGGCCAGCGACGTCGTCGCGATCGATCTTCGCTCCAGTTCGTCGGAGGAAGCCGGCACCGATCTTGGCTGGACTGCGCTTCACAAAGATCCGCAAGGCAAGGTCATAGCGCGCCAAGCGCTCTCCCTCGACAAGGGCTACATCCCGTAAGCGACCGCATTGGCGAGAGCCCGCTTTTGATGCTATGCGGGCGGGCGACTACGAGGGGAGAGCGAACGCCATGATGGTTTTGATCGTCGGACTGATCTTGTTTCTTGGCGTTCATTTGCTTCCGACCCAACCTGAACTGCGCGACGGCTTGAGGGAGCGCATCGGCGCCGGGCCCTACCGCGTTCTGTTCGGCGTTCTATCGTTCGTGGGCTTGGTCGTTATCATTCTGGGCTTCCACAAGCTCCAGCTTCATCCGGGCAAAAATCCTGTTCTGTGGGATCCCCCCGTCTGGACGCGCCATCTCGCAGCCACCTTGATGCTGCCCGCAATCATTTTGCTCGTCGCCGCGCTCATCCCGTCCCGCATCCGCACAGCAACGCGCCATCCGATGCTGATCGCCATCAAGATCTGGGCACTCGCGCACCTGCTTGCCAATGGCGATTTGGGCTCGCTTTTGCTTTTCGGGTCGTTCCTGGCCTTCGCGGTTTACGACCGCATCTCGATCAAGAAGCGGGTATCTCTCGCGGCGATCGCACCGGCAAAGCCCACGAGCGCGCTCAATGATGTCGCCGTCATCGTGATTGGCGTGGCTCTTTATGCCTGGCTTCTGCTCGGCGGCCACCAATGGTTGATCGGCGTCGCGCCGATCCCGCAGCTGTCCTGAATTTTGAGCTTCGCTAAGCGGCGGCCAGGGTCTTCGCCGGCGTAAAGCGCGCCATCACGCGTTTCACGCCGAGCGCAATCCACGTGCCCATGCCAATGAGCCAAGCAACGGGATCCACGACATAGTCCCACAGATTGACGCTGTGTCCCGCGCCCAGAAGAAAGGCAGCGATCGCAACATTGAGCACCAGCGCCGTGATCAAATACCGGCGGAAGATTGCGTAAGCGAGAATGGTTGCGAGTGCCAAAGGCAGCACGTAGCCGCTGTAGCCGAGCACGTAGGTGTCGTAATCCAAGAAGCCCACCGCGGCCGGATAGAGGATGGTTCCGGCAATCGCGAGCATCAGCGTGGCGAAACGGAACTCTGCCGATGCTCCAGGCTTCCAGTCACCGATGGTCGCAATGGCCAGAACGATGAGCACCACGAGACCGGGCAGGGACGGCCGCTCGATAGCTGAGGTCGTCCATTCCAGCAGAGACCGGGTGGAGATCCCGATCACGAGAGCGATCAGAATACCGGCGAGGCCGAAAACGGCGCGCCACACAGGCGACCTTGTGAACAGGCCGGCAATCGCGGCCGAGACAAGGAAGATGACCAGGGTAGCGCTGGCGCGGTTCAGCAGGAAGTCGATAGTCATCATCGTTGCTGCGCCGTCTGCGGTTGCATGCGTTGTTGTACCCAGGCGCTGGAAAAGCGAACGTGGTTGATGGACTTCAGCGGCCGCGAATAAACGATGTCGAACTGGCCGGGCGCCGATGCGATGAGATAGGGATACGTAACTGCGCTCTTTCTATTCTCGCCATCCATCCGCGCGACGACTCCCACGCGTTGGAAAGCTTTGCCTTCAAGATCGGTCAGCGCCAGCGTGATGTTGCGCTCCAGGAGAGGATCGTCATTGAACGCCAGCAGAATGTGCGTTGAATCATAGCGCACCGCCGATATCGGCCCGCCAGGGTTGGGAAGATCGACCGGTGCGGAATGAGACCACGTCTTTCCTCCGTCCGATGTCCGCGTGATGAGAACGCTTTGCGGCTGACGCAACCGGCGCACGAAAGCAATCGCAGTCGACGGCCCGGTCGGAACAATCGATGGTTGGAATCCGACTTTGCCGCCGCTGCCCATGCGCCGCCGGTCGACCACGCGTCCGCTTTGATCGAGCACAAGCAGAACAGGATACTTGCGGTTCATCTCATGATAGGCGGGCAGCCCGATACGCCCGTCGGAAAACATGATCGGGACCGACTTGGTCAGATGTGAAATGTTCAGGAAGGGTGATGCCTGAAGCCTCTCAGCATGCCCCCATGTGCGGCCGCCGTCGTGGCTCCGGATAAGTCCGATCTCGCAAGTCGCCCAGCCGCTCAATCGAGAGGCGGCGAAAAACAGCCAGATTTCGCTGTCGGAGCGGCGGAAGGATACGGGGTTGGCAAGGGACTTGATGGTGATGCCGAAGTCCCGGCTGACCTGCGCGCTGTCCGTGACGACCGACTGAGGCGACCAGGTTGAACCGTTGAAGCGCGAGGAAACGAGTTCAGCATCGTGCGCGCCTTCATAAGGAGCGCGGTACCACGTCGCCAAAAGCCCGTCCGAAGTCGCGATGACCGAAGACCCATGCACGAATTGCTTCTCGTCCGCGGCGGTGATGACCTCAACTCGATTATCAAGAGAGCCGATCACCGGCGTGACTGGAACGTCGAATGCAAACGTCCAGGGTTCGTGCTGCGGTGACATCTTATGAAACAGCACGGCCATGAGGCCTATTGAGCAAGCGAGCATTGCCCAAGGGGTCCAAGCCGCCCAGCTCGCAAAGGCTCTTGTGCTGGGAATCGTCATCGAAATAAGTGTCCCCCCGGAAAGTGCATGTGGGGTATAGGCGCCTCGTTCCCCTGTCAACGAGACTGGAACGGCGCCGCGTGCAAATGCCGTCGCGAATATGCGAAACAGTGTCGAGCTGTGGCTAACGGGTCAGAACGACGAATTCCGTACCGCCACCGTTCTCATGGGCCGGCAGCTCGCGATCGGAAATGATCAGGGACGCACCTGGCCGGGCAAGCTCGGTAATGGTCTGAAGGACATCATCGGGAATCGTAAAGGCGTTGAGAGCCTCGGTCGCCATTTGAACGTTGTTGGCGCGGCCGTGAGCAGTTGCCGTTTTGCTCTTCTTCTTTTTGCCGTCATCGAACGGATGGCCCGGAAGAGGGGTCTGAGCGCTGACGAGCCGCCAGTCGAAGGTGTTGGGATCTGCGCCATACCGCATTGCCGTGAAGACGTGCGTCCCGACTTTATGCGGCAACGGCGCAACCTCGATAGGCGCTTCGAGTAGCGGGTCGAATCCCTGGCGGATGTAGAGTCTCTGAGCACGGAGGCTGACGAGAACCGAGATCGGCTTCGACCTCAGCCGCATTTCTCGATCGGCATCGGCAAGCGAAGCCTTAGCAGACGTCAAATCCGTTTGCGCATCGCGCAGGGCCTCGGCAGCGCGATCGCGTGCGGTTTGCGCGGCAGAATATGCAGCCTGAACCTCGGCAAAGCTCATTTCGCTCTGCGCGGCGCGCGCCCGCGCTGCATCGGCTTCGATCGTCAGATCGAGCAATGTGTCCTCAAGTACGCTTTCGCGGTCGAATGAGCCATCAACGTCGCTGCCGGACGATCGCAGATCAGCAACCATTTTCGGTTGCGGCGCCGAGCCTGACATGTAGGCCTCGAACGCTTTGATCGCATCCTGCTGCCGTGCCTCGGCTGCGGCCAGCGCTTCCTTGACCGGGGCGACCGAACGCCGGGCCATTTCGTAGCGCGCGCTCGTCGCTTCGAAATCTTTTACTGTCGTCGCCACCTTTTCCTGAGCAGCAGCGAGCGCCGCTTGCGCGGTCTTCAGCGACGCTCGCGCACGATTGAGCTTTTCCTGCATGATCTGATCGGCTTCGGCCCGTGTTGCCGGACGGCGCTGCAGATCGCGCGGCATATCCGCGACCGCTCGAATGAGCGCGGGAGAGACGCCGATGAACAGCGGCAATCCCTGTTGAGCATCAGATGCGGACCCGTCGTCCGCCTGATTGCTATTGACGGCGATCTGCGCGGGCTTCGCCTGTTCGGACTTCAGCGCCGATACTTCATCGGCGGGCAGGGGCTTGAAGAGCTTGGGACTGTCGAACGCGATGGGCTCTACTTCCTCGGTGGTGATGACGGCTCTCGTGCCGATCTTCGTCAGTCCGAAGAGTTTCTTTGCAAAGGCGAAGGGAAGGCGAACGCAGCCGTGAGACGCGCGAAAGCCAGGCACCACGCCGGCGTGGAGCGCGATGCCTGACCACGTGAGGCGCTCCATATAGGGCATCGACGCGCCGGCGTAGATGTTGCTCGTGTGGTAGACATTTTTCTCCAGGACGGAGAAGACGCCGGTGGGCGTATCAAAACCAGGCATGCCGGACGATATGCGCGACGAGGTGATTTCGCCGTCCGCATCGTAGACGCGGATCTTCTGCTTTTTGATCGATACGACGAGCAGGAGCGGCGACGAAGGCGGCGTGATGACCGCGCCGGGTCCGGGAGATTTCAGATTTTTGAGGATGCTGGATCGGGATTTGGCATCGACGGCAGATGAGCTGAGGAAGATGCTTAAGACGAAGGCGCCTGTCGCGATTGAGCGCAACGCCGGCGAAACTCTGCCTTGGAACTTGCTCGAACGACGCACGCGACCCACCCGACGCCGAAATGACAACACCGTCAGAGCACCGGCATCGGGAATCTCCCCTCTGCCGACGGTAGGAATTGGCTATCAGAGCCCCGTCAGAAGGCGCAACCACAGTGCCGCACCGCTGGTGATTCGGAGGCGGAGATGTGGCGCTAATTCAACTCTTTCGCCCAGATTAACTGATTAGCTGTGGATGGTCAGTGGAGAAATTTACCAACTGTCCGCGTTCCTGAAAGCCGCCAGAGCTGGCGGCGAGGCGATAGGTTTCGTAAACTGCGTTCTTAAAGGATCATCGCCGGGGTTGGATCTCCCGGAACTGATCGTTGGAATGCCAGGCGCGTGCGCCGATTGGAGTAAAATGTCTATCCACGTCAAGCGCCGCCGGCTCATGGCGCCCGACATCGCCGCCCAAAAAGGCGGGGAGCCCATCGTTGCGCTCACGTCCTATCACGCGCACACTGCCGCGATCGCCGACAACCATTGCGATTTTCTGCTCGTCGGCGACAGCCTGGGCATGGTGATGCACGGCTTCGAAACGACCGTGCCGGTTCCGCTCGAGCTGATGATCATGCACGGCCAAGCCGTCGTGCGCGGATCAAAACGGGCTCTCGTCGTCGTAGACATGCCGTTCGGCACCTACGAGGAGAGCCCTGCGGTTGCCTTTCGCAATGCTGCGAAGGTCATGAAGGAAACCGACTGCGGCGCCGTGAAGCTCGAAGGCGGCAGGCGCATGGCCGAGACGATCCGATATCTCGTCGAGCGCGGCATCCCCGTGATGGCGCATATCGGCCTCACCCCGCAGGCCGTGAACGTACTTGGCGGCTTCAAGACACAAGGCCGCACCATCGATCAGTGGCAGGCCATCGAGGAGGATGCGCGCCTTGTCGCCGAAGCGGGAGCTTTTGCCGTCGTTTTGGAGGCAATGACCGCTCCGCTTGCCGAGCGGATCACCAAGGCTATTCCAATTCCGACGGTCGGCATCGGTGCCTCCGCCGGCTGCGACGGCCAGATCCTCGTCATGGAGGATATGCTGGGCCTCTCGCCACACGTGCCGAAGTTCGTAAAGAAGTTTGGTGCCATCGGAGCCGCGATCGACGACGCAATTGCTTCCTACGCTCAGGAGGTTCGCGCCAGGACGTTTCCGGGCAAGGAGCACATATATAACCTGAAGAACGACGAGGCCGAACCCGCTCTGGCGGCCGCTCGAGCCACGAAAAAGCCCAAGACCACGAGCACTTAGCGGGATTGGGTCCAGGTTTATAAACGGTTGCGCAAAGGAAACTTCGGGCGAGGGCTTGCCGGGAGCGCACGCTCCGGTATCTATGCCCCCGCCAGCCGGGCTGATTGTGAGACTATTCTCCTTGAGCTCCGGCGTCTGAATGAGGTTTGAGAGTTAATGGCCGACCAAAATGACAGTCTGCTTCGCGAGGTCCGCGAGGAACTCCGCCGCGAGCAGTTGCAGAAAATCTGGCAGCGCTACAACGTCCTGATCGTGGGCGCGGTGGTGCTCTTCCTCCTTGCTGTGATCGGCTATCAGCTTCTTGAGTCCCATCGCATCACAGCCGCCGAAACGGGCGGCGCCAATTTTGCGGCTGCCGAGAACCTGAGCGATCAGAAGAAGAAAGACGAGGCCGAGAAGGCTTTCCAGGCGATCGCGGAAAGCGGTCCGGCCGGATATGCCGCCCTGGCTAAGCTGCAGCTTGCCGGCACCCAGGCCAAGGACGGCAAAACTGCGGATGCCGTTGCAACCTATGACTCGCTCGTGAAGCAGTCGGGTGCCGATGATCTGTTGAAAAGCTTCGCTCAGTTGCAAGCCGCCTCACTTCGGATGGCAGATGCAGACTATGAGGAGATTCAGAATCGTCTGACGCCACTTATCGGCGAGGGCGAACCTTTCGATAAGACCGCGCGCGAGTTGCTGGGCATCGCGGCCTATAAGGCGAAGAAGTATGACGAGGCGCGAAAAAATCTCGAACCTCTGCTTCTCGATCCGACAGCCTCGGATGATCTTCAGCAGCGCGTTAAGATCGTCATGGCGAGCATAGCTGCTGAGGAAGTCGGCGCGAACGCTCCGTCGGCCGCGCCGCCGTCATCGGCGGCCGCAACCGGGGCCGAGGCTCAGAAGCCGGCCGACGCCGGCAAACCGGCCGAACCTGCTAAGACGGAAGCGGGCGCTGATAAAAAGTAGAACCGCGAAGCGGTGAGGGGAGAATGGGGTTGGGCAAAGGGGGACACCAGATACGAGCGGGCGCGTCGTCGCTATTTGCGATCATCGCCACCATATCGCTCGGCGGCTGCGCCAGCGATGGTCCGTCCCTGCCTAAGATCAGCGAACTCAATCCCTTCAAGGAAAAGCAGACGCCGTTGCCTGGGCGCCGCATTCCGATCGTCGAGACGACGGAAAGCATTTCTTCCAATCTGGCCGATGCGAATGGGCCGATCGTAATCCCATCGCCACGCGCTAACGATTCATGGTCACAGCCGGGCGGCGAACCGGGCAACGCGCCCGGTAACCTCGCACTCAACGGCCCACTCCGTCAGGCATGGAGTGCGAGTGCTGGCGAAGGCTCGTCGAAAACCGGCCGCGTGACGGCAAGCCCAATCGTTTACGACGGCCGCATCTACACGCTCGACGCCGCCGCGAACGTCGCTGCCTTCTCGCTGTCGGGCTCAAAAGTATTTTCGATTTCCACGAAGCCCGAGACGACTGTCGGGCTGGGCGGATACGGCGGCGGCCTCGCCGCCGAAAACGGACGGCTCTATGTCGCCAATGGCTATGGCGTGGTCGCAGCTCTCGATCCGGCGTCGGGCAAGTCGATCTGGACCAAAAGCCTTGGCGTTCCAGTCCGCGCCTCGCCGACCGCCGCCGGCGACCGCCTTTACGTTATTACGGTGGATGGCAGGTTCTACTGCTTGAGCGGAGTTGACGGGGCCGAAATCTGGTCGGCGCGCGGACTGCCGCAAACGGCCAGCCTGATGACCTCCTCGAGCCCCGCCGTCGATCAGGACGTCGTCGTCGTGCCGTACCCCTCAGGGGACATCATGGCGTTCAAGCTGTCCGACGGTTCGACCATTTGGACCGAAAATCTCTCGCGTACCCGTCAGACCTCGCAGATCGCCTCCATGAGCGACGTCGCGCGTCCGGCGATTGAAAATGGGACAGTGTACGCAGTCGGTCATGCCGGCCGCATGGTCGCCACCCAGGCCAAGTCGGGGGATCGGCTCTGGTCGGCCACCATTCCAAGCTCCGAGGCACCCTGGGTCGCGGGCGACGCCGTCTACGTCGTCGATACCGGTGGCCGCCTCATGGCGCTGAACCGCACCGACGGCAAGACGCGTTGGACGACGCAGCTGCCCGCGGCCAAGAGCTATGCGGGGCCGGTCATGGCTGCTGGGACGCTCTGGCTCGTCTCCAGCAAGGGCGAAGTGGTGAGCGTTGATGCCGCAACCGGCAAGATTGGCGGCCAGCTGAGCGTCGGCGACACGGTTTATATTCCGCCCATCGTGGCGCAGGGCAGAATGTTCGTTTTGACGGATTCCGCGAAACTCGTCGCCCTCAACTGAGAATTGGGCTAGGAGGTCAGCGTTGGCTTGCCGCTGTGAGCGGAGAGGCAACGTTCCCCCAGCAATCGAATTCTTGTCGGCTCTCTTTTGAACCTCTCTGATCACACTCCCGTCGTCGCCATCGTCGGACGCCCCAACGTTGGCAAGTCGACCCTCTTCAACAGGCTGACCGGAACGCGCGCGGCCCTCGTCTCCGATCTACCGGGCCTGACGCGCGACCGCCGCGAAGGGACAGCGGACCTCTTCGGCAACGAAATTCGCCTCGTCGACACTGCCGGCCTGGAAGAGGCGCAGCGCGGCTCGATCGCCGACCGCATGCGCAAGCAGTCCGAGCAGGCCATCGCCACGGCCGATCTTGTCCTTTTCGTCATGGACGCTCGCGCCGGTGTCACCGGCTCGGACAAGGAATTTGCCCGCATCGCGCGGCAGTCGGGCAAGCCCGTCGTCCTCGTCGCGAACAAGGCCGAAGGCCATAAGGGCACCGACGGCGTGCTCGATGCCTTCGGGCTCGGGCTCGGCGCGCCGATCGCTATCTCCGCTGAACACGGCGAGGGCATCGCCGATCTCGCCGACGACGTGCTGGCTGCGCTGGGGTTGAAATCTGCGCCCTCGCAGCGGAAGCGCCGGTCGGCCGACGCCGAGCCGGCAGGAGAGAAGCCGGAAGAAAAGCCGCAACGCGAAAAGCGCATCCGCGTCGCCATCGTGGGCCGTCCCAACGCCGGCAAGTCGACGCTGGTCAACGCGCTGCTCGGCGAGGACCGGATGATCACCGGGCCCGAGCCGGGGCTGACGCGCGACAGCGTCTCGAGCGACTTCGAATACAAGGGCCAAGCGATCCGCTTGTTCGATACCGCCGGACTTCGCCGCAAGGCCAAGATCACCGAAACCGCCGAGAAGCTCTCGGCGAGCGACGCCGTGCGCTCGATCCGTTTCGCCGAGGTCGTCGTGCTTCTGATTGATGCCGAGCGGCCGTTCGAGCACCAGGACCTGACGATCGGTCACCGCGTGACCGAGGAGGGCCGCGCCCTCGTCGTCGCGATCAACAAGTGGGACCTCATTCCCGAAAAGCAGAAAACGCTGAAGGAACTGAAGGCACGCGTAGCCGAGAGCTTGGCTCAAGTGCCGGGGGTTCCGGTCGTCACGATCTCGGCCCGGTCGGAGAGCGGGCTCGACCACCTGATGCAGGCCATCGCGAAAGTTTACGAGACGTGGAATCGCCGTGTTTCGACGCCTCAACTCAACCGCTGGCTCGACGGCGCACTGAGTCGCCACTCGCCGCCCGCCGTTCACGGACGCCGCATCAAGATTCGCTACGTCACGCAGCCCTCGACTCGCCCGCCCACGTTTGTTGCATTCTCGCAGCGCGCGGAAGCGCTGCCGCAGTCCTACGTGAAGTACCTGACGAACTCGCTTCGCGAGACGTTCGATCTTCCTGGCGTTCCCATACGCTTCAGTCTCCGCGCCGGCGACAATCCCTACGCGCCGAAGAAGCGGTAGAGCGAACTCAGCGCAACATCACTCCCGCAAATTCAACTCGCGTGAGCAATTCCTCGTGCTCACGCGGAGGAAAAAAGTTAATTTTCGAATCGGGTTCGTTCGCGTAGAGGACGCCAATCACGTAACTACGAGGGAAGACTTATGAAAAAGCTTGATGCGGCGCTGGTGTCAGTCGTGCTGGCAGCAGGCACTGCTCTTTTTGCCGGTGCGGCTGCCGCTGCCTATAACGCCAAGGTCAGACAGGCTTGCGCGGGTGACTACCAGAACTTCTGCTCTCAGTATTCGCCTGACAGCACTGAACTCCGCCGCTGCATGGAGAGTAACAGAAAGGGCCTGACGCACACCTGCGTGACGGCTCTGATCGACGCTGGCGAAGTCCCGGCGAAATATCTCAAGAAGAAGTAAGCCCAAAAGATCGCAGCGGGCGGGAGCGCGCGGCATCATGAAAGCCGCCATGCTCACCGCCCGCACGGGCGTCAGCCGATCAACTGGCGCCGCTCCGGACGGGGTTAGATAGGGACCCCCGGCCGCGGTTCAAGACCTGGCCGTCGAGTCACGGCTCCAGCTTTCTCGCAAAAGGTTGCGTTCCAGCCTCCGCTGCGCCATGCAAGCGGCATGGACGTCCTATTCTACCATCTCGAGCAACAAACGCTTGAGCGCGTTCTCCCGAGTCTTTTGGAGAAAACGCTCGCGCGCGGATGGCGTGCAGTAGTCCAGGTCGGCAGCGAGGAGCGCCTGGAAGCGCTCGATCAGGCGCTCTGGACCTATGCCGACGACAGCTTTCTGCCGCACGGAACCGCGCGCATAGGCCATGCGAGCGAGCAGCCGGTCTATCTGACGATGACGGACGAGACGCCCAACGGCGCGGGCGTACGATTTCTCGTCGATGGCGCTGAGGCGCGCGAGTTCAAGGGAGCCGAACGGTTTGTCTATGTCTTCGACGGACACGATCCCGATGCCGTCGCCATCGCGCGCGCCCAATGGAAAGCTGCGAAAGCGGCGGGATGCGCGGTCACCTATTGGCAGCAGTCGCCGGCGGGGCGATGGGAACAGAAGGCTTGAAACCGCCACCCCGCCGCAGCGCGGGGTGTTGCGGATGACGAACGCGGTCCTCGAAGCATGAATTATCACCACGACTATCACGCCGGCAATTTTGCCGACGTCCTGAAGCACGTCATCCTCGCGCGCGTCCTGACCTACATGAAGCAGAAGCCGCGCCCGTTTCGCGTCATCGATACGCACGGCGGGGCTGGGCGCTACGATCTCGCCGGCACGGAAGCGATGAAGACCGGCGAATGGCAGGAGGGCATCGCGCGCCTTTACGACGCCGAGCTGCCCGCGCCCGTGGCCGAACTGCTGGCGCCCTATCTCGAAACCGTCCGCGCACTGAATGAGGAGGAGCTGCGCTACTATCCCGGAAGCCCGCTCATTGCGCGCCATCTCATGCGGCCCGACGACGTGCTCATCGCGAACGAACTCAATCCTGAGGAGTTCGCCCGGTTGAAGGCGGAGCTTCGCCGTTTCAAGGCAACGAGCGTTCTCAATATCGACGCCCGCCACGCAGTGAAGTCGCTGCTGCCGCCGAAGGAACGGCGCGGTGTCGTTCTGATCGATCCGCCATTCGAAGAGCGCGATGAATTTTCGGATCTTGCCACCGCCTTAGATGAGGCTATGACGCGCTTTGCCTCCGGCACCTATGTCATCTGGTACCCGCTGAAGGATGAAACGGCGGCGGACCGCTTCGTGGCTACGGCCACGTCTCGCCCTGGGCTCGAATTCCTCGACGTCAGGCTCGCCGTCATGAAATCATTCGCGGGCCTTGGCCTGACGGCTTCCGGCGTTCTCGTGATAAATCCGCCGTACACGCTCAAATCCGAACTCGAAACGATCATGCCTGTTCTGAGAGATCAGCTGGCGGAGGGTTCAGGTGCGAGCTTTGCTTTGAACTCAGCTGTTCAATAATGCTAAGAATGATCGCTACGCAGCATTTCGTCTTGCAAGGTGCCCGTATTTAAAGGATAAATTGCCGCACGCTAAGGCGGGCAGCGGCAAGGTAGCTCCCGGCGCGTTCAAAAGAACCGGCGCTTTTTTCGCGACCCGGTAGATGCGCATGGGAACATTTGGCTCCGAGGTCCGCCGCGGTGTCGATGCGAAGCTTGGAGCAAGCTTCCATTGTATGCCGGGCCGCCAGGAGACGATGTATGCGCCAGACAGGTACCGTTAAATTTTATAATTCCCAGAAAGGCTACGGCTTCATCAAGCCGGATGCAGGGGGCAATGACGTTTTTGTGCATGTAACCGCAGTTGAGCGATCCGGAATTGGTGAGCTCAATGAGGGGATGCGAATTTCATTTGAGACCGAGCCCGATAAGCGCGGCAAAGGTCCGAAAGCCGTCGATCTTCAAAGAGCCGGCTGAAGTTCGTTGCGACAACCAATTGCTCGCGCTGCAACTCGCGTTGCGGCGTCAGCTTAGTATTGCCGTGAGAAATTCCGCGTCGCTTTGACGTACGAATTGAAGCGCTCGAACACGATTTGATCCCTGCACTGCCGCAGTTGGGAAACAGCGCTTCGCGTGCGTTGCCGCTATGATGCGTATGGCCAGATCGAACGATGCGAAGGTCACCTTCGGAGCATTTGGTCTGTTCCGTAATTGGAAGCTTCGAACCCGAAGCTTCAAGCAGTGGTGTGACGAAAGCCTACAAATCCGAGACGGGGAGCGGCTCGCCGGGAAGCGCATCATTGAGCGTTTTTCCGCGAGATCTCGGATACGGGCTCGCACATCCGGTCCAGGGGAACGAAAGATATGAAGGCAATCATTCGTACAGGGTTCATCGCGTTCGCAGCGGCGATGGCAATGGCTTCGGGCTCTGCGCACGCAGGCTGTGTCATGGCCGCCGGCGAGTCCGTCATGGTCACGGAAGATCTCGCAAAGTATATGGCGAGCGCCGCGCTCAAGAACTCGATGAGTTCGCATGGCTGGACTCCGCACGGGGACGTCAAGGTTCAGTGCGATACGTCGTCGATCGGCCTCCCGCATTGCACGGCGCGTCAGAAGGCCTGCGGCTGAGCCGAAGCTTTTCTGACTAAGACCCGATCAAGCGGCTTTGAAAACGACCTCGCCGGACGGCCCGCCCGGCGAGTATTTTCTTGCGAACTTTTTATCAGCCCTTCGCGGTCGCATTCCGAACGGCACCCACGATCACGTCAAAAGGCCGCCGCTGACGCCGCATCCCAAAATCTGTGTGATGATCGCCGCCTGATCGAGGGTGCTGCCCGCTGAACCCGTCGGGAAGGCGAGTTCGAGAAGCTGTCCGCCGATGCCACCGCCCACGACACCCGCGATCGCGTTGCCGAATGTTCCAAGGCTCAGCTTTCTGAATAAAGCCCCGGCGACATTGCCGCCGAAGGCCCCGCTTATGAGCTGAAGGATCAGGAGAGCATAATTCATCCGCCATCTCCGCGACGCCTCGGGTCGAACTACAACCGTATGAGCAGGTCAGCTGCTTCCGCACGCCCAATCCGTGTGAATCCTACCACACTCGCCGGGAGAATCGCTGGAACTGCGCTCGCTGAGCGCATCGCTATTGGCCGGGCCGTTGTTAAGAAGTGACAGCCTTGCGCCAATTGACAAGGGCAACCATTTCTTCAACTGGCGCAGCGATAATTCGATTATCTATAGAGACGCGACTTACTGAACGCCGGCGAAGAGAGGCTATTGCGATGAAAATCAGGTTTATTTCGGCCATCGTCGCGAGCGCCTTTGCGTTCGGCATCGCTGCCCCCGTAATGGCCGCCGATGGCGGTCAGCCCCCGCCGGACAGCTACGCGATCCGCAAGAAGCGCGGCGGCTATTCCTACGATAAGGCTGATTCCGTAAACACTTACGGCACGCCCTCGCGCCGCCGTCACGTCGGTCCCCCGTCCTTCCGGGAGCAGACCATCGCTGGCCCGTTCGACAACAGCTTCTTCTTCGATTCGGGCGTCGGCAGTATCTACGGCGGCAACTCTCCATACATGCACTGACCCGATAGGCCATTGGTTTACTTGAGCATAACGGCCTGGGCGGCCCGCTTGGCTGCCCGGTTTCTGTGAATTCTCCGCACCACTCTCGACAAACATGTCAACTGGTGCGCTTGCGCCACTCGCCCTCGGCTTCCCATTGTGCTGACAATAGAAAGTCAGCCTGGCTCAAGGTGGGGTTTGAGGGAGAATTACGTTATGCGCTCGGTCAACTTAGTTTCCGCATTGGCATTGGCCGCGACCTTCGCTGTTGCAACGACGGTATCTGCAAATGCGGAGTGCAAGCGCTACGGCTTCACGGTCAACGACTACGGCAAAGAAGGTCCGACCAAAGACGCCAAGGATCTCCTCGACAAGCTCATTCAGTCGAAGATGGCCGAGCGCGGCGTGAGCGACTACCGCACGGGCAAGAAGAGCGTCTCGTGCGAGCTGTTTTTGAATTTCATCGTTTTCGATGAGCACACCTGCACCGCCGAAGCGACCGTTTGCTGGGGCGGTTCCACGCTTCCCAGCTCCGAGCAGTCATCGGCGGACGATGCCGCGCCGGCAGCGAAAGCGGTAGCCGATACCGCACCTGCCGAAGAGAAGCCGGCGAAGAAGAAGGCGACCAAGCAAGCAGCCGGGCAGTCCGATACGGCAGCACCAGCTGTCCGTAAGACGGCTCAGCCTGTGCCGGATCCGAAGTCGGTCTTCACCAAGAAGAAGTCAGAGGTGAAGCAACTCGCGACCACGCCGCACGACAGCGCGGAAGCGACGGCAGCTGAAGCAACCGTTGCGCCCATCGGTGGTGCGAGCAGAGTTGAGACCGGTTCGTTGCCTGAAGTGCCTGCGACGGCCGCGAAACACAAAACGCATCAGAAGCCCGTCGTCGATTCACCGGCAACGGTGCCTGCCAAGCCGGAGGCAAGCAGCGATGACGACGCCGGCTATCCGACGCCATTGCCGCCGCAAGAGGGTGGCGACGCGCAGTAATTAGAGCGCAGTCCGCTCGCGAGTGATTGCGAACCGCCGATGATCTCAGGCGGCGGTTCGGATCTCGAGCAGCTTCATCTCGACGATCTGCCGGTTGAACGGCTTCACAAGGAAATTGTCGGCGCCGTGCGCGAACGCGCGCTTGATTTCCAGCGGATCGTTTTCAGTGACGACATAAATGATGTAGGGCCGGCTATCGAGCGGCAGCGCGCGCATCTTCGCAATGAGCTCGAGGCTGTTTGAGCCGGGCATCCGCCAATCGACGAGGATATAATCCGGCGCTTCCGACCTCAAACGCTCCATCGCTGCGATGGCGCCGTCGGCTTCGCTGACTCTGAAGCCTAGGTTCTCGAAAATGAGCCGGGTGTATTTCCGGATGATCTCTGAATCATCAATGACAAAGCAATGAAGCATATGCAGGGCGTCTCGCGAGCAGAGTGCTGCACCAATCGACAGCAAGGCGACCAGAAACAATCGGACGATGTTCTGAAAAATGCGCCAAATTTATTAAGGTGCTCTTAAGACGTATGGCGGGAATGGGCAGCGACCAGCGATGGCCGATCGCTGCCTTTCGCTTCACCCCGCAGGCTTCGCGACGAGAAGGATGTCTGCGCCGTCCTTGAGGATCTCGAGCCTCATGCCTGCCGATGGCGCAATGCGCCACGTGTAGTAAGCCTGGATCGTAATCGCATCCAGAGCGAGCGGTTTGCCCGCAACGAAGTCCGTCAGATATTGCGGCGGCCGCGCGGCCGTGCCCTTGCAGCGAATGAGAAAGGTCGGCTGTTCGAACGACCCGCCGATCGAAACGTCGATCTCCCCGCCGCGCGGCAACGCCGTCACGGCAGACGCAATAAGGTTGAGCAGCAACTTCACCTTGTCTTTGACGATGAGGCCCGGCGCGCCGCGCCAGATGAGCTTGTGCTTGCCCTGCGTGATGCTGACGAAGCCGCGCGAGATCTTCTCCGCGGTCGCAAGATCGATCATGCTGCCAGCCGAGCCCGCAGCGCCAAACGCAAAGCGCGCGAATTCCAGTCGCGCGGAAGCCTGCTCCGTTACGTTACGAATGACGTTCAGCGCATAATTCTTGGCCTGCTCGTCTTCCTCTTCGTCGAGGATCTCCAGTCCGTTGAAGATGGCGCCGACCGGATTGATGATGTCGTGACAGATCTTGCTTGAGATCATGGCCGCGAGTTCGAGATCTGTCGGCGGAACGCGCTGGTTCATTGGAAGCCCTTTTCTGAGATGCTCTTGGCCAGAGCGTGCGTCAGCTCAAGCGCGACAGCGCGACGCGAACTGGCGGGGGCCGCTTGCGATAATGCCCTATGCTCTGATACATGCGCCGAACGACGGTTGCCAAGTCTTGCGGCCAATGGGCTCCTGAGGCCCGGATTTTCCTGGAAGACATGGGTCTTACGCGCCACGGTGCAGCTGCGGCGCAGTAGACCTCTTCGTATCGCGGGCTCGCTCCGTGCAAACTGATTCGAATTGAGGTTAGCTTCGCGATGTCGCCAATCGACGTCAACGATCACGATGCATTGATCGCTGCCTTGCTTCCCGCAGTCCGTGCCGCAGGCCGCCTCGAGATGGCGCATTTCACCAACGGCGTGAAGTTCGAGAAGAAGGCCGATAGATCTCCCGTGACGGCCGCCGATCAGGAGGCCGAGGCTATTCTTCTCGCAGCCCTCGCTCAAGTCGCGCCCGATGTTCCCGTCGTCGCGGAAGAGCAGATTGCAGCAGGAGGCGCATGCGAATACGCCAAGCGCTTCTTTCTCGTCGATGCACTCGACGGAACGCGGCTCTTCATTCGCGGCAAGCCCGAGTTTTCAATCAACATCGCGCTCGTCGAGGACGGCAGGACACGCTTCGGCTTGATCTATGTGCCGCCCACCGAGCGGTTGTTCGTGACGCGGTCCGATGGCGGCTCCTACGAAGCGCGCATGGCCCCGTCCGATGAAACGCCATTCGCAGCGCTGAAGTTGAAGCGCCTGCAAACGCGCAAACCAGATCCTTCAGCACTCGTCGCCTTCAACAGCCGCGGCACCGGCAGCGCCAGCGCGAGCCTGCTCGACGTGCTTGGCGTGAAAGACGCAAGGCCGCTGGGCTCCTCGATGAAGTTCTGCCTGATCGCGGCGGGCGAGGGGGACCTTTACGCGCGATTTGGTGAAACCTACGAATGGGATACCGCCGCCGGCCAAGCGATCCTCGAGGCGGCAGGCGGCACGGTCGCGAAAATCGACGGCACACCGTTGACGTATGGGCACTTCGATCGCGGCTATCGCAATCCGTACTTCATTGCTTGGGGGCGGCAACCGTTGTGGCGGGGCGGTGAGGCCGGATTGCCCGCGCCAGGCGCATAGGCAACGCGGATTGGCCATACTTTAGCAACACATAGCGGCGAATCTGTAAAATAGAGGCGAACACTCGTTTGCGGCCGGGGGCGGCACGCACGGCGTGCAGCGGCTGTACGAGAATTTTGTCGAATAAGAACAATGAGGGGTCTCAGCCGATGCGGCACCGCGGCTTCGACAGAACAACGCGAACGAAAGGTGCGGCCTACGCATCCATCCTCGGCATGGTTGCGTGCTTGATCGTGGGCGGCTCGACCGCGGGCGCGCAGGACGACGCCTATAGGCCGCCTGCAGACACGTACACGGGCCAAAGCGGCGTCGACAGCTACCGCACGCCTCCGCCAGATGATCGCTACGCCGCGCCGCCGCCGCGCAGTTCGGGAGGCGGCGATCCCTACGGCCCCTATAATGGCCCACGCGACCAGGGAGGCGATCCAGGCGGCTATGGCATCCCATACGCGCCGCCGCCCCCAACGGCGGGCCGTGGCGACGGACCTTACGATCCCGGGCCAGCGGTGGACCGGAATTCCTATTCGCAAGACGAAATCATCGGTGCCGGCCAGCATTTCTTTGGCAAGGTCAGCGGCGGACTGGCCTCGGCCATCGAATGGGCTTTCCAGAAGGCCGGCAGGCCAAACGGCTACATCCTGGGCCAGGACGCGGCGGGCGCCTTCGTAGCCGGTCTCGCCTATGGCGAAGGCACGCTCTACACGAAGGACGCGGGCTCGTTCCGGGTCTATTGGCAGGGCCCGTCCGTCGGCTATGATTTCGGTGCGGACGGTTCGAAAGTCATGACCTTGGTTTACAACCTCCGCGATCCTAATGACATTTTTGATCGATTCGGAGGCGTTGAAGGCAGCGCTTATCTCGTCGGCGGCGTCAGCGTTCAGCTGCAGAAATCCGGCCATGTTACATTGGCGCCTATAAGGGCGGGTGTGGGCTTAAGGCTGGGTGCCAACGTCGGCTATTTGAAGTATACAAGAAGCCCGACCTGGAACCCATTCTGATGGCGGTGGACAGCGCACTGCGGGTTGGGAATTGCGGTGAAGCTCAGACCCGGGCTTCACTGCGTGTTTGGGAATGGTACCGCCGGCGGGGGCCGCGAAGCTTTTCAATTCAGGGCGACTTTTCTTGATAACCCTTTCCGCCGCGATGCTCGTAGTGCTGGGCTTCTTGATCGCGGCCTTGATCGTGGTTTTGCTTCTGCCTGCCTACAGGCGGCGCATCGAACGCTTCACCTCCGAAGCGCTGAAACAGACGTTGCCGCTCACCGAAGCCGAAATCCGCGCCGATAAGGATCGCCTGCGCGCCGGCTTCGCCATGGAGGTCCACCGCCTCGAATCCAAGCTGGAAGAAGCGAGCCTGACGGCCGCGCGCCAACGGGTCGAGGTCAATCGCCGCGACGCCAATATCCAGGAACTGACCGAGGCCATCGCTGACCAGAAGATGAGCGTGGAGGAGCATGAGAATGCCCGCCGCGTTCTCGAACAGGCGATCCTCGACAGATTGCCCAAGGTCGAGCAGCGCCTCGCCGAGACCCGCAAGCTGCTAGCCGTGCGCGACCGCGAGATCAAGACTTTGTCGGCGACGAGCGCCAAGCAGGCCGCCGCGCTGGAGGAAGCCACTCAGCTCAACAAGCAGCGCGAACGCGAACTCGCGCAGCTGCGCACGACGCTTGAAACACGCGCCGTCCGCAATCGCGTCATTGCCGGAGGCCCAGCAGCGGAAAGCGACATCGCGCTGCGCACCGAACTCGAGGCCATGCGCGAGAAGACGCGTGAACAGGCAGCTCTGATCGAGCGCTTGAAAGGGGCAGCCGCACTGGCCCAAGCGCCCGATCGCGACGAGCAGAGCGCCGAAATCAAGCGGCTGTTGCTGACGCTTGCAAAGACGGAAGCAGAACTCGCCTCTCTTAAGTCTTCGATCGGCAGCGAAGATGCGGAGAAGATGGCGCTCGAAGATCGGATCTCCGATCTCCAAACCGCGGTGGACGCAAAGTCCGCCGAGACGGCGAAGCTGAAGGCGGCGCTCAAAGTCTACGAGGAGAAGGACGCTGCACCGCCAAGTCTCGCGGAAAAAGCGGATTTGAACGCGCTGCAAGCCGAACTTGAAAATCAGCGGCGCGTCATCACCGAGCTTCGCGCGGAAATCGCATCCGGCCAGGAACGACTATCGCGCCAAGCCCTGCGCTTCCATGAAGAGCTTCGCCGGATCAACCCCGAACAGGCCGGGGAAACGGCGGCCGAAAAGGCGCCATCGCCGCGGCCATCTCTTGCCGAACGAATTTCGTCGAACCGCGGCCCGAAGCCAGCAGCAGCCTCGAACGACCACGCACCCGAAACTGCAGAGCAGCAGCGCCACGGAGCCTATATTCGCGCGCTCAACAGCAATGGCGTGAACGGCAATGGCGCGGGCGTCACGGCCGAGGGAGCTGCGGACAAGCCGCCGCCACTCCCAGCTGACGAAGCTCATGAAAACGCGAGCCCGCAGCCGCTGCCGCCTCAGCGGCCTCGCCTGCTGGAGCGCATCAGCGGCATCGACAAACGCTAGGGATCGTCACACCCGTTGGATCGCAACAAGGGGCCTGAGCGTTTCCGGCATTGCCGCGCTGGCCCAAATGACCGTTTGAGCCCGGCCGGCTAGGCACTACGTTTGAGCGCGTAAAAACCTTGCGAGTGACGCATGACCGAAGTCCACAGCCGGCATGACGAGCATGACGCTTCCCACGATCACGCGCATAGCCATAGCCACATGGGCCACATACACGCGCCCAAGGATTTCGGCTTTGCCTTCGCGCTGGGCACGGCGCTGAACATCGGCTTCGTCCTCGTCGAGCTGGTTACGGGTCTTCTCTCCAACTCAATGGCGCTCGTCGCCGACGCGGGCCATAACTTCAGCGATGTGCTGGGACTCGTCCTGGCTTGGGGCGCGAGCGTGCTCGTCAAGCGTCCCCCGACGCCCCGTTTCACCTACGGTTTTGGTTCATCGACGATTTTGGCGGCGCTGGCGAATGCCGGTTTGCTCCTCGTCGCGGTTGGCGCAATCGTGCTTGAAGCCATCCAGCGTCTGATCACGCCGGCCCCCGTCGAAGGCGGCACGATGATCATCGTCGCCGCTATCGGCATCCTGATCAACGGCTTCACCGCCTGGCTCTTCGTCTCGGGCAGCGAGCGCGACGTCAACATCCGCGGCGCCTATCTGCACATGCTAGCGGACGCTGCCGTCTCGCTCGGCGTTGTCATCGCCGGTATCGCCGTTGTTCTCACGGGTCTGAACTGGATCGATCCCGTCGTCAGCCTCGTCATCGCGGGCGTGATCGTCTGGAGCACGTGGGGGCTACTGCAGGATTCCATGCGCCTCGCGATGCAGGGCGTGCCGGTCACCATCGACGCCGCAAAAGTGCAGAAGCGGCTGCTGGAGCTTCCCGGCGTCGTCAGCATCCATGACCTTCACATCTGGCCGATGAGCACGACGGAAACGGCGCTGACCTGCCATCTCGTCATGCCGAGCGGCCACCCGGGCGATGCGTTCCTGCAAAGAACAGCGAAAATGCTGCACGATGAATTCGAGATCCGTCACGCGACCTTCCAGTTGGAAGTCAGCGAAGATGTCCCCTGCGGCCTTGGAGACGGCTGCACGCCCGCTGTTGGGCCGGTGTCACACGCCTAAAACCGGCCCGATCACAAGGCACGCGCAAGCCAAACCTGAAACAGATCAGTCAGTGTGGGACCTGACGGGGTGTGCCGTGAAAATTCTTCTTGTCGGCCATGGCTACGTAGGCAGCTACCTGTTGCCGGTCCTAGTTCAAGCTGGCCTTGACGTGTCGGTCTGCGATCAGAACGTCGATCGCCTCGCCGGCGTGCCGAATGCCATGCGCTGCCGCTACCAGGAATTGACGGTCTCCGACCTCGCCGATTTCAATGTCATCCTGTGGTTCGCCGGGCATTCGAGCGTTCCCATGTCGCTTGGCGATCCCGACGGCGCGCTCGCCAACAACTGCCTCGATCTTCTCCATTTCGCCCGGCGCAAACGGCTTGATGCGCGACTGATCTACGCCAGCACGGCGAGCGTCTATTCGGTGATGATGTCGGAGAACGGCATCGCGCCGCCCGCTCTTGACGAGTCCGAGACGCGGCTCGATCCGGTCAATCCGTACGACTGCTCGAAAGTGTCGATGGACGCGCTCGCGCGCTGTTTTGCGAACGCGATAACGGGCATTCGCCTCGGCACGGTTTGCGGCATGAGCCCGTACCTTCGCCCGGAGCTGATCTTCAATGCGATGAACATCGCCGCGATGCGCGACGGATGCGTGCAGGTCCGCAACCGCCGCTCCTATCGCAATATCCTCTTCCTTGAGGATCTCGCCCATTACGTTCTTCGGCTCATCGAGCTGCGCGACGATCTTCCGCCGATCCTCAATACCGGCTCGCTCAACATCAGTATCGGCCAGCTCGCGGATAGCATCGCTGCCTTCCACGGCGTGCCGGTGATCGACCACGGAAACGCAACGACCTACTCGTTCCAGATGAACTGTCAGAAAATACAATCGCTATGCGGCGCGGCACCCGCAATCAGCATGGCCGAACGCTGCGAGCGCTTCAGCCAGAGCTACCGGCCTGAGCTGAAAGCCGCATCATGATTGCAGACTGCGAACCACAGCGGACCTGCATTGTTTGCAATGGCATCGTTCAGCCATTGCTCGATCTGGACGTCCAGCCGCCTGCCAATCAGCTGCTCGCAACGCCTGACGAGCCGTACGAAGCCTTTCCACTCGGCTTGGCAATCTGCCCCGAGTGCACACATGGCCAGCTGACCCACTTCGTAGATCCGGCGAAGCTCTTCAAGCATTACCTTTATGCGAGCGGAACCAGCGGAACGCTCAAAGCCTATTTTGAATGGTTCTCCGATACGCTGCTGCGCGCGAGCAAGCCCGGCGCGCGCGTGCTGGAGATCGCTTCGAACGACGGCAGCCTTTTGGGCTGCTTGGAGGCGCGAGGCTTCGATGCGATCGGTGTCGATCCGGCAGAGAACCTCAACAAGGTCGCGACAGCCGCTGGCCGCAAAGTGGTCACCGGCTTTTTCCCTGAAGCGCGGCCCGAAGGGCAGTTCGACATCATCATCGCGATGAACGTTGCCGCCCACACGCCTGACCCGGCGACGTTCATGCGCGGCGTGCGCGAATGTCTGGCACCCGGCGGCGTTGCAATCATCCAGACCAGCCAGGCTCTGATGATTGCAAACGGCGAGTTCGACACCGTCTACCACGAGCATTATTCGTTCTACACGGTCGCTTCGATGGCGCGCCTGGCCGAGATCTGCGGCCTGCGCGTGGAAGCCTCCCAGCTGACGTCCGTGCACGGCACCAGCCTTCTTTCTTTCTTGCGACGGTCGGACGATCCGGCCCCGCCGTTCTCCTTCGACGGCGGCGAGCCATTCACAGCGGCATGGCCGTCTCCGGTGCCCGCGTCCCTCGCGCGCGACCTCTCCGGCGCTGAAGTCTCAAAGGCGTATGCAACATTTGCCGATGGCGCTAAGCGGGCGATGGCGACCGCAGCGGAAGCTGTGAACCGGCACCGCGCAGCAGGCCGCAAGATTGCGCTTGTGGGCGTTGCAGCCAAAGCGCTGACGTTCGTCCGCGCCGCCGGAATCGCGCCCGATGTCTACCTCGACGAAGCGGCCCTAAAGGTCGGCTTGACCGTTCCAGGCACACAACATGCGATCGAGCCATTCAGCAAAGCTGCGGAACTCGCAGCCGATACGACGTTTGTGATCGGAGCGTGGAACTTCGCCGATGAACTCATCCGCAAGATCACGCAGCAGAGCGCCGGCGCGTCGCCGAAGTTCATAATCTATTTTCCGCAGCTTCGTGAGATCGGGTGAGGCGGCAATGCCGAAGCGGGTCGTCATCTCTCACTTCTTCAACGAGGCCTATCTGCTTCCATGGTGGCTTCGTCATCATCGCGAGATCTTCGACCACGGCGTTCTGATCGACTACCACTCCACCGATGACTCCGTTGCGATCTGTCGCGAGCTCGTGCCCCATTGGGAAGTCGTATCTTCAGAGAACGCAACGTTCGCCGCGCTTCTTTGCGACTTTGAAGTGATGAAGCACGAGCAGCGCTTTCCCGATGCCTGGAAGCTCGCCCTCAACACCACCGAGTTTTTCGTCGCTCCAGGATTGGAAAAAATGGAGCGCCTCATCACGCAGCACGACCTGATCGGCGTCCGCCTGCCGGGTGCCGTGATGGTCGATACCAATCCGCAGAACCCGCCTGATCCGTCGCGGCCCTTGACCGAGCAAAAGCCGACAGGCATTTGGGAGGACGAGATCGATTTTGCCTCCCTGGCAATTCCGGGCCTGACGTTTCCGACTCGCACCAGGCTCTATCATCGCTACGCCATTGGCGCCTACACGCCCGGACGGCATTCTTCGCAGCTGCCGCGCCAGTGCAATGGCAGCCGTGAACTCGGGTCGATCCGATGGTACGGCTTCAGTCCGTGGTCGAATGCCTTCAAGGCGCGCAAGCTGCAGATTTCTGAGCGGCGCGACAGCTTCGACGTCAAGAACGGTTTCGGCGCGCAGCATCAGGCCGATATCGCCGAGCTTGATGGACGCTGGTCGAAACTCGCAGCCTTGAGCGGCATCCTCCGCAACGCCGCCTGATTTCACCCCTTCTCGGAAAGTTAGGGAGCGCCCGGTAGAACGGTCGCTGCAATCGTCTCGCGCAAGATCTTCGCCTGATCGCGTTTGGCGAACACTTGGAACGCGCGCTGCTCAAGCTGGCGCCGGCGCGGCTCATCGCGAACGAGCGCGACGCAGCTTGACACGAGTTCATCATACGGAACAGCAACCATTGCGCTCTTCACGTCCTCATCGATCTCGGTGCGCGGCCCGCATTCGGTAACGACCGCTTTGCGGTTCGCGAGGAGGTAAGAAGTGCGGACGATCTCGTGAATGCTGTCCTGATAGAAGTGCATATTGAGGACGACTTTCGCCTCCGCAATCGTCCGGTCGCGGGCCTCGCCATAGACGCTGAAGAGATGCTTGACGTTGAGGCCCGTGGCGCCGATAGCAGCAAGCACCGCCTGCCGGCGCGTGTTGATGCTTCCATAGAAAAGCACGTCAACCGGTTGCTCACCTAGCGGAAGCGCGCGCGTCAATTCCGGCATGTACCCGATGCTGACATGGCGAATATACGGGCTACCCGTCAGCCGCCGCAGCTCATCGATGTTGCGGACGCTGTAATCCCAAACAGCGAGACGGCTCAAGAGACTGAGGTAAATCGGCCGCGAGCGCACGTCGAAGCCCGTGACCTGCTCGAGATTAATGATGACGGTATTCGATGGAACGCGATCCGCGAGTTCCTGCGTATCGATCAGATGAGCGCCGAGCAGCAGATTGATGCCCGAGGTCTCGAGCGCGTTGGTTTTGCGCACGACGTCGACGCCAAGAGCACGCAGGCCGCTCTCAAACCCAGTCGCGAGATCGTTAAATCCGGCCGAATGCGGATTGCCTTCCGGAGAAATCGTAACGAGGTTGACGCGCCGCCAAGCGGGCGGAATGAGATCGGTGCTCAGAAAATCAAGTTCGAAAAGATCCGCATCCGATCGCGCCGCTGGTTCGGCAGCGGGCGCAGAAGGGGCCGTAGCAGGCGGCGGCTGAACGGCGGACCGGCGCGCCACGACGCCTTGCAGCTTGCCCTGCACCACAGTCGATGTGGGATCAAGCTCGAGTGCAGCAGCAAAGGCTTCGGCAGCGCCATCGAATTGTTCGAGCTTGGCCAAGATGTCGCCGAGCATCTCCCACGACGAGGCGGAATTGTAGCCGAGGCTGATGGCCTTGCCCTTGGCCCGCGCCGCAAACTCCAGCTTGCCGAGCGGGATGAGCACCGTCGCCAGAGCTTCATAGGCGTCCGCCGAATCGGGCTCCTTCAAGATCGCCTTCGCGAAAAGCTCCGCCGCGGCATCAAGTTCGCCCGCACGCGCGACCTCGAGCCCATGGAACAGCAATTCCGTGGCCGATGCCGCACGAGGGTCAAATGGCGAAGCTTTGCTCTGAGGACCGGGCGCATGCTCGGAGTCCGCATCGATCAGATCGGACAGCGACGGCCACTGGTTCATTGCTATTCTCCGGACAAGCGCAATCGAGCACCGCCAAAGTGCGGAGCGCGTATCCGATTTAGATGGGCAACCCTGCGCGAGCCTGTCGCCGGAGGCGGAGAGACCGAGAGCTAAAGCGATCCGCGGCCTGAGGGTCCCATGCTGCTCGCGCGCTCCTTCGCGACGGCTGAAAGCGCACGAATGCGCAGCTGCTCCAGCCCAGCCGCCTGCTCGGTGAGAAAGAGGTACGCGGGATGAGTCACATCGAGCTCGCGCGAAAGCTTGATCCCGGCCTTGTGCCACACGGCCCATATGATCTCGCCCTCGAGCATCATGTCCGGGGTCAGGCAGATTTGGATCGGGTCTCCCGCGGCCAGCCCTTGGATCCCGTCAACGCGCAAGCCGGAGACTGAAAAGTCGGCGACGCGTACCGTCTGCGATACGCCGCGGCACTCCAGGATGGCGGTGAAGTTCACCCTTTGGCGTTCGTCGCGCCGTCGCAAGAAATTTCGAGCCAAGGACATCGGCCGCATGGGGTCCCACCGTTCCGCTATGAATGAAAGACAATTAGTCCCTAGGTACTATGCAATAAATTATTGGAAGGTTACACCGGAGCGAGACGGGGCCATTCCACACACCTATTAATATCCAACCGAGCCAATCGTTGCATTTTTTCGCCGAGTACTAGTTAATTAAGATTAATACTTCTGATTCGAGGAGAATTTTATGCGACCAGAGCTTGAGGCTGTTCTCGAGGCGTACCGGCAGGACGCCGCCGTCGAGGAGCAATTGATCCAGGATATCCTCACCGTCCTTGCCGTGACGGGTGCTGCCCGCAAACGCACCATCCAAGAGCTGTCGCAAGTCGTCAGCCGCCACACGATCAAGGCCGCGGAGGAGCGCGACTACCGGCAAGGCACGGACGAACTGGCGCGCTTCGATTTTCACCAACCGCTAAGGCAAATGTAGTCGCTGCCGGACGCTCGAACGTGCAGGTGCGCAGTCGCGCAGCCCGGCAGGGTGGCCGAGAGAACGCCTCATGATCAAGCACCCTTAATAATCCATGTCATCGATCGGCATCCCGGGAAGGGGTGCGTGGACTGTCCCGGCGAGAACGAAAGCATGAAAACTTTTCTTTCTCCTGTCAGGCGCGTGTGTGCCGAGATCGCAGAGATGACAAGCAACGTCACTCAAGTGGCCTGGCCGACCGGCCGCGCCTCTTCAGTTTCTGAAATCGGCTCCGAAATTCTTGAAAACACTGACATTCGGGCTGCCCGAGGCGCTGCGCGTCATGGGTCGATTATAGGGCGGCGCTCTGGCGCCCTTCTGACGGCAGAACGGTCGCAAGGCTACGGGGTCGAAAGTCCCGGCCGGATAACGTTCGACGTCGCGAGCTTCTGTCTGGAACTGGACGCGTGGCGCGTATCTCTGACGTCGACGTCAGTGAGCCTGGCTGCAAGCGAGTATTCGTCCTTCGCTCTGGAGGACTTGCCGGCCGCACGTTGCGGCACGGGAGCTGACGGATCCGTTGCCGCCGTCCGAGTAACTGGGTCTCTCGAGCGCGAACTGACGAACGCAATTCGCAAAGTGGAGCAGGGTTCGAGCATCAGGCTCCCCGCCCGCGCCGCTCGCAAGTTCTAACGGTAAGCCGCTCTCCCGATTCACCATCCACTGACTGCCATGGCTGCGCCGGCGCACCGCCATGGCATTCGCCTGCGGCGCGAGGCGCGAGCGCCGCTGAGCTGCGCTAATCCAGCCACGGTGCCCCGCAAATTGCTCACGGTGATGCGATTCCTGTGAGGGTGATCCGAAAGGCCGTACGCAGGCGCTTTTCCAGGTACTACTCATATAGTACCTAAGAACTACAGCGCGCGATTCGCGGTTGCGGTGACTGCGCTGACAAAATCAACGGAAAGGCGCCCGCTTTTCCGAATGCGAAGCTGCGTGTGCTGCGTTCCGAACATCTGGGGAGACTTCTTAATGGATCGCAAGCGCGGCTCTGCGCTCAGCAGACTCGGCCAAAGCAATGGCCTCGGCAAATCATTGATACCCGGCTTTCGGCCGGACCGGCCTCTTCTTCAGATTCTGACGCCGCCGTCATGCTTCATTTCGGCATTGGCGCTCACACTTGTCATCGGCAGCGGAATGGCAGCAGCCGATCCAGGAGGCGGCGTCTATATCCACGACAAATACCGGGCGAGGGTGAACAACAATGGTGATTACATCGTCAACGGCGATGGACCCGGTGTTAGAATTGACGACATCCGCCGCGACGCATCTGTCAGAAACCGCAACGGGGAAATTTGGGGCTCCGATGAAGGCATGCGGATCACGGATGTCGGCGGCGACATCCGCATCGATAATAGCTTCAGGGGCGAAATAACGGGCCGCGGCGACGACGGCATCTATATCGACGATGCCGGATCCGATGTTTCGATCGACAACCGCTATCGCGGTAGGGTCAGGGGGCGAGACGACGGCGTGCACATCCGCGACGTCGACGACCGCGTCATGATCGACAACCGCTTCGGCGGCAACATATCAGGCAGGCGCGACGACGGCATCGACATCGAAGATGTTGGTGATGACGTGCGCATCGATAACAGCTTCGGCGGCCAGATAAGTGGGCGCGACGACGGCATCAAAATTCGCGACGTCGACGACGATGTAACGATCAAGAACAGCCGGGGCGGTCGCATCACGGGCCGGAATGGCGATGGTGTCGATATCAGCGGCGTCCGCGACGACGTCATGATCGATAATCGGTCCGGCGGCAGGATCTCCGGACGTGATTCCGGCGTCGCCGTATCGCGGGTCCGCGGTGACGTAACGATCTCCACCGACGACGGCCGGATCGAAGCCCGGCGCGACAGCGGTGTCGATGTTTCCGATGTCCGCGGCGATGTGACGATCGACAGCGACGGCGGCAAGATCACCGGCGGTGAGGACGGCGTGCGCGTGCGTGACGTGCGCGGCGACGTAGACATTCATAACCGCGACGGTGAAATTGCCGGCAGCGAGGACGGAATACACATTCGCGATGTTCGCGATGATGTCGCCATCGATAATCGCTTCGGCGGCGTCATCACCGGATGGCACGACGATGGCATCGATATTGAGGATGTTGATGACGTTCGCATCGATAATCAGTTCGGTGGCAGGATCACGGGGCGCGATGACGGCATCAAGATCGAAGATACCGATGATGTCAGAATTGCCAACAGCTCGGGCGGCAGCATTCGCGGGCGGAATGGCCACGGCATCTCCATCGAGGATGCGGACGGCTCTGTCAGCATCGACAACAAGCGTCACGGCCGCATTGTTGGCCAAGAAGATGGCATTCAAATAGACGGTGCTGAAGACGAGGTCGCGATCGACAATCGCTACGGCGGCAGAATCAAAGGCGAGCGCGGCGATGCCATCGATATCCGCGATGCCGATGATGACGTCAGCATTGACAACCGTTTCGGCGGCAAGATCGCGGGCCGCGACGATGGCGTAAAGATCCGCAATGTCGACGATGATGTGCACATCGACAACCGTTTCGGCGGCAGCATCAAAGGCGAACGCGATAACGGTATCAACATCCGCGATGTCGATGAAGATGTGGGAATCGACAACCGCTTTGGCGGCAAGATCACGGGCCGCGATGACGGCGTAAAGATCCGCAATGTCGACGAGGATGTCTATATCGACAACGATTACGGCGGAAGGATTCGCGGCGAGCGGGGTGACGGTATCGACGTCAGCAATGTTGACGGCGATGTCGAAGTTTCCAATCGCGGCGGTTCGATCAAAGGTCGCGACGATGGCATCAAGCTCAGCCGCATCGACGACGATGTTTGGATCGACAATGATGGCGGCACTATTCAGGGCCGGCGAGGCGACGGCATCGATGTCCGCGCTGATGACAACGTAACCATCGATAACGGTGACGGAACGATAAAGGGCCGCGATAGCGCAATATCGATCAGATCGGAATCGGCAACCATCAATTCATCCGGATTGATCGAGAACTCGGGACGCCGTGGCGCAACGATCGAGCTATCGACCGACGATGGTGCGACGATCAATAACTACGCCGATGGCCTCATTCGCACCGCGCGCGGACGAACCGGCGATCTCATCATCGAAGCGAGCGGCGGTGCCGTAACCATCAACAACGACGGAACGATGATCGGTCGCATCGACCTTTCTTCGGCCGGTTACACGGAAGCTGGAAACGTCTTCAATAATACCAGCAATGACAGCTGGCATTTCACCGGCACGAGCAATCTCGGTGATGGTTTCGAGGACATCTACAACAACACGGGCACGATCTACACGACCGACCCGGATAATCCTGCCTTCAATGACACGACGATCTTGACGGGTGTTGAGTACTTCAACAACGGAGGCGGCGGCGAGACCGGCACGATCGACCTGCAGGACGGCTATACCGGCGACGTCTTCATACTCGCGCCTACGGAAGGAGGTACGCTGGCCTATCACGGTGCGGATGGACAGAGCGCACTGAAAGTCGATGCGTTCTTGAGCAGCCCATCGCAGTCGTCCTCGGACATGCTCGTGATCGATGGCGACGTGACCGGCAGCACTGCCATCTACGTCAATAAGGTCGGCAAAGGCTTTGGCGCCTACAATCCGACGGGCATCGAGGTTGTGAGCGCGTCGGGTTCGTTGCCGCCAGGAAGCTTTTACCTCGCGAATGGGCCGATCGAGACCGGCATGTTCACGTATGATCTTTATCTCAACGGATCCAACGAATGGGTCCTGGCGAGCGCACCCAATCAAACGTTCTTCGAATTGCCAAGCCTGACGTCTGCGGCTCAATCGATCTGGCACAACGCGGCAGGTGCTTGGCTCGACCGGACGGCGGATTTGCGCACGGCGCTGAATGAGACGTGTGCCCTGTTTGATCCCAAGGATCCCAATGCCGGATGCGCAAGGCCTTCGTCGGGCGTTTGGGCGAAGGTGCTCGGATCCTCCGAGTCGAGATCGGCAGGTCACTCGTTCTCAGGTGAGCGTCATACGGTTGACACCCAGCTCGATGGTGGCGGCTTCATGGGAGGCTACGACATCCTCCGCAGCACGGAAGCCGGAACTGGCGTCTGGATGGCCGGCATTATGGGCGGCTATCTGCGATCGAGCTTGAACTTCGAGCACTCTGCAAACAGTGCCGATTTCCAAAGCGGAGCCGTTGGCGCCTACGTGACCTACCTGCAAGGCGGCTGGTTCCTCGACGGCCAGTTCATGGCCAACCTCGGAAGCGTCAAATACTCCGGCAGCCAGTCCGTGCGCGAACATGCAAACGTGACGGCGCTCGGCGGTGTCATCGATACCGGCTACCGCATGAGCTACGGCACGACGTTTATCGAGCCTGGCGCGACGCTCTCCTACGTCAACGCCAGCATCGATACGTTGGATCTCTACGGTACGACGGTGGACTTCTCCGGCGGCGACAGTTTGCGCGGCCGCGTCGGCGTTCGCCTCGGAACTTCGATTGCGAGGGAGAAGGCGAAGTATGAACCGTTCATCGGGGTCAGCGCCCTCTACGAGTTCCTGGGGGACAACACGGCGGACGTGACGTCCGGCAACTATGTGCTGAAGGCCGAAGACAACCTGACAGGCGCGCTTGGTGAGGTCTCGGGCGGCGTGAACGTCTTCAGCCTGACCGGCGACGGCATCACAGGCTTCGCCAAGGGCAACGTGCAATTCGGCAAGGATGACTTTGTCGGGTTTGGCGGAAGCGTCGGCGTCAGGGTTGGTTGGTGAAGGGGGGCGGGAGAGGGCGATCAGCTCCCGGTCGCCCTCTGCCGCTCACTGAAGTCATGAATTGGAGATGCTCGATGAACGCCCGAATTTTACATTTCACCGCCTTCGCTCTGCTTGCCGGCCTTGCCAGTGCCGCCCAGGCCGGGGTCGCGACTTCAACTGATACCTCCAAGGCGCAAGCGACGAACGAAATTATTGGGGACTGGCGGGTGACATGTGGGGCGCCGGCGAAAGGCCGGAAAACCTGCGTGCTGTCCCAAACCCTCATAAGCGCGAAGCTGAAGAAGCCCGTTGGCGTGCTGATGATCAGCAGGGATGATGGAGGCAAGCTCAAGGGCTCGCTGCGGCTGCCGGTGGGCGTAGCACTACAGGCCGGCGTGGTGTTAGGCCTTGAGAACCAGGCAGCGCCGCTGACCCTGCCGTACGCCACCTGCCATCACACGGGATGCTTCGCCCCGTTCGATGTTTCGGAGCCGATGCTGGGCCAAATGGGCAAGGCATCTAAAATCTCTGCTGTCGTGCAGAGCACCTCCAAAGAGCCGCTAAATTTGACTTTTTCGACGCGCGGCTTCCCGGCTGCGTATGCGGCGTACGTGAAAGCGAGCCAGTAACACCAATTAGAAATCCACCGTAAATTGCAAGCATGAGTACAACCAATAGTTGCCTTAATCTGGGTGGTGACTTAACTCACGTCGCAATCGGTGATTGTGGAGGCCAATGGGCTATGTACGAAGAATTCGTCGGGTGTTCTGAAGAAATGGCGGGGAAAGTCGCGGCGATTCCCTGTGCGACCACCTCGTACGGCGAAGCGATCACGGAACTCATCCTGTGCGAGGGCGGCCGGGTCGCGCTCGGTGCATCGCCTCTTCGATTTGATGCGCTCGACGGGAGAATTGACGGCCGCGAAGGCGCCCACTGCCAGCCTGTAGACTTAGACCGTCCAGCCTCGATGAGCGAATTCTTCCACATCGCCTTTGCGCAGTTCGAACGCATCGATGTTGTCGTCCTCGAACTGGGCGCCTCGAAGCGGCAGCGCATGACGCCGGACAAGGCCATCGAGCTGGGGACACGCAGATTGCTCTATTGCCTTGATGCCGTCTTGCCGTACGCCGGTCGTGATCTGCACTTGATATGTGTGGGCCCCGCCTCCGGCCCCGCCGGTATACCCATAGCGACGGCCTTTCTCGCAGCCAAGTTCGCAACGATGCAGTTGGGCGAAGCACCCTGCGTGCGCATGTCCATCGTGTCGCCGCCGGAAGACGCCTCCACTGACGAAGGTGCTCTGGCCAGAACGATCGTCCATCTCATGAAGGAAACGAGAAGCCCGGATATTATCGAGGCGGTCGTGTCGCCAAATAGGCGCCAGCGGCGGCACATGCGACGGCCGCGCTTTGATGGCCGAGGCAAGATGTTCGTGCCGGCGCCATGAAACCAGTCGCGCTAATTCTTGGTCTGGAGGCTGAGCTGGTTGGCAACCATCGCAGCGCGCGTCCTATTGGGCAGCCGCAGCTTTTGCAAGACGGCCGTTACATGCCTTTTGACGGTATTCAACGAGCAGGAAAGCTCGTCCGCAATCTCGGCATTGCTCTTGCCGGCACCAAGCAGCATCAGCACTTCGCGCTGGCGCGGGCTCAGCGTTTCCACGTCCGGAGGCACGATCGGCGTAACGGGCGCCTCGCTGAAACCAGGACCGAACTGCTGGAAAAGCGCGCGTACGATGGTGTCTTGAATGAGGCCCGGATTGAGCGTCGCTGGAGTGACTGGAGCTTTCGTTTTCGCATCCGTCTCTTTGGAATCGGGAACCCACCCGGCGATGTCCACGTGCATGAGAACCGCTCCGGTGGCTGGATCTGAGCTCACAGGAACTCCGATCACGACGAACCATTGCTTCTGCTTCGGCCGCGACGGCACGACGAATGAGATGAGATTGCGCTTGCGCTTGAGCAGTGACTGGATTTCGCCGCGATGATCAGCATCGCAATGATCGAAATAGGAGTCGCCCACGGGATATTGAGCGAGAGCAACCTTCTGATTGCCCTCAGCCGCGCCGGACTTGGCACTCACGTCCATGATCTGGCCTCGGCTGTCGACGAGTACGACGTAGACGGGCGGTTCACGCGAGGTGGTGGATTTCATCGCAATCCTGCAGCGTTGGGACGTGTTCGAGCCGTGAGGCATGACTAGCGAATTGGAATCATTTGCCCCCTGGCGACCGCAGTGATTTAGCGGCCCGAGCAGGCAAACGCCAGCGCCTGGATGCGGCAACTTGGCCTTGACACACGTGTTTCCTTTGATGCGATTCCACCTTAAATTGTGACCAAGCCGTGCCACACACGTGCTAGTCCTTCTCAGCTCTAGTCGCGTATGGCCGTCGCGTTTCGTTTGGCTGAAGCCAGCTCGCTGGCCAGGCGCCGCTTGGCGTCCAAGGCTCGCGGGTCGCCAGGCCGCTCGGCGGGCCGAGGTTCATGAGAGCGGCCAGGCTTCAGGGCAACAGCGTGATCCCGATGTTCGTTTTCCTGCAATTGAGCGGGTCTCACGAGGAGCGCAAGCGCGAAGGCTGCTACCGTCATCATTGCGGTCGTCCGAAGTGGATAATCGACGAGAGAATGCAAAAGCAGCAGTAGGACCACGATGGCGGCCGCACGTGTAAGGACGACATCGATGCTGTGCAGGTGATCTCGAGGCCTCCTCCATGCGGAAATCACGCGCCGCACCATCCAAATGCCGAACAGGAGGCTTGCGCAAAGGCCGAATATTCCGGTCTCCAGCCAGACCTCGAGAAAATCGTTGTGTGCATGGTTGGCATAGGTGAGGCCGAGGTCGGCATTCGTCTCATGCAGCTGAAAGACGGGAACAAACGATCCCAGCCCAGTGCCGAAAGGCATATAAGCGTAAGCGGAAGATGCTGTTTTGCGCGCAAAATCGATGCGCAAGTCGCTGAAAGGATCCGCGCCGAACCGATCGGAAATGCGATAGATTGCCAATGGCAGCAGCAACAAAACAACCGCTGCGATAAATCCTGCACTCATGCGGGCCCAGCCGCGGCGCGACACGCGCGGGTCGCTGAACCCGATCACGATGCCAGCAGCAAGTGCTAGATCGCCCAGAACGAGACCGGCCCGGGAGCGCGCCATCATCTGGGCTGCCGTCAGCGCGAAAAGGGCGCTCAGCCACATCAGCAAAGGGACGAAATGAGCTGCCCTAAGCCGGCGCCGTCGCCCGGTCTGCCCCGATGCGCCAATCGCATCGACAAGGTGCGCAGCGACGAAAAGGCTGGTCGCGTAGAGCAGCGCCGCGAAATGATTCCTGTTGGCAAAAAAGCCGACCGCTTCGGTCTTGTTCGTGTCCTCGTAAAAGCGAAGCCCGCTACTTGGGCCTTGCGCGAGCTGCAGCAGGCCAACCAAAACGCTGAAGAGCGCCATAGCGATGAGAACGTAGCTGAGACGCCGCCGATCGACGTAGCCCAACGACAACGTCCCGAGAAAAACCGCTACGGGAGGAAGCAATGCGAGTCCGCTCAGCCAAGTCGCAGATGGCGTCATTGACAGGGGCAGCGCCGGGAGCGGATCGCCGAGGAGAGCATACGTTTGCGAAATCGGCGTGCGTCCGGGCAGCCGGCTCCACAATTCAGGCGGGAGGGGGAGAAGCTGTACGGCCGGGATGATCGTGAGCCCTGCGATAAAGATCAGCGGCCATCTGAATTGCCACAGCGAGCCGGAGAGAGCGACCTTCCGCAGCGCGCCAACGAGAAGAATGACGGAGAGGAACTGCAGAAAGACGTCGCCGGGAAGCCCGTTTCTGGTTGCGCCCCCGAACGCGATCGAGGCCGCCAGAACAACCCCCGTCAGCCAGAGAAGAGCGTTCTTCGAGATGACAGCACGTAATCTCGCTCTCTGTGAACTCCAACGATGCGGCCGCCGCGCTTTCATTGTGCGCGCTGAAGTGGCTGACGCAACCCGTATCTCATCCGCTCTCACGGACTTGTTGGATTCCCGCTGCGGCCGCCGCTCAGAGCTACAGCCGCAGCAGAAATGCCGCCGACAGCCGCCGCGCCGATAAGATAAGGAGTGAAATTCATCGGCGTCGTGCTGAAGGCCGTCGTCTGTGTCGCTGCGGTCCAATTCTGAATGAGCGCTGGATCCGCTTGTTGCAGTGCCCCGCTACCGCCACTGACGGGCGATGGCCCCCCGCATGGAGGTTCGGCCGGCACGCTGAACATCATGCCCCCACCGAGAAAAAGTGTGCACCCATTCGAGAACGTGACCTTCACTGAGCTTCCCGGCTTCGGAACGATCGTATCGCCAGGCGCGAAATTGGCAGAACCCTTGAGCGTCTCGTAGCCCTCGCCGCGGCTAACGAGAGCTTCTCCCTTGAGCACGGACACGTTTGCAGCGAGCGCCGCCGGCAATCCAGCCGTCAGCCAAGCCGCCGTGAAGACGAAGCGCATGCGCATGGAAGCCTCCCGGGAATAGCACTATAGAACTATATCGGCGATCCAGACTGGAGAAGGGCGTACGCGCGTTCTCGCGCTGAAAACCCCGAGTTGGTGCCAGTCGGACACACGTAATGCGCTCTAAATTGAGCGCGGCTTGACTCGCGGCAGGAAAATCCAGATAGCTGATGACTAGTCCTAATGAGCTAGTCTTGAGGCCGGCCCTTGATCGATGTCCATTGCCACATCCTGCCCGGCATCGACGACGGTGCTCCTGACATCCGGGCGTCGCTCCGGATGGCTTCGGCACTCATTGACGACGGGGTGGAGGCGGTCGTTTGTACACCGCATATCTTGCCCGGCCTCTACCACAATACCGGACCGCTTATCCGTGCCGCGACCGAAGAATTGAGATCTGCTCTGGCGGCAGCAGGAGTGCATTTGAGCCTGTTCAGCGGTGCTGACGCTCATATTTGTCCGGACTTTGGCGCCAAACTCAAAAGCGGTGAAATCCTAACCCTCGCGGACAGTCGCTACGTGCTGCTCGAACTGCCGATGCACGTGCGCCCTGAGCCTCTGACAAAATTCGTATTTGAGCTGATGGTGGCGGGGTACGTTCCTATCATCTCTCATCCCGAGCGGTTGGCCTGGATCGAGCCACACTTTTCATTGATCCGGCGGCTCGCGCGCTCGGGCGTTTGGTTTCAGGTCACATCGGGATCGCTTCTTGGAGCGTTCGGACGTTCCGCCAAATACTGGGCAGAGCGGCTGCTCGACGAAGGCTTCGTCCATCTTCTCGCAACCGATGCGCATGATTTGGAACGGCGCGCGCCGGACTTGAAGCGAGGGCGGGACGCCGCAGCCTCGCGCGTCGGAGACGTCGAAGCCAACCACCTCGTTTTCACGCGCCCGCAAGGCATTCTCGCAAACACCTCGCCGTCAAACCTTCCTCTGTCGTTGGCACAACATGCGAATGAGATACCCAAAAGCGCCTGATTGCTCCGCTTCCTGGAGTGTGTGCAGACCGGCGTGTAATGCCACGCTTGCTTGTATGGTGCTGGCGCTTTTGCTGGGCGGATGCGGGGCTTCATTGAATGAAGGACCTCATGTCACCAGCGCTGCTCGAAAGCTCGACAAGGCGGGAGGGCCGCCGATTGAACTCCGCAAAGAGGCAGCGCTCGAAGCCGCCGAGTTGATCGCAACGGGGGACCCCGCTACGGCGGCCTACAAAATCGGGCCCATGGATGTTGTGGAAGTTTCCGTCTTCCAGGTTCCCGAGCTGTCCAAAACCGTTCAGGTCGCTGCCAACGGCACCATCAATCTTCCGCTGGCTAGCGAGGTGCAAGCTGCCGGAAAGACCCCGCGCGACATCGAACGCGATCTCACCAAGCGTCTCGCGCGAGACTACCTGCAGCAACCTCAGGTGAACGTGTACATCAAGGAATACAACAGCCAGCGCGTCACCGTTGATGGAGCCGTGAAGAAGCCCGGGGTCTATCCGCTGCGCGGATCTACAACACTTCTGCAAGTCATCGCGACCGCCGACGGATTTACGGACACGGCCGATTCATCGGTCGCGATCTTCCGCAGCACCAAGGGTGAAAAATCTGCCGCAAAATTCGACGTCGCGGAAATTCGCTCGGGAAAAGCCAAGGATCCGCAGATCGTCGAAGGAGACGTCGTCGTTGTCAGTAACTCCGCCATGAAGGAATCCCTTCAAGCGTTGCTGAAGGTGGTTCCGGTCACAAATCTCTTCGTTCCTTTCCTGTGAGGGCGCGTTCGCCGCTCAGTTCGCTGGCCTTTAGATGACGGCACCATGACCTCTCCCAAAAATTCGAACAATACGCCTCTCACCTACGCGGACATCCGCGCGCTCGAGGCGAGCGATCCTTACGAGATCTACGGAGGTCGTGGCTTTGAGCAGTCATCGCCAAAAGGCGCTGAGTTTGCCCTGAAGGTGAAAGCGGCGATACGGCTCTTCCTGAAGAGAAAGGGGCTCATATTTGCTGTGACCGTCGCCGCATTATCCATCGGCACGGTGCGGACGCTCATGATGACGCCGCTCTACACGTCCTGCCTGCGCCTTCAAATTGATCGCAACGTCGCCAAAATTGTCGAAGGCGGCAATATCACGCCCGTTGAAGGCGCAGATTCAGAATTCCTACGGACGCAATACGAACTGCTGCTCAGCCGGAATCTTGCCGAACGCGTTGCGCGCCTGGCGCATTTGCAAGAAGATCAAGACTTCTTCCGCCCGCGCGCATTTTCGGTGCTGGCCACGATCAGGGGCTGGCTACGCCCCGCCAGCCCCACGCCGCAGAGCGCGAGCTCATTGATTCCTGCTGCCGCCTCCATCGTGCAGCAGAACATTTCTGTGCGGCCGATACCCGGTTCCCGCCTGGTGGATATTTCCTATTCCGATCCTAATCCAGCGCGCAGCCAGAAAATCGCAGCCGCCTACGCGAACGCATTCATCGCGTCCAATCTAGACAAGCGCTTCGAGGCGAATGCTTACGCCAAAGCCTTTCTTGAAGACCAAATCAAGCAGCTGAAACTGCGCCTCGAACAATCAGAGAAGACGATGCTGGCCTTCGCCGAAAAGGAGCAAATCGTCTCCATCGGGGCAAGCTCATCGATTGTCGAAGCGGATCTGGCAAATTCCAGCACCGCCCTCGGCAACGTCTCGCGCGAGCGAATAAAGAATGAGCAACTCTGGCGACAGGTCGAAAAATCGGACGCGTTGAACTTCCCGCAATTTCTCTCGAGCGCTGCCATCGACAGTCTGCGCGCAAAGCGCAACGACCTCGTGACCGAATATCAGGAAAAGCTTCAAACCTTCAAGCCGAGCTATCCGGCGATGATCCAGATCAACAATAAGATCGTGGAAGTGGACCGGCAACTTGCAGCTGAAGTGAAAACGATCCGCGGCTCGCTGAAAAACGCTTTTGAGTCATCGCTCAGTCAGGAGAAGGAAATCAGCGCGCGCGTCGCGAAGCTCCGCAGCGATGTTCTCGACTTTCAGAAGCGATCGATACAGTACAATATTTTGAAGCGTGAGGTCGACACTAACAGGGAACTCTATAATGGCCTCCTCCAAAGATATAAGGAGGTAGACGTTGCGGGAGGCGTCGGAAGCAACAACGTCTTCGTCGTCGATGCCGCGAGCCTGCCGGGCGCGCCGTCCTCTCCTCAGCTCGTAAAATCCATGATTCTCGCTCTAGTCCTCGGCTTTGGAGCAAGCATTGCGCTCGCGTACGTGATTGAGAACTTCGACGATGTCATCGATACAGTCGAGGAGGCCGAGCGTGTCGGAGGGCTTGCAACGCTTGGCATCATTCCTCTCGTGAGTTCCCGTGTCGATGTCAGAGAAGCGCTGGCGGACGCGAGATCGCCACTCGCGGAAGCTTATCGATCCCTATGCACATCACTGCAATTCGCAACCGTGCGCGGCATGCCCAAAACCCTTTTCGTGACGAGTGCCGGGGCGCAAGAAGGAAAATCGATCAGCTCTATCGCCATCACTCAGCACTTCGCGCGGTTAGGGCTGAAGGTTCTTCTGGTTGACGCTGATATGCGCAATCCCTCATTGCATAAATATCTGAACGCCGACAACTCCGTTGGATTGAGTTCGTGCCTCGCCGGCGCCTCAACGCCGCAGGACGCCATCCAGAAAACCGCAACGCCGAATCTGGCGTTGCTATCATCCGGGCCCTTGCCACCCAACGCGGCCGATCTCCTGGGCAGTCCGCACCTGATGTCGCTGCTCTCGGGCAGCCTCGAACTTTTTGACCTCGTCATCATTGATGGGCCGCCGGTTCTGGGACTGGCAGACGCGCTGCTGCTGTCGAATGCAGCGGAGGCCACGATCTTCGTGATGGGAAGCGGATTGGCCCGTGGCGGAGCCGTGCGAAGCGCGCTCAAACGTCTCGAAATCTCGAAAGGCCCGTTGATCGGCGGCGTGATTACAAAGTTGGACGCCCGCTCGGCGGGTTACGGCTACGGGTACGCCTATGGCTATGGATATGGCGCTAACGCGTTCTCTTATGAGCCAACGCTGGCAAATGCTCAGGCCACGCCGCGCACAATCGGTGCCCCGTCATGAGCGCGAGGAGAAATCACGCGTTGAGCGTGGCTCTCGATCTCATTCGCATGCCAACGCAGGTCCGCATCATGAGATCGGCACCTCTGCCACCCGGCGTTCTCTTGCTCCTGCGCCTCGCAGCATCTGAAACGGGCGCCGAATGCGAAGCCGAAGAAATCAATAAGCGCTCGTCTTCCGCAAATCGCGATGCTGCGATCTTCTTCATCGAGCAGGTTTTGTTAGCAACGAATTCCGATGCCTATCGTGTGCTTGGTCTCGATCGTCGAGCAAGCTCTGCAGAGCTTCGCCGGCACATGGCCTATCTGCTGAAATGGCTGCACCCAGACGTGAGCGGAGATCCGCATAAAGCGCGCTTGGCGCAACGGGTCTTGATGGCGTGGAACGAAGTGAAATCGGCAGAGCGTATGCCCACGGAAGCCGGTGATCATGCGCTGCGAGCAGGCTCAAGGCCGTTAGACGCTGCGTCCCGGCCGCTCTCCAGAAGTCGTCCAGAAAGCAGACACAAGACCGCGGCTTACGCGCCTTCCGCCCGCCTCGCGAGACGGCTGCGTAGGCGAGTATGGCCGCTGTGAGCAGGCCTTTGTGGAACTCTCCCAAGTCTGTGGCGCTGTTGAGTTCCAATGTAGTGGGCACTGTTGCGTCGATCGCGCTGGCGGTTGTGCTCGGCTGGTTCGTGCTTTCTCGAACGTTCGTCGCGTACATCGGCAGCATCAACCCGCAGTGGGCGCTGGCAGTCCGCGCTTCCGACGCAACTGCGCAGTTCATGATCGCGGAGGCTTGGCTCGCAAACACCGTGCACGCCGAGGGCGGTATCCTCAAACCGGACGGAAAATCCTATCCTGACGAAAGCCGGATACGTCAGCGTGTTTTGCAAGCGCTACAATCCGATCCGCTGAGTGCATGGGGTTTCGAGCTTCTTGGAATACTCTCGGCGTCTGATGGGGATACCGCGTCTGCCATCATGTTCATGCAGGCAGCGGTGGCAAGATCGAAAAGAAGACCCGCGGCAGCCTACTGGCTTCTCCGGCAATGCATTATTCTGAGGAACATTGAGTGCGCTATTCATCACGCTGATGTGCTGCTTCGCATCCGCCCGGATTTGATTCTGCAGATCACGCCTGCATTGGTGGAAATCGCAACTTTACCTGCGGGAACAAAAGAATTGATCGCTATGCTCGCCGCTGCACCGCCATGGCGCGAAAAGTTTTTCGAGGCGCTCGCGGATGAGAAGAGCAACGCTGAGCTGCCTGCGCAATTGTTCCTAGGATTGCTGAAGTCGGAGCACCCACCGGAGCCGCGTGAGGCTAGCCGCTATCTTCGCAGGTTGATTGCCCAGAAATATTATGAGCAAGCGTATTCGGTTTGGCTGCAGCTCCTTCCACCAAAACAACTCGCATCCGCAGGCCTGCTGTTTAATGGGAGCTTCCAATATCTGCCGTCCGGCCTTCCGTTCGATTGGGCGATCGATAGCAGCGCCGGCGCGATAGCGGCAATCGTTCCTGTCCAGGAGCTGCCACTGGAAAATGCGCTTTCGCTGGAGCTTGGTGGTGGGCGCGTTGACCTTCGGCCGGTATATCAATTCCTGGTCCTGGCTCCAGGCCGGTATCGCCTCGTTGGAATGTCGAAGGGGATGCTAAGAGGGCCGCGCGGCCTTAAGTGGCAAATCGCGTGTGTGGAGCGGCCCTCTCGCGCGCTCGGCGAAAGCCAGGCTTTCTTGGAAGGATCGTCAGGCTGGTCGCAATTCACGATGAGCTTCGACATTCCGCCTGCCTGCAGAGCGCAGCTCTTGAGGCTCGTTCTCGATGCGCGGTCCGCGTCCGAAACTTTGGTCGCGGGATCCTTTGCATTCACGGGATTGATGATCGAACGCGACGCACGCTGATTATAGTACGCAACTACAAATAATAGTCGCTGTTGCATTCGCGTCATTGTGATCGGCTCACCGTCAGTGCTAGTCCTTAAGGAACATATCGGGCTCGTGGTGACGCTGATTGCGGTCACCTAGCGTGCGGTAGCAATGGTGGATCGCTTCCAAATGAAGGCCGCGGGCCAATGTGTGCTCATCGTCGTGACGTCGCTCGCGGCCGAAGGGACGCCGCGAATGGCGCTTGAGCTTTGCAGGCATTGGTTGGCATGGGGTCTCCGTCCTGTGCTCGTCGTCCTTCAGGACACGCCAAAGGATCTCGCGGCGGACTTCGATGCGCTCGGAGTTGAGCGAATAACGCTCAACATCCCAAGGAGCGGCAGGACGAGATACTTCGTCCTCGTCGCCAAGATTTTTGCGGCTGCGCGGAAGTATCGGCCAGCCGCATTGCTATCGATGCCTTTCGGCTGGCACGCCATGATAGCGCTCGGCGCGCGGTTGGACGGAGTCAGGCGGGTCGTCGCACACGTCGGCAATTATCCGAATTTTAGCAGCGGCTCTGCGCAGGCCAAATTCCGCTTCCTAGTCCAACTCGGCCGTCCACTCACGGACCGGCTCGTCTGCTGCAGCCGCTATGTGCAACAAGGCACGATGAAAGCATTCGGCGTTCGCGAATGGGAAACAGCCGTCGTCTACAACGGCGTGCCTGTTCAAGAATTCATCCCGCATGCGACGCCTGACGCCAAGGGCCAAGATCAGCCCTACACGATAGGCATGGTTGCCCGCCTCGAGAAACACAAGGATCAGGCTACGTTGATCCGCGCCGCCAAAATCCTCAAGGAACGCGGCCGTAAGATCCGCGTCGAGATCGTTGGTGAAGGCAGCCAGCGTGCGATGCTAGAGCAGATGATCACAGCGGAAGATCTGTCTGGCACGGTGAGGCTGCTTGGGATGCGCCGCGACGTGCCGGCGATCATCGCCGGGTTTGACTTGTTCGCTTTCTCAACGACGCCGGATGAAGGTTTCGGCATAGCGCTCGCGGAGGCGATGATCGCACGCGTGCCGATCGTCGCCAGCGACGTGGGTGCTTGCCGCGAGGTTCTGGAATCGGGCGGTCTCGGATTGCTCGTCCCGCCCGGCGATGCTGTTGCGATGGCCGATGCCATAGATGCGGTCCGCGCGGATCCTCACGCCACTAGTATGCGTGCGTCCCATGCGAAGCATATGGCTTTGCGCAAATTCTCGGGCGAAGCCATGGCGTGCGAATACGGACAGCTGCTTGGCCTCGCATCCGCCGGTCAATTGTCGCCAGCGGTCCTGCAACCCGCGTGACCGTTCAGCCTCTTATTGTGCATATCGTGCATGGGCTGGGAGCCGGTGGCACGGAGATGACGTGTTTGCGTCTGGCCAAGCATTGGCAGTCGCGCTTTCGCCAGCATGTCGTCGCGCTACAACCGGGAAGCCGCCTGCTGGAACGAGCATTTGATGAGATCGAAAATTGTAGCCTCACCATAGCGCCGGAAAATTACCGCGGCGGCTTCGCGAGGTGGTGGTGGCTACGATCCTTATTCAACGCGAATTCTCCCGATGCCGTCCTCATGCACGTTTTTGGCGTGCCCCACATGATTGCAGCATCAGCAGCGCGTAGCTCCCGGATAAAATCGATAGCCGTGAAGGCCGGAAACCCCCCACCTAAATATGGACTTTCGCGCCACAAATGGGCCGGTATAACACTGGCCTCGCGATTGCTCGGATGCCCCATTGCATCCTGCTCGGCGGCAGTCGACCAAGATCTTCGCAATCTGGGCGCTGGCATGCCTAACCATTCGCGCCCGTTGCACAATGGAATCGACGTCATCTCCATTGCTGACGAAGCAGAACGTGCACGAGCGCAGAGAAAGGCGCGGCCTGCCGTTGTCGGCATGGTCGCGCGCCTAGATACGATCAAGGACCACAAAACGCTCATCGAAGCTTTCTCACTCGCACATCGGAAGCACGAGGACTGCGAGCTGTGGATCATCGGTGAGGGAGAGCTACGCAACACCCTTGAAGAGCAAGCCCGCAAATTGGGTATTGCCGATTGCACAAAGCTTCTAGGCAATCGCAGCGATATACCTGCACTGCTGGGGCAAATGGATGTTTACGCATTCAGCACGACCCCTGCCGAAGGCTTTGGCATCGCGCTGATTGAGGCTATGGCAGCAGGCGTAGCCATCGTTGCGACTGATGTCCCCGCTTGCCGCGAAGTGCTGGCCGACGGGACAGCTGGACTTCTCGTGCCTCCGGGCAACGCGCAAGCGCTCGGCGAGGGCATATGCGAACTTCTTCGCAATCGAGTTCGCCGGGAGGCTCTCGCTGCGGCAGCAAACATTCACGTGCGTCGCGAGTACGGGATAGAGAAATGCGCCGCTCGTTGGGAGTCGCTTCTGTTCCGCAATTCCAAATGCCTGACATCAGCGGTTGCTCCATGCGTATCCTGACGTGTCTCGGCGATGCGACCTCCATGGAAACGTGGAGTAACACGCCGTACTTTTTTCTAAACGCGGGAAAAGACGCAGGCTTCCTCGACGCGGGATGGCAACTCGATACGAAAGTTCTGCGTTATCATCGCCTCGCATGGAATGCCGCCAGAACAATGAAGCGATGGGAGATGGGCGGCTTTCAGTACAGTCCGTCTTTTCTCCGGCGACTGCTTGCACAGGTCCAGCCGATAGAGCCGGACATTGAGGTTATCAGCCATTTTCCACTCTTTCCGCCGCTGCGAAGCGGCGTTCGCAGAACGAGCTATTACATTGACGCGACGCTGACCCAGAACTTCAACGAGTATGGGCTGTCCGGGAGAGGTGGCGTGGGAAGGGCAATGGCGGCAGACGCCGTCGCGCGCGAGCGTGAGCAGTACGAAGCTGCAGAACTTATAGTTTGCATGAGCCGCTGGACGGCGCGTTCGGTCATCGAACATTACGGAATTGCGAAGCGGAAAGTCTACGTCGTACCACCTGGCGCAAATCTGCCGGCGAGCGTTCCCGCGGGTTCATGCGTGCGCCTCGGTGGATCGTTGAGGCCCGTCAGATTAGGATTTGTAGGAAAAGATTGGAGGCGAAAGAATCTTAAATTCGTACTCCAGATCGCAGATATTCTGCACGCGCGAGGCGTGCAGGTTGAGATCATGGCTGCGGGCTTTGATCCTGATGCCGCCCCCAGTCATCATCTGATGAAAGCGGTGGGTTTCATAGATAAGCGCCATGAGCTTGCAAAGTTTGTCAACTTCGTCCGCTCCTGCCACTTCACCTGCCTGTTCTCGAATGCCGAAGCGTTCGGTCTTTCAAATCGCGAAAGCCTGAGGCTGGGCGTCCCCGTCCTCGCTCGCAATGTCGGAGGAATCTCCGACACGATGCCGGCTGGCTGCGGTCATCTATTCGATGCGTCGGCACTCCCTGAGGACGTTGCGGGAACAATTCAGTCCTATGTTCAGAATGCCGACCAGTACTGGGCGATCCGCACAGCGATCGAGGCGAGGCGCGAAGAATTTACCTGGGCCACCGCAGTTCGAAAACTGCAAGGGATCTGGCTCGGATCGGACTATCACGCCTATGAGAGGATAAAATCACATGCTTGACGCCGCACCGTTGCGCTTTGCGGTCCTCCAGCCAGGCGCGCGCCTCCACTACGCGCTTCCGGCGGTGTTGCAGCGCGCGGGCATGCTTCAGCGGTTCTATACGGACTTCTGTGCCAGCACGTCTCCGTTGCGTCATCTTGAGCACGTATGGCCGCGCGCGCTCCAGCCCGCCGCTGTGCGGCGCATGCTCGGACGAAAGCTTCCCACGGAGATCCCGCATGCCAAAGTGCGCGAGGTACGCACCGCCGTGATGCGCGAGAAGGCTGCAAAGATCTTCCCGGAGCCTCGAATAAGTAGCGCTGCGTCGTTGCTCGCGCTCGCACGCAAGGAAAGCTTTGGTGGCGCCAACGCAATCTATACGCTTCTGGTCAACGAGGACATCGACGCTTGCCGGGAAGCCAAGAAACGCGGCTTCAAAATCGTCCATGAGGCGATGCTCAGCCCGGACATCGGAATTTGGCTCGATGAGGAACGTCAAAGATTCCCGAGGCATCAGACGTCCTCTTCGAACGACCGCACGAAAGCGGGCCGGGAGCGCGACCGGATCAAATATCAGATCGCCGATCTGATCATCGCGCCTTCCGAATTCGTCAAGAAGGCTGTCGTGTCACTCGGGGCCGATCCAGCGCGCGTGGCTGTTGTGCCTTATGGCATCGATCAGAGCTGGCTTGAAACGAGGCCAGAGCCCGTCCGTGGACGTGTGCTCTTTGTCGGGAATGTGTCGCTTCTGAAGGGCAATCATTATCTGGCTGAAGCGTCACGGCTGCTCGCGCGCAGGGGCGTCGACTGCGAGGTCCGCGTCGTTGGGCCGGCCAATCGGCGTATTTTGGGAGATCCATTATTTCGCGGACCGAACTATGTCGGCCAAGTTCCACGGGCTGAGGTGCGCCGGGAATTCCAGGCAGCCGATGTGTTCGTGCTGCCAACCTTGTGCGAAGGCTTCGCACTGGTGCATCTCGAAGCGCTGGCATGCGGAGTACCCGTGATCACCACGCGAAATTGTGGCTCGGTTGTCCGCGACGGCATTGACGGAATAATCGTTGAAATTCGGTCCGCCGAGGCTATTGCCAACGCCGTTCAGCGCATCGTGAGTGATCGAAATCTTCGCAATGCCATGTCTCGCAACGCGCGCGAGCGAGCGGCATCTTTCACTCTGAAGCAATACGAAGAACGGCTCGTTGCCGCGCTTGCCAAACTGTAAGCCGGCGAATAGCTAGCCCGCTTGTATTACACCCTCATAGGCTTGGTAGCCGCACTTTGTGCGTTCGCGATCTTTGTCGACTGGACGCGCTGGCGCGATGTCTTTCATCCGACGATCTATTGCGCTCCCCAGCTGCTATTCCTGTACGTAGCGCTGCCGCTCTATGGGCTCTCGGCCGACGAGTTCGAATTCGTGTCGCGTGCCGGCTATTGGGAGCAGCTTGCGGAATTCCAGTTGATCGCCGGCGTCATGTGCGCCGCCTTGATCGGCGGCATATGGTGGGGAGCACGTGGCCTTAGCAGTCGATCAATCCCCATTGCCGAGCAGGATGCGAATGCCATTTTCATCGTTGCAGTACTCTTCGGTGTCTTGGGATCGGTCGCTTGGGTCGTTGGTATTGTCAACGTCGGCGGCTTCGATGCTGCCTATGGGCGGGCATATGGCGGCGGATGGGATGATAGTGGTTATGTGCGCGAGGCCGCACAATTTGGTTTTGTAGCAGCTCCTCTGCTCGTTCTCTCGCGGCGAAAAGGCGGCATACGCCTTCAGGATTGGGTTCTTGTTTTCATCTTTCTTTTGCCGCTGCTCGTGCAAGGCTTTCTGGGTGCGCGTCGGGGTCCTACTTTTCTCGCAATTACCGGCCTAGCAGCCAGCTACGTTCTGGCGTTCCGCCCCAAGATCCCTTTTTGGTTTGCGGCCTCCGCCGCAGTTGTGATGGGTATGTTGCTTCTCTGGCTCGTTGCAAACCGCGGCGCAATATATCTTGGATCGGAAAAGCCCCTCGACAGCCCTGTCTCGCGCATGATGGAGAACTGGTCTGGCAACGAGTATCTCTACTCGTCCGCCATCGTCCGCTATGTGAACGAGACAGGCGAGTCGTTCCATGGAATGCGAGTTTTTGCTCACATGACGGCGCGCGTCGTGCCTTCCGCGATTTGGCCGACGAAGTATACCGATGTCCTCGCAGCGATCGGACTCGATATCGACCTGACACGGGAGGCCGGTATCCCAACGGAGAGGATTGCCAACGTATCGGGCTGGAAAGTGTCGTCTGGTGCCGCGCCGGGGATAGTGGGCGACTTCTGGATGGAGTTCGGTGCGTTCGCCCCACTCGCTGCATTCGCATTAGGCGGGCTCTACGGCAAGCTTTGGCGTGCGAGCCGCGCGGACCCGCGCCTGCAACCCGCCTACGCGATCTTCGCTGCGCTCTCGATATACGTTCTCACGCAAACGATTGAAGCATGGCTGTTCAGAGCTTTGCTTTTCGGCATCCCCGCAATCACAGCACTGCGGATATTGACGCGTCGCGGGCGGAATGAGCGGGTTTCATCCGAGGTGTGGTACGCTCATTCCCTCACGCGAAGCACCAGGGCCAGGCCATGAAGATCGCGCTGCTTTTCCGCAGCTACGGGCCATATCATTTGGCGCGTCTTGCGGCCGTGAGGCAATACCATTCGGTGCTCGCGCTTGAGTATTCGGACATCGACGCCGATTACGGCTGGGAAGTCGCAGCGCAAAAACGCGATGCCGGTGTAATTGCGCTGTCAAACCCGCGGGGAGCGGAGGCTTTTGCAAAGAGGCTAACGGCGGAGCTCGGCCGCTTCATGCCGGATGCGGTTGCGATCCCCGGATATGCGGAACCTTTTGCGTTGGCAGCGTTGCGAACGTGTAATGCGCTTAACATTCCGGCTATTCTGATGAGTGACACGCATGCTGGAAGTGTCAGCCGGAATAGGGTGCGAGAGGCGTTGAAGCGCCAGCTGGTACAGCTCTACCGTGCAGCGTTCGTCGCCGGCACGCCACACGCGGAATTTCTGGTCTCGCTCGGATTTCCGGCGCACAAAATTGCGACAGGCTTTGATACGATCGACAATGCGCATTTCGCAAAGGCCAGCGAGAATACGAGCGAGCGCGAGGCGCTGAAGCAAGCGAACCTGCCGAAGTCTTTCTTCCTCTGCTGCGCGCGCCTTGTGAGTAAGAAAAATTTGCCGTTTCTCATCGAGGCCTACGCGCGATATCGCTCCGCGCATTCGGATCAGCCTTGGGATCTCGTCATCGCAGGGGACGGGCCTCTGCGTGAGGCTGTGACTGATCGCGCCAGCGAGCTTTCAGTCACCTCCAGCGTGCATCTCCTGGGTCACAAGAGCTATGCGGCACTCCCCGGCATTTACGCCAGAGCAGGAGCCTTCGTCCTTCCAAGCATCGTCGACGAATGGGGGCTCGTCGTAAATGAGGCGATGGCGGCAGGGCTTCCTGTCCTGGTCTCAGAAGGCGCTGGCTGCCAGCGTGACCTCGTCGAAGGCGGTGTCAACGGCTTCAGTTTCGACCCGCGCGACGCAGGTGAACTCGCTCGCCTGCTGGCTGCTGTTGCCACATCCAGCAATCGAGAAGAAATGGGAGCTGCAAGCCGCCGCATCATTTCAGAATGGGATCTCGGCCGGTTTGTCCAGGGGCTGACACAGGCTGTCGATCTTGCCAAGAGGCCCAGGGGTGTAAAGCGCCTTCACATGGGCGCTGCGGTCGCGACGGCGCTGTCAATTCGGATCTGACGGAAAGCTGAGCATGAAAGTCGCGCTCGTCACTGGCAGCCTTTCGCGATCGGGCGGAGGCGTGGCAGCAGCCGTACAATGTCTTTCGCGAAGTCTATCCATTGCCAAAGCCAACGTGCATGTCGTGGGTCTACGTGACGAAGGCTGGGCCGCGGATGCAGAGCAATGGACAGGGATAGAAGCTTCGCCGCTCCCCGTGGTGGGTCCTTTCGCGATTGGTTACGCCCCGAAGGCGCGGCAGTGCCTACTCAGCGCCAATGCAGACATCGTCCACACGCATGGCATCTGGAAATATTCTTCCGGCGTGGTCGCACGCTGGGGCGCGTCCACAGGCCGGCCATACGTCGTCTCGCCTCACGGCATGCTTGATGGCTGGGCGCTCAAGAATTCCGCCTGGAAAAAGCGCATTGCCGCTCGGCTATACGAGAACGCGCATCTTCGCGGCGCATCGTGCTTTCATGCGCTCTGCGAGGCCGAAGCGCATGCGGTCCGCGAGCTGGGCTTCCGACATCCGATTTGCGTCATCCCGAACGGCATCGCAACGCCGCAGCACGCAAAGCCTACTCCGGCGCCTTGGGCGGCGTGGGTGCCGCATGAGCACCGGGTGATGCTCTTCCTCGGACGGCTCCACCCTAAGAAGAACTTGCGTGAGTTGATCAAGGCGTGGCCTGCGGAGTCAGTCAGCCCGGATTGGCACCTCGCAATCGCCGGATGGGACGAGGGCGGGCACGAACAAACACTGCAGAAGCTTGTGAGAAAGTTGGGTCTCTCGAAACGTATTCATTTTCTGGGCCCGCTGTTCGGCAGGGAAAAGGAGGCGGCTTTTCGAGCGGCTGATGCGTTCGTGTTGCCTTCCTTCAGCGAGGGACTGCCGATCGCGGTTCTCGAAGCCTGGTCCTATGGTCTTCCCGTTCTTATGACCGATGCGTGTAATCTAACGCAGGGTTTCAGCGAAAGCGCAGCGTTTCGCCTGTCTCTTGATGGCGATCGGATGAACGCAGAACTTCTAGCTTTCATGCGGATGGAGCGAGAAGCCCAAGTTGAAATGGGCCGCAACGGTCAACGCCTGACCGGCCGGGACTTTTGCTGGAGCCGTGTCGCCGAGCAGCTTTTGCAAGTTTACCGGTGGCTTCTGAATGGCGGAGCCCAGCCAGCATGCATCCTCTCCTGAAGCGTCGCGACGGCAATGCGCCTCGACGCCTACAATAATCGCGGCTTCTTGCGCGGCAGGCCAGCTTGGGTGGAGTGCCTTTGGCTTGCCATGCAGGCACTCTTCATCCGGCCGCCGATTCCCGGTTCGGGCCATCGCCGCGTTATTCTGCGCCTGTTCGGCGCGCGCATAGGCACGGGCGTTACCATCAAACCCGGCCTCAGAGTGAAATTTCCCTGGCGCCTGACAGTCGGCGACTATTGCTGGCTGGGCGAGGACCTATGGATTGATAACCTTGCGGACGTGGCAATCGGCTCACATTGCTGCCTATCGCAGGACGTCTACCTCTGCACCGGCAATCACGACTGGAGCGCTCCCGGCTTTGATCTTCGGGTGGCGCCGATAACCGTCTGCGATCACGTCTGGATCGCTGCACGCGCCGTCGTCGCGCCTGGGGTGACTGTCAGCGAGGGCAGCATATTGGCGTTGGGAAGCATCGCGACCAAGACGACATCGCCTTGGACCATCTATGCCGGAAACCCGGCACAGCCGGTGAAAAAGCGGCCTGAGCTGGCATCAGCCAGAGTTTGAATGGAGGCTGCCTTGCGCCTGATATTCATCAATCGCTTCTTCTATCCCGATCATTCCGCCACGAGCCAGATGTTGAGCGATCTGGCTTTTGGCCTCGCCGAGCGCGGGGCGAGCGTCTCTGTGATCACCAGCCGTCTCTCCTACGATGATCCCGCTGCGAACTGGCCCGCGCGCGAAACGATCAGAGGTGTCCAAATTGAGCGTATCTGGACCTCGAAGTTTGGCCGCGCCGGCCTTGCTCTTCGCCTCGTCGATTATTTGACGTTCTACGTATCGGCAGCATGGACGCTGGCGCGGTTGGCTCGGCGCGGTGATACCGTCGTCGCGATGACGGATCCGCCAGCGCTTTCGATTTTTGTCTCGCTCATCGCTTGGCTGCGCGGCGCGGTTATCGTCAACTGGCTGCAAGATATCTTTCCCGAGGTCGTCGAGGCACTGCAGCTTGCGGGCACGCGCTCGTCGCTGCTGCTTTCGCCGTTTCGTTTAGCGCGCGACGCCTCGCTTCGTCACGCTTCGATGAACGTCGCGATCGGTTCACTGATGGCGGAGCGCTTGCTGCGATCCGGCGTAACTCCCAGCCGCATCGCTGTCATTCCGAACTGGGCTGACACAAACGCGATCCTTCCCATACGTCCGGAACGCAATGCCCTGCGGTCCGAGTGGTGTTTGTCGGACAAATTCGTCGTTGCCTACTCCGGCAACCTCGGCCGGGCCCATGGCATCACGGAGTTGCTTGAAGCGATGACTGTGGCCAAGGGCGCAACAGGCGAGCCGCAGCCCCATTGGCTCTTCATTGGCGGTGGCGTGGGTTTCGAGCAGCTGAAGCGCAGGGCCAATGAGCGCGGCGTTTCCAATATGACATTCCGCCCGTATCAACCTCGCGAACATCTCAGCCAAAGCTTGTCGGTTGCCGATGTTCATCTCGTCTTGCTGCGGTCCGAGCTGGAAGGTCTCATCGTTCCAAGCAAATTCTACGGGATTGCTGCGGCCGGCCGCCCCGTCATGTTTGTGGGCGCTGCGGACGGAGAACTCGCGCGTCTCATCCGCCGCTACGACTGCGGAGTAGCGATTGCAGAGGGTGACGGCATTGGTCTCGCTCGAGCGCTGTCGAAGCTAGCACAAGATCTGGATCGTTGCAGCGAAATGGGCGAGCGCGCCAGGGCGATGTGCGAGAAAAATTTCAGCAAGGAACAGGCGATAGATCGATGGCTCCAACTCGTGGAGCATGTCCAGGAGGAGGCGCAAGTGCTCAGGCGCACGAGGCCGCACAATGCTGCGCCATTCCAGAGATAAGGCTAGATAGCGGACAAGAGATCGCTGGAGATCTTGACCCGGACCGGCCTGTTCAGAAAATCCATCAGCACAACGAGCCGGTCGTTCTCCGACAAATCGACGATCTTTCCCGCCAAGCCGTCGAACGCGCCCCGGCCAACACGGACAGTCTCTCCGATCTGGGGAGCTGATGCCGAGCGTGCGATCACGCCATCCTTCTCGCGCGCCCGAAGATCGTCAATGAAGGGCGCGGGAAGGATGCACGGCACATCCCGCGTGCAAACCACCGAACGAACCCCGATCGTCGACAAAATTGGCCGCCATCGGGTCTGCGTATCGTTCAGCCGTACGAACAGATAGCCGGGAAACAATGGACGCAGCACCTCGCTGACGCGGCGCGCGTGCCGGATCTGTTTTTTGATCACCGGCATATAGACGGCATAGCCCTGATGGCGAAGGTTGCACTCTGCTGACTGCTCTCGGTTCGGATGGGTGTTCACCGCGATCCAAACGGGTTGCGGAGTCGTCTGAGGAACGGCGCAGTTCATTGATCTTCTTCCCAATGGTCTGATAGAACTAGTACCGTTGAGCCAAGTAGAGTTCACCAGGAAACGGGTTTAATCCACAGGATGAGCCTAATTCCGATTGCGGAGATGATCCGAAAAGACTAGTTCCATGGCGAGGCATCCATTCATCGATTCGATCGCCTGCGGAGCTTTGCGGATGCACCATCTTGTCTTGCTGATTGTGGATGTTGCGTTCGTGCTCGCATCGACAATCCTCGCGATCGTGCTGTGCAGCCCGTTGCCGCCGATTTCAGCGGTCGAACACGCCGGCATTTATCCATGGCTCACGATCGGCGTTGCCATTCCCGTGCTCTGGATCTTCGGTCTCAATCGCACCGTCTGGCGATTTACGTCGCTGAACGATTGCTGGCTGATCCTGGCGGCCGCCGTTTGGATCGTGGTCTTCTCCATCGCAGCGAATATCGCCTTCGAAGGGATTGATGAGACGCCACGATCGCTGCCGGTAATGCAGGGACTTCTTATTCTCTGTACGCTCGGCGGGGCCCGCGCGGTCATGCGCCTGCGCCATTCCCTGCGGCACCGCGCGCGGATGGCAAGAGAACGGCTCCGCAACGAACGCGAGAACGTGCTGCTGATCGGTCTCAATCCAGTCGCAGATCTTTTTCTGCGGTGTGCCGCGGAAAATGCCCGCGGACATGTTCACATCGCAGGCATTCTCTCCAATGCCGAGCGCCATCACGGGCGATCGCTGCACTCCTGCAAAATCCTAGGACCGCCGGAGACTGCAGAAGAGGTTCTGCATGATCTGGCCGTGCACGGCATCCGGATTAGCCGCCTCGTACTCACGATCCCACTGGGTCATTTGTCAAAAAAGGCCCAGGAGGCGATCGCAGAAATTCGCAGAACGCACGCTGTTCGGGTGGACGAGCTTTCCGCCCAGTATGGCTGGAGCGAATTGATGGCGGATCGCGGCGCCGGAGCCAACAATGATACGTCTGAGGCTCCGGCGGGAGCCTTCGCCGGCAACGACGGCCCGCCGAGTTCCTATCTGCGATGGAAGCGGGTGATCGATGCCACTGCGGCTGTGGCGTGCATCATTTGTCTGGCGCCGGTGATGGCAATCATCAGCGTCGCCGTGATGCTGGACGTGGGCTTTCCCCTCATATTCTGGCAGCAGCGGCCTGGCGCGTTCGGCCACCCCATACGGGTGCTAAAATTTCGCACGATGAGACGTGCCCGTGATGCGAGCGGCCGCACGCTGACCGACGCCGAACGGGTCTCCAGAGTTGGAAGCCTTCTCCGGCGCCTCCGCCTCGATGAGCTTCCCCAGGTCTACAACGTGCTGCTCGGGCATATGTCGCTTGTTGGGCCGCGGCCGCTCTTGCCCGTCGATCAGCCATCATTTTCCGAAGCGCGGCTGCGTCTCAGGCCTGGGTTGACGGGCTGGGCTCAGATCAAAGGTGGCCGCCATTTGTCTCGCGAAGATAAGGCCGCGCTCGACCTTTGGTACATCAAGAACGCGTCGTTCGCCCTGGATATGCTGATTTTGCTCAATACGGCCCGCACGGTGCTTTTCGGCGAGCGCATTGATCCGCGCGCCATTGATGACGCGTGGCGCGACCTGCGGCCTTGACGCGTATTCCACAGCAACGTCGCCTAAAGCGGAACTTCAACGCGGGCTTGAGGTTAGGAGGCAGCTGAACAGTGTAAGCCAAGGCAATTATGCACTGATCAAGGCCAAGCGGTCCTCAAAGGATTGGACAGAAATGCAGAAATGGGGCACATTCCAGCTGTTTTCACGGATCCCCCAGTTTCACGACGGACTTTTCCGGTCCCCTAAATCTATTCCTCTGACGCACGATATTTGACGACGCCCGCATTTGGGCGAGCCTTGTTGTTTTTGTTGTGTGGAGTTCGAGCATGCTGCGACCAGGTTCCGGCAATGCGGAGAGCGTACCTCTCCTGCGGACACTGCCCGCGTCTCATTCTTTAGAAGCCAATGTTCGTCACCTCGGGCGGGACGAAATTCTTTTCGAAAGCGGTGACTTTAAAACGTCTCTCTACAGGGTCGAAGCGGGCGCACTCTGCATTTATCGCACGCGTCCTGACGGCACGATGGAAATTGTCGAGCACGCGCTTGCCGGCGATCTCGTCGGCATGGGATTTTTAGAACGCCACGCGACGAGTGCGCGAGCCGCCATCAATTCCACTGTCCGCGCGCTTCCACTGGACGCGGCCGAGAAGCTCACGGAAAGTGATGCCCATAATAAGGCCAGACTTGATGCGGCGATGGAACGTGAGTTCATTTATCGCCGCGAAAGCCTCGCCAGCTCGGCCAGCAAGCAGCCGGCAATTCGCCTTGCGGCGTTCTTGACGGCGGTTTCGCAGAGAAGCCGGGAGGAGGGCGGCGATCCGGCCTTCATCGACGACAGCGTCAATTGCGCGATCATTGCGGACTTCCTCAGTCTCACGATCGACGAACTTGCGCTCGCCCTCAAACAGCTCGAAATTTGCGGCATGGTGGAGCCGGCAGAGCCGCATGGATTGCGGCTGAAGGACCTCGTGGGACTGAAGTCTGTGGCCGAAGAGGCTTTGGGGCCGCCCGCCTGGCTCGCGCCGCGCGACGACCTCGTGGCGGCTCTGCAGTAGCCGCAGCGGCTGACTGCCTACGTTTCGATCTCCTTCGATGAACAGACCTTGCGCGCCGCGTCCGGGCAACCGCACGCGGCTTGCGTGTTTTTGCTGCGTGGTTTTCGCCGGTTGACGCAGCGCCGCTATTGACGCCTGTTTTCTTTACCCACCCCCATGGAGAATACCGACAGCATGAGCGTCCTCTCGTTTGCCGCGATCAGCCAGAAACTTTCACTTTCGCGCCGGCTATTTCTTGGAGGTTCGCTCGCCGCCACAGCGCTCCCAGCAGCAGCGCGCGCCCAGGAGGCCGCGCCATCGGCAAATCTCGGCGCTCGTCAGCTGCCGGCTCGCACCTTGCCGGTGCCATCGACGGTGAGCGAGGGGCTGCAAGCCGTCATCGCCGAACCTTATCCGCCGGGCTGGAACGCGCTGCCTGCTGATGCTGCGGCCTGGAAAAGCCTCGCCGTGAAAAGTGCAGCAGGTGCCGCGCCTGCGATCGCTGCCATTCGCCAGCACTTCGGGCTGACCGTCGAACAGACGAAGATGGGCGGCGTCCCCGTCTTCGTCATTACACCGCAAGAGATCGCGCCGGAAAATCGCGACAGGCTTTTCGTTCATCTCCATGGCGGGGGTTACGTTCTGTTTCCCGGCGAGGCGGGCGCCGGGGAAGGTATGCTCATGGCCGGTTACGGCCGCTGCAAAGTCGTCTCGATCGACTATCGCATGGCGCCTGACTTCCCCTATCCCGCCGCACTCGATGACGTCATGGCCGTTTGGGGCGTGCTGCTCGCCGCCTACAATCCACGCAAGATGGCAATCTTCGGAACGTCCGCAGGCGGTGCGCTGACCCTCGCTGCAATCCTCCGCGCCAAGGCCGAAGGACTTGCTTTGCCTGGAGCCATCGCACCCGGGAGCCCCGTCGCCGATCTCACATGGTCGGGAGATTCGATCATGGCGAACGCGTTCGTCGACAACGCGCTTGTCTCGCGCCGGAGCTGGGCAAACGCGGCGGGCGCGCTCTACGCTGGTCAGAACGATCCACGCGACCCGATGATCTCGCCGATCTTTGGTGATTTCACCGGTTTCCCCCCGGCGATCCTCACGTCGGGAACGCGGGATCTTCTTTTAAGCGACACGGTGCGTGCGCATCGCAAGCTTCGCAAGGCTGGCGTTCCAGCCGCCCTGCAAGTCCTGGAAGGACAAAGCCACGCTCAATATCTCTCGCCATTTCTGCCCGAGACCGAAGACGCATTCGACGAGATTATGCAGTTCTTCAATAAGCATCTCGCTTGAGGTCATGCAGGCGCCAAAATGGCCAATATGAATTGATGGGAAACGACGCTCGCGTACGAAATCCCATCGCACATTAAATGCTGAAAAAGAGCAGAAATAACGCGCTTTTTCCGCAACACGGATGCACGCAATTTTAAGTAAAATAGATTCAAATTGGCTTCGCCGGCGCTGAACCGAGCGCCAATCAAATCTAAGCGAGGTCAACGCCAATGTCATACATGCGCATCATACTCGCAACCGTCCTCACAGGACTTGCGCTCCCCGTCGAGGGGGTTTCAGCTTCCTCGGAAAACACCACGTCGTATGCATCCAATCTCACGTTTGCGCGTGAGCGCAACGCTGAGATCGATGCCTCGATCGCTCGCGTCAAACAAAGGCTCGACGACGAATTCGCACGCGCGCGGAATGCCGAAATCGAAGCATCAATTGCAGCTTGCGAAAAAGCCGTGTTCGAGCGTGAACGCAACGACGAGATCAACGCATCACTGGCTGCGGTCGCAAACGCCGTTGCCCGGGAAGCTCAAGCCGTTGCACAAGCGGAATTCGAACGCACGCAGAATGCGCTCGCTGAAGCTTCGATGGCGCGCGTGGAAGCTCTTCGCTTGGCGGAATTCGAGCGCGATCGCAATCGCGAAATCGATGCGGCCTTGGCAGCCGTTGCGGATGCGAATTTCGTGGCCGAGCGTAATGCTGAGATAGAAGCGGCTTTGACCGCTGTTGAAACAGCGCGCCGTGAAGCGGAATTTGCGGCTGCAAGAAATGCCGAAATCGAAGTCTCGCTATATCAGGTCAATTCGCGCCGGAATGTTATCGAGACCGGCAGCATCTCGCGATAACGCCGGATCTTTTCTCATACTTAAATTGCGTTTTGAGATCAGCGCGCCATTGGCATCAGAGCCCATGGCGCTTTTTTCTTATCGGACATCGAGAATCGCGGTCCGCATCACAATCCCATCATCGCCATGATGCGTTCGACCGCAAGCGTCGGCAGAAGCGTGCCGCTGCGGACAGAGGCTTCGATGCTGGGAAGCTCGGCCGCGACCTTCGGATTGGCCCTGAGAGCCCCCATCAAGCGATCTTCAAGCATGTCGCGCATCCATGACACGGCTTGCGATTGCCGCCGCGCCGCGAACTCGCCCGTCGCCGTCATCTTTTCGCGATGCTCGAGAACCTTGGCCCACAGTTCCTTCAGCCCGTGATTGTCGCGGCCGGAAACAGTCAGCACCGGTGGGAACCACGTCGCGCCGTGCGGTGTGAAAATTTGCAGCGCGTTATGGTATTCCGCCGCCGCGCTTTGTGCGCGCTTGACGTTGTCGCCATCCGCTTTGTTGATCGCAATCATGTCGGCAAGCTCAATGATGCCCTTCTTGATGCCCTGCAGATCATCGCCGCCGCCGGCGAGCAGAAGCACGAGAAAGAAGTCGACCATATCGGCGACCGCGACCTCCGATTGGCCCACGCCGACCGTCTCTACGATGACGACATCGAAACCCGCCGCTTCGACGAGCGCCATCGTTTCGCGCGTGCGCCGCGTAACGCCGCCCAGCGTTCCGGACGAGGGGGAGGGCCGGATGAAGGCGTTCTTCTCCTGCGCGAGCGAACTCATGCGTGTCTTATCGCCGAGGATCGAGCCTCCGGAGCGCTTCGACGTCGGGTCGATGGCAAGCACGGCCACCTGATGGCCTTCGCCAAGAAGATTCATTCCGAGCTGATCGATCGTCGTCGATTTACCGACGCCGGGAACGCCGGTAATGCCCAGCCGAACGGCTTTGCCGGTTTTTGGCAACAGTTCTTGCAGCACCTGTTGGGCAAGGCGCCCGTGCTCGGGATTTGAACTTTCCACAAGTGTAATGGCGCGCGCGAGGAGCGAGCGATCGCCACCGGCGATTCCGGATACGTAGTCGGCAACGGAAATTCTGTGGGCGGGAAGGGCTGTTACGGCCATGGGCGAGAAGCTGAATCCTGTTCGGTTATTTGCCGTGACGATGGGCAGGAAAGTGATCATCCCGCAAGTCGGGAATTCGACGCTATCCGCGCTCATAAACTCCTGCCATAGAGCCATTGCTTGGTGCTCTCGGGCTTCCTAGCCTGCGCGAGGGCCGCGTCCTAGGGGAGGGTAGCGTGATTTGGGCAACTCGAGGCTGCCGTAGATCGGCACGCAATGCGGGATGGGGGCTGACGATACTCGCAGCGTGCGGAGTGCTCGCCGCGTGTAGTGAAAGCCCAAAACTCTCCAAGAATGACAGCGCCGAGCCCCGTCAGGCGCAGGAAGAGGCGAGGCCTGCGCTGCCGCCGCCCCAAGCAAATCGCCCGGCGATGCCGGAAGCCGCTCCACCGCCACAAGCCGAATTGCAAAAGAAAGAAGCGCCTGAGAGGCATTTCGAACAGCACGAAGAATCCGAAGCGGAGCCCGAAACCAGAACAACAGGCGGCTCGGGAGGCATAGACACGTCACCTCCGCCGCCGCCACCCGAAGAACCAAAAGCGGCAGGCGCTGCACAACAGGCTCCCGAAGAGCCCAAGGCGGTCGAAGCAGTTCCGCCTCCGATGGCTGAAGAACCTGCGGGTGGGGCCGCCCCGCCGGAACTCTCTCCCGGGACGATGGCCCCCGCCTCACCCGCCGCCGCCCCGCGGGCGCGATTGGGTGAGCCGCGTATGTCTCCGCCCGCCGCGCCGGCGCCCATGGCGCCACCGCCTGCTGCACCGGCAGCGGCGGCTCGCGCTGCAATCGCAAGCGATCCGTCGAAGAAGTTCAAAGTCGTGCCCGTGTTCTACGGAACGGATCGCGCAATCGAATTAGATCCGGCGAGGCTGCGATTTGGCTCCGACCGCGGCCACAAGCTTCAACTTGGCCGCGCCTTGATTACGGTGCCCTTCAGTCATGAGGTGCCGCACATCGAGCGGCCGAGGATCTTCGAAATCCCGTACTTCAAATACAAGATCTACGAAGAGACGGAGGATCCAAATAAGCATTTCACCCTGCAGGAAATCGCGAGCCTCAGCGAAGACCAGATGCTGGCGCTCGTCAAAGAGCACTTGGCGAAATCCTCCACGTTCAAGGATCACGCGTTCGTCTTCGTGCACGGCTTCAACACGTCGTTCGACTGCGCGCTCTATAGAACCGCGCAGATCGCCTACGACTTAGGTTTCGACGGCGTGCCCTTCCTCTACAGCTGGCCATCCGGCGGGAGGGTCGCGAGCTACACGTATGACTACGGCAGCGCTGAGCAGGCGGAACCGATGCTGGCGGAATTTCTCAAGCTGGTCATCGAGAGGAGCGGCGCGAAATCGATCAGCCTCATCGCGCACTCGATGGGCAATCAGGTATTGCTCCGCGTGCTGGAAAGGATGCGCCCGAAAATTCCCGAAGGCGTCGTGATCAGCCAGGTCATCCTGGCCGCGCCGGATGTCGACCGCGATAAGTTCAACATTATTGCGCGCGAAATCTCGAACTTCGCCAAAGGCGTGACGCTCTACGCTGCATCAAACGATCGGGCGCTAGGATATTCCGCGCGGTTCTGGGGCGGTGTGCCCCGCGCCGGCGACGTCCCCCAGGACGGACCGCTGATCATTCCGGGCGTGGACACTATAGATGTGACAGCGGTTTCCACCGATGCGCTGGGTCTCAACCATTCCGGCTATGCCGAGAATCCGGCGCTGCTCAACGATGTGAAAGCGCTGGTGCAACTCGGCATCCGGCCGCCGGACAAGCGTTTAAAAAGCATCCTGGCGGTGGAGTCGCCCACGGGAACTTTCTGGCGGTTCCAGGCCACCAACTAGCTCAACTAGCTTCGCGCTAGACAGGGCGGTGGGATCGGTCGCGTCGGCGGTGGGCGCTGCCGCTGCGGCCATCCTCAGCATAGCTACGCTTCGGGTACCCCTCGGCTCTGCGCTCCCGGCGTTTGGCCGAATTCCGGCGCTCTGAAATCGTCATGCCGTAAAACAAGAGCGCACCGAGAATGATTGGCGTTCCGATAACCGACAGGACCAGAAGAAACTCGCTCACATATTCGTGCACGGCTCATCTCCGTTTATCTGGCCGAAAACCGGTCAGAAAACCTAAAGTTCCGAAATAGGAAAAGAGGTCCCGGGGCCGGAGAGCCGCTCGACGCTCCCATCCGGGCCGGCAACCCAGGCGCGACGGGAACATTGCTCCCGCCGGAGCGGTTACGAGCCCATCGAAAGACGCCGAGGAGAGACCGCGATGAGAGCAATTTTAGCAACCCTTGTGCTGGGCCTTGCGCTGCCGGCACTGGCAGCAGACGTCCCCAGCCAAACGAAGGACTTCATCGATAACGCCACTGTAGGAAATAAATTCGAAATCGACACGAGCCAGCTCGCGCTGGAGCACGCAAAATCGCCTGACGTGAAAACCTTCGCGCAGCAGATGATCGACGATCACACGAAGGCTGCTCAGGAGCTGAAGGCTGCTCTTGCTGAAGCGAAGATCGAGCCTCCGTCGGATTCGCTCGATGTGACGCATGCCGCGAAGTACGCGAAGTTGCGTCTCTTCACGACGGAGAACGGTTTCGATTCCGCCTACACGAACGAACAGCTGAAAGCGCACCAGGACACGGTCGCGAAATTCAAAGATTATGCGGCGAACGGGCCGACGCCAGAGGTGAAGGCGTTCGCGACGAAAATGCTTCCGACGCTTGAGCACCATCTGGAGATGGTCAAGAACCTTCACGAGAAGGTCCAGTCGAAGAGCTAGCGCAGGTCGTTTGAGCGGCGCCGCTTTCCTGAGCGTGCGTACCGCGCCACGTGATAGAAATTAAAAAGGCCCCGAAGTGAGAAGGCTTCGGGGCCGAGGCAATATCATCTAATGAATGTACGGGAGCGTACAACGCCAGGAAAGCTAGTTGAAACGAGCCGATTCGGCAATTGGCGGCAAGGCGCGGAAACAATCCTACCCACATGAAATTTGTGCGTTCCACTTGAGCCCGGCGCGTTGTCGGCCGGTCGCAGCGTCGCCTGCGCAAATGCTCCCAAGCAGATTCAGTTCGATACGTTCGATAGCGAGAAATAATTCCCGCGGTTGCGCGGCGCGTAGCGGAAGCGCGAGCAATTTCGCCCGCTTGTGTGATGAAGCGAATGCCCGCTAGTAGGTGGGCATGATCGCAGTCACGAAATGGGCCTGCCGTGAGTAAGCTTGACGACGTCGTCAAAGAAATAGCCGACGAGATGCGCCGTATGCCCGACCGGGGCGAGGTCGCAACCTACATTCCAGAGTTGGCGCGCGTCGATCCGAAAGCTTTTGGCATCGCGGTGGTCGACGCGGAGGGCAACGTTGTGACGGCTGGCGATGCTGATACGCCATTCTCGATCCAAAGCATCTCGAAAGTTTTCACGTTGACCCTGGCCTTGGGGAAGGTCGGCGACAGGCTGTGGAGCCGCGTTGGCCGTGAACCATCGGGTAGCCCGTTCAACTCCATCGTGCAGCTCGAGCGCGAACAAGGCATCCCGCGCAATCCATTTATCAATGCGGGCGCCATCGCCGTCACGGATGTGATACTGTCGGGGCATCTCCCGCGCGAAGCGTTGGGAGAAATTTTGCGGTTCATGCAGTTTCTGGCCGACGATTCGTCCATCACGATCGACCGCCAAGTTGCCGCCTCCGAGCAGCGAACCGGCTTCCGCAACGCCGCTCTCGCCAATTACATGAAGTCGTTCAGCAACCTCGACAACCCGGTTGAATTCACGCTTGGCGTTTACTTCCATCACTGCGCCATAGCGATGTCTTGCAGACAATTGGCCATGGCCGGGCGCTTTCTTGCACAATTTGGCAGCAATCCGTCCACGGGACTTGCTGTTGTGCAGCCTGAGAGGGCGCGTCGGATTAACGCTCTCATGCTGACCTGCGGTCATTACGACGGCTCAGGGGAGTTCGCTTACCGCGTCGGCCTTCCGGGCAAGAGCGGAGTAGGGGGCGGCATCCTCGCCGTCGCTCCCGGCAAGGCGTCCATCGTCGTCTGGTCGCCGGGTTTGGATAAGACGGGAAACTCGCGTCTTGGGCAGATCGCGCTCGAACGCCTCACCACGCGGATGGGCTGGTCGATCTTCGGTGCATGACCTCGCGACCCCTGCCGTCACGTGGGCTGATGACCCGTGTTTCGGGTGCCAAAAATGGGTGCTTTTACTCGAGCGTGAGAACACCCGAGGCGGAAACTAAACAGAATACAGGAGCTTGTGGCCTCGGCGGCAAAGCCTTCCCCGCCGCGCGCGAAAAGGACAAAGCCTTTCGCGCGATCTCAATCAATATCTGAAACTCAATAAAGCAACATAACTCATACCGTGCGGATAGGGCTTCAGCTCCAGCGCACGGACTCGGCGGCTTCTTCAATGGCCGCTTCGTGATACCAGCAGCTGCCGAACTCAACTGGCTTGACGCGCCGCGCCGGTACGATCGAAGCCGCCTGCTTCACGATGCGCTGGCCATGCAGGGAAGCGCGTCCGCCCTTGGGGAATTGGTAGATTTTCGCTGACGGCCGAATATGCGTTTCAGTCATTTCCTCTCTCCTGAAGTTCTACCGGCTCAGTAAAGGAGCCCGGTTCGAAGGCCAGTTTCGCCTGATTATCCTGATGCCTCAATAAAAATCAGCAATTGCCCAAACTATGGGCATGCTAGGTTTTGTATCTTTGGATAGCATCCATCCCCGTGGTGAACGCCCGCACAGTCGTCGTGTTCCGCCACGGAGTCTTGGGGCCCTTGCGGGGGCTGCATTGAGAGGGAGATTGGATGCTGACTGGCGTGTCTCAAGAAGTGAGCGCGAGACCGTTCGCCGGAATAGCGTCCTCGATCACAGCGCCATCCGCCCTGGCGGCCAGTCCGCGGTGTGCGCACGAACTCTCCCGAGATGCAGGACTTCAGCGAAGCCCGGGCGAATTCGCGGTGCCGTCCGCGATCTCGGACTTCAGCGCCCAGGCATGCCTTCGCCGGTCGCAAACGAATTAGGAATTCCTCAGACGTCAACTCAGGGAGCAGCTAAGAATGACGAAGTATAGGCTTGAGTACATATGGCTCGACGGCTACACGCCGGTTCCGAACCTGCGCGGCAAGACGCAGATCAAGGAATACAGCTCCTTCCCGGATCTGGCTGACCTGCCGCTCTGGGGCTTTGACGGCTCGTCGACGATGCAGGCCGAGGGCCACAACTCCGACTGCGTCCTGAAGCCGGTCGCACACTATCCCGATCCCGCCCGCACGAACGGCGTGCTCGTGATGTGCGAAGTCATGATGCCCGATGGCAAGACCCCGCATCCGTCGAACAAGCGCGCGACCATTCTCGATGACAGCGGCGCCTGGTTCGGCTTCGAGCAGGAATACTTCTTCTACAAGAACGGCCGTCCGCTTGGCTTTCCCGAAGCTGGCTACCCGCCTCCGCAGGGCCCCTACTACACGGGCGTCGGCTACAAGAACGTCGGCGACGTCGCGCGCCAGATCGTCGAAGAGCATCTCGACCTTTGCCTCGCAGCCGGCATCAACCACGAAGGCATCAACGCTGAAGTCGCGAAGGGCCAGTGGGAATTCCAGATCTTCGGCAAGGGCTCCAAGAAGGCCGCTGACGAGATGTGGATCGCGCGTTACCTGCTGCTCCGCCTGACGGAAAGGTACGGCATCGACATCGAGTTCCACTGCAAGCCGCTCGGCGACACGGACTGGAACGGTTCGGGCATGCACGCCAACTTCTCGACGGCCTACATGCGCGAAGTCGGCGGCAAGGAGTACTTCGAGGCTCTGATGAAGGCATTCGAGGCAAACCTCGAAGACCACATCGCCGTCTACGGCCCGGACAACCACATGCGTCTCACCGGCAAGCACGAGACCGCGCCGTGGAACAAGTTCAGCTACGGCGTTGCTGACCGTGGCGCTTCGATCCGCGTCCCGCACTCGTTCGTCAACAACGGCTACAAGGGCTATCTCGAGGATCGTCGTCCGAACTCCCAGGGCGACCCATACCAGATCGCTTCGCAGATCCTGAAGACGATCTCCTCGGTCTCGACCTCGGTCGCCAAGGCCGCCTAAGACTTCAAATCGCGGCGCCGGCTTTCCAGTCGGCGCCGCGACTCTATTCAGGGCCCTTGCACGCCGATAACGGCAGGGCGCGCGTCAGCAGACGCACTCGCAAAGACAGCGACCAAAAGCTCTCTACAAAATCAACCGAGATTTATTGAAGCGCCGCGGACTTTTTGCTCGCGAGCGTAGCGCGCCGGGTGCGCGAGACGGCATGCTGATGCTTGCCTCTGCGCGATCTGCTTACGGCCGCCTTCTGCGGAGCAGGCGGAGAGATATCGGCGACGAGTTCCAGCGACGTCTTCGGCTTCAGCAGAACGACCTTATATCCCCCCGCCTTGAGCTTCGCGAGAAGCTCGGGCACGGCGTCAGCCGTCCACCCATGGATATCGTGCATCAAGATAATGCCGCGCCCGCGCGCCTTGAGACCGGCCATGATCCTCGTGATGACCGGTGCCGAGCGGCGCACGCGCCAGTCGGAAGAATCGATGTCGACTGCAAATTGCGCGATGTTCCGGCTCTTGAAGTAGTCCTCGTTTTCCTTGCTGCTCGACAGGTACGGATACCGGAAGAACGGCGCGACAGGCACGGGGCTGGCCTTCTGAACGATGTCGAAGGTCGCTTCGACCTCGCGCGTGACATCGGCCTGATCAAGGCGTGCGAGATTGGGATGCGTCCAGGTGTGGGTGCCGATCGTATGGCCTTGCTCCGCCACCTCCTTGACGACCTCCGGATGCAGGACGGCCATTTCGCCGACCATGAAGAAGACGGCCTTGGTGCACTCTTTGGCGAGGGCGTCGAGAACTTGGCGCGTGCTTTTCGGTGACGGGCCATCGTCGAACGTCAAAACGACTTCGCCCGGAGCCAGCAGATTGGGATCGCCGTGCGGCGACCCGATCCACGGTCCGCCGGTCGTATCGACCTCGATAGTGCGAGAAACGCCGAGCGCGCCTTCAGGGCAAGCATCTTCGGCGTAAGCAGGAAAAACGCAAAGGCCCGCGACGAGCACAATCGAAACAGCGAGGCTCAGATTTCGTAGTGGCTGCATTGGAAAATCCAGTTGATCAGGAGCCGGATGCATCCGGCATCACTTGGGAAGAGCTCTCGGCTCTGGCTTTGCAGCCGGCGTCATCTTGCAGGCACCCGCGGAGCCCGCTCTCGTATCAATCGGCGGCGAATATATCAACTCACACTCAGGACGAGCGAGGCCATAGGCCTTTGCGCATCAAGTTTAGTCTAAGCGCGGTGATGCCGTGCAACAGTGGGCTGGCACATGTCTAGTGTTTGCTATGGGTGCCGGGCTCGCCGATTGAGTGTCTACGGATGATTGCATTGAAAATACAAAACCCCGCCGGCGCACCTGAGTCTTGGCACGCCGTCGAGGATCCTCAACAGTCAGCGGGAGATCTACCAGCCGCCACAGCCGCAGCGCTTCGCGCCCCAGCCGCAAGCATGAGCAGGAGGTGCAATCGCACTGACAGCGGCGGTAGCCATGAAGGTAGCCAGAAGGGACATCGTGATGATCTTCATGATGGTGATCCTCTGTTTGCCGGAGCGAATGCTCCGCTTCGGCAACAGAGGGTCAAAAGCCAAGTTCCGCACACGGAACATTACCGGATCGGGTAGTTAACATCGGATTTTCTGAACATCCGCTCCGGGAAAACGCGGGCCGCAGTTACGGACGCACGCTGGGCCCGGTGTCATCGCCGCCGCCGACGCCGGCGGGCGAAGTCTTAGGGAGCGCCTTCGGCTCTGGCGGACGTCCCTTCGAAGGCTGGTCCTGCGCCGTCGTATTGTCCTGCGAGCCGTCCATCTGCGGAGATGTGACGGAGAAAAATGCAAGGGTGAATGCGCCCAGAGCTAGAACAGCAAGCGCTGTCGATATGATGAGTACGTAGAAGCTGCCCGTCCGGGGACTGGCTTGCCGAGCTTCTGTTGGTGTCTTCGCCACGCACGATTCCTTTCGTAATCAACCGAAGAAATACGCCAGGGCGATCAGAATGACAGCAATGTGGGCCACGAACAGAATTACGCCACGTACGAAGTCGCGATAAGTGCGAACGTGATATTGAAATTCCTGGACACTCGGCTCGTGCGGCTGCTTCTCGATGGCAGCGCGTTCGATGCCTTCTTCTTCCAGGACCTGCAATGCGGTCGGGTTGTCGGTGACAGCCATGATCGCCTCCCTAGCGTATAGAACTAAACCCCCAGTCTGAGCGGGTGTTCCCGGCATCTCTCTGAAGCTTCCTTCGCAGCGAGGTGCCCCGCCCAAACATCGCGGGCTGGGGCACCACGCGCGAGCGGGGTCTCAATAGGGGCAGTAACGCCGCCGATAGTAGGGACCGCCATAACTGTAATAATAATCGTCATCCCAGTAGGGGTAACCGACACCCCACCCCACACCTGGCCACCACCAGCCGCCACCTCCCCATCCGCCTCCATGAAACGGCCTGCCGCCCCCGCGGAATCCAAACCCTGGCCCACCGCCACGGAAACCACCGCCAAATCCTGGCCCGCCACCCCCGCGGAAGCCACCGCCTCCACCAAATCCTGGGCCGCCGCCGCCGCGGAAACCACCGCCTCCGCCAAATCCACCGCCGCCTCCGCCGTGGAAGCCGCCACCGCCCCCAAATCCTCCGCCGCCCCCGCCACCTCCACCTCCGTGGGCGGCTTCGGCGACCGAGGTCATCGAAAGGAGAGCAAGCGATCCCGCCGCTCCGATCAAAATCCGGTTGAATGTCTTCATTGAGGAAACCTCGCTGCTCGCCAGCCAAGAATTAGACGGTGTGCTGACAGTCATGCTGATTGTTCCATGGCGCCGCGGGCTGGCGAAAAGCCGTGGCAGGAACAGTTCGCTTGCTTTGGCTACCTGCACGTCCATCGACGTGAATGGGGCTGCAAACGCCATTAGCCCGCTCAGCAAAATGGGCTCCGCCGCACTTCGCAGTGTCATCGCCATGTGATGTCGTGCGATGAAACGCTGGGAGCTTGAAGGCGCGCGGGTTAACGCACGATGAGGCGGGCCGCTCGGACGCGATGCCTATTCGCTCAAAATTTTATGAGGCTTGGAAACAGAGTGTGGCGTGATAAAAAATCCCTCCGCGGATCGGCATAAATGCGGAGGGAAGTCGGTATTTTCTAACGGATGCGATCAGCGAAATGGCGTGTGAAATTCAAAGTTTCTGGATGGTGTCGTCGACAGCTTTGCGGGCCTTGTCCGCTTTCTCGGCTACAGCGCCTTCGGCCTTGCCTTTGACAGCTTGCGCGGCCCCCTTGGCCTGCAGCTTGTCGGAGCCCACAGCGTATCCGACCTTCTCCTTCATCTTGCCGATGACCGTATCGAACTTGCTTTTGAGACTGCCCATCGGACCCTCCTTGTGAAAGAACGCCACCGCAACGCTCAGTTGCGCTGGAAAGTTCCTCATGCTGATTGTTGCGAGTATGAAGGAGCGGTCTAAGCGGACCCCTGCGAGCGCAGCCGGGCGAACTCAGCTATGGGCGAGCCTGCTGGCGATAAGGCAATTCACGACCACTGAGACGTCCTCAGGCGTGAAAGGCTTCCCGATAATGGGCGTGTTTGGGTAGAGCGACCCGATCTTGTCTTGGCCTGCGCCTGTGCAGATCGCGTAGGGGATGCCCTTGCGGTCGAGTGCGAGGGCCAGTGGATCAGCCTCGCCGTCTTCCAGGAGATAGTCGACGACAGCGATATCGATCTCCTGGTACGTGAGAACGTCCAAGGCTTCTTGCACGGTCACGCTCGGCCCGATGACGTCGCATCCGTAGGTCCTGAGGAGTTCTTCAAGATCGAGCGCAATGAGCGCGTTGTCTTCGGCTAGAAGTACGCGCGGCGGTGCGGCGAGGTGCTGAAATGCCTCGGCATTCATCTTTTCCGATCGGCCGATCCGCATTCGTTAAACTCCGAAAACGCGACGATCCTCCTTTTTGTAAAATTAATCAATGTGTTAATTCCAGAATATAAGCCGGTTCAGCAGATGGAGTAAGTTCAGCAAGAAACTGTATCTCAGACATTCGCGTTAAATGCCGTCTTGGCGAAATTGAAGTAGAATTATCCGCCCGGGTCCCCAGAACTCGCCTGACGCGCCATGGAGGTCGCGATGAACGCCGCTGCAAATAGAGATGAACGCCTGCAGATAATGCTCGAACCCGACGAGTTACGAGCACTCGATGATTTTAGATACAAGTTTCGCCTTCCCAGTCGCGCTGCAGCCGTGCGCGAATTGTTGAAGCGGGGGCTGGCGAGTGAGCCGACGGGTGAGGTTGACGAACATTCCCGCTCACAAGATTTCGGCGTGTTGGGCATAGCGAACGGTAGCCGATTCAAGGATGCCGATAGCACTCAAGAAGAGTAGAAGCCCTATCGAACAAGTCCGCCGTCCAGCCCGGTTTCTCTGGCTTAGCGCGCCGATCTGCATACCTTCCCTCACAGCGGTCAATAAACTGCCGCTTCTTGCAATCAACATCGACCGGCCCCCTGATCGGCTGCTCCAGAGGAACGGCCTAGCGCTACCGCGCTCCAGCACCACCCATCATCTGCGAGCTTTTTGACGGCAGACTTCGATGGGGAAGCGGTTGACTTGGCTCCCGCATTTGTCCTCATTTTTTTGATTCGAACGGAACCGGTAAGGCCTGATTGTCGTTGTGACAGTACAATCTCCCCCCAGATTGTTGTCCCTGGCGTTATTCCCCCTTAGCGCCGTCCAGACGCCGGCTTCCCCCAAAGCCGGCGTCTTTCTTTTGGAGGGGGAGTACCAGTAAGCTAACGGGCGCTCGTTTTCTTTTTTTCGGCGTGCCCAAGCGATCGAGTAGATCGCGCATCGAGGGCGGAATGCCATCCAATTCGCGTTTGAAGATTTCGCGGAGTCGAGGCGTCGCGCGGTTATTGAATTCCACCAGCCAATCATCCTCGTACATCGTCATTCTCCCTCGCGGTTCCGGTTATGCTTAAAGACGCGCGGTGAAATGCGAGTTCCGTTCGGTGGGCAGCATATGTTTTTGCTTTCGAAGAGCCATTATTTACATCTTTGAAACGCGTATGTGCTTTTCAGAAATTGCATTGCTCTTGCTTTTACAAGACCAATTCGGTGCCGGAAATAAAAGATAAGCCGCTGGATCTTCGGTATTATTTTTTCAAGGCCTTCAGACCATCCATTGAGTTTGATTTCCACGCTTGGCGATGCTGTGCCAAGACGGCATGCAACGAAGGATTTGCTGCTGGCGTATGGACCTCATCGAGCCGTTCGGCTCATCACTCATGAGGCAATCCATGCAACGATTTCGAAAGTTCGTGGCCGTTGCCGCTGCTGCGCTCGCGGTAACGGCATTCTCCGTTTCGGCTGACGCTCGCGGCGGCGGTGGTGGCGGATTCCATGGCGGAGGCGGCTTTCATGGTGGCGGCTTCGGCGGACGCGGCGGCTACGGCCATTTTGCCGGTCACTACGGTGGGCACCATGGCCACCGCGGCCACTTCAGAGGCGGCCCGTTCATCGGCTACGGATTCTATGACGGCTATTACGATAGCTACTATGACGATGACGATTACGTCTGCTACTGGCGTCACGGCCGGCGCGTCTGCCGCTACTACGATTGAGACGCACGACAAGAAGCCCCGGTTGAGCCGGGGCTTTTTCTTGGATGCCAATCGCAGAAGATGTTTCGCCTGAAATAAGAGAGCCCTGCCATCGCTGGCAGGGCTAACAGGAACACGTCACCCTCACGCCTGGCGGTATCGGCTCCCGCTTTGCCGACCGTTCAAGCAGCGACGCTCTTCCCGCTGAAGGAGGCAGCGAATACCGAAATTCGGCGTCACAAACAATTCACAATCGAACGCGTTGTGTAACACTTGTGAATTCTCGATGCGCGAACGCGGATCGCCAAGGATCGGCGAACAATTCTGGACGATGATCAGAACGACTTTTGACCCGCAACCATCTCGGCAGGAACCCGCGCACGCGCGCGCGAAGACTCCCCACCACAAGCCGCCTCGATCGTGCGAAGCAGTTCATCGATTTCAAATGGCTTGCCGATGTGAGCGGTCATGCCGGCCGCGTAGCAACTCGCAATCTCATTGGGAAGCACGTTGGCCGTCATCGCAATGATGGGCACCTGGCCGTGACTTGGCGGCAGACTGCGAATTTTTTGCGTGGCCGCCAGCCCGTTCATTCTTGGCATCTGCATATCCATGAGAATGCAGTCGAAGATTTCCGAACTTGCGAGGGTAATGGCATCCGCGCCGCTCGCAGCCGTAACGGCACGATGGCCCGCACGCCTGAGCACGGTGGATGTCAGCCGCCGATTAGGCTCCATGTCATCGACGACGAGAACGTTCAGCCCGCCAGGACCCGGTGGCTCTTGCTCGCCCGATCGATCGATTGTCGCGCTCGAACGGCTGACGACGAGAGGCAATTCGAACCAAAATGCCGAGCCGACCCCGACCTCGCTTTCCACGCCGATCTCGCCATGCATCGCAACGACAATGCTTTTGCTGATTGCGAGGCCGAGGCCCGAACCCGCAAAACGCCGCTCATAGCTGCCGTCGAGCTGACTGAACCTGTTGAACAATTCCGGTATGGACTTCTGCGGTATGCCGGGCCCCGTGTCCTTGACCGTGAATGTCACGGTGACGACGTCGCCGGAGCGCCTGGAGCAGGTCGCTTGCACATCGACGCGCCCTTCCGAAGTAAACTTCACGGCGTTGCCGACGAGATTGACGAGCACTTGCCGCACGCGCTGCGCGTCGGCATCGACTGTCACTTCATCCAACGCACTGTCGATCTCGCCACTCAAAATGAGGCCTTTCGCTCGCGCCTCGACCTGCATCAGCGACAGACAGCTTTCGATCGTCGGACGAAGCAGAGTGGGAGCCAGCGACAGCCGGAGGCGTCCCGCTTCGATTGCAGAGAAATCAAGAATGTCGTTGACGGTGCTGAGGAGGGATCGGCCGGCATCGCGAACGATTTCCAGGTCGCGCGCGTCCTCCGCATTGAGGCCTCGGCGAGCGAGCACCAGGCTCGTATAGCCGATGACGCTGTTGAGCGGAGTTCTGATCTCGTGGCTCATCGTCGCGAAGAATTCAGACTTCGCCGCGGTCGCGCGTTGAGCCGCCTCGTTGGCCTCTTTGGCATCCTCGATGGAGACCTTGAGCCGCTGCATGACCGCAAGGCGCTCCATGAACATGCGCGCGTTCGTCGTGACGAGCACGACGAGGAAGATCAGGAAGCTGAACGCCAGCGCCGCCAGAATGATGTTCTCCCTGTCGCCGAGCAGGAGCATCTTCGTGATGAGCGGGCACAGGATGATGCTGGCGTAGGTGAGAGCCGCCGCCGGGATCGGCGCGAGCAACATGCTGCCGCTCGCCGACATGCCGACGGCGAAGGCGAGAAGGAGTGCTTCGCTCGTTCCGTTTACGGTCCCAATCCAGACCACTGTCAAAACGGACCACGGAAGCGCGAGAAGAACGGCGAAGAGCAGGGCGCTGCGCGCGCTGCGCATTTGATCTGGGCTAGAGATCTGGGGCGACATCGCGCGCCGCAATGAACGAATGCCCACGATGCCGCAGATAGCGAGGGAGAAAAGGATCCAGACAAGGAGGTGATTCCTCGGGCCCCTGTCCCAGAAGGCCGCCGCGGCGAGGCCAACGTTCACCGCATATCCGAGCATGGCATAAGGAGTAACGCGCGCGACCGCCACGAGTTGGTCACGGTGGACGCGCAGCTTATTCATCGAGAAGCGCCTCCATGTAGTTTTGAAGCGTGGCGACGGCGCGATCTCCCACCGGGCGCATTGCCACCTGGGCCGACACCAAATCCGCCCGCGCTTGCCGGCGGGCGTGCTCTCTCAACTGCTCGGCTGCCGACGCCAGCTCGCACAATCCAAGCGTGCCGGAGAAATTGATGAGATCGTGGCAAATGGCGTCGATCTGCGAAGGCGTGAGATCGAGCGCCTCGAGGTTCAATAGGCGCTGCCGAATTCCGGTTTCGAACTCGGCGATCACTTCCCGAAAGCTCGCCGTATCCAGATAGCTGCGCATACGCATCAGCTTGCCGGAGTCGAGTGCGGGCTCGTTATGGGTGATTTCGGCCGCAGGCATCAGAGACTTCATTGGAGAACAGGTTATGGTCTGACGAGAAGGCCGGCCATGCTTGTTCGGCGCCCCGGAATATCATCGCGACAATGCATTACTCTGAGCTTAACCGAGCCTTGCGTTACTCCAATTGCCAACACAGTGTTCATTTTCCGCCCAAAATCGAAGAGGCCGAAAGCTCTCGATTATAAAAGTTAAAGAATGAGCTCGTCGCTTCCAGCGTACCAAATGGCTCGCGCGAGGCTTTCGGTATGCCTCGAAGATCCGGGTGCACGAGCGTTAGGTTCGCTTGGAGACCCCCAGCCATTCTATTGCCGTCGTTAGGTCCCCTAATCGTCTGTGGGGAGTAAAGGGCGTCAGTTATGAAGTTGTTTGCGTCATTGGTACTGCCGGTACTGGCAGTATTAGCAGCGTATATTTCGCCGGTCTTGGCGGAGGCGGCATCAACAGGTCCGCAACACGCTCAAGAAGTCTCCGAAACTGTGACCTTGCCCTCGTTCGTCCCGCTCTCGGGACAGCAAAACTACGCATCCGCCCTGCAAAGCAAAACCAGCGCCGCAGCGGCCGCCCGTCATGAGGCGGACAAGATCAGTTCGCTTTTCGCCGGATTGACCACCGGATCGATCGACAGGTCTGAGCACGAAGCGCAGCTCGAAACGGATGCCGCTCCCATTGTCGCGACCGATCCGGCAAAGCCCGAAACGTCGTCCGCGCGGTCCATCGTGCTGGCGTCGAAGAAGTCGGCCCAGGAGACGGCTGAGACGAGTTCGGCCTCCGCGAAGACTGCGCGACAAGTCCCGCGTGCGAAAGGAAGCCGCAAAGCCAATCGCATTCCGCAAAAGGCAATCGCAAACGAAAGCCACGGCCTGAGTGCTGGCGCGAGCGGACCGCCGAACCTCGCAGCGGTCGCGAAAAACGTCAGCGTCGTCGATCTGCTGACGAACCCGGCTTTGTGGTGGCGCTGAGCCGGGCCCTGTCATTCGCTCCGGTCAATCGCTCATGAGCGGGCGTGGTTGAGGCGCGCGGAGAAACAGCTGCCGGTCTGATGTGGAGCTGACGGTCCCCACCCAAGCTGGTTGGCACCCTCGAAGTGGTGGCACAACTCAATCCGTTTTCAAATAAAATAATGTCCGGCCATTTGCGCGCGCGTCGCACATCCTGCTGAGCCAGGGAGCGGTCCCTCGCTCCTGCGCCGAAATACCAATTTTGCCTTTTTCTCCCGGGCGCCAGTACCAGCTTTGCAGAAACCGCTGGTTCAAACCCGATCTTTGGAGCATGCTCCGGAAAAAAATGAGGAAGTAATTCCCGGTGCGTCCAGGAATAATTTCCGTCCGGGACGGAGGCTTCACGTGAACGTTGCTGCGATCCTCAGAGCTTCACTGGTTATCTGCGGTGTCGTCGTCCTGGCTGGGTGCAACGCCCCGCATTCGGAAGAAGCCGAGGACCGTGAGGAGGCACAAGCCGTCGTTCCCCCCGCCGTTCGCACCATCGCCCTCGCGGCATCCGACGAGCCGGTGAAGCTCGAAGGCATTGCGACGGTTCTCAATCCCGACGTGCTCCTGCAACTCGATGCCGATATCCGCTCCGCGACGGTCGCCGCCAACTTCAGCCACGGGCAGCTCGAGCGCTTCAAAGCCTCCACCATGCTCTCCCGGCAGACGCTGGAGAATGCCATCCGCCAGGAGGGGATCGATGCGTCTCAGCTGAAACTGCTGCTGACTCGTCTCCAGCAATCGTGGGGCGACAAAGCGCCGTTTGTGGACGCAGAAGCCCGGCAGACCTTGATGGCCGACATTGCCAACGGGTCGCGCGCCGTCCTCCGCCTCGACTTCCCCGACATGGCGATCGACACGCCCGAAAATGTTCGCGTCATGCCTCTCCGGGGAGGGCGGGAAACGAAGGTCGACGTCATTTGGCCAGCGCCTTCCGGCAACCTCGCGATGCCGGGCGTCTCGTTCTTCGGCCTGATCAATGCCGGACCTGGGCTGCGTGCAGGGGACCGCGCGCGCGTCATTGCCGATAGCCCAGAGCGGCTGAGCGGTGTCGTCATCCCGAACGCCGCGCTGGTCGTCTACGCCAGCCAATCGTGGTGCTACGTCGAAACCGAGCCGCAGAAATACGAGCGCAAGCTCGTGTCGCTGGAGGCGCCGGTCGATGATGGCTTCTTTGTAAAGAGCGGCTTCGAGCCAGGCACGCGCGTCGTCGTCAAAGGCGCTTCCGTTCTGCTCGCGCGCGAGGCCGAGCCCGGCGGCTTCGATGACGACGATGACGATGGGGGATCTCGATCTCCGCCACCGTCGGCCCCGATCGCTGGAAAGACAAAGTCATCTGAACCGTCCGTGGCTCAGGGCCACACAGCGCCCGACGCGGACTGATCCAGCATGAACGCGCTCATCCGCTGGTCCATACGCTATCGAAACTTCGTCGCGCTGCTCTCTGTCGTCTGGTTCGTCGCCGGTATCTTCTTGGCGATGCGAGCCCCGCTCGACGTCTTTCCCGAGTTCGTACCGCCTCAGGTGACGATCCAGACCGAAAGCCCAGGCCTCGCACCTGAGCAAGTCGAACAGATCATCACGCGCCCGATCGAGGCCGCGGTCATCGGCGGCCCCGGAATTCATACCGTTCGCTCTGAATCGATTTACGGCCTCTCCGTCGTTCTCGTGACGTTCGATGAAAGCGCCGACGCCAACGCGGCCCGGCAAGGCATCGCCGAACGTCTGACGACCTTGAACGGAAAGCTGCCGGCAGGCGTCGGGCCGCCGAAGCTGACGCCTCTGACGTCGAGCACGATGGACGTGCTGAAGCTCGGCATTCTCTCCGACGAGGTCGATCCCTATACGCTGCGCGATATCGCGGATTGGACCATCAAGCCACGGCTGCTGGCCGTTCCCGGCATCGCGCGCGTGACGGTCTACGGTGGCGCGATAAGACAGGTTCAGATCCAGCCCGATCTCGAACGCATCGCAGCGCTTGGGCTGACAGTGACCGACGTCATGAACGCGGCGAGCAACGCTACCGCATTGCGCGGTGGCGGCGTGATCGAGACCTCAGCACAACGCATTACCATCGAGACGCCGCCGCCGGGACCCGACCCGCGAGCCATTTCGCAAGCGCTCGTCACGATGCAGAACAACCGCCCGGTGCGCCTCTCGGACGTGGCGACGATCACGATCGGCCCCGCGCCCAAGATCGGCGACGCCACGATCATGGGCCAGCCCGGCGTCTTGATCACTGTTTCAGGCCAGTTCGGCGCCAATACGCTCGACGCCACCAAAGCGACGGAAGCCGCGCTCGACGAATTGCGCCCCGCGCTCGAACGCCGGGGCATCACGATGTACCCGTCGCTGCACCGGCCGGCATCGTTCGTCGTGCGCGCATTGAAAAACCTTGAAACCGCTCTGCTGCTCGGATCGGCGTTGATCCTGTTCGTGCTCTACGCATTCCTCAGAAGCGTACGCGCGTCGCTCATCTCGTTTCTTGCAATCCCGCTGTCGCTCCTTGCAGCGGTCGTCGTGCTGAAGGAATTCGGCCAATCGCTGAACACGATGACGCTCGGCGGCTTTGCCTTGGCGCTGGGCGTGCTTGTCGATGATGCAATCATCGACATCGAGAATATCGCGCGCCGCTTGCGCCTCGCCGGTCCCGACGCCGACCGCTTGACCGTTATCGAAGACGCCTCGGTCGAAATCCGCGGCTCCATGCTTTACGGCACGCTCGCGGTGATCTTCGCATTCTTCCCCGTGCTCTTTGCCGGCGGCGTGCAAGGCCGGTTCATCGGCCCGATGGCGCTGACATTCATTCTGGCGGTGCTGGCCTCGATGCTCGTCGCGCTCACGGTGACGCCAGCGCTCTGCGCGCTCCTGCTGACCAAAAGCGAGGACACGAAGGAGTCGCCTCTCGTGAAGGGGCTCAAAGCCGCACAGGCCTGGATTCTAGGCGTCGTCCATCGCGCCTGGGGCGCAACGGTTCTGGTGCTGACGCTCGGCGCCCTCGCTGCTGCTGCCGCCGTTCCCTACCTCCATAGCGAACTCATCCCGCAGTTTCGCGAAGGCCATTTCGTGCTGCAGATGGCGATGGCGTCTCCCGGCACTTCGACGGATGACGTCGTGGCTGTCGGCGAGCGCGTGACACAGGCTCTGCTGAAGTTGCCGTTCATCGATACCGTTGGACATCAGATCGGCCGCGCCGAAGCGGGCGAAGACACCTGGAGCGTCGACCGCAGCGAATTCCACATCGAACTGAAGCCGGTGCACGACAAGAGTGAGGAGGAAGCCCAAGATATCATCCGCGACACCCTCAAAAGTTTCCCGGAAGTCAGAAGCGAGACATTGACGTTCCTCGGCGATCGCATCAGCGAGACCTTGAGCGGCGAGACCGCCCAAGTCGTCATCAGCGCCCTGGGAACGGACCTCTCCTCACTCGAAAAAGCCGCCGCCGAAATACAAGAAGCCGTCGAGGACATCCCCGGCGTCACCGATCTCAGAATGCCGCGAAGCGCGACCGTGCCGACATTGTCGGTCCAGCTCGACCCAGCAGCACTTGCCAACTATGGCCTCACCTCGCGCGACGCGCTCGAGGCAATTCAAACGGCCTTTGCCGGAACCACAGTGGGCCAGACGTACGACGGCGCACGTACCGTCGATGTGGTCGTCATCCTTGCACCTCAGGATCGCAACCGTATCAGCGAGCTGAACAAGCTGATGATCGGAAACACCAACACGCGAACGCTCCTGAAGAACGTGGCGACCGTCACGCTGACCGAGGGCCGCTCCAACATCCAGCATGACGGGGCCCAGCGGCGCGTCTCCGTCACCTTCAATGGCGCAAAGGGGTATTCGCTGCGCCATATCGTGAGCGAGGCGCGCGAGCGCGTGACAGCGCTCAATCTTCCCAAAGACGTTTACGTCTCCTTCGCGGGTCAAGCCGAGGCCGAAAGGGAAGGGCAGATCCGGCTCGCCGGTCTGACCGCGCTGAGCACCGCCCTCATTATCGCGGCGCTGGCGATGGCCTTCCGCCGCCGCGGCCTCGCGATCCTGGTGCTGATCAATCTGCCGTTCTGCCTCATCGGCAGCATCGCAGCGATCGTGGTCAGCGGCATCGGCATGACGCTCGGCAGCCTGGTCGGCCTCATCACTGTTTTCGGCATCGGCGCGCGCAACTCGGTCATGATGTTGGCCCACGTCGAGCATGTGGCCGACGAGGAGGGCAAGGGTTGGAGCCCGGAGACGATCCGCCTCGCGGCCTCTGAGCGCCTCGCTCCGGTTTTCATGACGGCGTTGATGGCGGCGCTCGGCCTCGTGCCGCTAGCGCTGGGTCTTGGCCGGCCCGGCCACGAAATCGAAGCGCCAATGGCGATCACTGTCCTGGGCGGCTTGACGACGGCGACGCTCCTCAACCTCGGCGTATTGCCGGAAGCGCTTATTCGTCTTGGCCGTATCTTGCGGATTTCTCCGTCCGCGCCTGACGCGAAAGCCGCGCAACCTGAGATGCCGGCAGCCGCAAGACCCGCCGCTGCGGAGTGAGTTCTGCGCGCCTCAGATCGGAACTTTGAACTGATCGACCACATAGGCCGTCAGCTTCTGAGGGTCGTGCTCGCCCGCCCGCATGAACCCCGTGACGAGAAAAGCGACCCGTTCGCGTCCCGCGGCGTCCGTCTTCGGAATGGCGAGTTCGTTGCAGGCAAGATCCATCGCCTGCTGCATGATGTTGAGATGATTACTGTCTATGACCCCACGTGGAAACGGCATGGTGGCGCCCACTCTCTAACAACCCGTCACCCACGACTCCGAAGGGGCGGGGTTCGTTCCGTCCGTTGTTGCCGCATGGGTGTGCGGACGTGACCGCAAAGATGCAGTCATGCTGAGTAGAACGCAGCCGCCGCCGTCGCGTCGTTTCAAGGCTCCAGCATCCGGCCGCAGCCGGCGTTCGGGCGTACATATATGAGTGCGCCGGGCTCGAAAGCTGCGGCTGCAGTGCGCCGTGGCGTATCAATCATCAGCTTCTGGCCGCCGCCGATTTCGGCGAAGACGCGCAGCATGGGCCCGTAGAACACCGTCGACACGACTTGCGCCGGAAGCGCGCCGTCGGATGGGGCGGGGAAAACGGTGATCTCTTCCGGGCGTATGCAAACCAATGCAGGTGCCCCCGCGGCTGGCGCCCTTCCAGGATCGCAGGGCGCTATGTCGAAGGTCATCGGACCGGCCGCAATGCGATGCGTTTGCGCCGTGGCCTCCAGAACCTTGCCTTCGAGCAGGTTCATCGTCCCGATGAAATTTGCAACGAAGCGCGTCGCTGGCGCATCGTAAAGTTCGGCCGGCGTCGCGATCTGCTCGATCCTGCCGCGGTTCATCACCACGATGCGATCGGAAATCGACAGCGCCTCCGTCTGATCGTGGGTCACCATGACGAACGTGGTGCCGAGACGTGCCTGCAGCCGTTTCAACTCGATCTGCATCTGCTCGCGCAGATTGGCGTCGAGCGCCGACAGCGGCTCGTCGAGAAGCAGCACCCGCGGCGAACAGACAAGCGCGCGCGCAAGCGCCACGCGCTGGCGCTGGCCGCCCGAAAGCATCGAAACCCGCGCGTGGATCTTGTCGGCAAGCCCGACGAGTTCCAGCGCCTCCGTCACCCGGCGCTTTATGTCGGCACCGGAAAGCTTGCGCAGCGACAGCCCAAAGCCGACGTTCTCGGCCACATCCATGTGCGGAAAAAGCGCGTAATCCTGAAAGACGGTATTGACCGGCCGGTCGTAAGGGCGAAGCGCGGTAATGTCCTGCCCATCGAGAAGAACGCGTCCGCTGGTGGGCATTTCAAAGCCCGCCATCAGCCGCAAGCTGGTTGTCTTCCCGCAGCCCGAGGGGCCAAGAAGACTGACGAATTCCCCGTGGCCGATATCGAGATCGACGTTCTCGAGACCTACCGTGCCGGTATCGAAAATCTTGGAGACGGCATCGAGGCGCAACAGTGGATCACGCGCCATTGCTGATCTCGTTCGGCTTCGCTGTGTTCACCCAAATGATCTCGCAACGCTCTTTGCCGCGGTTGCGGAAAGAATGCTCAAGCGTGCTCTTGAACGCAAAGCTGTCGCCCGTTTTGAGGAGATAAACGATGCTATCGATGGTCAACTCGACTTGGCCTTTGCGGATGATGCCGAATTCGTACCCGGCATGGCTATAAGAGGCGCCCGTCCCGCTTGAGGGCTCGACCGAAACCAAAAGCCCGGTGAGCACGGAGCTCGGCGGCGAAAGAAGCTCTTTCTGAATGCCTTCGGACCGGACGGGAATTTCCTTCCGGTGCGTGGCGCGGACCACATAGAGGTCACCGCCATCTTCCTGGCTCTCGGCCAGAAGGGTATGCGGTTCGACGCCGAGCGCCGCAGCGAGCGGCCACAGCACGCGTACGCGCAGAGATGAAATTCCCCGCTCGATTTGGCTCAGCGCGCCGACCGAGATGCCGGCGCGCTGAGCAACATCTGTGAGACCCAATTTCCGTTCCAGACGCGCCGCACGAATGCGGCGCCCCAGACGAATGTCCGCGTCCGATGGCACCTGGTCCGAGACGTCCGCGCGTCCTTCCTTCACTTTCGTCCGAGCCACGTTGGTTGCCTTTCTTCGAGATGCAGAGTTGGATCGCATTTCCAGAATTATAGGCTGTGCCGGTCAGCCGCCGGCTTTGACTTTCTCAAACATCTTGGCGAGATCGTCGTTCTGTTTCATCGGGCCGGTGAAAACCGTGTTCTTCAAAACGACGTTGGGGTCGTCGGGAAGCTGAAGCCGGTCGAGCTCTTCCTTCGGGACCAGGGCGAACGCCGCGCTGGATGCGCTGCCATAGCCATATTGCGTGATCAGCTCTTTGCCCGACGCACCTTCCAGACGGCTGTTGATGAAGTCATAAGCGCGGTCGACGTTCTTGGCGTCCTTCAGCATGACGAAGCCGCAGCTCCATGTCAGCATGCCTTCTTTCGGCTTCAGGAACTCAACCTTGACGCCCTGCTTCTTGAGCGCGGTAGCAGACGCATTCCACGTCATCGCCGCAACGAGTTCGCCGCTCGCCAGCGATTGCTCGACGGAGGTCATGTCCGTCGTATAGGCACGAAGCAGCGGCCGCTGCTCGCGCAGTTTCGCCGCGACCTTTTCCAGTTCCTCAGGCGACATGTCGAACGGGCTGACGTTCGCCAGCAGTGCTGCGACGACGGGTGTATCGTGAACGGCATCGATCGTCGCAATGCGCCCGCTGTACTGCTTGTCCCACAGCAAATTCCAGCTCGGTGCAGGATCCTTCACGAGATCCGTCCGGTAGAGAATGGACGTATTGCCCCAATCCCAGGGAACCATCCAGACCTTGCCGTCACCCGCCTGAATGTCGGGAAGGTCCTTGAATACGGGAAAGATCGTGTCCCAATTTTTGATGCGCTTGGTATCGATCGGCTGCAGCAGGCCTTCCTTGTTCCAGCGCGCGATCTTGTCGTAGCAGGGGTGCGCGAGATCGGGATGGAAGCCCGCCTTGACCTTCGTGAACGCTTCGTCGTCGTCGCTGAAGACCGAGGTTTCAACGCCATCCGGGTGGGCAGCGAGGAAGCTCTTGTTGAAATCCGGCAGTTCATATCCGGACCAGGTGAAGTAGGTCAGCTTATCGGCCGCGAGTACTGGCGTCGCGAGTGCGGCGATAATCGTCGCAAGGCCGGCGGCCCTGCGAAGCATCGTGCGTGTCGTCGAACCGTCCATAGCTTTTTTACTCCCTGTTCGCGCTCAAGAAATCGGCAGAGGTCTTGGTGTAGTGACGGGAAGTTCGCCCGAAGCACCGCGCCGCCGGATGAGTTCGGCAGCGGTCGCGATGATGATCGAAGCAACGAGGATGCAGGTCCCAAGCGCCATGACGCTCGGCAGCTGCTTGGGGAACCGCAGCTGACCCCACACGAAGAGCGGCAGCGTCGGCTCGGTGCCCGACAGGAAGAACGCGACGATGAATTCGTCGAACGACGTCAGAAACGACAGCATGAACGACGAGGCGATGGCGGGCGCCGCGAGCGGCAGAACGATACGGCGGAACGTCGTCCATTCATGTGCGCCGAGATCCATCGCGACCTCGCTGAAGCTCCTCGGCAGCGAAGCAAATCGCCCGCGCATGATCACGACGGCGGTCGGCAGCGCGACCAGCGTATGTCCCAGTATGATCGCGGTTCGCGATGGCCCGAGGCCCGCGAGGTTGACGAGGATCAACAGCGCGATGCCGACGATCACTCCCGGAATCAGGATCGGCAGACGGCAGAGGCCGGAGATCGCTTGCGAAATGCGCTTTCCACCGGCGACTTCCATATAGCCGACGGTGACGCCGATCGCGGTCGCGAGGAACGCCGCGGAGAAGCCGACGATCAAACTCGTTTTGAAGGCGCGATGCAGATTTTCATTGCCCCACAGGCTTCCGTACCATTCGAGCGTGAAGCCGCTCAGCGGAAACGCGGCCTGGACCGAGTTGTTGAATGAGAAGAGCGGAATGATCGCGATCGGCAAATACAAGAACAGCACGTAAGCGATGAGATAGGCCCGCAGCCAAGTGCCATTGCTGGAGCCCGCCTGCATCACGTTCTGCTCCCGAAGCGCTTGTCGGCAAGCCGCGCGGCCACGACGACGGCAAGGATGACAACCATGACGATCACCGAAAGCGCAGCGCCAAACGGCCAGTCGTTGGCTTTGCCGAATTGCGCCTGGATCATCGAGCCGATCATCGTACTGTTCGGCCCGCCGACGAGCGCCGGCGTGACGTAGTCGCCGACGGTCGGCACGAACACCACAAGCGCCGCCGCCATGACACCCGGCATCGAGATCGGCAGGATGATTTTGCGAAAGATCGAGATCGGACGCGCGCCCAGATCCTCGGCGGCTTCGATAAGCGATTTCGGCACGTTCTCGAGCGCGACATAGATGGGCAGAATCGCGAATGCCGCATAGGCGTGCGCGAGCGTTACGACCACGGCAGCCGGAGTGTTGAGGAACGCAAGTATCGGTTCCGACGTGATGCCGGTCGTCAGCAGGGCCGAGTTCAAGACGCCGTTGTAGGCGAGCACGACCTTCCAGGCGAAAACGCGCAGGAGATAGCTCGTCCAGAAGGGCAGCGTCACGATGAAGAGTAGTAGCCCGCGATGCTTGCCGGCATGAAATGCCAGATAGTAGGCGACCGGATAAGCCGTGACGACCGTCGCCAGCGTGACGAACCCGGCGATGGCGAGCGAACGGATGATCACCGTCGCGTAGAGAGGATCCGTCAGCGCGGCTTGCAGATTGCCCAATGTATAGGCGCCGCCGAGCAGCGAACCATCATTCGTGCGAAGACCCAAAAAAAGCACGACGCCGAGTGCAAACAGGACGAGTACGGAGGTGGCCAGCGCCCCGGGTAATGACATTCCGATGAAGAAAAGCCGGCGCTGGCGTTCAGATGCCACCGGGTGCGCCGAGAGCTTTTCAGTCGAAACGTTCATCGGTGCCGTTCCTGAATTTACGAGATACTTTTTCACAATCCAGAAAAAGTCAATCCTTAGACGGCCTATCTTTCGAGCATGTCGATGAGGCGATACCAGGCAATGGCGGCGCCAATGCCGATGTTGCGAAAAGCGTGAAATGGAATGGGCCGGATCGGCGTCAGCGGAAACGGGATAAGATCCGGATCTTTCGAAACGAAATAGTCGACGAGGCGAGGGCCGAGCGCAGTCATCAAGCCGACGCCGCGGCCCTGACATCCTGCGGCGACCAGCAATCCGGGCTCCGGTTCGTGCACGTGCGGAAGATGGTCGAGCGTCAACGCCACGCGGCCAAACCAGCGCTTTTCGATCGTGACGCCCTCAAGCGCCGGATAGAGCCGCTTCAGGGCGTGCTCGAGATGTGCCCATGCGTCTGAGCTTACGGGTTCGGCCATCGATCCCCGGCCGCCAAGCAGCATTCGGCCATCCGGCCCCTTGCGGAAATAGACGAGGATACGCCGCGAGTCCGAGACGACCTGATCTTCCGGCAAGATCTGCGAAAGGAGATCCTTGGAAAGTGGCGCCGTCGCGATCTGGAACGAATGCAGCGGCAGCAGCGTCCGCGCGAGGCCCGGGATAAGATCATCCGCGTACGCGTTCGTGGCGACGATGACGCCGCGGGCGCTCATGGAGCGTCCATCCACGGCGTTCACTATCCATGCGCCGTTTGTGCGTCTTATGGAGGTAACCCGCGTGTTCTGGGCGATGCAGGCGCCCGCTTCGATGGCGATCCTGGCCAGCTCGCGTGTATAGGCCAGAGGTTGAATTGCGCCCGCGCGAGGATCGAGCCAGCCGCCGAGATAACCGCGCGCGCCGGTGAGACGTGTGACTTCCGCCGTGCTCAGGACTTTGGCCGGTACGCCGCGCGCGATCCACTGTTTCGCCCGCTGCTCGGCCGTCCGCACCGCAGCTTCCGAATGCGCCGCTTGGATCCATCCATTCCGCTGATGCGGAACGTCAAGCTTCTCCCGCACGATGAGATCGAATACGTCATCGGCAACCGATGAAGCAAACCGCACGAGAGCCTCGCCGCGCTTCTGCCCGAAGTGCTGCAAAAGCCAATCCGGATCGTACTTGAGCCCCGGAATGACCTGCCCGCCGTTCAGTCCAGACGCACGATCTCCGATCTGGGCAGCGTCCAGCACGCGCACCGAAAGTCCGCGCCGCGCCGCATGAAGAGCGGAAGAAAGCCCAAGAATTCCGCCGCCAACGATGGCGAGGTCGACATGTTCGCTGGATTTGAGAGCATCGGACGCAAGCGGCGCAAACGTAGGATCTGCCCACGCGGACTTGGCTTGGTAGCCCTCAACCATCGCTCGCCCTCAAAATGAAGAGGCGGGCAGATTTTCACTAATGTGAAAGTTTGTAAAGCGGGGAGGATAGGCGCCCCATATGGGCGCAGCTGATCGCGCGGTCAGAATTCTGAGCCGAGGCGCCCCGCGGTTTCGATAAGGGCCGCGGGGCCTGGCTCCTCTTCCAGCGACCCGTACAGCAGTTCGACGCGTGTCTCAGGTATGCCGCAGTAGCCGAGAATGCCGGTTTCCAACTGCGTGCGCACGGCTTCCTCGTAATGGCGTTTCTTGTAATCTTCCGCCGAGGCACCCGCGACCGCCAACATCCACGCACGGTTGTGGGGATACTTGCTCCCGCCGTAGGCCCATCCGTTGTTCCATACGCGATCGATCCAGCCTTTGAGCAGCGCCGGCATGGACCACCACCAGACGGGAAAGACCATCACGGTGGCCTCATTGCGCTCGACGCGCGCCATCTCGTTCTGAACTTCTGACGAATAGATCTTCTTCGGGTTATTCGGATCCGGCTCGTCGGGTTCTCGCATAACCGGGTCGAAGGATTCTGCCATGAGATCGGCAATTTCGATCTCGTGCCCATTGGCCTTTGCCGCGTCTGCAAATGCTCGGGCCACGGCATGGGTCAGTGAGTTTGCACGCGGATGCGCAACAACGAGAAGAATTCTCATGCGTGTCGTCCCTTCGAACACCTTGGCGCATCAGTAAGATGGCGGCGCTCTCGCCCAGACTACAACGGCCTCGACCGTGCAGCGGTTGCGGGCGCTGAGGTGTGGTTGAGGGAAAGCTGAAGCTGTCGCCTTCTTTCAGTGTGAACGACTGTTCGCCGATCCAGCGCTTCAGCGACCAGCACGATGAAGAGGCCGGCCCCGGAGCGGACTCCGTCAATCAGTTCATCCGGTCGAAGGATGCGGCAAGGCTTGCATGTTTTGGGGAGAGCGCGAGGCGCGCTCACATTGCCGAACGCTGGAGAGCGCGGACCGAAAGGCCCGCGCTTGTCATTTTGCCGTTTGCCCGGCCAGTAGTTCGTCATAGGCGAGAACGGCGTCGAGAAGCACCTGCGCGCCCGCAGCGCATTCATCGAAGCTCGTCGATTCCGCCTCATTATGGCTGAGACCGCCTTCGCACGGTACGAAGATCATTGTCGTCGGGGCGACGCGGGCGATGTAAGCCGCATCGTGTCCCGCTCCCGAGACCATGTCGCGCATCGCAAAGTTCGATTTGGCCGCAGCGTGGCGCACGCAATCGATCAGCTCCGGCGCGAACTTCACCGCAGGCGATGACCAGATGCGCTTTTCCTCATAAGTCAGCTGCAGGGGAGGGAGGTTTGCCTCCAACGCAGCGCGCAACTCCGATTCCATAAGGTCGAGAGCATCTTCATCGGGGTGCCGCAGGTCGATGGTAAAGAAGACCTCGCCGGGCACCACGTTGCGGCTGTTCGGCTTGTTCTCGATAAGGCCCACGGTCGCGACGCCCGGCTGATGCTTCTGCCCGATGGCGTCCACCGCCTCGATGATGCGCGCCGCGCCGACCAGCGCGTTCTTGCGCAGGTACATCGGCGTAGCCCCGGTATGCGCATCGACGCCCGTGACCGTCACCTCGTACCAGCGCATGCCCTGCACACCGGTGACGACGCCGATCATCTTCTTCTCGTTTTCGAGGATGGGACCCTGTTCGATGTGAAGCTCGAACATGCCTGAGAACGTATGGTCGCCGGCCTTCATCGTGCCGCGATAACCGATGCGTTCCAGCTCTTCCAGAAACGTGACGCCTTCGCGGTCCGCCTGCTGGTAGATGTATTCCGGCGGAAACGCTCCCGCGAAAACACCCGATGCCATCATGGCCGGAGGAAAGCGCGAGCCTTCCTCGTTCGTCCAATTGACGGCCTCGATCGGCGCGTGGGTCTCATAGTCCTGCTCGTGGAGCGTGCGCAGCACTTCGAGCGCACCAAGCACGCCGAGTATGCCGTCGAACTTGCCGCCCGTCGGCTGGGTGTCGAGGTGCGAACCCATGGCAATGGGCGGAAGGCTGTTGTTGCGACCTGGCCGGACGGCGAACATGTTGCCGACCTCGTCGATACGCACGGTGCAGCCGAGCGCTTCGCATTGAGCTTTGAACCAGTCGCGGACCTGCCGGTCCTCATCGGAAAGGGCGAGCCGTCGAATTCCGCCCTTTTCAGTACCGCCGAACCGGGCGGTCTCCATCAGGCTGTCCCACAGGCGTCGTGAATTGATGCTGAGATTGGTTGGCATGCGATTTCCAGTGATTTGACGGCCGACACTAGCTGCAAATCGCTGTGGCACAATTGGGAAAAATACCCGCAGTCCGGGAGGGAGACTGTCTCTTGCCTCTGCGCCGAAGGAGAGCGGGAGATGCAACCTGCAATGGGCGAGCCGTCGGCTCAGTGCCAGCCGGAGGATGAGGCCCAGCTGCGATAGCGTCGCCCGGCGAAACGGTGCGCGCCACCCTCGCAGGCGTGTCCTCTCAAAAGAGCGTCCTCCGTTTCAGACGTAAGCCAAGCTTGAACTTGGGCCGGCCGGCCTTGCGGGAGGTGCGAGGTGGTCGGGCTCGGCGCGCGCCAACCAAACTCATCGACGGAGAGATCATCCACTTTGATTGCCGCGCAAGGTAGCGCCAAATTTTGCGCACTATGCGGATGTTGGGAGCGCTCACTGGAAGGCCCATTTCGACCCATTCTATAGATGGGATATTCATGGTTTGCTCGCTTGATGACCGCGAGGGTAGAGGCCAGTCTCAAGGGCATTTGTTCATGGCTCGCGCGCATCACGGCATTATCCGGGCTGCCTTTGCAAATCCGTTCGATGACCGTCCCTTCCGCGCGTATGCCAAAGTGGGCGGCTTGTACGCGATCTTGATCGCCGCCAATATAGGCGCATGGGCCTGGGCGTTCGCTGCTTTCTCGGAACGGCCGGCTCTCCTCGGCACGGCGCTGCTAGCCTATGTCTTCGGATTGCGGCATGCCTTCGACGCCGACCACATAGCGGCCATCGACAACGTCGTCCGCAAGCTCATTCAGGATGGCAAAGAACCGTATTCCGTCGGCTTTTTCTTCTCTCTTGGCCATTCGACAATTGTCATTCTCGCCACCATCTTCGTCGCTTTTACCGCCGCGGCGCTGCAAAGCGGCTTCGAACAGTTTCACACCATCGGTGGTGTCATCGGCACCTCGGTTTCAGCAGTTTTCTTGCTGATCATCGGCATAATCAACCTCTTCATCCTGAAGAACGTCTGGGGTGCATTCACGCGCGCTAAGCGCGGAGAGAAGATCGTTGACGAAGATCTCGATACGCTGCTCGAAGGGCAGGGCATTCTCGCGCGAATCTTCCGGCCATTGTTTCGCGTCGTTTCGCATTCCTGGCAAATGTATCCAATCGGATTTCTGTTTGGCTTGGGCTTCGACACGGCGACTGAAATCGGCTTGCTCGCCATATCCGGAGCTCAGGCCATGCAAGGGATGTCCATTTGGACGATCCTCGTGTTCCCTGCACTCTTCACCGCGGGCATGTCGCTAATGGACGCAACCGACAGCGTTCTGATGACGAGGGCTTACGGTTGGGCATTCGTCAAACCGATGCGCAAGCTTTGGTACAATCTGACGATCACAGCGGCTTCCGTTGTCGTCGCAATCTTCATCGGCGGAATAGAGGCGATTGGATTGATCGGTGAGAAGTTGGGCTTTGATCAGGGCCTATGGCGCATCGCTGGAGATCTGACTGAAAATCTCACCAGCTTCGGCTTTGTCGTTGTCGGCATATTCGTTGCGAGCTGGATCATCTCCACCTTTGTGTATCGCATGATGGGATACGACGAACTGGATTCGCAGGTGGGAGAGAGTGTTTCTGCGGCTGGCGGCCACCCCTCCGGCAGTCGACGCGCGCACGATGAGTGAGTTTGGCCGAACCGTTCACTTTGGGCCGTCAGTAACGGCAGCCTAACGAAGCCGTTTGAATTAGGCGGAAGACAAAAAAATATTACGAACGCCAGAAACGCTGGCCTGCCTGGAATGTTGTGAGATCAGCGCGCTCCCATTGAGCTTCGGTGTCCGCACTTCGTCTGCTGCTTCTCTTACGCAAGACATTTTGGAAATTCCATAAGCACACTTCATTTGATGCAAAGGCGATTTTGATTTTCCGCAGAGCCGATGCCTTGGTGAGCTTCCTCATTTGAGACGGGAAAGCAGAAGTCAAAATCGGACTGGAGGCTTCCAACATGCACTTCACGCCCCGAGAGTTCGACAAGCTCGTCATTCACATGGTTGCGGAGATTGCTCTGAAGCGCAAAGCGAAGGGCCTGAAGTTGAATCACCCGGAGGCCGTCGCCGTGCTTTGCTCCTGGGTCCTCGAAGGCGCCCGCGAAGGCAAAACCGTCGAAGAGATCATGGACAATGCGCGCACCGTCCTGAAAGCCGATGACGTCATGGAGGGCGTGCCCGGGCTTCTTCCGTTCATCCAGGTCGAGGCGACGTTCACGGACGGCAGCCGGCTCGTCAGTTTGCATCGTCCCATCACTTGAATTGCGGCCCACCTAAATTGTAGCCGGCAAAAATAGGCACGGGCGCCCATCGCGCAATCAGCACCTCGCGTTCGCTTCGCATTTCCAAGTTCGCCTAGGAGGCAGCAGTGGCCAAAACCCCGAGTAAACAGCAGACGCCGGGTCATCTCCCGCCAGAACAAACGCAGGTCACTCGCAAATCTGTTCTCCCTCTCGGGGGCTATGTCCTCGCAAGCGACCCCATCACGATTAATGACAATCGGCCTCGGACGAAATTGAAGGTTCGCAATACGGGTGACCGCCCGATTCAAGTTGGCTCGCACTTCCACTTTTTTGAGACCAACCGCTATCTCGAGTTTGACCGTCCCGCTGCCTTCGGTCTGCGTCTCGACATCCCCGCGAACACCGCGATCCGCTTTGAAGCTGGCGATGAAAAGGAAGTCACCCTCGTCCCCTTTGCAGGCAAGCAGTTTGCCTATGGCTTCAACAATCTTGTCGACGGCTGGACCGGCGATGGCCCGAACCCGGACTACCGGCCGAACAAGGATGAAGCAGTCAGAAAAGCCCATGAGCTCGGCTTCAAATTCGAAGGCGAGAAAGGGTCCGACAAGCCGGACAAATCGGACAAGCCCGACAAGACGCGCAAATAGAATCTTCTCGTCGCGCAAGTCTCTGCGACAGGCATCGCTCACGCCATTCAGGTGGACAAATGACGCAAATATCCCGCCAGCAATACGCTGATCTTTACGGTCCAACGGTCGGCGATAAGATCCGCCTCGCCAATTCGGATCTCTTCGTCGAGATCGAGCAGGATCTGCGAGTCTACGGTGACGAGATCCAGTATGGCGGCGGCAAAACCCTGCGCGATGGCATGGGATCGAATAACTTCCTGACGCAGGAAGCCGGATGTCTCGACCTCGTCATTACGAATGTCACCATCATCGATGCCATGCTCGGCGTGGTGAAAGCCGACGTTGGAATACGTGACGGCCACATCGCAGGCATCGGCAAGGCTGGCAATCCCTCGACGATGCAGGGCGTCTCACCGGGACTTGTCACCGGAACGGCGACGGATGCCATATCCGGAGAACACCTCATCCTCACGGCAGGAGGCATTGACACCCACGTCCATTATATTTCGCCGCAGCAAGTCTATGCCGCGCTATCGAACGGCATCACGACCTTGTGGGGCGGCGGCATCGGTCCGACCGACGGAACGAACGGCGTCACCACCACCAACGGTCCGAGAAATCTCGAGATGATGCTGCGCGCCATCGAGAACTTGCCGATCAATTTCGGACTGAGCGGCAAGGGCAATTGCTCAGGCAAGGACCCCCTCATCGAGCAGCTCCTGGGCGGCGCGGCCGCGTTCAAAGTCCACGAAGACTATGGCTCGACGCCGTCTGCAATTCGCGCGTGCCTGGAAGTTGCCGACGACTACGACGTGCCTGTCGCAGTGCACACGGATACGCTCAACGAGTCCGGCTACGTCGAAGACAGCATCGCCGCTTTCAACGGCCGCACGATCCACACCTACCATAGTGAGGGCGCCGGTGGTGGGCATGCGCCCGATCTGCTGAAGGTGGTCGGCCAAAGCAACGTTCTGCCGAGTTCGACAAACCCGACGCTTCCATGCGGCGTCAACTCGGTCGCCGAACTCTTCGACATGATCATGGTCTGTCACAACCTGAACCCTAAGATTCCATCCGACGTATCCTTCGCGGAAAGCCGTGTCCGGGCGGAGACGATCGCCGCCGAGAGCGTCCTTCACGACTTGGGCGCGATCTCCATGATCGGCAGCGACTCCCAGGCGATGGGCCGCATCGGCGAGTCTTTCCTGCGCAGTTTCCAGACGGCCGATGCAATGAAGAAGGCGCGTGGCAAGCTGCCTGAAGATTCCGCTGACAACGATAACTTTCGTGTGCTCCGCTACATCGCGAAGGTCACGATCAACCCCGCTTTGACGAACGGCCTTGCGAGCGTGATCGGTTCTGTCGAAACCGGAAAGATCGCTGATCTTGTTCTATGGGAGCCGGCCTTCTTCGCCGCCAAGCCGAAGCTCGTCCTGAAAGGTGGCTTCGTCGCTTGGGCCAACATGGGCGATCCCAACGCCTCGTTGCCAACGCCCCAGCCGTGCTACTACCGGCCAATGTTCGGCGCGTCCGGCACCGCGGTTCAAGAAACGTGCATCACGTTCGTTTCCCGCGCCGCATATGACCAAGACATCGCGAAAAAATACGATCTGAGACGTCATATCATACCTGTCGAAGGCACGCGCGTGCTCGGAAAAAGGCACATGGTGCGCAACAGTTATCTGCCCAACATCTGGGTCAATCCCCAAACCTTCGCAGTGATGATCGACGACGAACATATAACCGTCGAACCACCGCGGACGATCGCGTTCAACCAGACATATTTTTTCTCCTGAGCGGTAATGCCCGCCGGAGCGGAGAAGATCATGATCATTATCGAAAGCACCATCGGCAATGCGAGCGAACCCGATTGGGCTGCCCGCTTGCGAAATGCAGCGATCGACTGGCTCGTGCTCGACCAGTGGGAAGCGCAGAAGAGCCGGCTGCGGAAAGCAACTGAAAACCACGTGGAACTCGCGCTCTCGCTCGATCGCAATACGCATCTCCATGACGGCGACATCCTCCTCTGGAACGAGCAGGATCAGCGAGCGGTGATCGCGCGCATCAATCTAAAGGACGTCATGGTGGTCGACCTGACCGCCGTAATGGAAGAGCCGCTTGAACTAGTGGCGCGCACGATGTTTGAGCTCGGGCACGCGCTCGGCAATCAGCACTGGCCCGCCGTCGTGAAAGGCACACGCGTTTTCGTGCCCCTCACTGTCGATCGCAAGGTCATGGCATCGGTAATGAAGACACATGCGCTTCCGGGCATCAGCTACGCGTTCATGCCGGGCTCTGAAGTTATTCCCTACATGGCGCCCCACGAATCCCGCCGGCTCTTCGGAGGCGCGAGCGAGGCCAGCCACTCACATGGCCACGAGCACCAACACGAACATGAGCATGAGCACGAGCATGAGGTAGGTCACCATGACGGCCATGACCATCATCGCGAGCAACGACACGTCCACAATCACTGATTTGACGGATTCGTATCGGCGCTTGCCGGAAGTTCTGCATCTGCTTCAGTTCGGAGATTCCGCGCTCCCCGTAGGCGCCTTCTCCTTCTCGAACGGCCTTGAGTCGGCCATTCAGCAGAACATCGTCTGCGACGCCGAAAGCCTGCGTGAGTTCGTCCTCACGGTCATGCATCAATCGGCGACATCCGATGGCGTTGCTTTGCTCTGCGCGCATCGTGCCGCCAAGAAGAAGGACCGGGACGCGCTGATTGAGATCGATCGCGCAACCTTCGAACGCAAGCTCAACGAAGAGACGCGTCTCATGACGGTGCGCATGGGCCGCAAGCTGACGGAGCTTGCGGATGCCATCATGATGGATGGCGTCAATCATGCGTGGATGAGCCTCATTAAGCGGGGGCAGACACCCGGCACGCATCCCGTCAGCTTGGCGATCGCACTTGCCGCCGTTGGCGTCGACGCCCGAGATGCATTCGGCGTCCAGCAATACGGCATCGCGACGACCATCTTGGGCGCAGCCCTACGGCTGATGCGCCTCTCGTTCGTCGATACGCAGAAGATTCTTCTCGATGCGACCGGCACGGTGGCGCCGGCGTACGAAGAAGTCGCAAGCGCCGAGCTGAACGACATGGCCAGCTTCCTGCCCATGGTGGACATCCTCGCTGCCGTCCACGTGAAGGGCCACGTGCGCATGTTCATGAATTAATGGAGCAGGAGAGATGAAGAAAATCCCCCGCATCGGCATCGGCGGCCCTGTCGGCTCCGGCAAAACCGCAATCATCGAAGCGATCACGCCAGCCCTGGTCGAATTGGGAAGCCGCGTGCTCGTCATCACCAATGATGTCGTCACCACGGAGGACGCCAAGCACGTTCAGCGGACGCTGCGCGGCGTTCTGCTGGAAGAGCGCATCATCGGCGTCGAAACCGGAGGATGCCCGCATACGGCCGTACGCGAAGATCCCAGCATGAACATCGCTGCCGTCGAAGAGATGGAAGCCAAGTTCCCCGATTCCGATATCGTGCTGATCGAGAGCGGCGGCGATAACCTCACCCTTACGTTCAGTCCTGCCCTTGTCGACTTCTTCATCTACGTGATCGACGTCGCGGCCGGCGACAAGATCCCACGCAAGAATGGCCCCGGCATCGCCCATTCCGACATTCTCATCATCAACAAGACCGATCTGGCGCCGCACGTCGGCGCGAGCTTGCAGGTCATGGAGGATGACTCGCGCATGATGCGCGGAACGAAGCCGTTCGTCTTTACGAACTGCAAGACGAATGAAGGCATTCCCGGCCTCGTCGAATTGATCCGCGAAAATGTTCTATTCGACATGAACGATCAGAAGCAGCTCGCTTGATGTACGAACATGCGCGAGAGCTGGCGGATTATCAGGATGAGCCAAAGCAGCTTCGCAGCGGCTCGTTCGGCAAGACCGGGCTAGCGCGCTTAGGCTTTGAGCCGCGGCCGGACCGCACCGTATTGGCCACAATCCATCGCCGCGCCCCGCTCATCGTCCACCAAGCGCTCTATTGGGACGAGGAGATGCCGGCGCTTCCGTGCGTGTCGATTATGTCCAATTCGGGCGGCATCCTGCAGGGCGATCGCTATTTGATAGACATCGATCTTGCGCCCGGCACTGCAGCGCACGTCACCACGCAGGCAGCAACCCGCATTCATGAGATGGACGCCAACTACGCGGCGCAAACGCAGAACTTGAAGCTCGGTCCGGGGGCCTACCTGGAATACATCCTGCACCCCATCATCCCGCACAAGCATTCGCGCTTTATTCAGCGCACCGAAATCTGCATCGATCCCACGGCCACGCTGATCTATTCCGAAGTGCTGATGGCGGGACGCAAATACCATTTGAGCGAGCGGTTCCAGTACGACGTCTTTTCGTCAACCGTACATGCGGCCTATCCCGACGGCACCTCGCTCTTCACCGAGAAATTTCTGGTCGAGCCCTATCGCACGGGCGTTTCGCGCTTGGGCGCGATGGGATCGTTTGACGTATTCGGCAACGCGATCGTGCTGACGCCAAAGGCGCATGCGGACCGGTTGCTCGAGGCAATAGAGCCAGCCTTCGACAAGACAGAGCGCTTGGCAGCCGGAGCCAGCCGCCTGCCCAATGATGCGGGGATCGTCTTCAAGGTGCTCGGCATGGAATCCGCTCCAGTCAACGCGGTAATGCGTAGTTTCTGGTCGCGCGTTCGCAAAGAAGTCGTCGGCGTCCCCGCGCCTGATCGTTTCCTCTGGGCGTAAAGGTGAAGCATGAGCGACGCAGCGAGCGCTTGGGACCGAATGGCGAACCGCAGCCCCGCCGTTCTATTCATTGATGAGTGTTTGCGTGGGGCGGGTCAGGTCATTTTTCAGAACAGTCCGCTGACCGGACTGTTTTTCCTCCTCGGCATTTGGTGGGGCGCCGCCGTCGCCGGCCAGATCGAGGTGGCGGTCGGCGCGACGATAGCCACGATGATCGCGACGGCCACAGCCATCGTCCTGCGCTCGAATCAGGAATCTCTGCGCGAGGGCCTCTTCGGATTCAACGGGATACTTGTCGGCGCTGCGGTGCCGACGTTCCTGGGAAACAACTGGGCGATGTGGCTCTTGCTCATTCTGGGCGCAGCGATTGTTACCGTCGTGTTCCTCGCCGTCTCGAACGTGATGAAGACCTGGGGGCTGTCGGCAATGACGTTTCCCTTCGTACTCACGACCTGGTTTTTGATGCTCAGCGCCTATCAGTTCCAACATCTGCACATCACGACATTGGCCGCACCCGCTTTTGCCCATCAGGGCACCTTCCCGGCACTGAAGGGATCGGCCATGGATTACATCGAGGCCTTGTTCAAAGGGCCCGCTCAAGTTTTCTTGATAAATAACGCGGTGAGCGGTGTGCTGGTCGTCATAGGGCTGCTGCTCAATTCCTGGTACGCAGCCGTCTTCGCCCTCGTCGGTTCCGCCGTCGCGATCATCACGGCTATTATCTTCGGCGCGGATCCGCACTCCGTTTTCAACGGCCTTTATGGGTTCAGCCCCGTGTTGACCGCGGTGGGTCTGGGCTGCGTCTTCCTCACGCCCTCCTGGCGCGTGACGCTGTATGCGCTGCTTGGCATTGTCTTTACCGTCATCGTTCAGGCCGCGTTGGACGCCGGCCTTTCGCCCCTGGGCATTCCAACCTTCACGGGGCCTTTCAACTTCGCGACCTGGCTTTTCCTATTGCCGCGGGTCAACCTGAGGCCGGAGCCCCATACGCAGATCAGGGGTGGAATCGTGGGCGAACATCACGAGCATCCTGTGACCCAGAACCGGCCGGCGCTATGAACATCAGCTCGTTGGGTGTGATTGCGTTCTGTATCGCGCCCAGGAGGACTCAATGGATACATTAGTCCGCTCAGCTGCCGTCATCCTCGGAGCGGTCGGAGTATTTTATTATTTCCATTCGATCGTCAGGGTGATGCTGATCAACCGGCGCGAACACGACTTCGTTGAACTGTTCGCGCGCTCCACTGCAGTGTCCTTTGTCCATTGGCTCATCGGCGGCGAAAGGGATTACGGGCATATACAGCGGCTGCAGGCATGGGTGCTGCCGATCTTTCTGTTCGTCGCCGTCGTAAGCTGGTTTGTGATCGTCCAGCTCTCGTTCGCCTTCATTCTCTGGGGATTCCGGCTGGAACGGGGTTGGCCCGAAAGCTTCAGCTCCAGCGGCTCTGCTCTGAGTACGCTTGGCTACAAGACTCCGCCGATGTTGTTCGGCCAATATCTCGCGGTTTTCGAAGCCGGAATTGGCCTCGCGGTCGTCATTCTCCTGTTCACATTCGTGCCGGGCTATCAGACCGCCGTTCAAGTGCGCGAGCGGAAGGTGGGCTGGCTCTATGCGCGCACAGGCAGTCGTCCGACGACGTCAAGCCTGCTGGATGCGCTGCACCGCGCGGGCCGGTTGAAGAATGCAAATAGCGTCTGGGAGACCTGGGAACACTGGTTCCGCGGCGTCTACGAAACGCATTCCATCGTGCCGGTTCTGGCCTATGTGCCCTCTATCTATCATGGCGCGAGTTGGCTCGGCGCTTCCGCCGCTGTGCTTGATTCCGCCTCGCTGCTCGTCGCATGTCTCGATGAGAAGGATACGGAGTCTGCGCGCATTTGCCGGACGATCGGCACCATCTGCCTCAAGAGCATCGCGCAGGAACTCAATCCGAGAGACACGCCCGACGCCGTTGCAGGCCACAGCGTCGATCCCAACGTCGTTGCGAACTTCGACACGCTTTACGACGGTCTCGTCAAAATGGGTCTGCCGGTGTTGAGCGACAAGGAACAATGCCGGTCGCGATTTCTGAGCTTTCGCGGCGAGTTCGAGCCGAGCGTTCGCGTCATCGCAAATTCGACGCTTATGCCCGTCGATGAACCTTGGATTCTCCCGCACCCACGCAGCGATGTCAGCGGCAAGACGGTGCCGACCGTCTGAAGATCGAACGATCCCGATGTCACGCGCCGTCCCTGCGGGGCATGGGCACCGGCGGCTGAGGCATGTCGCTGCCGCCGAGCTTCAAGCCGATGATGACGGCGATATAGCCGAGGATGATACTTGCGAGCAGGTAGATGATCGCGGTCCAGATATCCCGCGTCTGGCCGGTGCCAAGCATCACCATCGGGCCATACACCATGCTTGAGAATGTCGACAATCCGCCCATGATGCCCGTGCCCGCAAGCGTGTTGACGTCGCCGCTCAAAATGTTGCGCTTGTACAAGGCCGTGACCCAGCCGAGCAGGAATGCCGCCACAACGTTTGCCACCAGAATGTCGAGCGGAAACCCCTCGATCTTGGGAACCGACAGCATCAGGAATTCGCGGAGCATGGCACCCATGGCGCCGCCGACGAAGACGAGAATGATGATGTTGAGCATCGTCTATCCTTGCCTAGTGCTGCAGCCGCGCCAGAGCGACGCCCAGCCAAGCTGCGGCCAAGCCAACCACGACCGAGAAAATGAGATAAAACCAAGCATAGCCGGTTCGGCCGGCATTGCTGAGTTTGGCGGCGTCGAGTTCCATGCTGCTGAAGGTGGTGTAGCCGCCAAGAAAGCCCGTCAGAACGCCCGCTTGAAGCGGCGTTCCATATCGGTCACGCCAATCGACTAGGAACAGTTCGGACAGATATCCGATGAGGAAGGCACCGGTGATGTTGACAATGAACGTACCGAGCGGAAAGCGGCTAGGATGATAATGCTGGCCGGTGACGTGCCCGGCCCACCAGCGCAGCAGAGATCCGATCCCGCCTCCGAGCCCAACCCACACCACATCTAAGGCTCTCATTTCGGAGCTCCTTCGAGCCTTGAACCGTCATTGCGTCCGGTTTGCTCCCGTGGAAGTTCCGTCGGTGCATTCGGCGAGCTTATCCAGAGCGTAGCGAAGCTGCTCCAATGCAAACGAGACGTTGGAAATGTAACTAGGCGCCGTTCCATCGAGAGCTGGCGGATCAGCCAGGGCATCTTTTGAACTCTTGCTAAGCTGAGCGCTGTCTCTCGCCGTGTGCCATGTTTCGACACCGGCAGCTGCCGATGAGGAGAACGCCACAAATGCCGTGTTCATCTCGTCTTTGGGGGGCGAGGGTTGAGCAGCCGTCAGCGAGGAGCCGAGCGCCAGCATGTAGTCGCAGATGGCATCGGCCACCGCCCGCGTCGGACCGGCCATCACATCACGGATCGAGTCCGGCCATGGCTTCCGCGCCAAGCTGAGAAGAACGAAGACGGCCGTTTGCAAATCAAGCAGCCCCAGCCTGAGACAGATCGGATCGAGGCCGGTCCTCGAAAAATGGCTGGCTTCTTCCTCGTGCACTTCCTTGCCGATCTTGGCGATGTCGCGGAAGGACGTGTCGAGTTCCTTGCTCAGCTTCGCAATTTCTGCGTCCGCCGGCTTTCCCTCCTGCTTGTCGAGCGCAAGGCTGATGAGGCGCGCAAGCAGCGCCAGTGCATGGCTAGACTCCTCGCGCATGCTGGAGTCGGATCGCGTCGGAGCGACGAGGAGCGAGACCGCTAGGCCGATCACGCAACCGACCATGATTTCGATGACGCGATGCAAGGCTGAGATCCAGGCCACGGCGTGACTGGAAGGACTGAGGATGACGATCGCTGCGGTGATAGGCGCGACCCGGAAGCTTTGAACGCGGGACGACAGCACGCCGAGAACACCCACCGAAAGCGTAAGCGCAACCGCGGTGCCGAGCGTGGTTGATGGCGTCAGCGACGCGATGATGAAACCGACCACAGCGCCAGCAATCGTTCCGATGACGCGATCGACACTAGCTTGGACAGTGCCGCCGATGCGCGGCTGCTGAATGAGAATGATCGCCGTTACAACTGCCCAAAAGCCTTCCGCGAGCTCGAAGTATTCTGCGACCGCGTACGCCAACCCACCAGCCACCGCGAAGCGCAAACCGGCTTTCCAGGCGTCGGAGGTAGGCAAAAGCGCCTTTGGGGAAAGCATGTTTCCCTCCAAGCGGGACACGAAGCTCCCACCGGTCAATCGCGGACGTCTGGCCCCGTTCCCTCTGGATCCATGCGTGGGTGTTGATATGAATTTTTTACGTCGCGTTGACGACAAGCTCAGAAGTCGCGCGGGGAAAATCAAAAGCTAAGCGATGTTGACGGGCATCATGATTCAAATAGCCGAGCATCGCTGGACGGAGCAGCATCCCGCACGCGTATGGAATAAGGGGATTTTGTATGTTTTCTCGCGCGCTAATTTATCTGTTGTTCGTTGTGGCCGCCGTGCCGGCTCTGGCCCAACAGGATGCCGGCAATCCATCTTCGGGCACGGATCCGGCCTCGGTCTTGCCGCCACAGCTGAGGGCACTTCGAAGCTACATGGAAACCCAACCCGAGATGGATTTCCAAACCACGTTTCGCGCCTCCAGCAGTGTTCTGGATACGAAATCGCAAGGAACAGCCGATTTTCTCACCAAGCTTCCGAATCTCTTGCGGGTTTCGTTCAAAAGCAGCGGCAACACATACCAGTATGTCTCCGATGGAACGTTGCTCACAATCTATAACGCGCGCAGCAATGACTATGCGGACACCGCGGCTCGCGCCTCGGTGATCGGCAACATGACCTTCATCGCAGGCTTGATGTCGTTTCAGTCGCGCATCTTCGATTTCCTAGCGGCGCTCGATCAGGCAGTTTTGGGCGGTGGCGTGAAGATAACGGCCGCCGGCAGCGAATCCGTGAATGGCCGCCAATGCGATCGCTTTGCGGTCGTGACGCAAGTAGAGAAATGGGATGTTTGGGTTGAAAAAGCAGCGCCAAATCTGCCGTGCAAACTCGTGAGCAGTGACGTGAACGGTCCGGCCGGAACGGTACAGGTCAACGAATTCACCTGGAAGAAAGCGCCGAAAATCGACGCGGCCACGTTCAAATTTTCGGCGCCCGCAGGAAGCAAACGCGTGGATGTCGGCACACTCCTCGCAGGTCCTGATTGAAGGGGCAAAAATCGAACCAATGAGGACAGGCTCGCAAATGAAAGCCTCGCCGGGACGGGCGAGGCTTTCATCCGGAATCCGGAACGCGTCAATGGGAGTTAGTGGGACTGGGAAGGCTCGGACTGTTGGCCACCCTTGCCGCCTTTGCCTTCCTTCACTTCGATTTTCTTTGCTTCTGTGCTCGCGGGCTTCGGAATCGTTATGCGCAGCACGCCGTCCGACATCGTCGCGCTGATCTTCGAACTGTCGATGCCTGCCGGCAACTCGATCGTGCGAAGGAAATTCCCATAGGCCCGCTCGCGGACGAACACGTTCTTCTTCTCGCGATTGGCTTCGAGCTTTTTCTCCCCGCGGATTGTCAGCACATTATCTTCAAGCGAGATGTCGACGTCGCGGCGTTCCAAACCGGGCATCTCCACCGAAACATCGATTTCCTGATCACTTTCGGCCACATCGATGCTGGGCAGCAGGTTCATGGGCATCGCCGCGTGCGACGGAAGCACCCGTGCGAAGTCATCGAACAGGCGGTCGATTTCGCGGTGCAAAGGCCCAAAGAGCATGGCGCCGGAGCGAACTTCGCCGCCGCCTTGCTGCGTTGAGGGAACTAGCGGTCTCAGTTTCATGGGTGCGTTCCTTATCTAGACTTCTTGAACGGCTCCCTCGTTTTCTCCCCCATCACGGCAGCGAGGCTCCAAGGTTGGCATCGCACTTGACTGTTCGACTAGGCCGCCGGCTCGCCGTGAGCACGTCCTGTTGCGGCCTAAGTCTTTGCCAAGCGCGTTTAAGTCCGATGAAGAAAACCTAGAGATTTGTCCTGAGCCCGAACGGATCGCACCCTTGCCGATAGCGCCAGCTCTCAGCGTCAGTGTCTCCGCTGAGAGCCCGGAACACCCATCTGCATTTCGCGCGCAGGACTTTGCACGCTTCCAAAGCGCGTGCGGCCTGTCCCATTGGGAAAGCCCGACCTGTCGGAATAATTGCGTGCCGGCTGCTTCCGCGCCGAGCGCGCGGTGACCTGCCCTGCAGCAAGAAGATCGAGGGCAGTCACGCCGAGCACGGCCACCAGCGCCGCGCCCACGGTCTTCCGCTGCGGATTGTAGGTGTTGAGGGCCGACGTCAGCGCTGCGATATCCAGTGCATCGCCGCCCACGCGTGCCCACAGTCCGATCTTCTTTTCCGTCGACAGCGTCAAGACCCCGGCCGCGATCTCGCGCACGCCGAAGGCGCGAATGAGCATGCGCGCGCCAGGGGAATCGACGCCCAATGCTCGGCTGATGCGCCGCGGAGCGATGAGTTCGACAGCACCCAGGCAGATGCCAAACCACGCGAGTCCGCGCGTCAAACTATCTGCTGGCCCGGCGCTGCTGGTGCCCGATTTGATGATCTTAGGATCGGACGGGTTCCTGGTAAGTTGGTTCAAAAGTTTCATTTCGAGATCCCTCTGACGATCGGGCTAGGGTTTGAGAACGACTTTGATGCAGCTGTCGCGCTTGTCGCGAAACACGTTGTACATTTCGGGTCCGTCCTCGAGTTTGGCCGTGTGTGTGATGACGAATGAGGGGTCTATTTCGCCATCCGCAATCCGGCGCACGAGATCGTCCGTCCAGCGGTTGACATCCGTCTGCCCCATCTTGAACGTCAGCCCCTTGTTCATGGCGATCCCCATCGGGAACTTGTCGATGAGGCCGCTGTAGACGCCCGGTATGGAAATAACGCCCGCCGGCCGGCAGACGTAGATCATCTCGCGCAGCACGTGGGGCCGGTCGTTCTCCATCATCATCATCTGCTTGGCGCGATCGTAGATCGTGTCGGGTTGCGAGAACGAGACGTGGCTTTCCATGCCGGTCGCATCGATGCACTTGTCGGGCCCAACGCCATGCGTGAGGTCGTTGAGCCGCTCCACGACGCTTTCCTCTTTGAAGTTGATGGTCGTGGCGCCGCACGCTTCAGCCATGCTGAGGCGCTCGGGAAGATAGTCGATCGCGATGACCTGCTTGGCGCCGAGAAGCATCGCGCTGCGAATGGCCATCTGGCCCACGGGGCCGCATCCCCAGATCGCAACCGTGTCCGTATCCTGGATGTCGCACTGCTTGGCGGCCTGCCATCCCGTCGGGAAGATATCGCCGAGGAACAGAACCTGCTCATCGGTGAGGCCATCTGGAACCTTGATGTGCGTGGTGTCCGCAAACGGCACGCGCAGGTATTCCGCTTGCCCGCCGGGATAGCCGCCCGTCAGGTGACTATATCCGAAGAGGCCAGCGGTCGTATGCCCGAACACCTTGTCGGCGAGATCCTTGTTGCGATTGGATCGCTGACACACGGAGTAGTGACCGGCTTTGCACTGATCGCATTCACCACAAAAGATGGTAAAGGGAACGACGATCCGGTCGCCCTTCTTCAAGTTTCCGTTTACGCCCGAACCCACTTCCACGACCTCGCCCATCATCTCGTGGCCCATGATATCGCCGGGCAACATCGCGGGGATAAAATTATGGAAGAGATGCAGGTCCGAGCCGCAAATGGCGCAACTCGTTACCTTAATGATCGCATCTCGCGGATGCTCAATCTCTGGATCGGAAACCTGATCGCATCGGATGTCCTCTTTCCCATGCCAGACCAGTGCTTTCATGCATTTTCTCCTTAACAGAATTGGGCTCCGGCAAGAGAACCGGATCTCGGCAACATTGTTCCAGCGTGAGATGAACGGGAGCGGTGTCACCGTCTTCGTTGGGCCAGGCTCGCCTTAGGCCGGCTTGAAGTGGAATTTCGTTTGCTCGATCGCCTCGTCTTGCTCGAGCGCGCTTCCGCCATCAGACGCATGGCTTCTTCACGCTCTCCCGTTCGTTTGCAGCAAGGCAGGAAGTTGCGGGCTTTGGCGCCCTCGCGAAGCAATCGCGGCGCACACGGCAAAAATAAAATGGCGAGATGGCTCCCCGGATGGGCGCGTTTGGCTGTCCCGCCCGCTGACGCCTCGTTTGCCGATGCGCGGGAACGCTGGAACTCCCAGGGTTGAGCAGGTGTTACGGCTTCAGAAGAATTCGGGAGTAAAATGATGAGTGACGTAATCACCCAGTGGGGCAGCAACCTGCTTCAGGTGCTGGCATATATGGTTGGCCCGGTCGTTTTGGGCGTCATGATTATCTATGGGATCTCGCGAACGTGGAAGAGCCGGAGCCCTGTCGCGGACGCACAGGACGACGCCACCCGCGATCTCTACGCTGAGGCCGACGAGGAGCGTGAGGCCAAGGAGAAGAGGAAGCAGAAATCCTCCAACCCCATCGACGTCATCGAACGGAAATCGGGAACCACGGGCTGATCGGAATTTTTCGCTACCAGCCGGTAGCGAGCGAATGCTCTAGCTCGAGTTCGCCACGCAGATTGGCGACGTCGCGGGCTACTGTGGCGATCGCGGCCATCCTGCCATCCTGAAAGTACGTGACTTGGCAATCGCGCGCAGCCGGATCGCCAGACACTTCGCTTCTGGTCCAGCGGTCCGCGAATCCAACGTACCGGATCGACACGTCATAGTGCTGGCTCCAGAAGAACGGCACGGCGTCGAACTTCTCGTTTTGCCCGAGAATGTTTCGCGCTGCAGTCTGGCCCTGCCGCTCGGCGACGACCCAATGTTCGACGCGAATGGAATTGCCCGTGTGCGGGTCGGGCCAGCGGGCAATGTCTCCCGCCGCAAAGATGCCGGGGCTGCTTGTCTGCAAATACGTGTCGACGACAATGCCATTGTCGACGGTGAGGCCGGCCTGAGTAGCGAGTGCAGTGTCCGGCCGCACGCCGACGCCAGCGACGATAAGATCGGCGGAGATCCGCTCGCCGTTCTGAAGCGCGACGCCATTGTCGTCGATTGAGGCGGCGCTCGATCCGAGGTGAAAGCGCACGCCATAGTCCTCATGGATGGACCTGATCATGTCGCCGAGTTCAGGACCGAGGATGCGCTCCAACGGCCGCTTTTGCGGGCCGATCACATGAACCTCGAGTCCGCGTTCCCTCAGCGACGCCGCTGTTTCGAGCCCTATGAAGCTGGCGCCGATGATGGCGACGCGTTTCGCGCCCTTGGCCTTGTCGATCAGGGAAACGCTGTCGTCGAATGTGCGAAGGTAGTGCACGTTCGGGAGATGAGCCCCGGGAAAATCGAGGTGCACCGGCGACGCTCCGGTTGCCAGCAGCAAGGCATCGTATTCAAAACGTGATCCATCGGCCAGCGTCACGCATCGCGCTGCGGGGTCGATCGAGGCGCCTCGCGCACCGAGGCGAACGTCAATCCGCTTCTTTTCATAAAAGTCAGCCGAACGCAGCGGTATCCAATCTTGAGGCGCGGTGCCGGCCAGAAAATCCTTCGAAAGATTGGGCCTGTCGTAGGGCAGGGCATCGTCCGCACTCAGCATGGTGATGCGGCCGTCGTATCCCTGCCGCCTCAGCATCTCGGCGGCTGCATTTCCCGCGGCCCCACCGCCGACGATGACGACGGAACGCACCGTCGCGCCGTTCGGCGCACGGCTGCGGTCCACCTTCATCTTCTCGCGGACGAAGAGCTTGCCGCCCTCATGTTCGACACGCCAGCAAGCGACTGGATTGAGAGCAGGGGCGCGGATCGCCTCGCCCGTGCGCAGGTTGAAGGCAGCGTGATGGAGCGGGCAGCGAACCGTATCGCCGACTTGAAGCCCGTCGGCCAGGCAGCCCTGGTAATGCGTGCAAATCGCACCAATTGCGAAGACTTCATCGCCGTACCGCGTCACCAGCACGGCATCGTCGCCCACGTGGCCGAGCACCATGCCATTGGAGATCGCCGAGGCATCGATCCCTTGTGTCAGGTCGGGACCCTTCGCTTGCGACGTCTCAGACATTTGCTAACCTCGGTGTTTATGCCGCCCGCAGCCAGTCCTCGATAATGAGCTTGTACATCTCGCATGCCGCTTCGATCCTGTCGAGACGGCAGCTTTCATCTGTCTGATGAGCAAGTGAAGGTTCGCCCGGGCCGAGAAGGAGAGTTGGTGGGAGGTTGAAGGCTTCCCGCAGGATCGGCCCATCCGTAAAGAACGTTGCAGCGCTCGGCTTCTGAATTTCGCCCGTCACCGATTGTACGAGCTGCTCGACGCGCTTCACCCAGGGATCGCCCGTATCGGTTGCCAGGCTCGGCACGCTGAGCTGCAACGCGATCTCGATGTCCGGGCCCACGGCGCTGGCAATCTGTTTCAGAATGCGATCGGTGCTTCCTGGCCAGACCGTCCTGAGATCAAGCATGAGGCTTGCAGTATCGGGAACCGAATTGACGTTCTGTCCGCCCGTGATCGTGCCGACATTGAGGCTCGGCAAACCCAGAAGCGGATGCAGATCCTCCGAGAACTTGAAAGCGCGGAGGGCGCTCACGGCATCGGCAAGTTTATAAATTGCGTTGACGCCAAGATCCGGCCTTGAGCCATGCGCGGTCTTGCCTTTGGCACTGAGCTGCGCCCACACGGCGCCCTTGTGACCATGCACCACGCCGTTTGCAGTCGGCTCCGCAACGACGAACGCACCGATTTTCCCATATTTAGCGCGGTCCGCAGCAATGGCTGCGGCGCCTTGACAACCGGTCTCTTCCGAAGCGCTGAGCATCAATACGATATCGGCAGGACGTTGCTTGCAGTCAGCATAGGCCTCGGCCGCGACGACGAATGCCGCAACGCCAGCCTTCATGTCCGTGGTGCCTCGACCCCAAACGCGGCCATCGTGGATGTCTCCGCCCAGCGGTGGCCACGTCCAAGCCTCAGCACCGAGCGGGACAGTATCGAGATGGCCGCTGAAGCATAGCGCCGGCTTCTGCGACGCGCCGCGCAAACGGGCAACGAGGTTGGGACGGCCCGGCGCAATAGAGCTGAGCTCGATCTCGAAACCGGACCTCTCGAGACGATCCGCGAGAAGCCGCGCGCATGCTTCCTCCCGTCCGGGCGGATTGACCGTGTCCACCCGTACCAGATCCTGCGTCAGCCGAACGGCCGGGTGAATTGACATAAGAGAGTTAAACCCAGCTCAGACGGTTTTGAAAATTTCGATGAGGCGGCGCTTGGTTTGCACAAACGCATCGGAAATCTTCGTTTCAGCGTCACGCGGATAGGGCAGGTCGATCTTGAACTCGTGAGCGACGCGGCCCGGCCGCGCAGCCATGATGCCGATCGTCTCCGACAGCAGGATCGCTTCCTCGATGTCATGGGTGATGAAAAGAACCGTCATGAACTCCTTGGCGCGAACGTTGAGCAGAAGCTCCTGCATCTGCTCGCGCGTCTCGGAGTCAAGCGCCCCGAACGGCTCGTCCATCAGCAGCACGGCCGGCTTGTTGGCGAGTGCGCGGGCCATGGCCACGCGCTGACGCATGCCGCCTGACAGTTCCTTCGGATAGGCATCGACGAACGCACCGAGCTTGACGAGCTCGACGTAGTGCAAGGCTGCTTCCCGGCGTTCCTTCTTGCCCATGCCGCTCATCCTGAGGCCAAACGCGACGTTCTCGACGACGCTCAGCCACGGGAACAGCGTGTAGCTTTGAAAGACCATGCCGCGGTCGGGGCCGGGGCTCCGCCGCACTACGCCATCGACAGCGACGACGCCGCTCGTGGCTTGATCGAGGCCCGCGACGATATTGAGAAGCGTGGACTTCCCGCAGCCCGAGTGGCCGATGATCGAATAAAAGCTGCCGCTCGGCACGTCGAACGAGACGCCTTTCAGTGCCTCGACGGTTTTCCCGCGCGTTGAGAAGCTCCGGCTGATGTCGCGAACCGAGAGCTTCGCGACGCTCGTCGCGGTCGCCGTATCCAATTTCGCAGCGATGTTCATCGGTGAAACGTCTCCGCCCACGGCATGGTTTTAGCTGAGATCCGCCGCATGATCTGATCGGACGCGAGGCCGAGAATGCCGATGATCGCGATGTAAAGAAAGATCGTATCGGTCTTCAGGAAGCGCTGCGCTTCCATGATCCTGAAGCCCAAGCCCTGCTGCGCGGCGATCAGCTCGGCAACGATCACGTAGGTCCAAGCCCAGCCGAGCGTGATCCGCAGATTCTCAACGAGGCCTGGCAGGCTCGCCGGAATGACGACGTTCGTCAGAACCTGCCGGCGCGATGCGCCGAGCGTGTAAGCGACATTGATGACGTCGATCGGAACGGTGCGCGCGACTGCAGCCACCAGCAACACGAGCTGGAAGTAGGTGCCGATGAAAATCATCAGGATCTTCGCGGTCTCACCGATGCCGACGTAGAGCATGATGAGCGGAATGAAGGCAGCTGCCGGCATGTAGCGGATGAAGTCCGTCATCGGCTCGAAGACGGCGTCGGCGATATGATAGGTGCCCATCAAGATGCCGACGGGAATGGCGATGATCGCGGCAAGGGCGAAGCCGGCGAACACCCGGTAGACGCTCCATCCGATATCGCCCCATAGCCGTCCATTTTCTGCAAGGACGATCGCCTGTTTGGCGACCTCGGCAGGGCTGGGCAGGAAGAGACGATCGACGTAGCCGCCGTTCGCGACCAGCCACCACGCCAGGGCCGGTAGAACGAACGTCGCCGCAGCCACGGTCCAATAAAGCGCCGCCGGAACAGGAGCGCGAATGCGGCCGATTTGGCTCAACCAAGTGGGCATTTAACCGGATGTATCCTCGAGGGAGAAAAATGGGCGGCGGATGAACGTCTGCATCCGCCGCCGAACTATGCCGTCTGAGTTATTCCTTCACCGCGCCCACGAACTGGGGTGCAACGAGCGAAGGCACGTCGGGCTTGCTGTCGATCAGGTTGCTCTTGAGCAGGAAGTCGGCCTGCTCGGCGGCCGTCTTGAACAAGGGGCCATCCGGAGCCGTGCCAAACTCGCGGACGTTATCGGCGAGCGAGTAGAGCTTGATGCCCGCGAGATTCTGCTCCATCTCTTCGGGGCTGATTTCCGCGCCCTTCGCCATGATCTCCACGGCTTCCTTGCGGTTGGTTTTGATGAAGGCGAGCGCCTTGTTCCAAGCCGCGATGACTTTCTGCACATCGGCAGGGCGCTTCTCGATCGTCTCGGCGCGGAAGACGAGAAGATCCGGGACCAGGCCTGGCGTGTCTGCAGTCGAGAATACGACGCGGCCTTTGCCGTCTTTCGAAGCTTGGCTGAGATAGGGCTCCCAGGTCACGGCGACGTCGACCGCACCGGCGAGGAACGCCGTGCCTGCGTCTTCCGCCGACATGTTGACCGAGGTGACATCCTCGAGTTTGAGACCTTCCTTCTCGAGCGCGCGCATCAGGATGAGCTGGCTGACGCCGCCGAGTTCATAGGCAACACGCTTGCCTTTGAAGTCTTTGATGCTCTCGATGCCGGTCTTGGCAACGATCCCGTCGGCGCCCGACGACTCGTCCGTGACGAGCACGATGCGGCCGGGTACGCCCTTCGATGCGGGGATGATGACGTCGGCAAGGATCATGTGCGTGGCGTCGAGCTGCTTGCCCGCGAAGGCAGACATGTCGTCGGCATGACGCTTGAATTTCACGATCTTGGCTTTGACGCCAACCTCATCGAAGTATCCCTTCTCTTCGACGATCCACCACGGCATCCAGCCCGGCCAGATGGTCACGCCAATCTGCAACGGCGCGTCATCGGCTTTAGCGGCCGGTGAACCCATCATGGCTGCAGCCATGGCTAGGGCCGCAAATACTTTCTTGATCAACTCGCAAGTCCTCCAGTGTTATCGAGAAATGAGACAGGTCAACGAGCTCGCAGCTCGTTCGCCGCGTGTGAGGCGCCCAGCAGATTGAAGATGATGTAGCAGGCGAGCCGCGCGGTGATGCCGGAGGGATCGTAGGCGGGGCAGAGCTCCACGATGTCGAAAATGGTGACGCCATGCCGGCCGAGCATGCGCGCTGCCGTGATGATCTCGCGTGAGGTCAGGCCGCCCGGTTCCGGTCCGCTTGTGCCAGGCGCATAAGCCGCGTCCACGCCATCCGTATCGAAGCTCACGTACAGCGCTTCGGTGCCGTTACCGGCGATGGCGATCGCTCTGTTCATGACCTCGACGATGCCGAGCTCGATGATATCGCGCATCGCGAAGACGGTGATGCCCTTCGACTTCACATACTCGAACTGCCGGCGCGTGTTGAGCGAGCCGCGAATGCCGATCATCACCATGTTCTTGGGATCGAGATTCGGCATCTCGGCGAGGCGGCAGGCTTCCGACCAGTTCGAGAAGCGCTCGCCGTCGACCTCTTCTTCGGCGTCCATATTGGCGTCGAAGACGATGTAGCCGATCTTGCCCGGCGTTGCTTCCGAGAGCGCCTGGCCGATGGGAATCGGAATGGAGTGATCGCCGCCGATAAAGATTCCCGTGGCGCCCGAGCGGATGATCTCGGAAGCGCCATGCTTCATGGCGGCCCGGCACTTCTCGGGGCTAGCCGGAACCATCGGCGCGTTGCCGCAATCGACGAGTTTGAACGTTTCCAGCAGATCGACGTCGTCGTCGAAGAAGTAGGAACCGTACTGGCGGGAAGCATCGCGCAAGCCGCGCGGACCATCGGCCGTTCCCGTCCGCCAGATGCCGCCCATGTCGTAGGGCATGCCGAGAAGGGCGGCCTTGGTGCCTCTCTCCCTTAAAAGCTTGGCGTCAGCTTCGACGAAAGGTGCGCCGAGAAAGGTGAAGGGAGGCGGGCTGCTCGTGAGTTTCATGAAGTGGGGATCCGATTATAGATCGTTGTGGTATTGGTCTGGCCTGCGGTCGCGCACGACCTGATTGTGATCGTTCCAGCGGCGCTTTCTTCGCGCGTCCGATACATTGACGCTGGCGAGGATGATCTCTTGTGTGTCGGGAGAGGCCGGTCCGCCGACGGGCCAGCCGGTGTAGCTGACGATCAGGCTCTGTCCGATGAAGGGCTGGCCGCGCTCCGTGCCAATGCGATTGGCGGCGGCCACATAGATCGAGTTCGTGTGGGCGGCTGCCATCGCGATAATGTTCGCCATGGCTTCGCGCTTGGGATCTTGCCCGGGGATCGGCACCCAGTTCGTCGGGATGCACACAATATCCGCGCCGCTGAGCGCGCAGGATCTATACGCTTCCGGAAACCACTGGTCGTAGCAGATCATAATGCCGACGCGGCCGAACGGCGTCGGGAAAACCGGAAAGCCGAGATCACCGGGCTCGAAGTAGAGGTTCTCGTCGCCCCAGAGATGCACCTTGCGGAACGTGCCGATATAGCCTTCAGGGCCGATCATTACCGCGGAGTTGAACAACTTCTCGCCGTCGCGCTCGGCAATGCCTGCCACGAGGTACAAACCGCGCTTCTTTGCGACGGCCGACCATGCCTCGACGGTCGGTCCATCCGGAATGCTTTCGGCTAATGCGAAAGCTTCAGCGCGTGAGTTGAAAACGTATCCGGTGCTGCAGAGCTCTGGAAGAACGATGAGCTCAGCGCCCTTGTCGGCGGCTTCTTCAATGAGGCGAACGATGCGTTCGACGTTGCCTGCCGTGTCGCCAAATTTTGGCTCCATCTGAATGCAAGCAATAGTGAGAGGGGTTTCGCCGGATCCCGCGGCCATGCTTCAACTCCACGTATCTCGTACGTGAAAAATGTTGAGCATAGTTCAACTCGACTCGCAACTTGGAAGTTGAGCGGTTTTCAACTCGTCGCAGGCGTGCGCGAATTCTAAACTTCGCGGTGCTCGAACTTCAGAATGTGGGAGGCGTGTTGATCCAGATGATCTTCGCGGTCTTGCGTCCTGGATTGCGATAGGAATGATCGATGCCAGACGAGAAAACGAAGCTGTCTCCCTCCTTCAGCCGGAAGGTGTCTTTGCCGATCGTCAAATCCAAACGGCCAGCCAGGATATAACCGATCTCCTCGCCCTCATGCGTGATTGAACCCACGCTGCCGTGGCCGGGCGGGACGATGTGGATATTTCCCTGCAGCTGGTGTCCGGCACCGTGCGGTACCAATCGCTCGAGAACGACACCCACGTCGGAGCCATTGGCGGCGGTGGTGATGACTGGTCTGCTATTGGCTTTCGAGACATGGACTATGCTTGCCGGAACATGGTCGCACAGGGCGCCGATATTGATGCCGAGGACTTGCACGATCCGATGCAGCGTCGAGAGCGAAGGCGAAGCCGCGCCGTGCTCAAACTTCGAGAGCAGGCTCTTTGAGCACCCGACCTGATCTGCGACCTCGCGCAAGAGCAGACCTTTTGCCTTTCGTGCAGTCTTTAGCCGCTGGCCAAGCTGGATTGGTTGACTGTTGGAACGTTGGCCTTTGGCCGCCATGCTGCGATCTCACCTTGAGCGGGAGGATTTTTTTGAATGGATTGATGCCTCCATTCGGCGGTTTTGTCTAATCTGTTGAGCATTCTGCGAAAAAACAAGGCACTGCCGGTGCGGCGAGCCGCGTGGCCACTCGTCGAAGGGAGTGCGATCGGCAACCCGGACGCCTTTGCGCATGCCGGATGACCGGCTGTTGCCGATCCTGCGTGCCGAGCAATTTCAGGTTCCCCATCCTCGCGGGCGGCGAGAACCCGATCCCAAACGGCAAGGCAATTGCGAATGACTAGCCGCAACATCGGATAGGGGGAACGGCAGTAGACGGTGCATGTTGAATGTGTGCCGTCACTTCCACGACGCCTGACGCCAGCTCCCGCAAACCGATATCGCGCGCGGGTACCTGAAGAGGCCGTCATGAACTTCGAGATCAGCGTACTGTTCCGCGCCATCCCTCTGGTGATGGGAGCGATTTGTCTCGCATTTGGTCTTTACATTTTGTACGGCGGGACCGGCGCCAACCACTTTGTGGCGGGTCACGTGAATATTGCGCTGACGGCGATCTGTTACGCACTCTTCACTACGGCGGCGACGATCATTCGTCAGCTCGTTCATCGTTACGGTGAGTTCTGGCGCTGGGCCCTGCCAACATCGGGCTACGTCGTTTCGCTTGCCGCGATCGCCTATGGCATCGCCCTGGTGGCTTCAAGTCATACGGGGGAACACATCGTCGCCGGACACATTGCAATCGGGGTCGGATTGATAGCGATGTGCGTAAGCACCGTCGCAACGGCATCCACCGTGTTCACGCTCATCAACGTCAGTGCTGGGCGAAAGCCCGAAGATGGGCCGCCCGATGGCGCGCATACGAAACGCGTGGCCCTGCAACTGATAGCCATTCCCGTGATCTGCGCGATCGTAGGATTCGTGCTGACGTATCGGCTTCTGATGCGAGGCGATCAGCCCGGCTACGTGGCGGGCCATGTGGTGTTCGGCCTCTCAGCAATCTGTCTCAGCCTGACGGCGCTCGTCGCAACCATCGTCCGCCAAATCCGCAACGAGTTCACGAAGGGCGAGCGTATGCTCTGGAGCTGGCTGGTCATCGTCATGGGCTCGATCAATATCCTGCTCGGCATCTATGTGCTGATCAGCAACGATCACGCCTATCGCCTCGCACCAGGCATCGTACTAATCGGACTGGGGCTAATCTGCTTCAGCATTCTGTCGAAGGCGCTGCTTCTGGCGCTCGTCTGGCGCCGAAGCTTTCCGCTGGCAAATCGCATTCCACTGTTGCCGGTTCTAACCGCTTTAACATGTCTGTTTGCTGCGGCTTTCCTGTTTGAAGCTTCCGACACCAACGCAGCATACTTCGTACCTTCCCGCGTCATGGTCGGACTTGGCGCAGTGTGCTTCACGCTGTTCTCGATCGTCTCGATCTTGGAAGCGGGCACGTCGGGCTCCGGCAGGTCGTGATGTGCGATGTAGAACCCATCACGTGAGCGCTGACCTTATAGCGCGCCGCAGTTCGGGGAGAACCTCCGCATCGAACCACGGATTTTGCGTCGCCCAGTGCCGCGAGCGCCATGAGGGATGCGGCAGCGAAAACATGCTCGGCAGATGGCCCTGAAAATCTCTCACCCGCTCGGTCATTTTTCCCCGGCCCAACGCGTGGACTTGGGCATACGAGCCGACCAGCAACGTCAGCCGCAAGTCGGGCATGAAGGCGAGCAGCCGGTCTCGCCACAGGGGAGCGCACTCGGTTCGCGGAGGAGCGTCGCCGCCGCCGTCTAGCCGTCCGGGATAACAAAAGCCCATCGGCAAAATCGCAAACTTGCTCGCGTCGTAGAACGCGTCGGCTGACACGCCCATCCATTCGCGAAGACGGGCACCCGACGCATCCGCGAAGGGAACGCCGCTTGCATGCACTTTCGTGCCGGGCGCTTGGCCCGCGATCAGCACGCGCGCAGTCGCCGAAACCTGGAGCACAGGGCGCGGGCCGAGCGGAAGAACGCCCGCACAGGCGCGGCAGGCGCGCACCTCGGCCAGGAGGGTATCAAGCTTCGTCAAACCTCAAATGACCTCAACTTAACTCTGTCTCCAACGGACTAGGCCGAAAACAAGATATTCGTGAGACAATTGAGGCTGTGCGAGCCTCAGAGCAATCCGCCGCAATCTGGGAAAGCCCATGGGCAAAATCCAGATCAAAAGGATATACGATCCGCCGCAGGCGTCCGATGGCTTTCGCGTGCTCGTCGACCGTCTATGGCCACGCGGCATCAGCAAGGAGCGCGCGGCCCTCGACCTCTGGATGAAGGATATAGCTCCCTCAGACGAGCTTCGCCGCTGGTTTGGGCATGATCCGGCCCGCTGGAAGGAATTCCAAACGCGTTACCGCGCGGAGCTGAAGGGCCATCAGACGGATCTTGCCGAACTGAGAGCGAAGACGCGCAAAGGCACAGTCACCCTTCTGTTTGGCGCGCGCGACCAGGACCACAACGAAGCCGTCGTGCTAGCGAAAATTCTCGCCGCATAAGGAAACTCCGGCGTCCAAACTAAGGAAGCGCGAAGACATACAATGACCCGCCCGCGGTGGTGTGCTCGGGTAGATCGCGCATCGCATTGGCGAAGCCGAGTGCCGCCGTACCGTCGCGGCCGTCGAGCGGTCCGGAGACGATTGCCCCTGCCCAGCCTCCAACACCGGAGAGCACGGCGACGTATTGCTTGCCATCCGGACCTGCCCACGTGGTCGGTTGGCCGATGATCCCTGAGCCGGTCTTGAACTTCCAAAGCTCCTTGCCAGTAGTGGCGTCGATGGCTTTGAACCAGCCTTCCATGGTGCCGTAGAACGCGACATTTCCGGCAGTCACGACAGTCCCGCTCCACACCGGAAAGTTTTCCTTGATGGTCCAGACTTCTTTGCCGGCCGTGATGTCCCACGCGCTGTATTCGCCGCGGTGGCCGCCGGGTCCCGCTTTCATGTGCACGTCCGCGCCGACGTAAGGCGTGCCGGCGATGTAGCCAACCTCCGTCTCAACGAGATCCATGCAGAGGTTGTTTTGCGGCATATAGAGGAGCCCTGTGTCGTGTGAAAACGCGGAGGGCTGCCAATCCTTCGCGCCCGGTGGAGCGGGGCAGATGTTGGTCACTTTTTTGTTGGTCTGCGGTCTCTTCTCTTCGTTGTAGAGAAGCTGGCCTGTCTTCAAGTCGACGCCATGCGAGCTGTTGACGAAATGAAACGCTTCGGCCGACAGCACCTCGCCGCTAGTGCGATCGATGACATAGACGTGTCCGTTGCGGTCCGGATGAACGAGTACTTTCCGCTGCTCGCCCTTCCACTCCAAGTCGATGAGAATGTTCTCGTTGACGCCGTCGTAATCGGAGACGTCGTGCGGGCTCAATTGGTAGAACCAGCGCGCCTGACCGGTATCGAGGTCGCGCGCGAAAATGCCGGCCGTCCACTTGTTGTCCCCTGGCCGCATCGATGAATTCCACGGCCCCGGATTCGACGTCCCGTAGTAGATGAGATTGAGTTCAGGATCGTAGCTGATCCAGCCCCAGACGGTGCCGCCGCCTTGCTCCCACATGCCGGCGGGCCAGGTCGTGACGCCGAGATCCTTGCCCTTCTCCTTTTCGTAAAAGGGCTTGTAGTCGTCGCCGATCAGAACCTCGGTATCGGGCCCGGTGCTATAGGCTTTCCACACCGTCTTGCCGGTCGCAACATCGAGCGCTTGCGCCCAGCCGCGTACGCCCATTTCGCCGCCGGAATTTCCGACGATGACTTTGTCCTTTGCCACGAGAGGCGCCATCGTGATCGTCTCGCCTCTGGAGATGTCGCCGAGCTGAGATCGCCAGAGCTCCTTTCCGCTCTCCGCTTCGAGTGCGATTGTCTGACCGTCCAGCGTATTGAAGAAAAGGCGCCCGTCGGCGTATGCGGCGCCGCGGTTGACGACATCGCAGCATGCCACGCCCTGTGAGGCCGCAAGCGGCTTCGGCTCGAACTTCCATTTGAGTGGCATTCCGGGCTTCGTCACGTCGAGCGCGTAAACCACGTTGGGGTAGGGCGTCACGAAGTAGAGCGTAGAGCCAACCAGAAGTGGCGCAGCCTCATGCCCCTTGTTGAGGCCGGTCGAGAAGCTGGAGACGACCTTCAGATCTTTGACGTTCTCGGCAGTGATTTGCTTGAGCTCACTGTAGCGCGTCAGTGCTGGATTTTTCCCAGGCGACGCCCACTCTGGGCCGGTCGTCGCGAAAGCGGGCGCTCGCGGCTTGCTGGTGCTCGAATTATGCGGCACGCCGCCCTGATCTTCGTCGGGAGGCGATGTTTGCTGTGCTTGCGAGGAACTGAGTGTGAGGCCGAGGGCAATTGCCGTCAATGCAGAAAGAAAGAAGGGGAGAGTAGAATGGCGCAGGGCCACCGGCGATCCTCCATGCGTCAGCTGCTCGAAACGCAATGCATGGCGATAGAAGAATGTTCCCGAACGGGAACGAATTTTTCATTCTGCACGTTAGTGCGAAAAAGGATCGATAACTGGAGTCCGGCGGGATGAAGCCTTGAGGAGACCCTTGCGGATATCTTCCAGTGCCCGTCCGTTGGCAGCCGCGCTTTCCGTATTTGCGCTTATCTGCGGTAGCCTTATCCTCGCGCGCGCCCTCGGCTACAGCTTTGCGTTAGGCGCGCTTTCCCAGCACATGTTCGATCACATTGCGCTGCTCGGCCTCGCCGCGCCAGCGAGCGCATGGGTGTTGCAACGCAATCTTCCGCCGGTGTCGGGCCGGATGCTGGCAGCAGCAGCTGCCATTCAGATCGCGCTGATTTGGATCTGGCACCTGCCTCCTGTGTTCGAGGCGGCCCAAGCCGATCTCATCGCGCATTTGGTCATGGTGGGCTCGCTCTTTGCGGCAGGCTTATTCTTTTGGTGCGCCGTTCTTGGAGTTGCGGCGCGTGCACGCTGGCAAGCGATCCTTGGCCTTCTCATCACGGGCAAGCTCTTCTGCCTGTTCGCAGCCATCCTGGTGTTCTCTCCGCGTCCGCTCTACGAGCTAGCGAACTCGCATGCTCATCACGGTGGACATGGCGCATACACCGCGCTCGCCGACCAGCAGCTGGCCGGGCTGATCATGATCGCGGTCTGCCCGCTCACCTATGTCGCCGCCGGCATTGCCATTGCTGTGCGGTGGATTTCGGCCCTTGAGCTGGCATACCCCGAAATCCCGAAGCGATCGGCTCTCGTGATTCCTCTTCTTCTGCTTCTGGCGGGCTGCAGTGATGTGCAGTCTGCGCTCCATCCCGCAAGCCTCGAATCCGCTGAAGTGACGCGCTTGTCGTGGACCCTCTTCGTTGGCGGCACGCTCATTTTTCTCATTGTGATGGGACTTCTCGTACTGGCCGCCCTCGGGAGCGAGAAGCTTCGAGGGCCACTTGGCAACAACCGCGCAATCGTATTGGGCGGCGTTGCCTTCCCGGTCGTCGTCCTGACGGCTCTGCTTGGCTATGGGCTCTGGATGGCTTGGTCCGAAAGCGCTGAGGCAAAGGCGGCGCAGGACATCACCGTCCAGGGCGAGCAGTGGTGGTGGCGCGTCACCTATAAGCAACCGGACGCGAGTGCGACCGCGCTCTCGAGCGCCAATGAGATCCGCATTGCCGCCGGCCGGCCGGTGCGGCTTCAGCTGACGTCGGCCGATGTCATCCATAGCTTCTGGGTTCCGGCGCTTGCGGGAAAGATCGATCTCATCCCCGGCCGCACGAATACCCTCACGTTCACGCCGACGAAGACGGGGACGTACCGCGGCCAATGCGCAGAGTATTGCGGCGGGCCACACGCGATGATGGCGCTTCGAGTCGTTGTTATGGAACCGGAAGCATACGACGAGTGGCTGAAAGCAGAACTTCGCCCGGCAGCCTCGCCGGCTGATGACCAGAAACTCGTTCGTGGACAAGAGGTCTTCAAGACCGCCTGCGTCGTCTGCCACGAAATCCGCGGAACCAACGCCCGCGGACGGCTCGGGCCTGACCTTACTCATCTCGCGAGCCGCGGCGCCCTCGCAGGTGAGGTGCTGCCGATGTCCGCAGAAAACATCGATCTGTGGCTGCGCGAAAACGATCGGCTCAAGCCCAACAATCGAATGCCCGAGTTTGGGCACCTCCCATCCGATGACCTCTCGGCGATCGTCGCCTACCTCGCGAGCTTGAAATAATGGCTGAAGAAGCAACGTCCGCCGTCGCGTCGAGCGGCTATCCCAATAAGCTGCCGCGTCCGCCGGGCGAACTCGAGGCGCTTCAGAAGGCATGGGAGGCGCCGCGAGGATGGCGTTCGCTCACCGACATCAACAACACGCGCGTGGGCGTCTGGTATGTCGGCACGGCCTTTGTTTTCTTTCTGCTCGGCGGGATTCTCGCGCTTCTGATGCGCCTTCAGCTCGCCGTGCCGAGCAACACCTTCCTTTCGCAGGAGGCATACAACCAGATCTTCACGATGCACGGCTCGGTGATGATGTTCCTGTTCGCCGTGCCCGTGGTGGAAGCATTGGGCGTACTGCTGCTGCCGCAAATGCTGGGCGCGCGCGATCTTCCATTTCCCCGGCTCACGGCGTTCGCTTACTGGGCCTACGCGATCGGCGGCACCGCTTTCTTCCTGTCCTTGTTTCTGGACTTGGCGCCGTCGGGCGGCTGGTTCATGTATCCGCCGCTAACCAACTCCGAGTTCTCGCCCGGTTATGGCGCCGACTTTTGGCTTCTCGGCATCGGCTTCATTGAAATCTCGGCCATCGCCGGTGCGATCGAGATCATCATCGGAGTTCTGCGCACACGCGCGGCAGGCATGGCCCTCTCGCGCATGCCGATCTTTGCGTGGAGCATGCTAGTCCTTGCCGGCATCGTCATGGTGGCGTTTCCCTCGCTCATTCTCGCCACGATGATGCTCGAATTGGAACGCGCGTTCGGCTGGCCCTTCTTCAATTCAACGCGTGGCGGCGATCCGTTGCTCTGGCAGCATCTGTTCTGGTTCTTCGGACACCCCGAGGTCTACATCATCTTCCTGCCCGCAGCAGGCGCCGTCTCGATGATCTTGCCGACCATGGCTGGCGTGCCGCTCGTCGGCTACAGCTTGATCGTCATCGCTCTCGTCGCCACGGGCTTCTTCAGCTTTGGCCTGTGGGTGCATCATATGTTCGCCACGGGGCTGCCGGCTCTTTCGCAAAGCTTCTTCTCGGCGGCGAGCATGGCTGTTTCTCTTCCGAGCGGCATCCAGGTGTTCTCATGGATCGCCACGATCGCGGCGGGGAGGCTCAAGCTCACAGTGGCCTCGCTCTTCATACTCGGCTTCATCTTCATTTTCGTACTCGGCGGCCTGACCGGCGTGATGGTTGCCATGGTGCCGTTCGATCAGCAGGTTCACGACACCTACTTCGTCGTGGCGCATTTCCATTACGTGCTCATAGGCGGCATGGTTTTTCCGCTGTTCGCCTCGATCTATTACTGGACGCCGGTGTTCAGTAGGCATCAGCTCTCCGAGAAGCTCGGCAAATGGGCTTTCGGTCTCATGTTCATCGGCTTCAACGTCGCATTCTTTCCGATGCACCTGACCGGCCTCATGGGCATGCCGCGGCGCGTGTACACCTATCCTGCGGAAGTCGGCTGGGGCACGCTCAACATGATCTCGACAGTGGGCTCCGTGGCGGTCGCAGCTGGCGTCCTGCTTGTCTGTTACGATCTCCTACGCCGCTACCGGATCACATCCAAAGAAACGATCGGCAACATCTGGAATGCCGGAACACTCGAGTGGCTTCCGAACGACACGTACGGCAGCCGCTCCACGCCGATTGTCACCAGCCGCTATCCGCTGTGGAACGATCCGAAGTTGGCGCAAGACGTGGAGGCGGGACGCTACTATCTGCCGGGTAACCCAACCGGCGGACGCGAAACGCTTGCCACCTCCGCGATCGACGGCGAGCCCGAATTCGTCATGCGCTTGCCCAAGCCGGGCTGGCCGCATGTGCTCGCGGCAGTGTTCGTCGCCTTCATGTTTCTCTCGCTGACCGTCAGCCTAATTATCCCAGCAGCAATCTTCGCGGCGCTCGCGGTGAGCTCCATTCTCGTCTGGCTGTGGGATACGGATCCGGGACCAGACAAAGGCCTGGTTGAGATCGCGGACGGCGTGCGCTTGCCGACCTACAACACGGGACCGCAATCGATCTCCTGGTGGGCGATGGTGCTGCTGATGGTCGTCGGCGCGGCCCTCTACCTCGCGTACGTTTTTTCCTATTTCTATCTCTGGACCGTCTCTCCCCAGGTTTGGCCCAACCCGAAGTTCAGGGAAATCTCGCACGTAGGATGGGCGATCGCGGCTGGCGTTTTGCTCGTGGCGAGCGGCGTATTCATTCACCTAGCGCGTCATCTTCTGCCGGAGCCCGGCGCGCGGCAGATCGGTTTCCCCGCCATGGTCGCGGCCGCGGCAGCTCTCCTCGTCGGTTCCCTCGCAGTGGACTTCAAATCTCAGCTCGACGCTGGGCTCATGCCGAGTAGGGATAGCTATTCCGCCATGACCTATCTGGCGATCGCATTGCAGGGGCTTTTGGTTCTAACGCTCGTGATCGGCGCCGGCTTTGTGATTGCGCGCTACGTCGCCGGTAAGCTCGATGCGGCGCGTCGTCTCTCGATGCAGACCCTGTATTTGCTTTGGGTCTATGCGGTCGGCCAGGGCTTGTTCGGCCTACTGCTTACGCGCGGGTTCCCACGGCTGGTGGGAGAATGAGTATGCAAAACCGGCGATCGCGCCATGTCTGGGAGTTCGTTGAAACGTTGCTCGGGCCAATCATCTATCTTGGCTTTTTCGGGCTGTCATATTTCGTCGCCACGCTTGGCTGTGTGTTGTCGCGCGGGAATGAGCCGATGATCGCCGATCCTCAAACCACGGTGAGGATCGCGGTGCTCGTGTTGACGTTCCTCGCTCTTGCGATGATCGCTCGCCTCACGAAGAACGGCGTCCGCCTCCTAAGCCAAGGACGTGACGATCGCGAGGACACGTTCCTTGGGATGCTGACGCTGGCGCTCGCCGCCCTGTCCGCACTCGCAATCATTTGGACAGCGCTGCCTGTCGCAACGGTGCAGCAGTCCTGCTAGGGAATTCACGAAGCGTGCAAGCGTGACACAACGCGAAGTCTTCGGCCTCGCGCACTTGCGCGGACACAAGCACAGCAAAACTCTCACCCGGAAAAATCTTGCGAGCAGGCGGCACACCGGAGGCAAGTTGCGCGCATGTCTTCCCCGCGTTGACTGTACGGATGTTATAATATACGCAACTCGGGTCGTTCTTGGGGGGAGATCTGAGTGGAATGAAGAAGCGTGTTTGCATCACGACAGCAGTTGTTCCCCTAGTTTTTTTGAGCCCGGCTTTTGCGCAGGAATCGACGCTAGGAGCGCCAAGCTCTCACGCAAATGGCCTGTCCGAGTCTCAATCCGCTGCGGTGGACCTTCCGCCAGTGGTCGTCACGGCGCCCAAGAAAAAGAAGCATCCGGCCAAGACGCCCGTGTCGAAGAGGAACGCGGAAGTGCAGCCGGTGCCGGGGGCGCAAGAACCGGCGAACTCGCCCGAAGCAGGGAACTCACAAGACGATTCGCAATTCTTCGGTGAGAAGGTATTGCCGCCTCCCGGCACGCTCATCACGCCTCAGCGTGGTCTCAATGCTACGACCAAGACGACGGCTGCGAACATCACCCCAAACCACGGTGCGACCATCACGGACACCCTGGCTCAGCAGCCGGGCGTCGCCGGATCCGCGTTTGCCCCCGGGGCCAACCGGCCGATCATTCGTGGTCTCGACGGCAATCGCATACGCATCCAGGAAAACGGGATTTCCGCAGGCGCCGTCTCCGACATCAGCGAGGATCACGCATTCCCGGTAGATCCCTACAGCGCCGATAGCGTGACGGTTACGCGAGGAACTGCAACCCTACGCTATGGATCGCAAGCAATCGGCGGCGTTGTGAGCGCAGAAAATCAGCGCATTCCTACTTATCTTCCAACGAACGGATTGAGTGGCGAGATCGTCGGCGGATTGAGTTCGGTCGACGATGGCCGCGATGGTGCGTTCAAGGTGACCGCGGGATCTCGCGGATTTGCCATTCATGCTGACGGCTTCAACCGCAAAGCAAATGACTACCTGACGCCTGAGGGCACGCAGGCGAATTCCTTCGTCGACAGTCATGGCGGATCGGTCGGCGGATCGCTCATTTGGCACAATGGCTTCTTCGGCGTCAGTTACACGCGTTTCGACAGTCTCTATGGCATCCCCGGTATAGAATCCGCGGAAGAGCAAACGCGCATCGATATGTGGCAAGATAAAATTAGCGCCAAGGGTGAGTGGCGCGCACCCGAAATCGGCCTAGCAGCAGTCAAAGCCTGGTTCGGTTGGGATAACTATGCCCACAACGAACTCGCGTTCGAGGCGGAAGAAAATGTCGATGCTGTAGGCTCGCGCTTCACCAACAAATATACGGAAGGCCGGATCGAAGCCGCATCTATTCCGGTGGCGACGCACCTCGGCGCGCTCACCACCACGGCGGGAATTCAAGTCAGCAACCGCAAGCTCGCGGGCACAAGCTTCGAAGGCGACAGTCTGCTCGAGCCCAACACCACGGACGTTGTCGGCGGCTATCTCTTGGAAGAGTTGCGCGTCACGGATGCGTGGCGCCTCCAGGCGGGATTTCGCATCGAGCATAATAGCGTTCACGGGACGATGTACGACAGCATCGTCGACCCATCATTCTCCGCCGTTGTAGCTCAACATAGATCATTCGATCCGAAGAGCGCGAGCGTAGGCGTGCTTTACGATCTGCCTCTCGGTGTGACCGCGCGTGTGACCGGGCAGTATGGAGAGCGAGCTCCCGCCGCGCAGGAACTCTTCTCCAAAGGTGCTCACGAAGCGACCGCCACTTTCGAAATCGGCAATCCCGATCTCGGCCTCGAAAAGGCGAAGTCCATTGAACTTGGCTTCAGCAAGACGGCGGGGCGATGGCGTTTCGATACGTCCGCATACTACACGAAGTACGATGGCTTTATTTTCCGGGATCTCACCGGCGAGACGTGCGGCGATACCATTGATACGTGCGGCAAGGGTGATCCCGATAACGAGCTAGATGAGGCCATCTTCAATCAGCGCGACGCGACGTTCTATGGAGTGGAACTCGCAACCGAATACGACGTCGCGCGTGTGTTTAGAGGTGTTTGGGGTCTGTCCGGCCAATATGACTTCGTGCACGCACGGTTTTCGAATGGTGAGTACGTGCCGAGAATGCCGCCGCATCGGCTCGGCGCCGGCCTTTACTACCGAGACGACGCTTGGCAGGCCAAGGTCTCATCTCTGTTTGCGTTCAATCAGGACGAGACCGCGCCCAACGAGACATCGACGCCGGGCTACACCTTGCTCAATGCGGAGCTGAGTTACACGATGACGCTGGTCGCGCACGGTGGGATCGTTCCCACCTTCAAAATTGGTGTCAAAGGCGAGAACCTTTTGAACGAGGACGTGCGTCTCAGCACCTCGTTCAAGAAAGACGAAGTTCTGCAGCCGGGTGCGAACGTTCGCTTGTTTGGAAGTCTAGCGTTCTAAGAACGTTGGACGCTTCGCGGCGGAGCTTCGACTGGTCGGAAAAGCTGCGAGGCACTGCCGAGTAATCAAATTTCCGGCGAGCGTTACGAAGCCGACTTCTCGGCGCGAAGCGCGAGTTCGCTGCACTTCTCACAGAGGCCATGAAGCTCGATCATGGCGCCAGCGACGGCAAAGCCACTTTTTCGGGAGCAGGCGTCGACGATCGAGCCGATGTCGGGAGCCGAAATTTCGTTTACGTCGCCGCAGTGATCGCAGATCGTGAACGCGGACCGCCCATGATGATTTCGGTGATTGCAGTGGCACGCAATGAAAGCGTTCAGCGAAGCGATCTTGTGGACGAGCCGGTCAGCGATGAGCTCATCCAGCGCGCGATAGATCGTCGGCGGCGCGAACAACTGAACTTGCGAAAGGCTCGCTTGAAGATCATAGGCGCCCAACGGACGGCGCTCCTTCCGCAAGGCCTCGAGAACGAGTTCAGCAGGCCTGACCTTCCCGCTCTTCGCTCCGCGAGGGGCAGATTTCCTGCTCGTCTTGCGCACAAATTCTCTCCGCGGGGCGGTCAACTGGAGGGCCCAAAATGTATCGAATAATGAACGCGCAGGTTATGATATCGCGCCTTTTTGTCAAGTTTGGCGCGCCTGACGAGGGGCTATCCGGTGCACACGAAATGACGACGGCTGCTGGACTGGCTGCCGCATGGGGGCTCTCCAGGATCTGCTGAGAAGAGGGACAACTGCGCGCCGTGCTTTAACGTGCCGCGTGCTAGAATTCCTACAACTGCCACGATTCTCTCACACGCTGAGATAGTCCCAGCATCGGGCAAAGATCACAGGAGTGGAATGAAGGGGCCGCGAACCAGGTTTGGACTGCTTTGGCTGTCGCTCGTCGCTTTGAACGTGCAGCTTGCCGTCGCAGTTCTCCATCACCATCCGGAGCACGCGACAAGCTACGCGGCGCAAACGGTGGCGGCGGAGCAATGCGCGGCGTCCAGTGGGCATCCCTGTGATGGCGATCACAAGCAAAAACACGCCGGGTGCCTCCTGTGCTGGGCGGCCGCCACGTCGGCAACATCCCTAACACCTCCGCTCATTGAGCTTCACCCGCCGCCAACCGTCCTCACCGCATGGCTTGGCGACTTCACCGGACCGGCCGTGACACACATGGCCCGCGAATGTGTTCGAGCCCGAGGACCTCCCGTCGAAGTGGCTACCTGAGCACGGGCTTGAACCCCGCCAACGCCGGTTGGCGCAAGTTCTCAACTGCTCCCCCATCCATCACTGCGCGCGCGATGAGCGCTCGCCCTTCGTCTCGCACCGCCACGCCGGTTTGCACGTGACGAGCAACGCAGCACTGGTTTGATCTTGGAGAAACCCATGTTGAAAATTTTCACGGGTCTCGCATTCGCAGCCTTCACTCTGACGACCGCGGCGCTGGCGGACGACACCAAGCGCCGCGAGCTTGGCGCGCATGCGCATGGCCAGGGCACCCTCGACATCGCGGTCGAGGGAAATACAATCCAAATGGAACTGGTCGCACCGGGTGTGGATATTGTCGGCTTCGAGCACGAGGCCGCGACGATGGAGCAAACGGCTTTGGTCGAGAAAGCCAAGGCGAAGCTCACGGACGTTCTTGCGCTCTTCAAACTGCCGGCGGCGGCCAACTGCGAAGCGAACGCTGCAAACGTCGAAACCCGTGACGACGAACATCAGTCCGGCGCGAAAGACGACCATGACCACGATCACGAGTCTGAAGCGGCAAAGCCCAGTCACGGTCATGCCGAGTTTCACGCAACCTGGACAATCTCCTGCAAGGCTCCCGAAAGTCTGACCGGCCTCGAAACCGCGTACTTCGAAAACTTCTCGGGCGCGCAGCTTTTGAACGTCAACGTCACGACGTCCAAGGGCCAAACGCAGGCGCAGATGACACGAGATAAGCCGAGGCTCGATCTCGCAGGTGTGATGTAGGCGATGACTGACCTTGCGATCGCTCCCGTCGAAACACGCGGGCAGGGCCATCCTCGTAACGACGCGGTGTCATTCGCCGGCGTCGTCTACACGTGGCCCGGCGCCTCGCCGTTCACGATCAGGATCAGCGAATTCTCGCTCGCGCGCGGCGAAAAGCTGCTCATGCTCGGCCCATCTGGAAGCGGCAAGAGCACTTTCTTGAGCCTGCTCGCAGGGATCCTCACGCCTGACAGCGGGCGCATCGATGTGCTGGGCCACGACCTGGCCAAGTTGAGCCGAGCGGCGCGAGATCGCTTTCGCGTGGAGTACTTCGGCATCATTTTCCAGATGTTCAACCTGCTTCCGTACGCATCGCTCATCGACAACGTTCTCTTGCCCGTGCGCTTTTCCAAGTCGCGGCGCGATCGCGCGCTTACCGAAGGCTCCCTGCATGACGTGGCGTTCCGGCTTCTTGCAGCTCTGGGGTTGGAGACGAACGTCATCGCGTCTGCAACGACGGCGAGCTTGAGCGTCGGTCAACAGCAGCGCGTTGCCGCCGCGCGCGCTCTGATCGGCGCGCCGCAAATCATCGTCGCCGACGAGCCGACCTCGGCGCTCGACCGCAATGCAGAGAAAGGCTTCCTGGAGCTTCTCTTTGCACAAAGCGCGGCGGCCGGCGCGAGCGTGATCATGGTCAGTCACGATGAGGAACTGGCGCACTATTTCGACCGGGTCGTACGGCTCGAGGACATTGCCGTTGCAACCCGGGACACGCCGCGATGATGATCTTCCGCCTCGCCATCCAATCGTTACTCAACCGGAAGATCACGGCATTACTGACGGTGCTCACCATATCCGTCAGCGTCATGTTGCTGCTCGGCGTGGAAAAGGTGCGCACCGGCGCGCGCCAAAGCTTCGCCGATACGATTTCGGGAACGGATCTGATCGTCGGCGCAAGAAGCGGCAGTCTAAATCTCTTGCTCTATTCGATATTCCGCATTGGCAATGCCACGAACAACGTGACGTGGAAGAGCTATCAGGACATCGCCAGGCAGCCCGACGTGGCCTGGGCCGTGCCGCTGTCCCTTGGCGATAGCCATCACGGTTTTCGCGTGCTCGGCACCACGGCCGATTATTTCACGCACTACAAGTTCCGGCGTGGGCAGAGCATTACGTTCGCAACGGGAGAGCCGTTCGCGGATCTCTTCGACGCGGTCATCGGCGCTGATGTCGCGCAAGCACTTGGCTATAAGCTCGGCGACAGGATCGTCATCGGCCATGGCGTTGGCTCAATCTCCTTCGTGGAGCACGAGAATAAACCGTTCCGGGTTTCCGGCGTTCTTGCGAAGACTGGGACGCCCATCGACAGAACGGTGCATGTGAGCCTCGAAGCCATCGAAGCCATCCACATCGATTGGCAGAACGGCGCGCCGGTGCCCGGCGAGAGTGTCTCTGCCGATGATGTGCGGAAGATGGATCTGACGCCGCGCGCGATTACGGGCGCCATGGTCGGTTTGAAATCCAAGCTCGCGACCTTCAAAGTGCAGCGTGCGATTAACGACTACCAGGCAGAGCCGCTCTCCGCGATCATGCCCGGCGTGGCCCTGCAGGAGCTTTGGAATCTGGTCGGCACGGCAGAGACCGCGCTCTCGGCGGTCTCCGCGATGGTCGTCGTAACCGCGCTTCTCGGCATGGTGACGATGATCCTCACCACCTTGAACGAACGCCGCCGGGAGATGGCAATTCTGCGCACCGTAGGGGCGACACCGGCGACGGTGCTCAGCCTGTTGGCAGCCGAAGGCGGGCTGTTGTCGCTCGCCGGCGTCGTCATCGGAACGCTAGGTCTTTATGCCGCCCTTTATCTCGCCCGGCCATTCATTGATCACACCTACGGCCTAAGCCTGACGATCGGCGCTCTGCAAGCCAGCGAGTGGATCAAGCTGACATTGATTGTCTTAGCCGGTTTCATCGCTGGCCTGTTGCCGGCCATTCGAGCTTACCGCCTGTCGCTTGCCGACGGCATGCTGGTGAGGACCTGACCGTGGGAGAAGGAAGTCGATGCATCTGACAATTGCCTCCCTGGCGCGCGGACTGCTGTCGCTGCTGCTCACGCTATCGATGGTGCCCTCGGCGAACGCGGGCACGCCGCGTCAGCTCAAATGGGCGGATCTCATACCGAAAGCACCCGTGGCAGCTGCTGCTCAAGCACCAAAGACATTCTTCAGCGGCGCGACGCCGATGCCGTCGCCGGATTCTGGACAGCCGCCCCCTCAACTCGCGGAAGGCCAGTTCATGTCGGTAAAACGCCGTCAGCCGGGGAGCGACCGGCCGGCCGCCGTAGTGGCAGAGCTTGAAGGCCAGAGCGTCTCGATCGGCGGTTATGTCGTGCCGCTCGATTTCGACGCCACCACCGTGAAGGAGTTCCTGCTCGTGCCGTTCGTTGGAGCATGCATCCATGTGCCGCCGCCGCCCGCCAATCAAATCATTTACGTCAAAGCGGACAAGGGCTTTGAAATCGGCGGCGCGTTCGACCCCGTCACGGTGACCGGGAGGATCAGTACGTCTGCTGCGTCCACCGGTTTAGCCGATGCCGGCTATACCATCGCCGCCGACAGCATCGAGGCGCGCAAGCCCTGACGGATGAAAACTTCTGCAACACGAATTCCCAAGAACCAGATAGAGCTCAAAGTATGCCTTCCATGCCGAAATTACCCGCTGCAGCAGCGGCTACACTCGCTGTGCTGATGGTAACGCAGCCTGCCGCAGCCCATCCGCACGTGTGGGTATCCTACGCTTTGACCGTCGACTACGACGGCGGCTCGGTGAGGGGTGTCGATCACGTCTGGGCATTCGATGACGCCTATACCGAGATGGCTCTCGAAGGGCTCGATAAGAACAACGATGGACAGTACGACGAGACCGAACTTGCCGAGCTTCTCAAGGTCAACTTGGATGGCCTGAAGGAATTCAATTACTTTACCGTCGCCAAGCTCGCAGGTGCCGAGCTTGCGTTTGCGTCGCCGGCCAATGCCCGCCTCGAATACAACAACAAGATCCTGCGGCTTCATTTTCGCTTGCCGCTCGAAAAGCCCGTGCTTGCCGATGCTGAAGGCCTGACGTTCGCAGTTTTTGATCCGTCCTACTTCATTGCGTTTGAGCCGGAGAAGGACGACCCGATCAAAACGGCGTCGGCACCGCCGGGATGCACGGCGGCCCTTGTCGAGCCGGAGGTAAAAGAGACTGACGATCAAACCGAACAGCTGGGCGCTGCTATGATCGAACAGTTCGGCGGGGCATCAGTCGCCTTCGCGTCCCATAAAACCGTAGCGGTCAGCTGCAAGAAGTCCTGAAATAGCGGTTGAGAGCATCGGCCAAATATCCTGCTCTCCGCCAGCTGCGGAGCCTACGCCGTCTTCAATAGTGTGGTGTGGATTTCCGAACCATACATCGCCCACGACTTCATCTTCCTCCTATCGATGCGCTTTTCGTAGGAGGGAATGTAGTCTTTTTCGAAAAGCGTCCTCGTCAAGGCGTGCAATATCTCTTCTGTAGAGTAGGGGTTGAAGTAGGGGCACATGTCCTGGCCGACCTCTGTGATCGAGGAGCTATCTGAGCACAGGCACACTTTTCCAAACCACAAGCTCTCGCCGACGGGCAGTCCCCAGCCCTCGTACAAACTGGGGAAGATACTGCAGAACGCATTCGAATAGAGAAGCTCGAGAATGTCGTCGGGCGGCTTGCGGAAAACGAAAACGTTGCGCCGGATCGGCGACAGCGATCTCACCTGCTGGAGATCGTTATCTCCAACGATGACGAGATCCGCTTCCGGATCCCGAAAGAAGTTCAGCGCAGCCCAAGCAGACAAAAGGCGTTCAAGGTTTTTGTGTGAGGAGAGTGTGCCAACGGTCAGCAGATAGCGCCTGTTTCTATGAGCAAGGAACTGCTCGGCCGAAGACGCTTCGTCCGGCATTGGCTGGTGGCGTCTGTCGGACACCGCAAGGAATTCGTGAGGATTGGTCACGACCTTGCAGCGCAAAGCACTTTGCCCACCGTACCGCGGCCAATAGCGCATCAAGTCCGATTTCGTGCTGTCGGAGATGCAGATGAACTCATCCGCCGAGCCCGCCGCATCGCGCAGCCAGCGCCGGAATTGCCTGGTGCCGAGCCGGTTCCTGTAGACCTTCTTGATGAGCGGGATGCAATCGTGGAGCAAGACGACAAATCGGAAGCCAGGATGCCGGGCTTTCCATTTGCGCGCAGCCTCCATCGTTTCAGGAGCATCCCAACCGGCACCGCAGAAATAAAGGACGTCGTCCGCCTGCGGGCAGTAGTCACCTTCGATGAAATCCGCGTGCACGGTCTCCTTCTTTTTAACAAATCGGAGTAGCCGCGCCTTTATGAGTTCGGTGTAATAGCGCGTTCGGCGCTGCACGTACTTGTTGTAGGAATACTTTATCCCCTCTCCACCGATGTAGATCGGTTCCGAAAAATCTTCCTCGATGAACCGGTGTGAGATGATCCTATGACGGTTGGTTTCGGGGTCATGCCGTATGATGACGAACGGCAGACCAAGCTCCTTCCATGCGCGCAGCAGTCCAAGCGCGATCCGGTGAACTCCGGATATCGGCTTGCCTGCGAACAAGAACCTGTTCCAATCGGTGATGTCGATAACAATTCTTCGCGACGCGCTCACGCGCCGGACAGCTGGCGAACTCGGCATTTAAACTTCATTGAACTCCGTTAGTGAAACGCCAGTCGCCCGTCGAAAACGCCACGCGATCGTTATCTGAATAATCACCGGAAAACATGCAGAGCGGATAGATTTCAGGAACTGCGATCATCAGCACGCCTTCCCGGCGATCAGGAGGGAGTGAAACGAATACTTTCGCAGGGTCCCCGGAGCGCACGGTGACGTCCAGCTTCCGCAATGTTTCGCCATCGATGAAAGTCACAGCATCCGCCGGAACTCCGGCAATGAATGCTGCCTTGAATGCGATGCTCCTTTGCGTCTCATTCCGGCGGTAAGCGACTGACGCAACCTTGCCCGGGCCCATTCGAATTTCAGTTCCCCAGTTCGGGGTCGACCGTGGCGGGTACCAGCCAGATATGAGGCGGATCGTGCTTTCACTGTCGTGGAGGATCACGTCGGAGTCATACGCCGGAACTCCATTTCGCGCGCATAGGCGCTGAATGAACTGACGGCGATAGGCTTCGAACCTGCGGCACACTTCCGAATATAAAAGGAGATCCACAGCGAACAGGTCAGCGCGGCGCCGAAGCCACTCCTGCATCCTCTGATGTTCAGCAGCATCCGTGTCTGGCGCCTGATTGGTGTTGGCTCGCTTTCCTCCCGAAGACAGACCCAATTCGATGGAAATGAAATCCACCATGTCATCGAGGTGATCCGTCGGAGCAACCCATCTGATGCGGTCGAGAGATTCGTAAAGGCGTGGCAACAGCCAGTGCTCGATAGGCTTGACCAGATCGCGCTCTTGTAGCGGGTGAAAGGCGCCAACCAATTTTCGCGCTTGGAAGTTGAAGAACCTATCGGCCAGCAATGTGAGCGCCCGGGAGAAGGACAGCTTGTTCAACGCGGCATGCAGCGGATGCGCGGGCTCTCTCCGGATGTGCCGATAGTAAGAAATGATCTGAGCAATGGGCTCGCGTGCCAAGCAAACGATATCCAGATCGCTATGCTCTTGAAGGAGATGGCCGTGCACATGCCCGGAAATGAACTGCTTCGACTTCAGCAGTCCTTTGAAGGTTTCGGCGTCCGCAGTTACGCTGAGGTCGGGCTCCATGTAGCGAACGCTTTCTGGCGGGAACGCAGTCGCTAGCCGTAATCCGAAAGTCTGGCCTCCGGTCTTTTGGATGTGCAGATGAACAAGCGGCCGCCGGCTTTGCATTTGACTAAGCATCAGCGCTTCAGCACGACATCGCAGTGAGACGTGGCTCTCAATTCCTGCAAAGAAGCCTGCGCCAGAGACGAGTCATGCTCTATTCTGAAGATCGTGAAGCCGTACCCTTTCAACTCGCTGTAGAACTTCTCGATTGTACCGTAAGCGCCGGTTACCATGGCTGGCGCGAACTCCATCATGATCTGAATGTGAGGGTTTTCGCGAAGAAGACGCGTCGCGCCTTTTAACACGAACGGCTCTGCGCCCTCGGCGTCGATCTTGATGAGATCGATCTTGGTGCCCGCCGGAAAGTGAGAATCCAGCGTCACCGCGTTAACCGGCAACTCTCTGACCGAGTCATTGAATGCCGCAGCAGATTCGGGCGTTACAAAGATGCCGCTTGATCCGATGTTGCGATTGCAAATTTTGAAGTCGATTTGCTTGCACTCGCTGTAGACGGCGTTAGTCACAACCGTGCTTCGATCCATGAAGCCATTCACCATCAGATTCCTGTACGTCAGCTCCGACAATTCAGGATTGGCTTCGAACGACACCAGCCGCCCCGATGGACCAATGAGATCGGCTGCCAGAAGCGAATACCATCCGACATTCGCACCGACGTCGATCACCGTCATCCCGGGTCGTACCAAATTCCGGAAAACGTTCGTGATCCACTGCTCCCAATATCCATCGAGCAAAAGATGGGGCGTTAACGAGCAGTCGCGCGTGTCGACGTAGATCTTGTGCCCGTAGATCGTTTTTGTGAGCGCTACGTTCTGCCCCAGATAAATTGCTGGCCGTGTCTCCTGAGCGACCGGTGCCGCCTTCGGCCGGAGCATCGCCGACAGCGTTTGCCGAAATGCTTTGAAGTGATCGGATTTCATCACCGAACGATCGTGTTTGTCGCGCGCGAATATCACAAAAACCTCGTTTGCAAACGCAGGCGCGAGATCCCTTGTCAGTTCCGCCAAGCTATCGGCGCCGATAACGTCCATCTGACCTTTATGGACGACGAGGAGATCGGGCGTGCCGATGCCCGGCAGCTGATCGTATGGAAGAATGCCGGGAACCAAAGTTCGGAAGTCAGCAGGTCCCACCGCCAGCTTGTCGTCGATATCGCAGCTGCCAACAAATGCAGCCGCGTCTTGCCAGTATCGGTCGTGAGCGACACTCATGCCGGGAGAGCCTCATTGATATTTGGAGAAGTGGCGCTGTTGCCCACTAAAGCGGGCATGACGTTGCGCGGTAGATCGATCGGGTCCCGTGAGGCCGTCGTGCTTGAACGCTCTTTCTGCCAGCGCGCCCTGATTTCACGTAGGGCGCGAGCGGAAAACTCGATGTCAGGTTCAGCCCAAGCGAGGTTCGTTCCCTGATAGGCAAAGGTTCTGTCGTTGTAAGGAACCAGACGAAAGGGGACCGGCACGGAATGCGGGTAGCGCTCCATATAGTCCATGTTTCCGGACCAGGCCGTGGCTAAAGTCGGGACACCGAGTTCGAGCATCTCATGGATGTTCAACCCGTAGCCCTCAGCACGGTGCAGCGAAAGATAGACGTTGGCCATGCGTTGAAACGCGGCCATCTCTCTGTCGCTGAAGACCTGCTCCACGAGAGTTATGTTTTTCGCGTCGCCGAGTTCCCTGAGAAGCTCTCGCTGAGCAAAGCTCGTATTTTTTTTGAAACGAACCTTCATCAAGAGATGGCTGGACGTGTCATTGCCAAAAGCAAGCCGCCACGCGCGAACATGGGCCAAAGGATTCTTGCGATCCGGGCAGGCGGCGAGATCCATGATCGCCAACCCAAGGAACTGGTCCTCCCGCACGCCGAATTCTGCGCGCGACAGAGGACGAACCTCAGGACACTCGACGGCGTGGGGAACGACTCTGATCGGTAAGTCGGTCCCGCGCCTGAGGGCGTTGGCGCTGAATGATGAGGGCGTCCAAATCTCGTGGACGATATCGAGGGCGAACTTCCAGTCACCGGGGAACTGATCTAGCTCCCACACCCAAAGGCCGATCCGGTATGCATCGTGGAACCAATCCGGAGGGTCTGCCAGCAGGCGAGGATAGTCCCAAGGCTGGCCAAGAATCAGAACCTGATTGCCGTCAGCATTGGCCGTGCCGTGCTTCAGGATGTGCCGTCTGACCTCGTAGCGATAGGCACGAGATAATCCGTTGATCGTCTCCGTGTCGCCGATGAAGCGCAGCTGTGAGCGGGGATCGAACTCGGCGTCTTTCTTAGGCCATGTACGAGCGAGAGCGTCACCTTGGACCAACCGCCGTTGATATCGGCGGCGTTGCTTGCGCCGCCAGGAAGACCATACGTGGGGTAACATACTTCGCTGTTGTACTTGGTTCGGTTAGTTTCATAACAGCGTTCATAGCCGACGCACGGACATTATCATTGGATAATATCGAGTGATCCACAGCGTTATGATGCGATCGGCGTCTAGCGTCGGGAATGCCGGCATCATCGGGCATCCACGAGCGGGAGTTCAAGAGCGCGTCAAGTAAGTGCTCTTGCTTGGCGGCGAAAGCAATCCCCAATGCCTTCGCAGTTTCACGGCGGCCTGCATGGGCTGACGACACGCATTCGCAAGCCCACCTCCGCTCAAGCGCCGGCCCGCCGCTATGACGCAACTCGAACACGTGGACAACGGCTCGGTGTGTATTGATCGAGTTGAGCAGCGCTGACATCTACGCCCTGGGGGACAGAAGTGGATGCGGGAAGATCGAGTCGAGTTCGCAAACACATTGCGCGGCATCGCTGCTCTTTGCGTGATGATGACTCACATGATTGGGTTTTGGGGAAATCCGGCCTTCGTTGCGCAAACGATCAACGCCGATGCAATCGTCCCGCCTCCCGAAATGCCGAACGCGCTTTGGTTCGTGGGCCATCACCTTCATGCGATCGGCCTGGATCTCGGCTCGTTTGGCGTCGGCATTTTCTTCGTCATCAGCGGCTTCGTCATTTCGATATCTCTGGTCAAGACGCCAGTTGCCGCGTTCGCCGTAAGACGATTTTTCCGCTTGTGGCCGACTTATTTGACGTGCTTTGCGATCATGCTCCTGTCGATCTATGCGACAGGCCGGTATTTCGGCAAAGCGCCTCCATTCGACGAGTTCGCAATCCTCGTTCACCTGGTGCCCGGCCTGAATGAAATTTTCGGAGTACTGAGCCTAGACGGCATATCGTGGTCGCTGGCGGTTGAATTGAAGTTCTATATTTTTGCTGCTTTGTGTGTGGGCATGCTCCGGCGCGCTGATTTGAAGGTGTTCGCCGTCGCCCTTGCCGTGAGCCTCGGCCCATATCTAATTTGGCAACTATACCCGGATCGGCTTGCTCTCGGCCTCTTTGGCATTCGCACGCTTTGGTCGTTCGTCTTCTTTTCCCTTCTTCTGCCGATACTCATGGTTGGCGTCGCGTTCCAATTTCATTATGCGCGCGAGATCGGCACGAAGACACTTTGCGCTATAGTGGCAGCGCTACTTTCGATCTTCGTAGCGATGCATCTGCGGTTGGAATCGGCGATCTTTGCACCGTTTGTGCTTTGGTCGTACGTCGTCGCAGTCGGCGTGTTCTGGGCATGCTATCTCCTGCGCGACTACTTCCGTGCAATGGTACTGACGACATTTCTGGCAAACATAAGTTATCCGCTCTACGCTCTTCACTGTTACGCGGGGTGGTGCTTCATGCGGATGCTGGTCGAGTTTGGCTTCTCCTCGAGCACGATCGTCGTGTCCTATGTCGCTGTGTTCTTTGCGATCTCATGGGTGATCCATCGAGCCATCGAGAGGCCATCGAACCTTCTTGGCGGGGAACTTGCGAAAAAGCTCCGGTCGAAGCCAAGCTATTCGGCGGCCACCGCCGCCGCTTGATGTCCTCGAACCGGTTCTGATGCGGACCTTGGCGTCCCGTCACTGGTGATGAGCAGACACCGCACAGACGACCTCGCCCGACAGCTCGCGAGCCACCGCATGCGAGATGTCACCCAGGCTCAGCATTCCGACCATCCGCTTGTTCTCGTCGATGACAGGCAAGCGCCGGATCTGCTTCTCCTCCATGAGGTGAAGGGCGTCCTCAAGGTCCTCTTCCGCATTGCAGTAGACAATACCCCTCGTCATCACGTTCTCGGCGGTGAGGTCCGAAGCATCGGAAGAATCAGCAAGCCCCCGGCATATGATGTCACGATCGGTCACCATGCCGACGAGCCGGTCGTTTTCCCCGACGGGAAGACAGCCGATATCGAGGTTTCTCATCGTCTGCGCGATCTGGGCGATCGGCGTATCTGGACTGACCCACTCCGCACCTTTGTGCATGGCTTCCCTGACTTTCATGGCACGGCTCCTTTTCATGCATTGCGTTCGCGAAACTCTTGAGCGGCTGGCGTACGTCATCACCACGGCGATGCGTCTTTAGCGCCGCGACTTGAACGAAGAACCTGCGAACCCGTGCATCGTTCATGGCCAACGCCATAGGATGGACAACAATTGATTGCGATGTCCGCACCCGGTAAGACGCAGTCGCGCACGCCAAGTTTGGAGAAGCAGGGTCAACCGAGGTCGCTTCGCGCGACCCAGTTGGGACCGGCCTTGACGTAATCCCGTTTGACGGCCGCCCAAGCGATGCGGTGCGCGGCTTCCTCCTGTCGCGGATCACCCATGTGCGCGTCAAACGCATGGTTGAAAGCGGCGCGATAGATATCCTGTGCGTGCTCGGGAAGGTGATCCCGAACCGACGGCGGCAGGCTATTATTGGTCGGATAAGGCATGTTCGCGTCTCCGGAGCACAACTTGACCGAAATTTGCAATCAAATGACGCTAACCGCGTGGCCTTCGTTCTGAATATAATTGGTTATGACGATCTCACTTGCCTACATACGACAGCGCTATTTGATCGAAGCGCAGCCTCTCGACACGGCCACTGAGTTAGCGCTCTCGGCTGACCCTCGTCCGGGCGCCAAAGCCATCCTGGAAGCCATCGCGCGCCGTCGCTTTGCCAACCGCTCTGAAGGCCAGAGGCTTCGGAACTTGCTGCGGTATGAGAACGCGCTGTGGGCGAAAGGCATTGTGCACGTTGCCGGTGTCGACGAGGCGGGGATGAGTCCGCTCGCAGGCCCGGTCGCCGCAGCGGCCGTCATTTTCAAACCGGGCTCGCGCATTCCTGGCATCGATGACTCCAAGAAGCTGAACGTGGCGGCCCGGAACCGGCTGGCCGTGCAAATCAAGGAATCCGCGCTCGCTTGGTCGGTCGGCTTCGCCGAAGTTGCCGAGATCGATTCAATAAATATCTACTGGGCCGGTATTCTCGCAATGCGCCGCGCAGTCGAAGGGCTTCAATCGCCGCCTGCGCATATTCTGATCGACGCCCGGCGGATCAAGGAGATCGAAATAGAGCAGCAGGCGATCGTCGGCGGAGATGGCAAAAGCCTGACGATCGCTGCAGCATCCATTCTCGCCAAGACGGCACGCGACGCGCTGATGGACAAGTTCGATGCCGAGCACCCGGGCTACGGTTTTGCGAAACACAAGGGCTATCCGGTTCGCGAGCACCTCGCGGCTCTCAAGACGCTCGGCGCTTGCCCCATACATCGCCGCTCGTTCGCACCGGTCAGAGAAGTGCTCGGTCTGGCGCCGCTTCCTGCCCCGGCTCCATAGAGCTGGCGAAGTGTGCCGGCCTGTCGAGCGGTCCGGCGGGCTTTCACCAATTGGTTAGATTGGATTTGGAAGAGCGCCACTGAAGCTTTGGCTTGCGGTATTGTGAGTGACCGCAGCTTCGCTGTTTCGCCCGTATGATCTGAGATGGCGGTCGGGGCGAGTGATCATGAGCAGCATGTGGAAGATCACGCTTGTCGCCGCTTCCGGCATCGCACCGTCAGGATTTTTCCTCACCGCCGTGCACGCAGCTCCGCCGGAGACTGTGCGATTGGGAGAAGGCCTCTACCTCGAATACTGCTACCAATGCCACGGGAAAGATGGCAGCGGCAATGGGCCGACGGCCCAGTACCTAAAGGTTAAGCCAGCCGACCTGACCACGATTAGCAAGCGCGCCAATGGACAGTTCCCAGCCGCGCGCATCGCCGAGATTCTCCGCTACGGCGGCGATATTCCCGGCCACGGACCGCGCGAAATGCCGCTTTGGGGCAAGGTCTTCAGCAAAAAAGGTGGCGGAGGAAGAGCCGGAGGCAATTATTCGCGCACCGCAGTCATCGAGCTGCTGAAATACGTGAAGTCCATTCAAAAGAAATAGGCGGAATGGGACGCGATCCGCGCTTGGCGCGCGTATTCCGGCTCATCGCCCTTCTGGTGGAGAACCAAACCGCGCGCAATCTTCATCAAGCTTCGATGATGACCTTGAGAGCGCGCGTCTCGGCAGCGCGGCTGAAAGTTTCGTAGGCATCGAGGATTTTGTCGAGCTTGAAATGGTGGGTGATCAGCTTCGCCGGATCTATTTTATGGGCCTGAACGATCTTGAGCAGCATGGGTGTGGTGACGGTATCGACCAGCCGCGTCGTAATGCTGATGTTCTGACTCCAGAGGCGCTCCAGGTGGAGATCGACCTTGACGCCGTGCACACCGACATTGGCGATCGTACCGCCCGGAGCAATAATATCTTCGCACGTCAAAAACGAAGCGGGCACGCCGACAGCCTCGATCGCTGTGTCGACACCGCGTCCACCAGTCATTTTCATGACGGCCTCTGCCGCCTCAGGGCCCGTCGCGCTGACCGTTGCTGTTGCCCCGAAATGCTTGGTCGCTTCCAGGCGAGTTTTGTCCGGATCGATCATGATGACTTCGGCCGGCGAATAGAACTGCGCCGTCAGCAGGGCGGCAAGGCCGATCGGGCCCGCGCCGACGATCGCAACGGTGCTGCCGGGCGCAACCTTGCCGTTGAGAACACCGCACTCAAATCCGGTCGGAACGATATCGCTGAGCATCACAAGCGCTTCCTCGTCGGCGCCATCCGGGATGTGATAGAGGCTCGTATCCGCATGCGGAGTTCGCACATACTCCGCCTGCGTTCCATCGATTTCGTTTCCGAGAATCCAACCTCCCGTCGTGCAGTGAGAATACATGCCGCGACGGCAGTATTCGCACCTGCCACAGGCTGAGATGCACGAGATGAGTACGCGATCGCCGGGCCGGAAGGCCGTGACGCCCGCGCCGGTCTTCTCGACCGTTCCCGTTCCTTCGTGACCAAGTATCCTGCCCGGGCTGCAGGTTGGAACATGGCCCTTCAGGATGTGAAGATCCGTTCCGCAGATCGTCGTCTTGGAGATTTTGACGATGGCGTCGTTAGGGTCTCTGATTTCGGGAATGGGCCGGTCTTCAACGGCCTTCTGACCGGGACCTTTATAAACAAGTGCCTTCATTGGCTATCACACGCCTCCGTTGAACGTGGCCTGTCCTGCGCTGTCTAAACGCCAAACGGATAAGTCTCAGGCATACCCTCAAGCTCGATGCTATCGAGTGGCTTAACGGCGCTCGTCCGGTCGATCCATATGTACTCGTCGAACTGCAGCGGCAGGGTTGCTTCGAAGTAGTGGCTCGCGAGTTCGCTTTCGGGGCGATAGATGACGCCGATCGCCCGTTCGAGCAGCGGTCGCAGCAACTTTTCGCGGAGTTCGCTCTCTTCCTGAAGCGGAAGCATCAATCCCGGTGCGTTCGTCAGATGGAAGAGCCGCTCATAGCTTTGCGCGTGCGCCGGCTGGACATTCATGACCTGCATGGGGGCGTCCCAGTTCGAGGCGGCCGCAACCGTGCCGTCGTTCGTGCCGAAGCCTATGCTGTAGCAATCCGTTCCGAAGTTCCGTCTGCAGAGCTGTCCGATGTTGTGCTCGCCACGCCGGCTCATCTCCGTTCCCAATGCATCGCCAATATGGGAGTTATGGGCCCAAATGACCGCTTTCGAACTGGCGCCATGATGCTCGAGCAGCTGGTTCAGAGTTTCGAACATGTGGCTGTCACGCAAGTTCCACGATGCGCGCGAGCCGTAATACATCGTGCGATAGTAGCGCTCGGCATTCGAAATCAGACGTGCATTTTGTGCGGCATCGAAGAAGCGCTCGCCGTCGTCCATCGCATAGGCTTGTTGCTTTTGAAGTAAAGCCACGAGGACGTGTGAGACTTCTTGCTCGCACTCCCGATAGGCGCCGGAAAGTGCCGCGCGACCGTATGCAGACGGGTCGGCTTCCCAAGGACTGAGGCAGCCATAACGTTCGCGCGCAACGGCCGCGAGTTCTGGATCGACAGCGTCGAGATACGTAAGAACAACGCGTACGGAGTTATATAAACTATAGAGATCGAGCCCGTAGAAAGCCGCCCGCTGATCGTAGGAGCGCGTTTCGTTGTGCTTATGGAGCCAATCGACGAAGTTGCGGGTTTCAGCGTTCCGCCACATCCACGTCGGGAACCTCGCAAACGCCGTCCATTCCGACGGCGGGACGTTTCGGTGCCGGGCATAGTGGTCGATGCGCGCAGCATCTGGCCAGTCAGCCTCGGCAGCGACGAAACTGTATCCCTTCTCTTCGATCAAGCGCTGGGTAATGCGCGCCCGCATTCGGTAAAACTCGGAAGTGCCGTGACTGGCTTCGCCGATCAGAACGACGCGTGCGTTGCCGATCCGGTCGAGAAGAGGTTCGAACTTCGCATCGCGAATTTGAGTGAAGATCTGCGAATGCTTCGCGATCAGGGATGGCACCGAGATGCTCACAGCTGGTCGCGCCCGAACGACGCGCGGTGGCTTGACTTCCCATTCGTCCTCCGCGGTTTCCCAACCTTCTTTTCCGATCAGCGGCACAAAGCGGACGTCCGCTATATCTTCTTGCTCGAAGTCGTCATCGCCGGTTCTCGTGATGCGCACGAGTTCTTGGGCCCGCGGATTGTCTCCAATCGGTACGACGATCCGCCCGCCGATCTTGAGCTGATGCAGGAGCGTGCCCGGCACGTCCGGCGCGCCTGCAGAGACGAGAATGGCGTCGAATGGCGCTTCCTGCTGCCAGCCTTGCGTGCCGTCGGCGTGCCGCACGTGTACATGGCCGCAGCCGGCGGCCGCCAGATTTCTGTTGGCTAGCGCCGCCAGTTCGCCGATGCGTTGGATCGTGTAAACGTCGCCCGCAATTTGCGCCAAAACCGCAGCGGCGTAACCAGATCCCGAGCCGATCTCCAAGACCTTCTCGCCGCCCCGCAAACCGAGCGCTTCGATCATGAAGGCCACGATGTAGGGCTGGGAGATTGTTTGTCTGGCGCCGATGGGCAGAGGCGTATCGTCATAGGCCTCCGCGGCAAGTTCATGCGGAACAAAGGTCTCGCGCGGCACGGCTCGCATCGCATCGAGGACGAGAGGGTCGCGAACACCGCGGCCCTCGATCTGCCGCTCGACAAACTGTCGCCGATCTATTGGCTGGCGCTCGGCATTGTGCTGCATGCCATCGCCCTCGCGCGTCGGTGATTTTCAACACCCATACATTTTAGAGGACAACGCGCGACTAACGCGGAAGATCAAATGATCACCGGCGAGCGGAAGTCTCGCCCGAGGCGCCAACGGCCAACAATCGTTGCCGTAAAGGTCGTAGGGGCCAAGGCGCTGGGCGTGCTTTCCAGCCATGCGGCCGCCTTTGGCATCGCGCTACAGCGGCAGGGATTCGGAACGCAGTTGACCAACTGCTCCGCAACACCGGGCCAACAATCTGATTTGTTGAGATGTGGCGCCCCGTAGGGGACTCGAACCCCTGTTGCCCACGTGAGAGGCGGGTGTCCTAGGCCACTAGACGAACGGGGCAGGCGCAAGGGACGTGTAGTCGAGTATTCCTGCCCGATCAAGTCCCCATAGGACGGGCCCTGCAACTCAAGCCGATTTTGTGCTTCCGGGAATGACAGAAATCTCCCGTTTCCCGGCAAGCAGCAGCAGCTAGTTCCGCGGCAACGCTTCCATCAGCTTCACATCGGCCACGCGCTGGCCGGTGCCGATATCTATGATCGCGATGCCAGGACCGCTTGGGCCCTCATAATGCACGGCGAGACGATTGCCCGACAGCGCGACGGACGCAATCCGTGCACCCGCAGGGATTTCCAACGACAGCGTCGCACCGGGCGAGACGGTAACTGTCTGAACCGATTGCCCGGCTGAACGATCCGGCACGAATCCGAGGACTTTGACCGCCACAGCCCCAAGACCGAGGAGAATGAGCAGGGCCAGGCCGGCCACAACGATCTTGAGATTGCGCTGAAGGCGCTGTTCGCGCATCAAGTCGGCCGTAGTTGACTGCGGCTGGTCGTTGGTCATCACGAGAATGTCTTTCTGATAGTTTTGAGCACCGTGCCCATCGACGAGAAAATATCAAGCATCATCGAAGTGCTGGCGGGTCCCGAGGATGCCGGCCAGCGCTTGGACCGGTGGCTCGCCTCGAAAATCGAGGGCATGAGCCGCGCCCGCATCCAGACGCTCATCCGCGACGGGCTCGTAGCGGCAGGGCAGACGATAGGGGAGGCGCGCACACCGGTCAAATCCGGCGCGACTTACACGGTCCGTCTGCCAGAGGCGGAAGAAACCGGTGTCGCGGGCGAGGCCCTCCCGCTCGACGTTGTCTATGAAGATGACGATCTGATCGTAATCGATAAGCCGGCCGGCCTTGTCGTGCATCCCTCCGCGGGGCACGAGACGGGCACACTCGTGAACGCGCTGATTGCCCACTGCGGCGACAGCCTCTCAGGCATCGGCGGCGTCAAACGGCCGGGCATTGTCCATCGCTTGGATAAGGATACCTCGGGCCTGCTGGTGGTCGCCAAGACCGATGAGGCGCACCAGGGCTTGGCCGAACAGTTCCAAAGCCACGGCCGCGACGGGCGTCTCCACCGCAGCTACCTTGCTTATGTTTGGGGACGGCTACCGCTCCCGTCGGGCTCCGTGGATGCCCGGCTAGGGCGCAGCCGCGCCAATCGCATGAAAATCGCGGTCACCCGCGGGGAGGCCGGCCGCAGCGCCAAGACGCATTATGAAGTGCTCGATGTTTTTCCAGGAGAAAAGCCGGCCGGCGACGTCTCGCTTTTGCGCCTAGTGCTCGAGACCGGCAGAACCCACCAGATTCGCGTGCATCTGGCGCATATCGGCCATCCTGTTCTTGGTGATCCGACTTACGGCGCGGGATTCAAGACGCGGCTGGCGGCGCTTCATGAGGGGGCGAAAGACGTGGCGTCCAGCCTGACCCGGCAAGCGCTCCACGCTGCCGCGCTCGAGTTCGAGCATCCCATTTCCGGCAAAAAACTGAGATTTAGCAGTAAATTGCCGTCAGACCTTGAACGGCTTGGAGAGGCCTTGAAGCCTACTCGACGAGAGCCGACGGAAAAGAGCACCCGCCGGCGTTCCAAATGAAAAGTTTCCGTATGTGGGAAGCCTTCACGGCCTGATCAACATGAGGTGACGGGAACTCCTAGTGAATTTCTAGATTTGACTACTATGTAACATCAGACGTGGGGGGAGCGTAGAGACTCCCACAATCTGAAGGGAGCACGGGCCGAACCGGAAACGGGTGAAGGTCCGGCAGAGGGCAATGGCATCTAAAGGTCTTCCGACACTGGCCGGCGGTTCGCTCGGCCTCACGCGGTATCTGGAAGAGATCCGCAAATTCCCGATGCTTGCGCCTGACGAGGAATTTATGCTCGCCAAGCGCTGGCAGGAACACCAGGATTCAGACGCCGCCGAAAAGCTCGTGACGTCGCATTTGCGTCTCGTCGCCCGCATCGCGATGGGCTACCGCGGCTACGGCTTGCCAATCGGCGAAGTCATCTCCGAAGGAAACGTAGGCCTCATGCAGGCCGTCAAACGTTTCGATCCGGACAAGGGCTTTCGCCTGGCAACATACGCCATGTGGTGGATACGCGCGTCAATTCAAGAGTACATCCTGCGGTCGTGGAGCCTTGTAAAGATGGGCACCACGGCAGCGCAGAAGAAGCTCTTCTTCAACCTGCGGCGCGCCAAGAGCCAGCTCCAGGCGCTCGACGAGGGCGATCTGAAGCCCGAGCACGTCAAGAAGATCGCGACGCGCCTCGGCGTGCCCGAGGAAGACGTGGTCAACATGAACCGCCGTCTGGGCGGCGACGCATCTCTCAATGCGCCGATCCGGGCAGAGGCAGAATCGGGCGAATGGCAGGACTGGCTGGTCGACGACACGCCGACGCAGGAAGATCGCCTCGTCGAGGACGAAGAGCTGACGCGGCGTAAGTCCTATCTGTCGTCGGCGATGTCGGTCCTGAACGATCGCGAGCGCCGGGTGTTCGAAGCTCGCCGCCTCGCGGAGGACCCGGCAACGCTCGAGCAGTTGTCGGAAGAGTTCGGCGTCAGCCGCGAACGCATCCGCCAGATCGAGGTGAGAGCCTTTGAGAAGGTGCAGAAGGCGGTCACATCCACGGCTCGGCAGGCGGAATCGCCGGCCCTGCTGGAGGGCGCCCGCCACTGAGTGTGGCGCAAGCCGCGCTGTCTACGCGCTAAGAATTCATGGCGGCGCCCTCGGGTGCCGCCATTTCCATATGCTGCATCGCGTTATGTTGCTGATCTCACGAATTCCAGCGCGAATCGCTTAGCTTAGGAATCGTGAAGTGTTGTAAGGCGTGTCCTTACAACTTTGTGCGAGCGTCAGAGCGAGAACCAAGGGTCGATGCCCTTTTTCTCTCTGAACCGGGTCCGGATGGACCGGCAGATGGCTTCGAACGGCGCGTGGCAGCAATGGATAGGGCTGTCCGAGGGAGCGGCGTTCTGGTCGAGGTTCGGCAGCTTCACGTTCCTGTCCAACCCCTTCCGCTTTTCCAATTCCGGCATTGAAACGTTAGCGCGCCGCTCAGCGAGCCCGTGTGCTGAGAGACTGCGTGCGTTGCCCCGGTGTTGGACAACCCGCTCTACTGAGCGTGGTGGCGGATACCTGGAAGATGGAGTGCCTCATGCAGAAGCGCTGTCACCAGCCAACCGGTTTTCTCCCATCGCGCGAGTCTCGTCCCTCGCACGATATGTCGAGGAGACGTTGGTTGTTTCTGCTCTGGCGACAACACCACAAGTATCCTCCATGTAGGAGGTAACTGATGCATGCAGAAGCCGGTGCGACGAGCTTCTGCCACGCATAAAAAAAGAGGCCGGCTCTCCCGAGTCGGCCTCTTTTTTATTTTCGCTTCCGCTTTCTGCGCCTTGCGGCCGGCTCCCCGGAGGGGAGTCGCAAGGCGCAAAGAAAAGCTCTTACATAGGCAGCCGTGCGATGTTCTGTGCGAAGTAGTTGTCGATCGCCGTCGCAATCGACTGCGCAACCTTCTCGCGCCATTCGTCGGACTTGAGGTTGTTCGCGTCTTCCTTGTTCGTCACGTAAGCAAGCTCGATGAGAACGGACGGAAACTGCGCCGTCTTCAGCACCCGGAACGCCGCCTGCTGGTCGGGCTCCTGACGAAGCGGTGTGCTTTCACCCATGTTCTCGATGACGGTTTTCGCAAACATGCCGGAGCGTTCACGCGTCATTTCCAAGTCGCGGTTGGCGAGATCCGCAAGGATGTCCTTGATCATATTGACGTCGCCGTTGACGCTCTTGACGGTATCGATCTCGTCGGGCGTCAGAACCTTGCTGGCCACGCTGCCCTTCGCGGAACGCTCAAGCGACTTGGCCACGCCATCGCGCAACGAATAGATCGTGGCGCCGCGCGCACGCGATCCGTTGTCCGAGTAGTCGGCATGGATGGCAATGAAGAGGTTCGCCTTGTTGCGCTCGGCAAACGCCGGGCGCTGATCGAGCGGTACGAAGGTGTCGTCGCTACGCGTCATGAGGACACGATATCGCCCGCTCTTTTCGAGGATTTCGCGCAGCACGTGGCCGAAAGCCAGAACGACATCCTTCTCGACGGTGCCGAATTTCATCGCGCCTGAGTCGTGGCCGCCGTGGCCAGGGTCGAGAACGATAATCGGCCGGAAGGCCTTGGCCGCTCTCTCCTTCGGATTTTCCGCAAGGCGCGGAACGGGTGGCTGCAGGGCGGCGGTGGCGCCGACGAGGGAGTTCTTCGTGGAAGCCTTCTTAGAGCCGGCGAGCGCCGCGTCCGCCGGAACGATAGCGAGCGAGAGCCGGTAGTGACCGTCCTTGTCTTTGCTCATCTTCGAGCTTTCGACGACGACGGGCTGCGTGACGTCGATCACGATCCGCATCTTGCCGCGAGCCGCCAGTCCGCCGCGGAAGCTCTTGACGAGGCCCGTGGGGCCGTTGCCCTCGATCGAAGGCAGCCGCACGTTGACTTCAGGCAGCTCCAGGACGACCCGGTTCGGGTTGGAAAGCGAAAAGACTTTGTAATCGACCTTGTTCGCAAGACCGATGACGAATCGCGTTCCCAAAGCCGGAGTTTCAGGAACAGGCGTATTATCGGGCGTAACCGCCGCCATCTGGACATCGGCGGGCTGAGTGCCAGCTTTGACATTGGCGAAGGCAGAGCCCACGGCCCCGGCGGCGAAAACCGCTGCCAAGACGCTGCGTGATGCGCGTCGAGCCATAGAACGCATTAGTGCAATCCCCCTAGGCGCGCTCACCAAACCTAGTGCGCCGAAGACGTACTTGTTTGCAAAAGGATGATGGCTTTTTACGGGTCGGAATAAACGGTTGTTAGGGAAGTTAAGGTTATCAGGCAACAGCAGTTAATCCCTCGTTAAGGGCTATAAAATGAATTTTCGAGAGACGTCGTGAGCGGTCTTATTCGCTTTGCGCAGCCCAAGCAGCGGCCGCTTCATCATCGCTGTCGCGTGCAGCCACCCATCTGGTGACGCCGGAGGCGAATGTCTCTTTTTTCCAGAATGGGGCATACGTCTTAAGATAGTCCATGACGAACTCTGCCGCAGCGAACGCGTCATTCCGATGCGGTGCACACGTCATAACCAGCACGATGTTGTCGCCTGGCTTCAATTCGCCCACACGATGGATGATTAACGAAGCCGAGAGCTTGAAGCGGCGCTGTGCCTCGCCTTCGATGCGTTCGAGCTCGGCCTCCGTCATGCCCGGATAATGTTCGAGCGTCATTGAGGCGAGTGCCTCGCCGTCCACCTCGCCCCGCACCTTGCCGACGAAAAGAGCGACGCCGCCGATCCCGGTATCACCCGCCGTCAGCCGCGACATCTCCGCGGAGATATCAAAGTCGGCTGTCGAGACGCGAACGGTCATCTCAGCCTCCGGTGACAGGAGGGAAGAATGCGATCTCCCGCGCAGAGGCGACCTTGGCGCCAGGTTTGACGTGCGCATGATCGATCGCCACGCGAATCGCTTCGGGCTTGGCAAAGGCATGATCGAAGGGATGGCCGCGCCGCGATTGCCAGAGCAGCAGATCACCGACGGTCAGGATCTCAGGCGGCAGAACCAGGCGTTCTTCGCTGAGACCCGTACGCTCTCGCAGCCAGGCGAAATAGCGCAGCACGACTTCGTCGGCGCTGGGCTTTGCGGTGTTCGAAATGTCGGTCATGGCGCTCTCAGCGATCGATCGCGTGGCGTATTCCAGCCTTTAGATAGTCATAGCCGGTCACCAGCGTCAGGAGTGCGGCGATCCAGAGCAAAAGAACGCCGGCATTCGTCGTTCCCGGCACAATGCGTTCCGCAGCCGGCCCCACGAGCAGCATGGCAAGGGCGACGAACTGTACAGCCGTCTTCCATTTCGCAAGCTGCGTGACGTGAACTTTGACGTTGAGCTCGGCCAGGAATTCCCTGAGACCAGAGACCAGAATTTCACGCGAGAGAATAATGATGGCCGCCCAGATCGCCCATCCATTAATCGTGTCGGTGTAAACGAGCATGAGCAACGTCGCGCCGACGAGCAGCTTGTCCGCAATCGGATCGAGCATGCGGCCCAGATTGGACTGCTGCTCCCAAATCCGCGCGAGATAGCCGTCGAGCCAGTCCGTGACGCAGGCCGCGACGAAGATCGCGAACGCCAGCCAACGCGCGCCCTCGCTGTTTCCGAAAAACAGGACGCCCGCGAGCACGGGCACCGCCACCATCCGGCCATAAGTCAGGATATTTGGCAGGCTCGTCGAAAGAGAGCGGTGCGCGACGTGATCCATGGTTTTTGGGTTAGCCGCAGCGGCAAGCCGCCGTCAATCCCTAACGGCAAGCGGCTGGCCCCGTTGTCGAATCTCCGGGCAGAAAGCCGCACACCGCCGGGAGGCGTCGAAGCGGCCCCTCACGAGGCCGCGGCGGGCAATCCGGTGGTGCCGACAATGCCGGAACGCCGCAACGCCTCGTAAACGGCGACGCGAAGATCCGACTGCACCCTGGTCCCATGCGTAATATCGGGTAGCAGAACCCTGAGCGAATAATCCGTCGTATCGGCGGTATACCCGTCAAAGACGGCGACCGGCGCTGGTTCGCGCAGGATGTTGGGATGCCGGTTGGCGCATTCGGTCAAGATCGCAAGCACCCGCCGCGGATCGACGTCCGGCCCCGCCGAGAACTTCAGAACCACACGGCCGAGCGCGCTGCGATGCGTCCAGTTTAGAACGCGGCCCGTGATCAGCTCGGAATTTGGCACGATGAGGCTCGCGCGGTCGAACGTCTCGATTTCGGTAGAGCGCACGGAGATGCTGCGCACCGTCCCTTGCTCGTTGCCCACGACCACCCAGTCGCCGACCTTGATCGGCCGCTCGATGAGCAGAATGAGGCCCGAGACGAAGTTGTTGACGATCGACTGCAGGCCAAAACCGATACCAACCGAAAGCGCACCGGCGACGATGGCAAGATTGGTGATGTTGAAGCCGGCATACGAGATTGCAATCACGGCCGCGAGGCCGGTGCCCGCATAGCCAACCGCCGTGTCGATCGAGTTCGCGATGCCCGTGTCCATCTTCGGCGCGATCAGGATGTTCTCGCGGAGGCGCCGCTGAATCATGCGGGTCATGAACACGACGGCGACGAAGAGCGCGATGCCCATCAGGATCTTGACGATCGAGATGCGGATCTGTCCGATCTCAAACCCGAAGAGCAACCTCTCAAACCAGTCCCGAATGTCGGACGATGCAAATCCCCACTGCAGAAGCAGAACCGGGAACGTCACGAGCGCGACGCCAAGCGTCAACACGATCTCGGTCAGCCAGGCGAGCTGCTTGCGGCGTACCTCGTCAAAGCCCATGTGCTCTTCGAGGAAGATGCTGATGTGTCCGCGCGACGTGGTGCTTCCCCGCGTTAGCGCGCGAATGGCGAGATAGAGCAGCACGGCGATGAGGCCGACAACGCCGGTCATGACCAGCTGCTGCGCCAGGAACCGCGCCATGGCGATGTAACCGAAAAGGCAGCAGCCGATGATTGCGACCGCTGCGATTCCGAGCGGCAGCTTGAACCAGAGCGGTTCACCACGTCCGACAGGCGGGGCAAGCGTCGTCTCGCTCGACTCGAAGGGCGTCAGCAGCAGGCCGATCAGCACGAACGCGAAAGCAAGACTCGTGAACAGCGACTGCGCCACGCTCATCGAGAGCGGGAAGTAGAGAATCTGTCCGAACTTCGAAAGAAAGAGGTCGATCGAGAAAATCAGCGCCAAAATCATCAGCAGCGCCGCAATGCGCCGGGCGCTGCGATCCGACAAAGCCATGAGCCGGCGTTCGGGCCGGTAGGGCGCGAAGACGGAAACGATCAGGGCCGAGACGGCGGTGAAAACGAGCGCGTACCTGAAGAACGCCGCGCCGACCGGCGCCGCGGTTGGATAGTAGAGCAGCCCCAGATATTCGAGCCCGCCATAGAGCAGAAGAATGGCAGCAATGCCCGGAATAGCGCGAACGGGCGCAATCCATGAAGCTGATGCCGCGCGCTGGAAAAAGGTGGGCGGCGTTGCGTTAGGTCCCGGCCGGTACCGCGTGACGGAAAGTGCGACGGCCTTCAGCAGCAGGTAGAGGCCGACGGATGCCGCCCAAAGGATAAGAACGCTGCCTTTCTGCCTGCTGATCGAACTCCACCAGTCTTGGGCATTGTATTCCAGGCGCCATTGCACGCTCGCCTTCTGCCGCGCAATGTCATCCCAGAAGGCTGGGAGCAGCGGGCTGGACATCTGCTCGGTCAAGCTGCGAACGAACATCTGCAGCCTGAGTTCGGTGATCTTGTCGATCGCCTGGCGCGCGCGCCACCACGTGACTTCAAGCGTCTTAATGGCGCCTGAGACCTCCGCTTCCTGCACCGCAAGCCGCGCACGCTCTGCTGCAACGGCGGGAGCTTCCGGCGGCGCATCCTTGGCGGGCGGTTCGCCCAGGCGCTTGATTTGAACCTGCAGATCGGAGAGGCGCGGGCGTAGCCCATCGGCCGTTTGTGTTGTCTTGGAGATCACGCCGTCGATGTCGTCGCGCAAGCGGCCGAGGTCGTTATTGACATCGGAAATCGACGATAGGGTCTTCTCGGCACCATCCATGTCGCTGACGATGCTGCTGATGGTCGAGCTGACTTCAGCAGGAAGTGCTGGTGGCGGCGGCGCGGCAGGCTGTGCCGCAGGCGTTGCGGGGACAGTCTCAGGCGAAGGCGCGGCAGGGCCCTCCGCGGGCTGTTCTGAGGCGGCGGCAGGCGCGTCAGCGGGCTGAGCTGCCTCCGCCGGTGCCGGCGCGGTTTCGGCCGGAGCCTTCTCCGTGGCGCTATCCGCTGCCGGAGCAGCTTTCGAGGGCGGAGCAGATGGCGCCGCCGGAGCGGGAGCCTGTGCCGCAGCCGCGGCAGCTGGCGTCGCCTTTGCGGTCCACGAATTTTCGTCGGCCAAGGCTCCTGGGACGCCGAAAAGAGCGGCTATCGCTATGGTCGCAAGTGCACGTCTCAGCATCGGCGGAACAGAGCCTTTGAAAATGGCAACGGTGGATTGGCAATCAGGAAGAAGGGCCATCGCCCCCAAGTTCCGCGAAAATATGGCAGGGGGCATGCATCTGGCTAGACTCTAAAGCACGCCCCGCGACTATCCCGCACGTTCGTGGAAGAAATCATAGATTTTCTTGGCCATATCGGCGGAAATGCCTTCCACAGCCTTCAAGTCTTCCACACCCGCGCGCGATACGGCCTTGGCTGAGCCAAAGTGATTGAGAAGCGCCCGCTTGCGCGTGGGCCCAATGCCATCAATCTCGTCCAGCGGGTTTGCGCCAAGCGATTTTGCGCGTTTCGCACGATGCGTGCCGATCGCGAAGCGATGCGCTTCGTCCCGCAGCCGCTGAATGAAATAGAGAACGGGATCCTTGGCCTCGAGCATAATCGGCCGTTCGCGATTGGGCAGGTGGAAATGCTCGCGGCCCGCGTCGCGATCGGGCCCCTTGGCAACGCCAATCAGTGCGATGTCGTGCAGGCCGTAGCTGGCGAGAACTTCGCGCGCGACCGTAAGCTGTCCGAGACCGCCGTCGATCAGCACGAGATCGGGCCGATCCGGAAACGCACGTTCCTCCGCCGTATCGTCTTCCGCAACGATGATTGGCGACAACGGCCCGCCCGTGGCGTCCGCCGCGATCTCGGCGACTTCGGATTTGATTTCGACTGCTACCTCGGCTTCCGCAATACGTTTGAACCGCCGCGTCAGCACCTCGCGCATCATGGCGTAATCATCGCCCGGCGTCGTATCCGGAGACTTGATGTTGAACTTCCGGTATTGGCCTTTGACGAACCCTTCCGGGCCCGCAACGATCATGGCGCCGACGGCGTTGGTGCCGCCGGTATGACTGTTGTCGTAGACCTCGATCCGCCGCGGCACCGCATTGAGACCGAAGCGCTCCGCAATCCCTTCGAGAAGGCGCGCTTGCGACGAACTCTCCGCGAGCTTCCGGCCCAACGCTTCGCGCGCGTTCGCCAGCGCATGCTCGACGATGGTCGATTTCGTGCCGCGCGATGGCACCCGGATTTCGACCTTTCGCTCTGCCTTCGTGCTCAAGGCCTCCGCGAGAAGCTCGCGATCCGGAATGTCGTTCGATAGCAGAATGAGCCGCGGAACGGGCTTGTCGTCGTAGAACTGCGCGATGAAACTATCGAGCACATCTTCCACGTTTAGCGAACGGTCGGCCTTCGGATAATAGGCGCGATTGCCCCAGTTCTGGCCGGTCCGGAAGAAGAACACCTGAATGCACGTCTGCCCGCCCTCTTGATGAGCGGCAAAGACGTCGGCTTCCTCCACGCCTTCCGGATTGATCGACTGATCGGCCGTGACGTGCGCGAGAGCCCAAAGCCGGTTGCGATAGCGCGCGGCCGTCTCGAACTCGAGCTTGTCGGCGGCCTCCTGCATCAGATCCTGATACATGCGCCGCACCGTCTGGCTGCCGCCGCTCAAGAACCGCTCGGCCTCATCGACGAGCCCGTTGTACTCCTCAAGCCCGATCTCGCCCGTGCACGGCGCTGAGCAGCGCTTGATTTGATAAAGCAAGCACGGCCGCGTGCGGCTCTCGAAAACGCTGTCCGAGCATGAGCGCAGAAGAAAGGCGCGCTGCAGCATGTTGATGGTGCGCGTGACGGCGCCTGCCGAAGCGAACGGGCCGAAGTAGTCGCCTTTGCGGTTCCTCGCACCCCGATGCTTCATCACGGCCGGGGCCCGATGATCGCGGCAGATGAGAATGTAAGGGAACGACTTGTCGTCCCGCATGAGGACGTTGAAACGCGGGCGGAAGCGCTTGATGAGGTTGGCTTCGAGCAGAAGCGCTTCGGCTTCCGTCCGGACCGTGACGAACTCCATCGACGCGGTCGTCAGGATCATCCGCGCTATGCGGTTCGTATGGCCCTGGAGCCGCGCATAGTTCGAGACGCGCGCCCGCAGCGAGCGCGCTTTGCCAACGTAGATGACATCGCCTGCGGCATCGAGCATCCGGTAGACGCCCGGGCTCTGCGGCAGGTTTTTCAGATAGGCAGCAATCACCTCCGGCCCCGTCTTTGCGGGTGTTTCCGGCGGCGATGTGAATGTGGTCGGCTCTTCGGTCATGGCGCACCTAAAATTGGGCTGCCGCCGAGGTCAAGCAAGGCATTGGGCTTGCGCCACAAAATCACCACGCCAGGGGCGTCGTGTGCAAGCCCTTAACGACATTGAGGAATAAGGCAGCGCCGGGGGAGTGTTATGCGTCGCGTTATCGCCGTTCTCGGCCTTTTATTGATGGCGATCCTGCCGGGCTTGGCCCTCGCAAAGCCCATGAAGGAAAAGGCGCCGAAGCCATTTCAGAGCCAGCCGGAGCTTCTGAAATGGATCAACGAATACCGCAAGCATCCTGAGCCGCGCCGCGTTTCCGAGGCGGTCAAAGCCATGTCGGCGCTGGGCGCCATGAGGGACATGGATCAGGCAGGCGTCTACATCGGCTTTGTCGCCGGTGTTCTGGGCTCCAACCCAAAGATCGCCGATGACCTCATTGCCAATATGTTCCCGCTGCCGCCGGAGGATCAGATCCTGATCGTGAAGGCGATCGCCTATTCGGGTCTACCAGGCTGGCGCGACACAATGACGAAGTTCGTCGAACGCATGCCGGCGCGAAAAGTGCTGATCGATAAATACATCTACGGCAACAAACCGACGATGACGGCACTATCGCTCAAGGATGATGCGGGCGTCATCGATCTGAACTGGGGTTATTACTTCGCAACCGGCTGGGAAGCGCCAGTCCGCCGCATCGTTGCAGGGCTTGAGTTGTCCCTCGACAAAGACAAGGTCGAACTGCTGACGATCGGTGCGATGGCGAAATGGACACTGGCGCAAAATGCCTCGCGCAATGACGATCTCCTGCAGCTCTTGAAGAAGATTGCCAGCGACAGCGATGTCAAGCTCCAAAAGCCGCTCGCTGAAGTCATCGACGCCGCTGAAACGCTGGAACTCGCGAAATTGCGCAAGGATGCGGTCGCATCCATCGACGAACTGAAGGCGAAAGGCCCGGAAAGCCTACGTAACTACAACTGGTGGGGGCAGGCGGGTCAGACCGTCTTCGCTCTGGGCTGCGTCGCGGCAGCGGCGACGGGCCAAGTCGCAGTCGGTATTCCCTGCGTGGTCGGCGGTGCGGTGTCGACGGCGGCGCTCAAATATCTCGCGCCATCTTCAGAGTAGGTGAGGGGAGAGAGAAGCGGATCTCGCAAGAGAACGCGCCTCGGCTTCACTCATTGCTGAGGGCAGTTGAATTTGGCGTCGGTGAGCGCGGCTTCCTGCGTCGGGTATTCGCCAATGATCTCGGCGCCAGCAGCTTCCGTCCGCACATAAGCGTCATACATCGACTTCTCGAAACCATCGACGATGGTGAGCGCAGTGTATTGCGTCTCGCCGCGCAGACGCGAGCGGAGCAGCAACGTTTTCGTGCCGCCGTAGCTGGCGGAAAGCACTTTGCATCGGTCCGAGGGCGCTGCGGGCGCCGTCTGCGCAGCTTTCGCAGCCGCGCCGAGTTCCGCCGGCAGCGGACCGCCAAGGCGTGAAGGCTGCTCCTGGCTCGGAGCGATTTTGAACGTCGGAAGCCACGGCATGGAAAAGAAGCCGGAGGATCCACCGGCTTCCGGCGCTGCGGGCTGAGCCGCCGCGGTCGTGTTCATCGTGGCTTCGCCCGCAGGGGCCGGCGGCTGCCGCTCGATGACGGTGGTGCCGCCCCAAGCGACGTTGATGACTTTCGGCGCGACCGGGGCTGGACCATTGGTGGCAACGGGTGCGGCAACCGGCTCCGAAGACGATTTCGAAGCCACGGAGGGCTTCGATTTCGCTTTTTCTGGTGCTGTCTTCTTGTGGGCTTTAGATGCCGCCTTCTTTGGAGCGTCCATCTTCGTGCGGCCCTTGGAGGCGGGGGCTGAAGCCCCCGCTGGCGCTGTCTTGCGAAGAGCCTTTTCGGCTCCCGATGCTGCGTCCGGCTTCGGTCCGCCAAGGCCGGAAGGCGGTAGGAAAGGCGCGAACCCTTCGCTGCGCTTCTGCATGGCCGGAGCCGTCATCGCGCCGTCAGCCGCTTGCGACGGATTGCAGAAGCGCTTCTGATAAAGCCCGGCGATGATGTCGATCGAGCGGCCGTAGGCACGATCGGCTGCCCAGCGGCGCGCGAGATCGCCGAAGGTCACCGGACGCCCGAGACGCTTCGACTGCGATGCGATGTCGTCTTGGTTCTCGCGTGTGCGCTTCGCAACGGGGCTCGCAAGCCGCTCGCCCGAATAGGCGACGAGATGCTGGATCTGCGCATGCACGCCGGTCGCGATGTCGGGGAAGAATTCGCCGCGGACACCACCACCGGTCGCGCCGATTCCGGCGAAGTTGTTCTGATTTTCCCAGACGTCGCCGCGCTTGCCGCCTTCACGGCGGAACTTCAGATAGTTCGTTTCGATGACCATCTGATAGAACGCGTAGTCCCAGCGAACGCGCCAGGCTTCGCCGTACTTTTTGTACAAGTTGGCGATCTCGCTGTAGCGCGGATCGAGGTTGGGGTTCCGCTCGGCCACAAAGGCCATCAGCCGTTCCGGCGTAACGCAAGCTGGAACTTGGTTGCTCTCGCTCATTCTGATGGGCGGAGCGGCATGAGCAGCGCCGATCGCAAACGCGAACGAGGCAGTTGCTAGAGTGCAGGCAAAAATACGCGATGCAAGCGACTTCGTCGCCATCCAACTATCCTTCGAAAATTAGTGTTGGTGATCAGCCGTCGGGGCAGAGCTCAAAAGCTTTGTCGAGGGCCTGGGAGGGATTGGAGAATTCGCCGATGGTCTCACCACCCTTTGCGTAGGCAGCGATGTAGGCCTCGGCCTCTCGTTTTTCCGATCCTTCATTGACATCGAGGACGGTGAAATTCTCTTGCTGGTCGGCGCGCGCGCGGATGATCACCGAGCGGCCACCGCCATAACTTGCCGTCCAGACTTTGCACTTTGGCTTGGGCGCTGCAGGCGGCACCATGATGGCCGCCTTCGTGACGCCAGATGTGGCGGAACTTTTCGTTCCGGCACCCAAAGCTGCTGTCTGGATCTTTTTCGTTGAGCTCTTCTTCGCGGGTGCTTCGAGCGGAGCTTGGTCCGCCGGGCCGCGCGTGTTGGCAGTCGTGCTGGATGAGCCCGATGCTGCCTCTGCCGTTGCGGCGGACGAATCTTCCGGCGCAACTGCGTTGATGATCTTGAACGACGCCGGTGCGTCATTGCCGGCGGCGGGTTCACCGACGGCGGGCGCAGACTCGGTTACGGGAATGAGCGATTCCGCGCCAAGGCCTGAACGGACGAAGGATCCCGACTTGCGGGCCTCTTCGACGGCGCGGCGGGCAAGGTCGGCACCGGAAATTTTGCCGGGCTTCACCGGATCTTCCGCTGACGCAGTTTGAACGGCGGACGCCGGCTTGCCAGCGTTCGGAGTCATGGCGTTGCCGGGCTTCGCCCAGGCCATCAGTTCGGGCTTGGGATCAGCGCCTTTGCACGGGGTGCCATAGAAGGTTTCGGCGAGAGCGGAGATGTCGCGCGCGTAATTGCGCGAGGAGGGGGCCCACTGCTTGGCGAGCTGCGTGTAGTCCGTCGGACCATTGAGTGACTTCTGCCACTCCGTGAGCACGCCCCATTCCTGGACCTTGCGCGTGCGCTCGGCGACTGGATTGTCGAGATGCTCGCCGGCATAGAGGAGGAGATGCTGGAGATGGGCTTTGACGCCGGTGCTGACGTCGGGGAAGCTCTCGCCGGGCGCGCGCTTGCCGGTCGCACCCATGCCCGCGAAGTTGTTCTGCTTGGCCGAGACGTCGCCCTTGAAGGTCAGGTTGCCGGTCTCGAGCATCATCTGGAAGAAGGCGATGTCCCAGCGAACCTTGAGTTCGTTGCCGATGCGCATGTAATCGGCGGCGATTTTCTCAAAGCGCGGGTCGATGCGGGGATTGCGGCTTTCCAAGAACCCCATGAGGCGTCCCGGAGTGGCACACGCGGGAACGTGGTTCTTGGCGCTGAGTTTGACCTGAGGAAGACCCGCCGCCGCAACTGGCAGCGACATAGCAACCAAAGGCGCGGTTGCTGCGAGGACGAACGCCAGCGGCGTTCGAACACGGCCAATCATGGTAACACCCTTGAGCACGCGGCACCCCCGTGAGGCGCCCAACAAACCATTAAGGTTCGTAGACGCTTAACGTTAAGAAACAGTTGATAAACCCCCATTTGGGTACGACTCGGAGAGTCGCGGACCAATTAGGCCGTAATGAGAAAGATGAGCGGTCAGATTGCGGCAGGGGCGAGCGGTCGCGGCGCTTGGTTACGTGAGGTGTTGCCCCCCATCGAGGGCGATCATCTGGCCTGTCAGCGAAGGCGTGGCGAGAATAAAGCGAACGGTTTCGGCAATTTCCTGGGCTGAGGCTCCGCGCTGCAGCAGCGTTGATTGGCTCTCGCGGAGGAAGTCTTCGTCCGTCTGATGGATGCTCCGCATCACAGGTCCAGGGCCGATGGCATTAACGCGGATGCGGGGCGCGAGCGCCTGAGCGAGTGTTCTCGTCGCCGTCCAAAGCCCGGCCTTGGAGATCGTATAGGAGAAGAATTCGGGCGTCAGATTCCAGACGCGCTGATCGATGATGTTGATGATGTTGCCTTCGCAACCCTCCGGCAGGCTCGCGGCCATCGCCTGGGCGAGGAACATCGGCGCCTTGAGATTGATGCCGAGGTGAAGATCCCAGGTGGCGTCATCCAGACTCTGAATCGTGTCGGGCTGAAATTCGGAAGCGTTGTTGATGAGCACGGTCGGCGGCCCGAGATCTCGAACGACCTCCGCCAGCAGCTCGCGAGCTGCCTCCGATTGGGCGAGATCGGCGCGGAAGGATTTCGCCCGCCCGCCGCTTTGCACGATTTCACTGACAAGGCTTTCGGCTTCCGCATCTGATTTGCGGTAGTTGATGGCGACGGTCCAGCCATGGGTAGCGAGGTCCATCGCAAGTGCGCGCCCGATTCTACGGGCGGCGCCGGTGATAAGAGCAGTGCGCGGGTGGTTGTGAGCTTCGTTCATGATCACTGTAATGGGAAAGAGGGGAGCCGAATTTGTGTCCGATTGATCACACTCGGTTTTACGCGGCGAAAAGGCTGAGGTACGGCGAATTCGCGCTGAACACTGACCAAGCCGATTGGCGTTCTTTTCAGCAACTAAGCATCGTCATGGCGCTCCCGGCACTCAGATTGTGCATAAAATCAAGGCAGAACTGCAAGGCAACGGCTCCGAATCGCAGCACAGTTGCCGCTATGTGACATACCCGGTCTAAGTCACGGATTGCGACGCGTAGGGACTTGTATGGTTTGCGTGAAAAAGTTTTCCTTGTGACGGAGCGGTTGAGAGTCGCGTTGTCCGCATAGAGCGGATTTTGCGAGCCGCAGATCTGGGACGGGGGTTGTCTTATGACGAATTTAAAAGGTTTCTTGGGGGCTGCCGGTTGCGCCGCGGTTGCAGCGATTGGCATGTCTTCAGCTGCGCTTGCTGACGGCGATGGAGAACGGAAGTTCGGCTACTCGATCGCTATCACGGGCACCAGCGACTATATCTTCCGCGGTATTTCCTTCAATAATGAAGATCCCGCATTCCAGCCGTTCATCGAATTCACGTACGGCACGCCGAACCTCACCTGGTACCTCGACTTCTGGGGCTCCAATATCGCTGAACCCTTTGGCCCGTTCGAGCTTGACATCTACGCCGGCGTCCGTCCCGTCACGGGGCCTGTAAGCTGGGATCTCGGTGTCCTCTACTACACCTATCCCAACAACTCGATCCCAGGCAGCTCCGAGGGCGACTACGTCGAGTTCAAGATTGCGGCCTCCATCACGCCTGTAACGAACCTGACGACTGGATTGACGGGTTATTACACGCCGGACCAGGGTGCCAACTACGGCGAGACGTGGACGATCGAAGGCAACGCTGCTTACACGCTGCCGAACTTCCACATCTTCACGCCGGTCATCAGCGGTGCCGTTGGCTACACCGCGGGCACCCGTAACGAAGAAGGTCTGGTTTCGATTTGCGCTTGCGAAGCTGACAACTACGTCTACTGGAACGCGGGTCTGAAGCTCACGGTCGACAAGTACTTCATGGACTTCCGCTATTGGGACACGAACCTCAGCAGATCTGATGGTATCGATACCTCGTTCACGGACTCGCGCTTCGTCTTCACGGCAGGCGTCAACCTTCCATAATCGAGACGATCTCCCGTCTTTATATCAACCGGGGCCAGTCCAGGCCCCGGTTTTTTCTTTTTTGCATCGGCATGCGCGGCGGCCGGTTCGCGGAACGCGTGTGGCGGCATTATCAAAAAGCCCGCATAGGCAACGCTTCGCAGCTTTTCACCAGCGTCCTTATCGGCATCACTTGAGTAATGGCGCAACTCAGGCCAAGGATTGACAGAGGTCTCCTGGTCAATCGTGCGGCTCAATCCGTGCCCATATCGGTTATCGCACTCGTCATCCTGACCACGCTGATCGCCGGCAAGGTCCTGGTGCCCCGTTTCATGATGCACCACGTCCGCTTGGCGAACGCGCCCGATCGGCCGCGCGCCTTCGGCCGCGACATGGCTTGGCTTGCCATTCGGACGGAAGACAGTGAGGCAGTGGCCGACGCGTTGGGTCTGACGGGACTGCGTCCTGCAAACTGGAGTTCGGGAATCGGCGCGATCTATGATCCCGAGATCTCGGCAGGATTGCTCTTCATTTCCCCGCCGGTCCGCGGCTGGACGATCGTCGCCGGGGAGTCGTTGCCCGTTCCGGCTGGAGCCCCGTTCCTCGACAAGGCGGCGCCGCTCCTGAAGCATCTCGGCAGGCGTTTTCAGAGCGTCCAGTACTTCGCGAGTTTCCCGATCATCGATTTCTTCGCCTGGGCCCGCATGGACGAGGGCCTGCTCAAAAGAGCCTTCGCGATAGGGGAGCCAGGTATCGTCTGGCAGCTCGGCAAGATAACGCCCGAGGAGCGCCGCCTCGGGCTGGTCTATGTCGAAGTCAGGGGAATAGCGGACCGTCATGGCGATCTCGGCGGGCAGCTGCTTCTGCACCCGACGGAAGAGAATGTCTTCGCCGTCGCCTCCGGCTGGAGCTTCGATCCGCTGGGGCTGGAAAACTTTGCTCATGACCCTGGCGTCGGCTGGATCGCCGATGCGCCGCGCTCATGGCGGCCCGAACGCGCCCGCAAAGTGGCTTAAGGACGCCCGCAGGCATCGCCTCGCAGCTGCTTTCCGGTATCGCAATTACTGCGCCACGCGCCCGTAATCGTAATCCATGCGCGGCCCCGGGAGTGGCGACGAGCCTACGGTCGAACCCGCATTGCCGTTCGGCGGCCCCGCGCGTTCGCTTCCCCATCGGTCATCCTTCGTCGAGCGCGCGGGAGGGATGAAGACCTGGTTCGCCCTGCAGAGCTTGCGCTTAGTCTCGTTCCGCCCGCAATCGCGCGGCTTACCATCCCGCGACAGGCAGAAGCGAACCTCGCGCAGGCTGCCACCCGACCCGCCGCAAACGACGGCGATCATACCGGGCCCGAACTGCGGATTGGCGCGTAGGAATTCACGCTCGACGTCCGCCGCCGGCACGGTCTGAGCCTCCATCGGATTGCGGAAGCGCTCCGGAATAGTGATGCTCTCGAACAGCCGGCGCGAAGTCGCGAAGTATTGAGCCGGGTCCAGTCCCGAGCACGTCCCGTGCTTGCGATACTCATGAATGACGAGCCCGCGGCTCGGCATGATGTCGAGCATGCTGTTGATGACGGGATCCGGCACGAACGGCCGCCTTGGCAGCCGGCAGTCCGAAGGATAGCCGTTCTCGTATTGCGGCCAAAGGCCATGCAACACGAACGAATAGCGGCGTCCGTCGCGGCGATTGCATTGCGTGCCGTCATCGCGACCCCGATCGGCGCAGTAGCTCGGGCTCCACGATAGAACGAGGGAATAGTAATCGAACCGGCCTGGCACGTCGGAATCGTGGCCGCCGCGGTTCGATTGCGAGCCGGAGTCGTAATCGTAATTGTCCGCGCGTTCATCGGATCCGCTCGAGCCGCTGCCCGCGCCTGTCCCGCTGGGCAACGAGTCCGGCGGCAACGCGGAGTTATGCCCGGCCACGAAAAACGCGATGTAGAGCCCGAGGAGCGCGAAGACCAGGATCGTCAATAGCAGATGCGGTCTCAGCATTTCAGCGCCCCGGGTTCGAGGTTCCAGACATCAGGCCAACAACGATCGCAAGTTACGGCGTTTGCTTTGCAAGCGCTGCAAGAATGCGCGCCCAGCTGCGCGCGCCCTTCTCGAAGCTCCGCACGTTGTACTTTTCGTTTGGCGAGTGAATGCGATCGTCGTCGAGACCGAAACCGATCAGCAAGCTGTCCATCCCGAGCGCATCCCGGAACGAAGAGACGATGGGAATGGACGCGCCGGATCCCATGAGAACGGCCGGTTTGCCCCATTCCTCTTCGAGTGCCTGCGCCGCCGCGCGCATCGACGCGCCATCGGTGTTGAACATGATCGCGCCTGAACCGCTGCGCTCGCCGAGCCAAGTCGCCTTGCAGTCTTCAGGAATGAGCGTCGCGACGTAATCGTGAATGGCCTTCATGACGTGCTCGGGATCTTGCCCCGGCACGAGCCGGCACGTGACCTTCACCGATGCCTTTGCGGGGATCACGGTCTTCGTTCCTGCGCCCTGATAACCGCCCGTCACGCCGTTGAACTCGAGTGTCGGCCGCGACCACAGCTGCTCGATGACGGAGCGGCCTTTTTCTCCGGCGGGATTTTTAAGCCCAACGGAACCCAGAAATTGCTCGCCACTTACGCCGAGCGATTTCCACTGTGCGATCTGCTCCGCGCTGGGCTCATTCACACCGTCATAGAATCCCGGAACGGCGACCTTGCCGGTGTCGTCGTGGAGCGCGGCCATGACCTTCGCAAGAACGCGAATGGGGTTGGCGACTGGACCGCCATAGATACCGGAATGAAGATCGCGCGAAGGACCCGTGATGACGAGTTCGTCGCCGACAAGACCGCGCAGCATCGTCGTGATGGCGGGCGTGTCCTTGTTCCATTGGCCCGTGTCGCAAACGAGTACCAGATCGGCCTTCAACTCGTCGCCGTAGCGAGCAAGGAAGTCGGGCAGCGACGGCGACCCGCACTCTTCTTCGCCCTCGATCAAAACCGAAACGGCAATCGGCAATTCACCCGCAACAGTCTTCCAGGCGCGCGCCGCCTCGAAAAAGGTCATCAGCTGGCCTTTGTTGTCCTCGGCCCCGCGGGCGATGATCACGTCGCCATTCTCGGGCTCGTTGGCGATGCGCGGTTCGAACGGCGGCGTTTTCCACAAATCCAGGGGATCGGGCGGCTGCACGTCATAATGGCCGTAGAACAGCACGTGCGGCATATTCGGATCGCGCTCGGCGCGATCGTGCGCAACAACCATCGGATGGCCGCTTGTCGGCACAACCTTGGCCTCGGCAAACCCGATATCCTTGAGCGTTGCCGCGCACCATTCCGCGGCTCTGACACAGCTGGCCTTATAAGTGGGGTCGGTCGAGACGCTATCGATGCGCAAAAGCTCGAACAGGCGGTCGAGACCGGCCGCCTTCGACTGGCCGAGGGTATCGAGAACGGTTTCAAGCGTGCTCATCGTGCTAGACTTTCCGGGTTGCTGGCCTGCGGCGGGGGAGCTGACTTCCCAAGCTAGGAATAGCGGGCCTCATTTGCTATGCCACCTCTCCCTGCGCCGGTCAGTCCTGACGAGAATGATGGGCGGCAAGAAGACCGCATTGGAGGTCTGATGGCACAGCCACACGCCGACGGCAAAAAGAAATGGGTTTACGCCTTCGTACCCGGCAACGCCGAGGGCAGCGCCAGCATGGCCGAACTGCTGGGCGGGAAGGGGGCCAACCTTGCCGAAATGGCCTCGCTCGCCCTTCCCGTGCCGCCGGGCTTCACCATCACGACCGAGGTCTGCCAGGCCTTCTTCGCCGCAGGCTCGAAACTGCCCGAGGCCCTGAAGGGCGAGGTGATGGCCGCGCTGGAAGCCATCGGCAACACGGTCTCGGCGAAATTCGGTGACGAGAAGCGGCCGCTTCTCGTGTCGGTCCGGTCCGGCTCGCGCGCATCCATGCCCGGCATGATGGACACGATTTTGAACCTCGGCCTTAACGACAAGACGGTCGAGGGCTTGGCCGAGCTCACGGGCGATCCCCGCTTCGCCTTCGACAGCTACCGCCGCTTCATCCAGATGTACGGCGACGTCGTGCTGGGCGTCGATCACGGCGCCTTCGAAGACATCCTCGAGAATTTCAAGAACCTGAACGGCTTTGCCGCCGATACCGATCTCGACGCCGAAGCCTGGCACGAAATCATCGCCGATTATAAAGCCGCGATTGAACGCGAGCACGGCGCGCCCTTTCCGCAGGATACGAGCGAGCAGCTGTGGGGCGCCATCGCGGCCGTTTTTGACAGCTGGCACAACCCGCGCGCTGAAACCTATCGCCGTCTGCACGACATTCCCGACGATTGGGGAACGGCCGTCACCGTTCAGGCAATGGTGTTCGGTAACCTCGGAGACAACTCCGCAACCGGCGTCGCCTTCACGCGCAATCCGTCGAACGGCGAGAAGGAAATCTTCGGCGAATTCCTTCCCAACGCGCAAGGTGAGGATGTCGTCGCCGGCATTCGGACGCCGCACCCGCTGACGAGGAAAAGCGCAGGGAACGCACCCGAGACGTCGCTCGAAGTGACGATGCCGGAAGTTTTCTCCGAGCTGCGGCGCATCTTCGATCGGCTCGAACAACACTATCGCGATGTGCAGGACGTCGAGTTCACCATTCAGCTGGGCAAGCTCTGGATCCTGCAGACTCGCGCGGCGAAGCGAACGACGGACGCGGCCCTCAGGATTGCGGTCGATCTCGCAGCCGAAGGCCTCATCTCGCAGGACGAAGCCCTTCTTCGCATCGAGCCCGCGCAGCTCGATCAGCTTCTTCACCCGGCAATTGATCCCGTCGCTGAGCACGACCTCATCGCCAAGGGCCTGCCGGCGTCTCCAGGAGCCGCGTCCGGCGAGATCGTGTTTCATTCGGAAATGGCCGAAGCGCTCAAGGCCAAGGGCCGCGACGTCATCCTCGTCCGCTCCGAGACGAGCCCGGAGGACGTGCACGGCATGCACGCCGCCGTCGGTATCCTGACGGCGCGCGGCGGCATGACCAGCCACGCGGCGGTCGTTGCGCGTGGCATGGGGCGGCCCTGCGTGTCGGGTGCCGGAACACTCCGCATCGACGCCAACGCCGGCATCATGCGGGCGGGCGCGCGCACGTTCAAATCCGGCGACATCATCTCGATCGACGGCAGCACCGGGCGCGTCTACGCCGGCAAAGCCAAGATGCTGCCGCCGCAACTGTCGGGCACCTTTGCGACCATCATGGAATGGGCCGACAAAACCCGCCGCATGAAAGTGCGAACGAACGCCGACACGCCGCGCGATGCGCGTCAGGCCCGTTCGTTTGGCGCCGAAGGCATCGGCCTTTGCCGCACCGAGCATATGTTCTTCGAGGAGAAGCGCATCCTCGCGGTTCGCGAGATGATTTGCGCAGAAGACGAGGAGGGGCGTCAGCAGGCGCTCGACAAACTTCTTCCCGTCCAGCGCGCCGATTTTGAAGAGCTGTTCGAAATCATGGCCGGGCTGCCGGTCACGATCCGGCTGCTCGATCCGCCGCTGCACGAGTTTCTGCCGCATGAAGATCGCGAGGCGGCGCAAGTCGCCGCCGCCCTTGGTATGGATCTGATGCGGCTCAAGGCACGCGTCGCCGAGCTCGAGGAATTTAACCCGATGCTGGGCTTCCGCGGCTGCCGCCTCGGCATCAAATTCCCGGAAATCACGCGCATGCAGACCCGCGCGATTTTTGAAGCCGCCGTCAACGCTCAGAAGAAAACGGGCGAGGCCGTCCGGCCGGAGGTCATGATCCCGTTCATCGCTTACCGCCGGGAGTTCGACATCCTGCGCGAGGTGATCGCGGACACGGCAAAAGCCGTGGAAGCGGAAACGGGCGTCAATATCCCCTACGACATCGGCACGATGATCGAACTGCCGCGGGCAGCGCTACGCGCAGCCGACATCGCGGCGGGGCCGCTGGGCGCGGACTTCTTCTCGTTCGGCACGAACGATATGACGCAAACGGTGCTGGGGCTTTCGCGCGACGATGCCGCGCCGATTTTGTCGAACTATCTGGAGCACGAGGTGATCGCGACCGATCCCTTCGTGTCGATCGATCAGTCAGGCGTGGGCGAACTCGTGAAAATCGGCGTGGAGCGCGGCCGCTCGGTAAAGCCCGACCTCAAAACCGGCATCTGCGGCGAGCACGGCGGCGATCCGAAGTCGATCGGCTTCTTCGAGACGGTCGATCTGGATTACATTTCCTGCTCGCCCTATCGCGTGCCGATCGCGCGCCTTTCAGCCGCCCAAGCCGCAATCAAGCGGAGACGCCGGGAACAGAAGACGTCCTAGAACGGACCGTTCTCGCGGCGGTCGATCTCATCAAGGCTCGGCTGGCGCGGCCGCGCGCCCTTGTACTTCGGAAGGAACAGCAGCCAGACGACGAGCGGCGGCAGGATGAAGCTCCAGCCGATCCAATACGACAGGTCCCGATTCTTGATGCCGGCCAGAATGCCCGCGAGAACGGAAGCGGTGATCGCGGTTGCACCCCAAAGCACGATCCACTGCATGGCCATGGAATGTCCCTCCATGTTCAACCGCCCCTTTCTATCACATTCTTCTGGACGCGAATGCCAGATGCGCAGCGACTGTGGCGAATTCAAGCTCTCGCGCGCTTAAGCCTTGTCAGCCGCGATAAAATCGAGCCCAAGATCGAGAACGGGCGCCGAATGCGTCAGCGCTCCGACGGAAATCATGTTGACCCCCGTTTCCGCGATGGCTCGCACCGTATCGAGGTTGACGCTGCCTGACGCTTCCGTAAGGCACCGGCCTGCGACCATTCTCACGGCTTTGCGCAATTCGTCCGGTCCCATGTTGTCGAGCAGCACGCAGTCGACGTTCTCGCGCATGACGATTTCGAGCTGTTCGAGCGTGTCGACCTCGACCTCGATCTTCGTCATGTGCCCGGCAACAGCCTTCGCGGATTTGATTGCCGCTTCGATGCTGCCCGCCGCAACGATGTGATTGTCTTTGATGAGAACCGCGTCGAACAACCCGAAGCGGTGATTGTGCCCGCCGCCGCAGCGCACGGCATACTTCTCGAAGGCTCGAAGGCCCGGCGTCGTCTTTCGCGTATCGACGATCTGAGCGCTCGTGCCCGCAACCGCATCGACATAGCGGCGGGTCAGCGTCGCGATCCCGCACATGCGGCCCATGAAGTTCAACGCGACGCGCTCCGCCGATAGAACGGCGCGCGACGACCCCGAGATGCGCGCGATCGTATCGCCCGCTGCAGCAGCGCTTCCGTCCTCGATCAGGACCGTGAAATCGCAATCGGCATCGAGCTCGCGGAACGCCGCTTCGGCAAGCGCGAGACCCGAAACGATGCCGGGCTTTCTCGCCGCGATCACAGCGTCCGACCGCGCATGCGCAGAGACCGTCGCATCCGTGGTGATGTCGCCTGACAGGCCCAAGTCTTCGTCCAGCGCGCCTCGAACGGCTGCCAGAACGAGATTGCGAGGAAGCGTCGCGAGCGGGGAGGAGGAAGCCGCCGTCATGTCCCGCATGGAGCCAGTACCGGTGCGAGCTGAGGTTTTTTGGGCTTGTCGCCAATCGCCTCGATATCGGCGAGCGTCAGGAACGTGCGCTTCTGCAGCGCCGGGTTCGTTTTCGGATAATCCGTGCGGTAATGACCGCCGCGGCTCTCCTTGCGAAGGAGCGCAGCGCCCGCGATCAGTTGCGCGGCAAGAAGCATGTTGGAAAGAACGCGATCGTTCGAAACGGCCGCGCTCAGCACTTTGAGTTCAGCAAGGGCCGTCTTCAAGCCTTTGCCGGAACGTTGCACGCCAACGTACTTCGTCATGATTGCGCGCAGGCTCTCCATCGCCTCCCGCCGCGAAGCGGTATCCGCCGCACGGCCGCTACCCGGAATTCGATGCGGCACGACGAAGTGCCCGATGCGATCGTGCGGGAGTAGGCTGCGAATGTCGTTGGCGACGCGCGCGCCGAACACCACCGCCTCGAGCAGCGAATTGGACGCAAGCCGGTTGGCGCCATGAAGGCCCGTCGAAGCAACTTCACCGACAGCCCAAAGCCCGGTGAGGCTCGTTCGTCCGTTCCGGTCAGCCGCGATGCCGCCCATATGATAGTGCTCGGCCGGCGCGACGGGGATCAGATCCTTCGAGGGATCGATTCCGGCGCGGCGGCAATGACCCCAAACGGTCGGGTATTCCTTTTCGAAATCCGCGATCGCCGTGCGGCAATCGAGGAACACGCCGCGGCCCGCATTGAGTTCGTTGTAGACGGCGCGCGCGACGACATCGCGTGGCGCAAGCTCTCCACGCGGATCGATCGCCAGCATGAAGCGTTCGCCGTCCGAATTGACGAGCGTCGCGCCTTCGCCGCGCAGAGCCTCGGTTGCCAGCGGCGCCGGATCGATGCCGGCATCAATGGCGGTCGGATGAAACTGCACGAACTCAACGTCCGCAATCACAGCGCCCGCGCGCGCTGCCATGGCAAGGGCCTCGCCCTTGGCGTAGGAGGGATTGGTCGTTAGCGCGAACAGCGCGCCGACGCCGCCCGTCGCAACGACGACCGCAGACGCCGGAACGAACGCATAGCGGCCGTTGCCAAGCGCTGTCGGCCGGATCAGCCGGACACCTTCGACGCGGCCGTCTGCCACAATGAGATCGTCGGCCTCGTAGCCTTCGAGCACGCGGATCGACGGTGTAGCGCGCACCGCGGCGATAAGCGCCTGCATGATGGCAGCGCCGGCCTTGTCGCCCGACACGCGGACGACGCGCTTCTCGGAGTGAGCCGCTTCCTTCGAAAGAACGTAGTGCCCCTCGAGATCGCGATCGAACGGAACACCGAAGCTGAGAAGATCGCGGATGCGATCGGGACCTTCCTCGGCCACGAGCTGTGCGATCTCCGGATCGACGATGCCCGCGCCCGCTTCGATCGTGTCGGCGGCGTGCTTCGCTGTGCTGTCGCCTTCGCCGACCGCAGCGGCGATGCCGCCCTGCGCCCACATGCTCGATGCGCCTTCGCCCAGCGGTGCTGCGGCGATTACCGTCACGGGCAGCGGCGCAAGCTTCAGCGCCGTGAATAGCCCAGCGAGGCCGGCGCCAATGATCACGACGTCGCCCGGGCCGGGCTCGCCTTTGAAGCCGCTGAAGTTCGGTGCGGCGGGACGCTTCGTCGATTGAGCCATGACATTGCCCTCCCGGGGCAGGTGGTCCCGAAGAGTTCGTTAGTTGGTCAGATTGACCATACGCTCAACCGCGCGACGGGCACGTTCGGCGACATCTGGATCCACAGTCACCTCATGCTGCATGTGCACAAGGCTCTCGTAGATGTTCTCAAGACTGATGCGCTTCATGTGCGGGCAAAGATTGCATGGGCGGATGAACTCGACGTCGGGAACTTCGACGGCGACATTCGACGCCATCGAGCATTCGGTGACGAGCATAACCTTTGCCGGACGTTTGTCCTTCACCCAATGAATCATACCTGATGTCGAACCCGTGTAGTCCGCAGCCTCGATCACGTCTGGCGGACATTCGGGATGCGCGATGATCTTGAGGCCAGGCTCGTCGGCGCGCATGGCGCGAAGCTCTTCACCGGTGAAGCGCTCGTGCACTTCGCAGGCGCCCTTCCACGCGATGACTTCAACCTTCGTCTGCGACTGAACCCACTTCGCCAGATATTGATCGGGGATGCACAGCACGCGCGGTACGCCGAGGCTTTCGACGACCTGGACGGCGTTCGAAGATGTGCAGGTGATGTCGCACTCGGCTTTCACCGCTGCGGACGTGTTCACGTAGGTGACGATCGGCACGCCGGGATACGCCTCGCGGAGCATGCGGACATCCTCCGGCGTGATCGACGAAGCAAGCGAACAACCCGAACGCATATCGGGGATGAGAACCGTCTTCTCCGGCGACAGCAGCTTGGAGGTCTCGGCCATGAAATGCACGCCAGCCTGCACGATGACCTTCGCATCGGTCCGCGCGGCTTCCTTGGCGAGCTGAAGGGAGTCGCCGCGGAAGTCTGCGACGCAGTGGAAGATCTCAGGCGTCATATAGTTATGTGCCAGGATCACGGCGTTGCGCTGCGCCTTGAGCACATTGATCGACTTGATGAGTGGCACGTAGTGAGGCCACTCCATCGGCGTGATAATGTGCTTCACGCGCGCGTAAAGCGGCGCCATCTCCGCCTCGAGGGCAGGGGACCATGCAAACGCAGGGGCCGTTTGGGGGCCAAGCCGTGAAGTCACCGGCTTTGCCAGAGTTGAAACCAAAGCAGCCATTGTATTCGCCCTCCATATATGCTCCAATCGAGCATATTCGGGGTGTGAAAGTCGCCGGCAGACCGCCGTGCTCACCCCTCAATTGAAATGCTCCGCACGAGCATTCCTTAACGTATCTAAAGTAATGGATGTGCGAACAAATTTCCAGGGCGGAGGTGATCCGCCCTGGAATTAGACCATGCCGATTTAGCTTCGGCTGGGAGGCGCTGACACCCTGACGCCAGGTGCAGGTCTCTCGAGAAGAACTTCGCGACGGAACCGGAAAAGTTTCGCCGGTCGTCCTCCCGTTCGGGTTTTGACTTCTCCGGTCGGCTCGACGAGGCCTGCGCCTTCCACGAGCCGGCGGAAGTTTTGCTTATGCAGATGCGGACCAAGAATGGCTTCGACGGTCTTCTGAAGCTCGTAGAGTGTGAACTCATCGGGCATCAATTCGAAGACGACGGGCCGGTATTTGATCTTGGCGCGCGTACGGCTAATGGCTGTCGCGAGTATCCGCCGGTGATCGGACTGCATCGGCAAACCGAGTTTGGGCCTGTCGGTCCATTCTGCGGCGCTGGGCCGTCCATCCCGGAGGGCTTCGTCGGCAAGACCCGCTTCGTAGAGAAGCTCGAAACGCTCGAGAACCTTCTCTTCGTCCCAGGCAGTGCCGTTGAGGCCAAAGCAGATACGGGCGCGATCGCCACGAGCGATCGAAGGTTGCGTGCTCGTCCCGGGCACGGGCTTGTCAGCCCAGGCCTTGAGGCGAGGTTCAATGTCACGGGCGATGATTTCAGGACGCCCGCGACGCCAGTCTTCCCACGGAAAGTATTGGTACCAGCTCCGCCAGAGACCATTCGTCAAACCGTGGTGTCCGACAGCTTGCGTCAATGCAAGATAACCGATCGAAACAATATTAGGAGTGGCGCCTGCGTCAGCGTGGCGGCCACGATCAGCAAAGGTATAAAGTTGCTCGGCATAGCCGAGGTCCAGACCGGTCTGGTCCTGCACCCAGGCTCGTAAGCCGCTCTCCAATGTTCTGTGCTCGCGCGGATTAAAAGGCCCGAACGGCAATACGTCTGTTGCACCGATGCTGTCCGGATCGCCCCGCACGACAAGTGCAACCGGTTCGTTATCTGATACGGCGACGATCGCCGCATTTAGTCCGATGCCGAGAGAAGGCTCTAGCTCGTGGTCCTCATCAGGCGCGAGTTGAGACTTTTCAGGCGTCGGTTTTCTCCTGCCAGAAAGTTCCATGTTCATGTTTATCTTCCCCGTGCTCCCCATGAGGCGAGCTAGTGGGCGATCATGGCGAATTTCAGATAGACCATCTAACTGAAAACCGTGATTTAGCCCCAATGTAGCCAGATTGTCAGTGCGGTGACAAATTCCCGAACCTTAAAAGAAAGTCCCTCTGGGCATCCTTCGCCGGTACGGAAATCAGAACGTCCAAGGTTCTATGAAGTTCCAGCGGCACCCGCGGAATTCCGAAAAATCTTTCGGCTTCACTCTTCTCGAATCCCGCAAGCAACGTCGCTTCGTAATAAGCCGCGATTGTGTCCGCGTCCTTGATTGCCGCCGCAACAGCGACACTCAATTGCCCAACACCGAACCGCTCATGGATCGCTTCGAGCAGCTTCAGCTCGAACGCTTTGTAGTCGAGACCGATCGCAGTTTTGAAAGGGCTGATCAGATCGCCGACAACGTATTCGGGCGCATCGTGAAGCAATGCTGCGAGGCGCTCATTCGAAGTCGATTGAGGCCATAGCGCGGTGAAGATATCGGTCACGATGACGCAATGCTGAGCGACGGAGAAAGCGTGATCGCCCTTCGTCTGTCCGTTCCATCGTGCGACACGTGCGAGCCCATGCGCGATATCCTCGATGTCGATGTCGCGAGGATCGGGCGCGAGTAGATCGAGACGCCGCCCCGAAAGCATCCGCTGCCACGCTCTCGGTGTTTTGTCGCGTGACCGGCTCATGGGCTTGCGATGCTCAGCTTCTTTTGAAGTTTCGCGCACGCCGCATGCCGGAAGCACGAGACCAAGTGGTCGTTGACCATGCCGGTCGACTGCATGAAGGCATAAAGAGTCGTCGATCCGACGAAGCGGAACCCATCGGCCTTGAGCGCTTTGCTCATTCTCTTAGAAACGTCGGTCTCGGGCTTGATGTCATTGCTTGATGCAAGGGCGTTGATGATCGGCCGGCCATCAACAAAACCCCATATATATTGGGCAAACGGCATGCGTTCGCGAATCTTGAGATAGGCCTTGGCGTTGGAGATCGTGGCTTCGATCTTGGCGCGGTTCCGGATAATGCCCTCGTTCCCAAGAAGGCGATCGACGTCTCGCGATGAGTATCTCGCGATGCGCGCGGCATCGAAGTTGTGAAATGCCTTCCTGAAATTTTCGCGCTTCCGGAGGATTGTGATCCAGGAGAGGCCGGCTTGGAATCCTTCAAGCACTAACTTCTCGAAAAGGTCGCGGTCCTCCGTCATCGGGACGCCCCACTCCTCATCGTGATAGCGGATGTAAACGGCATCGCTGCCGGCCCACGAACAACGTTGGATCTCTGCTGATGTGATCATGAGGACGGCAGAGCCGTTGACGCCCGCGCCGCCGCAGATGCCGCGTAACGCTCAAGGGCGATATCATCGACCGTGACTGCGACCCCGGCCGCGGTGAGCGTCTCACTCTTCTGCTTGGCTTCAAGCGCACGATCGAGGCGAAGCATCGCGATGGCGTCGGCGCCGGCGACGGTGCCGACCCGTCCGATTGAAACCTCACCGAGAAGGACGTCCGTATCTGAGGTGAGGGGAGCTGCGCCTGAAATTTTTACGGCACGTTTGCGAACGACCGTCTTGTTCTGCATCCGCGCCACGATCTCCTGACCGACGTAGCAGCCCTTCGAGAACGACACGCCATTGAAGAGATCGAAGTCGGCTTCGTGCGGATAGGCGTCGCCGAATTTGTAGTCGCGTCCACCCTCCGGCACGCCCAGAGAAATGCGAAGAGCATCGTACTCGCGCAATGCTGTTTCGCTCTCCGCATCAGCGAAAGCCGAGCTGGATGACCGGGCTTTCGCCATCAGACGAACTCCCAGAACGGAATGTCTGGGGTCCGAAAAACGCATGACCCAATCCACAGGAAAAGCATCGGCGGGATCCCCCCAGATCGCATAGAGCTCAAACGAAGCCGAAACATCCGAAATGATGACATCTGAACGAAGCTTATAAAATGTTAATCTCTTAATAAAGTTCCCTACGCTCTCCGCAGAGACGTCGAGAAAGTAGCTTTCGCCCTGACGCGTGACGAAAAAGTCAAAGAGGATTTTGCCCTGCGGCGAAAGCAGCGCAGCGTACCGCGCCTCCCCCTCGCCAAGACCTTCGATGTCGTTGGTCACCAGGCTCTGCAGGAGCTTTTCGCTGTCGCGGCCTGTGATGCTGACGACACCGCGATCTGCAAGTCGCACTATCTTTGCGGCAGACATGAATTCACGCCTCGGTTGCAAACGGGGAAAGAGTTACGTATGCGGGGCTTTCTCGCATGAAAGATCAAGGAGTACAGCACGATGGTTGAGACTTTCGACGTCGTTATCCGTGGCGCGACGGTCGTCAATCATGATGGGGAAGGCGTCCGCGACATTGCGATCCGCGACGGCAAGATTGCAGCCATCGGCGATCTCCGGTCGGCGGCCGCGGCGGAGATCATCGAAGCGCAAGGCCTTCACATTCTCCCCGGCGTCATCGACACACAAGTGCATTTCCGGGAGCCCGGCCTTGAGCATAAGGAAGATCTCGAGACGGGAAGCCGTGCGGCGGTAGCCGGCGGTGTGACTGCCGTCTTCGAGATGCCCAATACCAAGCCGTTGACGACGACCGCCGAGACACTTGCCGACAAAGTGCGCCGGGCGCGGCACCGGATGTATAGCGACTTTGCCTTCTTCGTCGGCGGCACCCGCGAGAACGTCGCCGATATTCCGGATCTCGAAAAACGCGAGGGCTCAGCCGGCATCAAGGTCTTCATGGGCTCTTCGACGGGCGATCTCCTCGTGGATGATGGCGTCACGCTCGATAAGATCATTGCCAAGATATCCCGGCGGGCGTCCTTCCACGCGGAAGATGAAGCCCGGCTGAAGTCGCGAATGCATTTGCGCCGGAAGGGCGATCCATCCTCCCATCCCGAATGGCGCGACCCTGAGGCCGCCCTGATCGCGACCAAGCGGCTCGTCGGATTAGCCGAAAAGCACGGCAAGCGCGTCCACGTTCTCCATGTCTCGACGGCCGAGGAGATGGACTTCCTGGGCCATCACAAAACTTATGCTTCTGTCGAGGTCACGCCGCACCATCTGACGCTCGCCGGCCCCGAAGCCTACGAGCGCCTCGGCACCTATGTTCAGATGAACCCACCCGTCCGCGATGTCCGTCACCGCGACGCGATCTGGGCCGCACTCCAATCGGGCGTCGTCGACATTTTGGGCTCAGACCACGCGCCGCACACGCGCGAGGAGAAGGATCACGCGTATCCCGACACGCACTCCGGGATGACGGGCGTCCAGACGCTGGTTCCGATTATGCTCGATCACGTCAATGCCGGACGTCTGTCTCTGCAACGGCTGGTTGATCTCACGAGCCACGGACCGCAACGGCTGTTTGGCATTCGCTCGAAAGGCCGCATCGCCGTCGGCTATGACGCCGACCTGACCGTCGTCGACCTGCATCGGACAGAGACGATCTCCAACGACTGGATCGAAAGCCGCGCCGCCTGGACACCTTATGACAGCGTGAAGGTCAAAGGCTGGCCCGTCGGCACGATCATTCGCGGACGGAAGGTCATGTGGGACGGCGAAATCTTGGGGCCGGCCGCCGGAGAGCCCGTCGGTTTTCTCGAGGGCTACTCCGGCTGAGACTAGGCTAACGCTGCTGCGGCAGAAACGGTCAGCCTTCGCTGCCGCTTTTGGCCACGCGCGCCGTTGCCGGTGGCAACCGCTTGAGCACATGTACGGTCGTGCCGACACCAGCCAGGGACGCCAGATGCATCACGTGGCCGTTCGTCATGCGGATGCAGCCTGAAGACGACGCCGTTCCGATGCTGGAAGCTTCGTTCGTGCCATGGATGCGGTAGAGCGTATTGCCGAGATAGAGTGCTTTGGCGCCGAGCGGGTTGCGAATGCCGCCCGACATCCGCACGGGAAGCTCAGGCCTGCGGGCACGCATCTCGGCCGGCGGGATCCAGTCCGGCCAGTCGGCCGTCCGTGTGATCTTCTCGGTGCCAGCCCAAGTGAACCCCTCCCGGCCAACGCCGATCGGGTAGCTGTAGGCCGTCGAGGACGACAATATATAATAAAGACGCCGGCCCGCCGTATCGACCACGATGGAGCCGGGCTCGTAGCCACCCGTGAACGATACTTTGCGCGGCGCGGTCGCCTTGATGTTGGGGCGGGGGCCGCCGGTGAGCAAGCCAGGTGCGCTGCCCGGATCGCGAGAAGAGTCGCCGCGATCGCCGGCCTGCGGCCGGTCCCAATCCCAGCCCATGCCGAACAGTTGCTGGCCCATTCTCTCTGCACTCTCGCGTTGAGCGCGGTCGAGCTTTTTGGGAGGAACGTATCCGTACGTTTCTTCGGATGGGTGGAAGGCATAGCCCGGTGTTGCGATTGCGCAGCTCAAAACGGCAGTCGCAATAAGCAATGTCCTCTTCATCGATAGGCCCTCCGCATTTTCATCTATTTAGAGAGAAGCGGAGTAACCCCATTGATCCGTCGCTAAAAGCCCGGTGCGGCGATTGGTGCTGCAAGTCGAAATGGAGTGCGCGCAAAGACGGCGATCAGTCGGCCTTTTTGAACGAGGTCCAGGTGCCGTCGGCGGCGATCACGAGCCGCCACCAGAGCCACTGCTTTTTCTCACGCATCTCCTCAGCCTTCGCGGGCGTTACGAGACGGTAGAGATCGACCTCTTCGGCGGGCGAGAGTTTGTCGAGGGGCCGTTCTGCGAGATAGGGCCAGACGTAGATGAGGTTGTTCTCGATGTCATTGCCGAGAGGCAAAGCCACCGGCGGCATATCCAGAACTTCGATGAGGGCAGCAAGAATTTCGCGGCCGCCGTGATCGCCTGAGCGGTCCTTCAGCGTTTGGATTGGATCGCTTCCCGCTTCGCCGCCCAAGTCGGGAACAACGCCGCTGACTTCGAACGCGGTCTTGAGTTCTTCAATGTTGCCTGATCGCGCAGCCGTCAGAATGACATCGCGCAGGTCTTCAACGTGCGGCGGCAACTTCACGGTGCCGCTGGGCTCGGCTGCTCTTGACCCTGCAGCGTGGACAAGGAGGCTTAGCGCTACTACGAGTACTACCACGAGATTCGCGAGGCCTGCCCGTCGAATGAGGGCATGCCGGAAAGACCAAAGCCGCTCTTTGCAAGTCGCCCGAGGGATTCTCCACATTGCAGTTGCGCCCTTCGTTGATCCCTATAGCCGTGACGCGCGAACCCGTGTTGGATGCGAGAGCGCCGCGTAGCGCCAGCGGTTTCCAACTCAGATATCGAGCACATACCCCTTGCTGAGTTATATCCCGAACCCGCTCATCATCCCCGTCGGATTGATCGTGGGGATGCTCATCGCCGCCCCGGTCGGCCCTGTCAACGTGCTGTGCATCCAGCGCGCGATCGAACGAGGCTTCTGGGGTGGGGTCGCGGCTGGCATTGGCTCGGTAATGGGCGACGGCCTCATCGCGCTCTGCGCAGGCTTGGGCGTAGGCACGGTCTCAGGCGTCGTCGAAGCCCATCGCGCCGCCATTCAAGTCATTGGCGGCCTGGCGCTCATCGCTTTCGGGCTTCGTCTTTATTTCAGCGCGCCGAGAGTGAAGATGACGTCGGACGCGGAGGCCAAGACGGCCCGCCTCAAGGACTTTGCCTGGGACATCCCTCAGACGTTCTTCCTCACCATCACCAATCCCGGCGCCGTCCTCGGACTCTTCGCCGTCTTCGGCGGCGTCACCACATTCGTCGAAGTCCACTCGAACGTCGACGTGCTGCTGATGGTGTCGTCCATCGTCACCGGCAGTATGCTGTGGTGGATAACGCTGTCGAAGTTCATCAGCCGCTACCGGAACCGGATCGACCTTCACGTCCTTCAGATCCTGAACCGGATCGCCGGCATCCTGCTCGCGCTCTTCGGCGGCGTGCTCATCGCCGAAGTCATCCTGAAGGCGGGGCACTTCTGAAATCCCCGCCCGGCGCCGTAGCAAAGCTCTTTATTATTGATCGCGCCGCGTCAGCGTGAATTCGCCTTCGACGACCCGCTTCTCGAGCCCGCGGGTCAGATGGATAACCGCGTCTTCGCCGTATATGGCAACGAGATCGGTCAGCGCCGTGAAAAGCGCCGCATATGCCATCTGCTGCGGTTCTACCCCCGTATCGACACCTTCGTCCCACGCAGCGAGAATAAGATCCAGCGCCTTCAGCGTCGGGTTCTTCGTATCGATGTCCTCAAAGCACTGCATGTCGCTCTCAATCTTCCCTCTACCTGCCGTCGCATATGCAAAACGGACCCCACCGTTTGTCACCTAGCACGGTCATTTCCGATAGACCGGCGTTGCCACTATTCACAGTAAACCGTGTGAAAAGGAGTGACCGGCTGTTAAGCGAGATTGGGCAGCACTTAATTGGGGAAGGCCTTTAGAAGCCCGTCGGAAAGTTCCGAGCCTTCAGAAAGAAACCGGGTGATGGCCGTCTGAGCCGAAGGGCTGCATGTATTATAAGTGCGGCTGTAGCTGCGATACCCCTGGTTGAAGGCGCGCGTGAGCTTCGCCCGTCGCAGCGCGGACGAGCCTTCCGCATCCATCAAATCCCGCATGCGGTCGCGCCAGTACTGGCCTTCGTTGGCGCCGCAAAGCTCGCGAAGATAGTGGACCGCGCCAAGGATCTCTGAGAGCCGCAGCAGGCGGTCGTCGTAAACCTTGGTGTCAGGCGCAGAAAAGGCAGTGTTGCCGCCGGCCGTGAGCAGCAGGCTCAGGGCCAAAAGCGGGGCCTTCAAGTTCAAGCTGCGGCGGTTCACGGGGGCGTCCGGCTTTCTCATGAGCTTCGCTTAAACCAGATTCTGGGCGATCGCCCAGCGAACGCTTATATTCACTTACATTCGGCATCAAAAGGACCGGCCCGCCCGTGTGCGCGCGATACAGCTTGACCACTCCACCGGAGGCCGTGCGGGCCTTCTTTGACGCGCCAAGCGTCGAAGATTTCCCGCCCCGGTATAATATCGCGCCGTCTCAGCCCACGCTGATCGCCCGCAACGACGTGCACGGCCGCCCCGAGCTCCAGCTGGTGCGCTGGGGGCTCATCCCGTCATGGTTGAAGGATCCCCGCTCGCTCACATCGCCACTGATCAACGCCCGCGCCGAAACCGCGGCCGAAAAGCCGGCGTTCCGCGGCGCTATGCGCCACCGCCGCTGCCTCATCCCCGTATCTGGCTTCTATGAATGGACGGGCGATCGCAAGGCCCGCCGGCCGCATCTCATCCGCATGAAAGACCAGGAGCTTTTTGCGCTTGCGGGCATCTGGGAAGACTGGCTCGGCGCTGACGGCAGCCAGATCGAGACGATGGCAATCCTGACGACGTCAGCAAATGAAGAGATGTCCCGACTGCACGACCGGATGCCGGTCATCATCGAGCAGGGGGACTTCGAGCGTTGGCTCGACTGCCGCCCAGGCACCGCCGAAGGTGTGCTCGATCTCCTGAAGCCGCTGCGCTCAGGACAACTCACTGCGACCGCCGTCAATCCGAAGCTCAACAATCCGCGCGCTGAAGGACCGGAGCTTCAAGAGCCGGAATTTCTGACGCTTCTTTGAACTCCCGACATCCCAATGGCTCGCGTACTGCCTAAATCGGCGCTAACCTGAATATAACCCTTAAATTGAAACGCTATTTGATATCCAAATGCAGATAGCTAGGGGTTAGCCTGGCCGGACGTGGGGCTCGGCTGCACGGCGGGATTGTGTGCACGGGGAGAGCGCGATGGCGTATCACGGCGAAGACCTCGACCTCAGAACGCAGCAGACCTGGACGCCGGCGGACGGGATGTTCGCTGCCGAAACATCCCCTGCAAATGGCAAGCGCGGTCATTTGCAAGCCGGGCCCGTGCTCGTCGACGACGCCGTGCTCGCATCCTTCAATCAGGCCTACGACATCGCTTCCGCCCATCGCGCGGGCGAGGTTCGCATCGAACACCTGCTCAATGCGATGACGCGCGTTGATCCAGCCGCGGCCGCTCTCGAAGCGCACGGCATCCGCGTCGTCGCCCTGAAGCGCGAAACGGCAACCATTATCGCCGGTGACATTCCGGCCGTGTCAGGACCCGGCGCCGTGTCGCCACGCCGTTCCGACGAATTGGCCGAGCTTCTGCGCCTCGCATCATCCGCAGCGGCGCGCAGAAATTCGGCCATCGCGGTTGATGACCTGCTGCATGTGCTGCTCGACCAGCGATCGGACTTCCCGCAGTCGGAACTGCTCATGCGTTTCTCCGCACGCTTTTCGCAGATGCCGGAACCTCTGCCGCCTCTGACGCGCGCGGATGGCCGCTATCCGCCAAGCCCGCTTCGCTACTCTGGGGAATATGCCCGGGCCGGCTATCGCAATGACTATCTGGGAATGCCCGCCGACGCACTGCAGAATTCCCGCATCGATGCACTTGAACAATCGGTGCGCGCGCTTCGCCACGAGCTGGCCAACGACCGCCACATCATCGCGGGCCTCATCCGCGATTTGAGCCGCGATACCCTCGGCTATCAAGATGAGCAGGCGCGCGGCCACACCGTGTTGATCGAGCGCATCGGCGCTCTGGAGGCGACACTCCGAGAGGGAGGCGGCGATCCGGCCCAGAACCTTCCGCTTCTGGGGAAGCTCGAGGCCATCGACAACGCAGTGCAAGTTCGTTTGCAGGAAATCTCACAGAATTGGGCACTGCTCTCAACGCGCCTTCAGGACCTCGAATCCGCGATCGCAAACCCCCGCGCGCCAGAGGCTGTCATCGACCTCAAGCCAATCGCCGAGCGCCTCGAAATGATCGAGGAGGCGGTGCTCGGCTCTGACAATCGGGGGCAAGCTGAGATTGCCGACGGCCTGTTGAAATTGGAAGCCGCCGTCAGCGGCGTGCTCGTGCAAGCGAAAGAAGCGCAAGACCCTGAAGCGCTGCTCGGCGGCTTGGACAAGATCGATAGCGTGTCGAACAAGCTTGATACCCATAACAGTGCGCTGACCGAACTCGCTGTGGCTCTCGTGGAGCGCATGAATGCAGTCGAGCACGCCGTCGAAGCCGAAATCGAAACGGCAGCCGCGAAGCATCAGGCGTACACGCAGGATCTCACCGAGGTCCACGAGGCGCTGCTGAAGGTTAACGAGAACCAGCACACGCTCGCAGGCTCGATGGATCAATGGCGCACGGAATCGGCGGCAGATGTTGCCTCCATTCTGAACCGGCTTGAAACCATCGACCGCGACGCGGCACTGCCTGCCGAAACGCTCGCCGCGCTCAACGATCACATGGAATCGACCAACCGCTTCATCATCGAGCGCTATAGCCGCCGGCGTCGCTTCTGGCATTGGCTGTTCGGCACCGACGATTGGATCGCCGCTAGCTGGCCTTCCGCGAAAGCGGCGCTCCCGCGCGAGGATCGTCCACTGAAAGAAGCCGGAGCTTGAAAACAAACGACGCTTCAAAGCAAAGCGCTGCGCAAGCGATTGTTAATCTGAAAGAGAGGTTAGTGTTTACCTGTCCGATTTAAACAGTGTGCTCCCATTTCTATTGGAAGCAGCACGCGAAGCCCATGACAACCCAGCATCGCCCAAAACTTTACCTCGCCGATATCATGTCGCCCGAGGACAACAGCTTCGGTGTGCTTCGCCTGCTGATGGCGACCTTCGTGCTCATCTCTCACAGCTATCTCTATAGCGCAGGAACGGATGCCGCTGAGCCGCTGCAACCCTGGCTCGGCCGGTCGCTCGGCGAATACGCGGTGCAGGTTTTCTTCATCTTGAGCGGCGTGCTGGTCGCGCAAAGCTTCGATCGCAGCCGCAGCGTTCTGAAATTCGCCGCGGCCCGCGCATTGCGCATCTTCCCCGCGCTCATCGTCTGTGTGTTCATCACATCGTTTGTTCTTGGCCCTTGGGTGACGGGCTTGTCCGTGGGCGAATATTTCGCGAGCCCCGGTCTCTATGCCTACGTTGCCAAAACGCTCGCACTGACGACGGGCGCGGCGCCACTGCCGGGCGTCTTCGAAACGCTGCCGTACGCGAACTACGTCAACTCTTCGCTTTGGACGCTCAAATACGAAGTCATCTGCTACCTCATTCTCGCTCTATTGGGCTTCGCGGGCCTCTTCGAAGAGCGTTGGCGCAAGGTTGCGATTGGGGGAATTGCCCTGGTCGTCAGCACCGTGACGCTCGGATTGCCGGCCGACGCCCAGGCCTTCGGATTCTCGGATAATCTGCGCTACTTCATCGTCTTCTTCTTCTGCGGCGTTCTGGCCTATCTCGCGCGCCGCCATCTCGTCATCCACGCGGCTTTGCTTGTGCCGTTTGGCGCGCTCTTTCTTGTCTTTGCGAAGACGCCGCTTGCCGAAGTCACGAGCGCGCTCTTCCTGGGTTACGCGTCCCTGTGGCTGGCGACGAAAACGCTGGGCGTCCTGCGCGCAGTCTGCAACAAGGTCGACGCGTCCTTCGGCATCTACATCTTTGCCGGCCCGACGCAGCAGACATTGCTGTGGCTGATGCCCGGCATTGCGCCCGTTTGGCTGTCGCTTATTGCCTTCGCAATTGTACTACCCGCAGCCGTCTTCTCGTGGATCGTGATCGAGAAGCCCGCGTTGAAGCTGCGGGCTATCGTGACCGGACGGGTGACACCGCGCCAATCCACAGTCCCGCTGCCTGCAGCCTGACGGCCGTTCACCAAAGCCGCCGCAAAAGGCTTGAGTTCACCTCCGCGCCCGTGCTTTCCTTAAGAGAGCGTTAAAGGGCGTGGAGGGCTAAGGCCGATGTTGCGGCGGTACCTGATAGTCAACGGCGCGACGACAGCGGTTCTTTACGGGGCGCTTTACGCACTCACCCCCACGCTGAAACTGGAAAACCTGCGCGCCAGCTTCGAAGGCTTTGTCATGGAAAGCCCGGTACTCGGCCCGCTTCTGAACAAAATCATCCTTGTAACGAGCGCACTCTAAGAGACGCGCGCATCAATCTCGCGGTGCCGCCGCCCGCTTCAACCGGTCGTTGATCGCTTCGCCCAAACCATGCTTCGGAATCGGCGTCGCCACGATCGTCGCCGCGCCCGATGCATCGAGTGTCCTTAGCGCTGCAAAGAGATGCGCCGCGGCCTCGACCAGATCGCCGGACGGGCTGAGATTGATGAAGGCCCGCGCCGGGGCCTCAGCGACCGGCCCGAACGCCAGCACAGCATCATCCGGCCCCCATTCGAACGCATTGAGCCGCATCTTGGCGCGGGGCGCGTAATGGCTTTCCAGCTGACCGGGAGAGGCGGGCGTGCTGCTCGTCTCGTCCCCACGGGCGAGGTGCTCACCCAAAACCTCCTCGATCGCTTCCACCGTTATGGCGCCCGGCCGCAATAGCGTGGGTGTATCACCCACAACACTGAGGACCGTCGATTCCATGCCGTGCGGTGTGGGTCCGGCATCCAGAATGACCGCGGCCTTCTCACCGAGATCCGCTGCGACGTGCTGGGCCTGGGTCGCGCTGACGTGGCCCGACCGGTTGGCGGACGGCGCCGCCAGCGGCCGCTGCGCTTCCACGAGCAGGGCACGCGCGACTGGGTGTTCGGGCGCTCGCAGCGCAACCGTCGGCAGCCCCGCCGAGACCAGATCGCTGACATCAGAAGTGTCGCTCCGTGGCACCACCAGCGTGAGCGGCCCCGGCCAGAAAGCCTCGGTCAGTCGCCGCGCCACGGGCGAAAACTGCCCGATGATCAGCGCCTGCTCGAGCCCAAGAACATGCACGATCAGCGGATTGAACGTCGGCCGACCCTTGGCTTCGAAAACGCGCGCGACAGCTTCGCCGTTTGTAGCATCCGCCCCTAAGCCGTAGACTGTTTCGGTGGGAAACGCGACGAGCGCACCCGACCGGATCATCTGACCTGCCTCCGCGATCCACTCGGCGTTGGCGGGAGCAATTCTGCCTTGCTTCAATTTTTCACCCGGTTTGCTCGCACCATTGTTCGGCATAGTGTTCGGGAGCAGAACCCGAGCTGCATTGAGAGACGATTCATGACTTATCAGGCTCCAGTAGACGATATCGTCTTTGCATTAAAGGCCGTGGCCGCCTTGGACGATATGGATGCCAGCGGGCTCTATCCTGGGCTTGACGCCGATACCGTCGTGGCCGTCATCGAGGAGGCGGGAAAGTTCGGCGCCGAGGTCCTAGCACCTTTGAACGCGATCGGCGACCGCGTCGGCTCGAAATTATCTGAGGGCAAGGTGACGACCCCGCCGGGCTTCGCTGCCGCCTATCAGCAATTCGTGGCGGGGGGATGGAGCGCGCTGCCATGCGACGAAGCGTATGGCGGACAAGATCTGCCCGAGATCGTGGCGACGCCCGTGGGCGAGATCTGGAACGCGGCCAACGTCTCGTTTGGGCTCTGCCCGCTCCTCACACAGGGCGCCATTCACGCGATCGAGGCGGGCGGCAGCGCTGAGCTGAAGGCGAAGTTCCTGCCCAAGATGGTCGCCGGCGAATGGACCGGCACCATGAACCTGACGGAACCGCACGCCGGCTCGGATTTGGGGCCGTTGTCGGCCCGCGCCGAACCACAGGGAAATGGCACGTACCGCATTACCGGCACGAAGATCTTCATCACCTACGGCGATCACGACATGGCGGAAAACATCATCCACCTCGTGCTCGCGAGGCTCCCAGATGCGCCGCCCGGAACACGCGGCATCTCGCTCTTCCTCGTGCCGAAGTTCCTCGTGAATGACGATGGCTCTCTCGGCGAACGCAACGACGTCGTTTGCGCCGGTCTCGAGCATAAGCTCGGCATTATGGCGAGCCCCACGTGCGTGATGAAGTTCGGCGAGAACGGTGGTGCGACCGGCTACCTCGTCGGTGAAGCCAATCGCGGCCTCGCAACCATGTTCGTGATGATGAACGCCGCGCGGTTGGGCGTCGGCGCGCAAGGCGTCGGCCTCGCGGAGCGCGCAACTCAGCACGCCGTTGCCTACGCCAAGGATCGCCGCCAAGGCAAAAGCCTCTCAAGTAACGGCGTCGGCGGCATGAGTCCGATCATCGAGCACGCCGACATCCGTCGCATGCTGCTGACGATGAAGGCCCTGACTCAAGCCGCGCGCATGATCTGCTACGCGACCGCGAAGGAACTCGACGTCGGGCACCGCGGAACGGACGAACGGACGCGCAAGGATGCCTTGAACCGCGCCGCACTCCTCACGCCGCTCGCGAAAGCTTTCTCGACCGATGTCGCCAACGAGGTGGCCTCCCTCGGCGTCCAGGTTCATGGCGGCATGGGCTTCATCGAGGAAACGGGCGCCGCGCAATATCTCCGCGATGCGCGCATTCTGCCGATCTACGAAGGCACCAACGGCATTCAAGCCATTGACCTCGTGACGCGCAAGCTGACGCTGGACGGCGGTGCAACGGCGACGGCATTTCTGGCTAGTCTTGCGAATATCATCGCCGATGTTCGCGCGGCGAACCGCAGCGACTTCGGCCACATGGCGGAGCGCCTCGCCGAAGCGCAGGGGAGCCTGCAGTCCTCGACACTCTGGATGGCGCAAATGTTGCCAGGGAACATCGAGAAAGCACTCGCATCCGCAACGCCATATCTGCGGCTGATGAGCCTCACGGCCGGCGGCGCCTACCTCGCGAAGGGCGCTTTGAGTGAACCCGCCGGATCGCCGCGGGTAGCGATCGCCCGTTTCTTCGCTGAAAATCTGCTGACTGAGACGAGAAGCCTTTCGGAAGCCATACAGCACGGCGCCGACTCCGTGCTGGTGGACGCCCACGGCGCGGTGTTCGCATGACGGCGGCAACCGCAGAAGTCGCAGTATGGCGCGGCGACGGCGTGCAGGTTCTCCGCTTTGCGCGGCCAGAAAAGAAGAACGCGCTGACCGGTGCCATGTATCGCGCGCTTACCGATGCGATCGAAGCGGGCGACGCCGATAGCTCCATCGCAGCCCACATCATAACAGGCTCGAACGGGATCTTCACCGCCGGTAACGACATCGGCGATTTCCTATCGACCGCGCGCGGCACCGGCGACCTCAGCCAAGATATCGTCCGCTTCATCCGGCTTCTGCCGGTCATTAAGAAGCCGCTGATCGCAGCGGTGGACGGCCCCGCGATCGGCATCGGCACCACGATGCTCTTCCATTGCGATCTGGTTTTTGCAGCGCCCGACGCGACGTTCGCGACACCGTTTCTCGACCTCGGCGTAACGCCCGAGGCGGCTTCGAGCCTGCTGATGCCGCAGCGCATGGGCTACGCGCGCGCGTTTGCGATGCTCGTGCTGGGCGATCCGATGTCGGCGGACGACGCTTTGGCCGCCGGATTTGTGAATGCGATCGTGCCAGGTACCGAGTTGGAAAAGGCTGCGCTCGAAGCCGCGCGCCGCCTCGCCCAGAAGCCGCCGGAAGCCCTGGCGATCGCGCGGCGCATGTTGCGTGGCGATACGGCTGACATCTTGAAACGGACCGACGAGGAAGCCTCCGCCTTCCGTGAGCGGCTGCGGTCGCCGGAAGCAATCGAAGCTTTCACGGCCTTTCTCGAGAAGCGGCCGCCAAACTTCGGCAAATCGGCCTAGGCACGCGGCTCGAAATTTGGCCCCGCTCGCCGCCACTTACGCAACTGCCCCTCGCGTACTAAGTTGAACCCCCGATTCAACGGCATTGAGAGCAGCGCGATGGCGTCACTCAAGGGCAAAACCCTCTTCATAACGGGCGCGAGCCGCGGCATCGGCTTGGCAATTGCGAAGAGAGCCGCGAGCGATGGCGCCAACATTGCCATTGCCGCCAAGACGGCCGAGCCGAATCCGAAGCTTGAAGGCACGATCCACTCCGCGGCGAAAGAGATTGAGGAGGCGGGCGGATCAGCACTTGCGGTCGAATGCGATGTTCGCAGCGAAGATGACGTACAGCGCGCGGTGGCCCAAACAGTCGAACACTTCGGCGGCATCGACATTTGCGTCAACAATGCCAGTGCGATTTCTCTGACGTCTATCGAGAAGACCGAACTAAAGCGCTTCGATCTCATGTTCCAGGTGAACACGCGTGGCACGTTCCTGACGTCGAAAGCCTGCCTGCCGCATCTGAAGCGCGCCGAGAATCCGCACATCCTGACATTGTCGCCGCCGCTCGACATGCAGGCGAAATGGTTTTCCGGACACGTCGCCTATTCGATCGCGAAGTACGGCATGAGCATGTGCGTGCTGGGCCTGTCAGACGAGATGAAGAAGGACGGCATCGCTGTCAACGCGCTGTGGCCGCGGACAACGATCGCAACCGCCGCCGTGCGCAACATTCTCGGCGGCGATAAGCTCATGCGCATGAGCCGCACGCCGGACATCGTCGCCGACGCTGCCTATCTCGTCTTCAGCCAGCCAGCGAAAACCTTCACCGGCCATTTCCTGATTGATGATTCGTTCCTATCGCAAGTCGGCGGCGTGCTGGATTTCGATCATTACAGGGTAGACAAATCGGTGCCGTTAGCGCCTGATTTCTTCGTCCCTGCGGAAAGCAAGCCGCCGCCGGGCGTCCACATCGCAAGGGTTTCGGAACTGGCCTGACCCCTTGAGCCGGAGCGCGAGAAAACAAAAAAATGACCTCCGCACTGATCACGCACCACGCCTTTCTTGCCCACGATACGGGCGAATCCCATCCCGAGCGGCCGGACCGCATGCGCGCCATCGACGAAGCCCTCGCGCATGAGAGCTTCGCGCTTCTCGAACGCCGCGAGGCACCACTCCGAGATGACGATCAGACGTACATTGGCATGGCGCATGGGGCCGGCTACGTCGCCGATCTCACCGATGCCGTCGCTCACATCGATGAAGGGCGCAAATACATCGACGGTGACACGGTTGCCTCACCGGGTACGTGGGAAGCCTCCCGCCGCGCTGTCGGTGCAGCGCTCGATGCTGTCGATATCGTGATGTCCGGCGAAGCAGCGAACGTCTTCTGTCAGGTGCGCCCACCCGGCCACCACGCGGAGAGCGCCCGGGCAATGGGCTTCTGCTTCTTCAACAACGTTGCCATTGCCGCCCATTACGCGCGGGCGAAATACGGTGCTGAACGCGTCGCAGTTGTCGATTTCGACGTCCATCATGGCAATGGCACGCAGGAAATTTTCTGGTCCGACAAGGACCTCTTTTTCGGCTCGACACACCAGATGCCGCTCTTCCCGGGCACCGGCGCATTGCGGGAGACGGGTGTCGGCAATATATTCAACGCGCCCTTGCGTGCGGGTGACGGACGCGAGCGCTTCGAAGAAGCTATGCGAGACCGAATCCTCGGGCCCTTGCACGACTTCGCTCCCGACGTGCTATTGATCTCCGCGGGCTTCGACGCCCACCAGAGAGACCCGTTGGCCTCGCTCAATCTTGTCGCACAGGACTTCCACTGGGTGACCGAATCTCTGTGTGAAGTGGCGCGGCGTCATTGCAGGGGGCGGGTCGTCTCGGTACTCGAAGGCGGCTATGATCTGACGGGGCTTGCCCAATCCGTCGCGGCCCACGTAAAGGCGTTGATCGACGCGGGAAACTGAGCTGCAAAGCCGGTTTTCCTCGCTCCGAACGCTTGGAAACAGGAAAAGATGAATACCAAAGCAGCGGAAAACTTCGCCGATATCAAGGACATGACCTTCGAACGCGCCTTGAAGGAGCTTGAGGCCATCGTCGGCAAGCTCGAGCGCGGCGACGTCGACCTGGAAGAAAGCATCACCATTTACGAGCGCGGCGAAGCGCTTCGCGACCACTGCGATCGCCTGTTGAAGGCGGCGGAGGCCAAGGTGGAGAAGCTCACGCTGGGCGCCGACGGCAGCCCGACCGGCACCACGCCGTTGGACAAGGACGGCGGTACGCCATTTTGAACGGCCACGGCGCCGAACTTGCGCCTTGAAGGTGCGCACGCTCAAACTCGGCGGCACTTACATCTCTGCGGCACGCAAGCGCATTGCGCCACGAACGAATCTCCACAGTTGGGAGGATCGGCGATAGGCGTTATGAATGCCTTGTACTTTCGGGGATGATTGTTTACCGCCCGGCTTCCACAACGCCACATGTGGCCATTGAATTAAGGTTTTAACTGTGAGCCAGACCCCGCTACTCGATCGTATCAAGACCCCGCACGATCTGCGCCAACTGCGGGAAGATCAGCTGCCGCAGCTCGCAGCGGAGCTTCGCCACGAAACGATTAATGCCGTCTCCGAGACGGGCGGCCATCTGGGAGCGGGCCTTGGCGTCGTCGAGCTGACGGTAGCGCTGCATTGGGTCTTCAACACGCCGGACGATCGGCTGATCTGGGATGTCGGCCATCAGGCCTATCCGCACAAGATCATCACCGGACGCCGCGATCGCATTCGCACGCTGCGTCAGCCGGGCGGCCTTTCCGGCTTCACCAAGCGCGACGAGAGCCCCTACGATCCTTTCGGCGCGGCGCATTCCTCGACCTCGATTTCAGCAGCGCTCGGCATGGCCGTTGCGCGCGACCTGAGCCAGAAGAACAACAACGTCATTGCCGTCATCGGCGACGGCGCGATGAGCGCGGGCATGGCCTACGAGGCCATGAACAATGCCGGTGCGCGCGACGAGCGCTTGATCGTCGTCCTCAACGACAACGACATGTCGATTGCACCGCCGACGGGCGCGCTCTCGGCCTACCTCGCGCGCGTCACCTCCAGCGGCACCTACGTGCACCTGCGTGACTACGCCAAGCAGCTGGCGAAGCTTCTGCCGAAGGCCTGGGAGCGCCGTGCGGCGCGCGTCGAAGAATATACGCGCCACCTCTGGCAGGGTGGAGCGTGGTTCGAGGAACTGGGCTTCTATTACGTCGGCCCGCTCGACGGCCACGACTTCAATCACCTGCTCCCCGTCCTGAAGAACGTGCGTGACCTGACGCAAGGCCCGATCCTGCTTCACGTTCTGACGAAGAAGGGCAAGGGCTACGCTCCGGCAGAAGCCGCGGAAGACAAGTATCACGGCGTCAACAAGTTCAACGTGGTGACCGGCGCGCAGGTGAAGCCCAAGCCCAACGCGCCGAGTTACACGAAGGTCTTCGCCGACAGCCTGATCGCGGAAGCGCGGAAGGACAAACGTATCGTCGCCATCACCGCGGCGATGCCGTCCGGCACCGGCCTCGATCACTTCGGCAAGGAATTCCCGGATCGCACCTTCGATGTCGGCATCGCTGAGCAGCACGCAGTCACGTTCGCGGCCGGTCTCGCGACCGAAGGCTACAAGCCCTATTGCGCAATCTACTCGACCTTCCTGCAGCGCGCTTACGATCAGGTCGTGCACGACGTTGCGATTCAGAACCTTCCCGTGCGCTTTGCGATTGATCGCGCCGGGCTTGTCGGCGCCGACGGCGCAACGCACGCCGGAACCTTCGACATCACCTATCTCGCTTGCCTTCCGAACTTCGTCGTGATGGCCGCGGCTGACGAGGCCGAACTCGTCCACATGGTCGCCACGCAAGCGCAGATCGATGATCGGCCGAGCGCGCTGCGCTATCCGCGCGGCGAAGGCGTCGGCGTTGAAATGCCCGCAGAAGGCGTGCCGCTCGAAATCGGTAAGGGCCGCATCGTGCGCCAGGGCTCCAAGATTGCGCTTCTGTCGCTTGGAACGCGCCTCTCCGAATGCCTGAAGGCTGCCGATCAACTCGCCGCCGCCGGGCTGTCGACGACGGTCGCCGACGCGCGTTTCGCCAAGCCGCTCGATCTCGCCATGATTCGCGAACTGGCTGCCAATCACGAAGTCCTGGTCACCGTCGAAGAAGGATCGATCGGCGGCTTCGGCAGCCACGTACTGCAGTTCCTGGCCGACGAAGGACTTCTCGATCGCGGTCTACGCGTGCGCTCGAAGGTTCTTCCGGACGAGTTCATCGATCACGGCAAGCCGGAAGCGATGTACGAAGCCGCCGGGCTTAACGCATCCGGCATTGTCGAGACGGTGTTCTCGGCTCTGGGCCGCGCCGATGCCGTGGGGGAGCGCGCCTGAAGCATTCATAAGAGCAACGTGACGTGGGGAGGGTGAAATGCATGCGATCGCGAGCCTAGCCGGGCGAGTTCTCCTTTCGGCAATATTCATCAGCTCGGGCATCAACAAGATCTCCGGATACGCCGGCGCCCAGTCCTATATGGAATCGCACGGGCTGCCCGGCGCGCTTCTCCCGCTCGTGATCGCATTTGAGATCGGCGCGGGTCTCGCCGTTCTCTTAGGGGTCTTCTCACGCTGGGCCGGACTTCTTCTCGCCGGCTTCTGTCTTGCGAGCGCGTTGGTCTTTCACTTGAACTTCGCCGATCAGATGCAGGCGATCAACTTCATGAAGAACCTTGCGATGGCCGGTGGCTTCCTGCTGCTCTTCGCGAACGGTTCCGGACGCTACGCACTGCGGCCCGATTGAAAGCGATGAGATTGGCAATAGGCCATGCGTTTGGATCAGATGCTTGTTTCGCGCGGTTTGGCGCCATCACGCGCCCGCGCGCAGGATCTGATCAAGCGCGGCTTCGTGCGCGTTGGCGGCAGCATCTGCGATAAGCCTGCGCAGGATGTGAAAGAGCATCTGGCCATCGAGGTTTCCTCTGAAGCGCCGGCCTTCGTTTCGCGCGGTGCGGAAAAGCTCGTGGCCGCGCTCGAGCGCTTCGGCTTCGATCCGGCGGGCAGAGTCTGCCTCGACGTCGGCGCCTCGACCGGCGGCTTCACGGAAGTCCTGCTGCAAAGAGGCGCCAGCCGTATCTATGCGGTCGATGTCGGCACCGCGCAGCTGCATCCGCGCCTCAAGGACGATCCCCGCGTCGTCTCGCTGGAAAACTGCGACGCCCGCGCTCTGTCGCGTGACGAAGTGCCGGATGCCGTGACGGCCATTACCGTCGATGTTAGCTTCATCTCGGTCACGAAGCTTTTGGGCCCGGCGCTGCAACTCGCGGGTCCCGGCGCGTGGATGGTGGTCCTCGTGAAGCCGCAGTTCGAAGCCGGACGGGGCAACGTCGGCAGCGGCGGCATTGTGCGCGATGAAGCGGCGCGCCAGGGCGCGTTGGAAAACGTCCGCAACTGGATCGATCAACAACCTGACTGGAGCGTCGTTGGCGACATGCCTTCGCCCATTCTCGGCGGCTCCGGCAATGCTGAATTTCTACTTGGAGCACGGCGTAATGACTGACGCGCGCGAACTCTTGATCCGCCGCATCGGCGCGCAAGGTGATGGGGTGGCCGACCTTGAGGGCCAATCCATCTTTGTGCCGTTCACGCTTCCCGGAGAGCGCATCGAAGCGGAAATCTCGGGCGACCGCGCGCGACTGCAGCGCGTGCTTGCGCCGAGCGCCGAGCGCGCGGCTCCTGTCTGCGTGCATTTCGGCAAATGCGGCGGCTGCACCGCCCAGCACATGGCGCCGGACACGTATGCCGAATGGAAGCGCAACCTCGTCGCCGACGCGTTTCGTGCGCGTGGCCTCGATCCCAAGGTCGAATCCCTTCAGCGAACCGCAGGCAAGCGCCGCCGCGCCGTGACGAAAGCCGTCCGCACGCCCGAAGGTGTCGCCCTCGGTTTCTACGAAGCTTCGTCCCACGACCTCGTCGCGATCACGGAGTGCCCGGTTCTCGAACCGAGCATCGTCGCAGCGCTTCCCGCTATCGGCAACTTGATTGCGCCACTTCTCTCGAAGCGCGGAGAGGCGCGCGTCGCTATCACGCTGACGAAAGCCGGGCTCGATGTCGAGATTTCGGGAACCGAGCGTCAGCTGACGCCGGAGGTTAGAACAACGCTCGCGACCAAAGCCAGTGACATGAAGCTCGCGCGCTTCAGCGTCGGCGGCGAAACAGTCGTGGCGACGTTGCCTGCGTTCCTCACCTTCGGTACCGCGGACGTGGTGTTGCCGCCCGGCGTGTTCGTGCAGGCGGTCGAAGAGGCGGAAGCCGATATCGCACGCCGCGTCGTCTCAGCTGTCGGCAAAGCGAAAGCCGTAGCGGACCTCTTCTGCGGCCTCGGCGCCTTTACGTTTCCGCTGGCAGAGCGTTCCCGCGTCTCGGCATTCGACGGCGACAAGGCCGCCATCGCCGCGCTGTCAGCGGCTGTGAAGAAGACATCCGGCCTGAAGCCGATCACCGCGACGCTGCGTGATCTCTTCCGCGATCCGCTGTCGCCGCTGGAATTGAACGAGCACGATGCCGTAGTCTTCGACCCACCGCGCGCCGGAGCCGAGGCGCAATCGCAGAGACTGGCGCGTTCGAAAGTGAAGACAATCGTTGCGGTATCGTGCAATCCGGCGACGCTCGCACGCGACACGCGCCACCTCGTCGATGGCGGGTACAGGATCGAAAGCGTCACTCCGATCGACCAGTTCCTCTATTCCGCCCACGTCGAGGTCGTCGCCGTCTTTCGCCGCTAACGGTCGCGAAGAATCCGCTCGACGAACGCGGGCACGATTTCCGTTGCCCGCCCATAGTGCGCTTCAGCGAACAGGCTCGCGCCCTCGGATGGCTCGAGATTGAGTTCCACCGTATGCGCACCGTTCGCCGCTGCCTCGGCAACGAATCCCGCCGCCGGATAAACGTTTCCGCTCGTGCCGATCGAAACGAACAAATCGGCCTCGGCAAGCAGACCACTGATGCGCCCCATCTCGTAGGGCATCTCGCCGAACCAAACGACGTCGGGGCGCATGCCGCCGGGCAAACCGCAATAGGGACAGGCCGTGTCGGCGCGCAGATCGTCTCGCCAGACCATGCGATGAGAACAGAAGGCGCAAAGCGCTTTCATCAATTCGCCGTGCATGTGGATCAGCGACTTCGAGCCCGCCGCTTCATGCAGCGCATCGATGTTCTGCGTGACGATCGTGACCCCGCCGTGCTCGGCCTCGAGCCGGGCAAGCGCGATATGCGCCGCGTTGGGTTTGATGTCGCGATGCGCGTGTCGCCGCGAATTATAGAAATCGTGCACGAGCACCGGATCGCGCTGGAAGCCTTCCGGCGTCGCCACGTCGCGCAGATCGTACTTCGACCAGATGCCGTCGGGATCGCGAAAGGTCGCGACTCCGCTTTCCGCCGAAAGCCCGGCGCCGGTCAGAATAACGATCTTGTCAAAACGCGCGATTGTCTCGTCTCCGGACTTCAGGCGCCGATTCTAAACGCCTGTCTGCCCCCGGTGCCGCAGGAAGTGATCGGCAAGTACGATCGCCATCATGGCCTCGCCGACAGGAACGGCGCGGATGCCGACGCACGGATCGTGGCGGCCCTTGGTGATGATCTCGCGCTCGTGCCCCTTCTGGTCGATCGTCCGCCGCGGCGTCAGGATCGAGGAGGTGGGCTTCACCGCAAAACGGCAAACGATGGGCTGACCCGTCGAAATGCCGCCGAGAACGCCGCCCGCGTTATTCGACAGGAAATCCGGCGCGCCGTCGTTGCCGATGCGGATCTCATCTGCGTTCTGCTCGCCGGTGAGCTCCGCAGCCGCCATGCCCGCGCCGATCTCGACGCCTTTGACGGCGTTGATCGACATCATTGCGCTCGCAAGATCCTGGTCGAGCTTGCCGTAAAGCGGCGCGCCCCAGCCAGCCGGCACGCCTTCGGCCACGACCTCGATAATGGCGCCGACGGACGAGCCGGACTTGCGGATCTTGTCGAGATAATCGGCCCAATGCTCAGCCGCCGTCGCGTCCGGCGAGAAGAACGGATTGTTGCCGACCTCATCCCAGTTCCAGTTCTGCCGGTTGATCTTGATCTGGCCGATCTGAACAAGCGCACCGCGAATGCGGACGTTCGGAATGATCTTCCGGGCGATCGCACCGGCCGCAACGCGCGAGGCCGTCTCGCGTGCCGAGGAACGCCCGCCGCCGCGATAGTCGCGAATGCCGTACTTGGCTTCATACGTGAAGTCGGCGTGGCCGGGGCGGTAGCTCTCTTTGATGTCACCGTAATCCTTCGACCGCTGATCGGTATTTTCGATCTGCAGCGCGATCGGCGTCCCCGTCGTCACCTGCTGGCCCGAAGCGTCCGGAAACACGCCGGACAGAATTTTGACGGCGTCCGCTTCCTGGCGCTGCGTCGTGAACCGCGACTGGCCGGGCTTGCGCTTGTCGAGGTAGGTCTGGATCTCGGCGGCATCGAGCGCGATGCCGGGTGGGCAGCCGTCGACGACGGCGCCGATGGCAGGGCCGTGGCTTTCGCCCCAGGTCGTTACGCGAAATAGATGGCCGAAGGTGTTGTGAGACATTGCCTGGATATCGGAGTGGTTGCCCGAAGAGCAAATTCAGTGGCTCTGCAACGATTGTTGCCGGGCTGCGTCACCGCTCTTCTTAGGAGCCGGAGACCTGGGCGGCAAGACCGCATCTCCCGCAAAGCCGCGTGACAACGCCTGGCGACGCAGATTAACTCTTGGCCAGTAACGCGTTCGCCTGCACGTCCTTCAGCTGATGATGGGACAAGGCGAGACCCACGAATCCGTATTCGATCGACAACTCGGCCGAGCCCGCGTTCGCTGCCCGACCGCAGCTCGCGGCGCATCGAAAGATCGCAGATGGCGGCAATGCGGATCAACCGTTCCAACCGAACGGCGGGTCTCCAGCCGCGTCGCATCGTTCAGCCCGAAGTCGCTGCCGGCTCATAAAAGACCGTTCCGCCCGGATTGAGCCTCCGGGTTCGAAGGGTCTTTCATCATGCACTCCGAATGGAGTGCGAAAGAGCCGGAGAGCCGCATCTCCGGCTCTTTTTCGTTTCGCTTCGCCGTGGCAATTCCCATCGGCCGTCTTCGCCACTCTCGCATTCCGCAAAGGCCCATCCATTTGCTCCGTCATCCCGGCGTAGGCCGGGATCCATCCAAGCCGGAAATTCGTAATGGACGGATGTCTGGGCGGATCCCCGCCTTCGCGGGAATGACGATGGTTGCTAGATCCACTGCATCTTGCCGTTGGCAAGCTTCAGAATCCTGTCCTGGGGAACTTCAAGGAACGGCACGATGGCCCGGTCGATGCCGAGAAGGGCGCCCCGGGCAACGCGGCTGACGCCGCCATGACTGACGGCAAGGGTGTCTCGGGTCAGGGTGCCGAGCCACGCCGAAACCCGATCCTCAAGATCGCGATAGCTCTCGCCGCCGTGCGGCCTCCAGCCGAAAGGATCAGCGGATTTACCGGCAACCCCTTCAGGATCCTTCGCGGGAAGCTCTGCTGCGAGCTCGCCCTCCCAGTGCCCGTAGCTCAACTCTTGGATTTCGGGAGCGGTGCGAAAATCGTCTGGAGCGAGCCCGAGCGCCGTGCGGGCAAGCCGCATCGTATCCATCGCGCGCAGGAGGGGGCTTGATACGAAGTCGAACTCTGCGATCGAGGGCACGATGTCTTTCAACACCCGGCCATGCCGGCGCGCCTGCGCAATCCCCGTTTCATTCAACGGGATATCGCGCTGGCCCTGATAGCGGGCCTCCCGATTCCAATCGGTTTCGCCGTGGCGAATGAGATAGAGGGTGATTCCCGGCTTCAACGAGACAGTGGCTGGCGCGGTCGCGCTCAAGCCTCGCTCTTGACGACGGAGATGTCCGGAGCGTCCTCGTTCTTCATGCCCTGGATGTGGTAGCCGCTGTCGACGTGGTGGATTTCACCACTGACGCCGCGCGACAGATCCGAAAGCAGGTAGAGCCCGGCGTTGCCGACATCCTCGATGGTCACGTTCCGGCGCAGCGCCGAATTGTATTCGTTCCACTTGAGAATGTAGCGGAAGTCCGCGATGCCGGAAGCCGCCAGCGTCTTGATCGGACCTGCGGAAATGGCGTTGACGCGGATGCCGGTGCGGCCGAGGTCGGCCGCCAGATAGCGCACGCTCGCCTCGAGGGCCGCCTTGGCGACGCCCATGACGTTGTAGTGCGGCATGACCTTCTCGGCGCCGTAATAGGTGAGCGTCACCAGCGAGCCGCCGTTGGGCATCAGCTTTTCGGCGCGCTGGGCGAGCGCGGTGAACGAGAAGCAAGAGATCAAGAGGCTTTGCGTAAAGTTCTTTTCCGTCGTGTCGACGTAGCGCCCGTCGAGCTCGTTCTTGTCGGAAAAGGCGATGGCGTGGACCAGGAAGTCCAGGCTGCCCCAGGTCTTGGAGATGTGCTCGAACAGTGCGTCCATGGACGCCGCATCCGTCACATCGCAGGGAAGGACATGCTTCGTGCCGAGTTCGGCAGCGAGCGGCTCCACCCGCTTCTTGAGAGCATCACCCTGATAAGTAAGGGCAATTTCCGCGCCCTGCGCTGCGCAGGCCTTTGCAATGCCCCAGGCAATCGAGCGATTGTTCGCGACGCCCATGATGAGCCCTCGCTTGCCCGCCATGATTGTACCTGGAAAAACGGCCGTGTTCGCTTGAGGCCCCGCCATGGGCGCTAATTCCTTAATTATTCCAATTTGGGATTGGTAAGTTCGGCCGCATCCTACACAAATGCCCCTCCCGGTCCAGATGCCCGGTTGAGGCGAATGCGCGGCCATTGGCCCGAGGCAGCAATCCAGCCCCGGGGTGCCGCCTCTAAGCCACCCGACCGTCCCCGGGACGGTCCGGCAGACTTAGTGGGCGACCATCTCGACGGTTTTTCCCGTGATCTTGGGCCGTTCCGAGCCCGCGATCAGCCCGTCATCGATCGTCACGATGCGATCGGCATATTGAAGCGTGCGGTGATCGTGGGTCACGGCGAGCACCGCCCGCCGGGTGTCCTGAGCAACCTGAGCGAGCAATTCCATGACCGCCATGCCATTCTTAGCGTCCAGCGCCGCCGTCGGCTCGTCGGCCAGGATGACCGAGGGTGACCCAGCCAAGGCGCGCGCGATCGAGACGCGCTGCTTCTCGCCGCCCGACATCTTCGAGGGCATGGCCTTGATGCGATGGCTAAGGCCAACGGCCTCCAACGCCGCGGCGGCCTGGTCGTAGGCACCGCGGCCGCTGATATTGCGAAGGTCGAGCGCCAGCATGACATTCTCGACCGCCGATAGCGTCGGCACGAGATTATACGACTGGAACACGAACCCGACGTGCGTGCGCCGCAGGTTGGCGAGCTGCTCCTTGCTCATATTCTGCGTCTCGTGACCGGCGATCGTGAGCTTGCCCTGGGTCGGCGACAGGATGCAGCCGAGGATCGACAAGAGCGTCGTCTTGCCCGAGCCCGAGGGCCCCATCATCAGCGTCAGCTCGCCGGTTTGAAGCTCGAGGTCGATGCCCTTGAGAACCTTGATCTCGTTCGGCGCCGTGCCGAGCATCTTCACGATGCCCTGGGCTTCGACGATCACGTGGCTTTTGCTCGGCTCAGTCATGTTTAGTCTCCTGGAAATTCGGTTAGCGGCTGAACACGACGGCCGGGTCGATACGAACGACCTTGATGATGGCGCTGGTCGCAGCAAAAATGCACATGCCGATCGTGATCGCAAAAAGCTGCACGGCGAGCGGCATCGTCATGATGATCGTCAGTTTCGTATCCTGGGCAGCTTGGATGGCGACGAGGGCAAGGCTCATCCCGAGGGCGTAGCCGATAAGGCCTGATAAAATGGCCTGAATAAGAATGACTTTGACGATGTAGCCCGCTCCGGCTCCGAGCGCGCGCAAGGTGGCAAACTCGTTGATGTGATCTTTTGTGCTCGAATAGAGAGTCTGGGCAACGATGACAATACCGACGATCAGGCCGAGCAATTTACCTGCATCGAGTGCCGCACCCGCGCCCGTCTGTTTGAGCCAGTAATCCTGGCTGCGCGTGCGGAATTCGGCCTGCGTCAAAACCTCTGTGTCGGGAAGCCGCGTCTCAATTTCGCGGCGAACGGTCTCGATATCGGCGCCGGGCAAAAGCGTCACACGCTGGTAGCTCGCCTGATTTTGATTGGCGCCGCCCAGGCGCCGCGCCTCTTCGAGCGACGTAAAGACGAATGGCAGCGTGGTGAAGGAACGCACGCGCTTGGTGATGGCGACGAGCTTCACCGTGGAGCCGTTGATCTCGGCGATGTCATTCAATCCGCTGACGCCCAGGTCGTTGAAATAGCTGCGGTCGATCGCGACCGTATTCGGTGCCTCGAGCGCCCCACGGCTGCCGTCGGTGATGTTCAAGGGCAGTGCCTTCGGGCTGTCACCCGCCGTGCCGATCAGCAGCACCGTCGTCTCGCCGCCAAGCGGCTTCCGCCAGCGGGCGAAGGAGACGAGCATATCTTCCGAGTTTGCAACGCCGGGCGCCGACAGCGCCATGTAGCGCTCGCGGCCCGACAGGAACGAGGGATCGTCATAGCTCTTCGTGCCGAGCGGAACGACCCACAGATCCGCAGGCGCCGCATCGATGATGGCCGCGATCTTGTTGGCCGATCCGAGATAGATGCCGGACTGCACGGCGACGAGTACGACCGAGAACATGATGCCGACGACGGTGACGAAGAAGCTCAAGCGGTCGTGGAAGAGATTGCGATAGGCGAGCTTCGCCACCATCGGCATTGTGCGTTTGCCCGCCCCAGGCTGCGGCGTGCGCGCAATTCCTTTGCTTGCGAGTGCGGGCGCAGTAGCTGCAAGTTCCATGACCTTTTCCCCTCCGTGAGGCAATGGCCGCGATTTCGACGTTAGCGTCTAGCTTCGATGTTTCCCAGGCCTGCCATGCGGCTAGGCCCGGATGATCAGTGTTAGGCTTTATTCGCAGGGCACATCGACGAGGCCGGCGATGGCGGGTGAGTAGCGGCGGCAGACGTGCTTGGCTTCAACCGCAGCCGGCTCCTTGTCCGACTTCGCCGAAGACTGAGTTTTTTCGGTCGTTGCCGGAGCCGGCGTGATCGAGCCCGTCGTCACATCCTTGCTGACCGGTGTTTTGCTTGATGTGTCAGGCGTCTTTTCGATCACAGTCGTCGTGGCGGGATCGGAAGACGGCTTGTCGTCGAGCTTGGCCGTCTGAACAGCGGGAGCCGGGCGGGCCTTCGCCGGGGCGTTGGCGACTTCCGTCTTCGGCGCGCGCTTGGCCTTTGCGATTTTGCGAGCAGGCGCATCGTCGTGATAATCGCGACGCACGCTGCGCGGCCGGTAGCTGGGGCGATAGTCGTCAGCGCTGTAGCTCTCGTGCGAACGCGCGACGAACGATCCGAGCGGAAAACCGAAGCCCAAGCGAACGCCGGCATTGGCAACGTTGGTCATCGTGGTGCATCCCAGCACAGCGGCGGCAAGGGCGAAAGCGATCTTGGTCATGTCATCCTCCAGCGGCGTCTTTGTTTCTATCTGTTCGCCGGTCCTCACCGGCTATGTGAGGAGAATGCCTTGAGCACTTCTTCTCCGCTGTTCCGGTCGGAACAGTGCGAACGAGGTCAGGAGTTTTTCGGATTTTGCAAGCTGTACCAGGAGCTTAACGAGCGGCGGTGCACGCTTCGGAGCGCGCGCCGCTTGAGGCTTTCCTAAAGCGATCTAGGCGGCGAGCGGCAGCATCATGCTCTCTGCTGGATAAGATACCGGCGTTGCCGTAGCGGCATCGAGCGCCAATAAAAACCGCTGCGCATTAAACCCGTAACGGATGTTCAGCGGGCGCCTCGCCGCTTCCCGCACGGCGAAAGCAATGATCCGATAGCCGCGCTCCAGAAACAAAGACTTGAGACGCCGATTTGCAAACACGGCAACGAGCGAGCGGAAACGCAAGGCGATAGCTAGACGGTCGGTCTCCGCACCGTCAAACGCACGCCAGAGACGGTCTTCAATGTCTCGGATCTCGTCCTCGTTGAGACCCCGCAGGAGCGCCAGTCCCTGGCCGTTCCTGCGCAGCATGTCCATCAGGACGTGAAGAGCGTGTGCGTCGATGGCCGGAACATCGGCGAGGTTGATTTCTGTACGCATGGCACTTGTCTCCTGAACGCAGATCAAAGGCCGATGCTGCCGAAGGCCGACCAGGGCGACCCCGCAAGCACGATGATGTCGCGTGCCTTGAGCTCACCAAGCTCGAAATGAACTTCCTTGCCTTCGAGCTCTTCGAAGCGATTGCGGATGTCGGAGCCTTCAAAGCGATAGGCCCGGCCGTCTTCCGCGCGGATCACGCCAATGCCCAGATCGGAGCGGAATTTTTTGATTTCGCCATACATTTGTTCTCTCCTTGAGCAGCTTTGGGAGCCGTCGTTTCCATGGCGACATCATGCAAAAGACAGTGATTCTCCGCTGTTCCTGACGGGACACGACGTTGGCGGATAATAATTTTGTGGGTTTGGTTTGCGTCGTCGCGAGCTTATGAAGAGCGCGCAACAGAAGCCAAAAAAGCCGTCGGGGAGGCGCGCTGAAATGAGACTGCAGTCTCACTCCGCGCAATCCTCCCCGCGTCAGCGACCGGCAACGGCTTCGCTAAGGAGGAAGCAAGCCGCCGCTGGTCATCTCACTCGCTTCAAAGAGCGCCGGCATACATCACGCGCCGGCGCTTTTCTGGAGCAGCATTTGGCTTCTTCCTCACTTGAAAAAAGCGTCCGCCCTCATGCCAGGCAGCAGCGGAGGATTACCGTCGAGATCGACGGTGACTTCGAGAACTTCGATGTCCGTCGGGCGGCGTGCGCCGCGCAGTGCAAATTGCGGCGATGTCAGCGACGGGGCGAGCGCCGCAACCGTGCCTTCGAATTCCTTGCCCGGATACGCGTTGCTCTTCACAGTCACCTTGCCGCCGACCTTGATCTTCGAGACGTCCGTCTCATCCACCTCGGCCTTGAGACGTACGACCGACATATCGCCGAGCACGGCGAGTGCCTGATCGGGAGACGGCGACACCATCTCACCGGCCTTGGCCGGAAGTTGCAGCACCGTGCCGGCAACCGGCGCCCGAATGCGCGTTTTCTCAAGCAATGCCTCGGCAACGGACACGTCCGAACGCGCCGCCTGCAAGGCCGATTCAAGCCGGTTCGGCGCAGGAATATCGGACTTTGCTTGCGCTGAAGCGTAGGTTGCCCGTTCCTTCTGCAGCTTGGTTTTTGCATTCGCCAGATAGTTGCGCGCATCCTTCACGCGATCGGCACTCCCCGTCCCCTGACGCTGCGCCTGCAACTCATATTCCAATCCGAAGCGCGCATTGGTGAGCGCCCGTTCGGCGGAGAACACATTGTCTTCCGCGGTGCGAAGTTCATCGCGTGCCTTGTCGAGGGGCTGAGCATCGCGCTCGCGCTTGCGAGATGCGGCCTCCGTCTCGGCGGCCTGAAGGCGAGCACGCGCCTCTTCATCGTCGAGCCGGATCAGCAACTCGCCTTCCTCGACATGATCGTTGAGCTTGACGTTCACTTCGGCAATGCGTCCGAGCAACTGAGCGCCAACGCGCACCAGCCCACTCTTGGGTTCGATCCGGCCGGGTGCGGCAGCGACCCAATCAATCGCGGGTGCTGTTGCTTCCTTGATCGTGTCGTCGCCGCCGCTTTTGCTTTCGAGCAAATCGCTGCGCGAAATGGCGATTGCGCCGAATGCGCCAGCACCGACCGCGACGAAAAGAAAGAAGAGCTTTGCAAAGAAGCCGCTTCGCCGCGGTTTGTAGGTATCGTTCGTGCTCATGTCTGTTTCCTCCCTAAAATTCAGCGCCAGCGAGCTCAGGAAGGCGCCGGCATCATGGAGCGACGTTATCGAGCCTAATCCACCTTCGCTGTATCGGTTGGAACAGGCTGGAAATTCGGTGAAGACGATCGGATGCATACGGATGAGTTTTTGTATCCGGTAATTGCCAATTGCGGTCGTAAAAAAAAGCTCCGGAGATTTCCGGAGCTTCGATCGGGTCAATCAATTCGGAAGTTCAGTAAAAGGCCATGCCCGTTATTGGCACGACTGGCGAAGCGTCCAGCCCACGATTTTGCAGCTCTCCGTACCGTTGGCATTGGTCACGCACTTGCGGTTGGGCAGGCGCTGATAGTCGCAATAGTAATTTCCGGAATGACCGGAATAACCATGCATCGGCTTTGCGAAACGGTAGTCCTGGACGAAGTATTCCTTCGCGGCTCCACCGGCATGTGCCGAGGTGGTGAAAAGGGCACCGCTGGCAAGCGCCGCAGCAACTGCGCCAACCGTGATTGTCGAGCTGAGCTTCATCATTGCAAATTCCTCCCTGGGGTAAGCCTTGAGGCTCGGTCTATCTGATGGAGGCAATCTACGCGTGAGCCGACCATAGCGGCTGTTCCAAGCGGAACAAAGCATTAGGCTTTGAGGCCTGCCGGTGCTGGCAAAGGCGGCGCCGAGTGTATAATTCGTCTCCAGCGTCCACACACGTCTGATAGAGCGAGGCAAAATTTGCGGAAACTTTGGAATGCCGCCACGAGCATGTACTCAGTTTGGAAGGCGCCGCCGAGCATGGCGCCCGTGGCTGACGTGAGCGGCACCGCTTACGACTTCGAATTCATCAGCATTGATGGCGCGCCGATGAGGCTCGCGGATTGGCGCGGCCGCGCATTGCTGATCGTGAACTCGGCTTCGCTCTGCGGCTTCACGAAACAGTACGCCGGACTGCAGGAGCTCTATCTGCGCTATGAGACATCCGGCCTCGTGGTGATCGCCGTTCCATCGAACGACTTCGGCGAGCAGGAGCCTTCCCCGGATGGTGAAATTCAGTCGTTTTGTCAGGGCGTTTTCGGCGTAACCTTTCCGCTGACCTCGAAGCATTCGGTCGTCGGTCCGGACGCACATCCCTTCTACAAATGGGCGGCCGAAGCTATGGGACCCACCGGAGTACCGGCCTGGAACTTCCACAAATATCTCATAGGACGCGACGGCCGGTTGCTGCGATCGTTCCCCCCGAAGGTAACGCCGACAGCGCCCGAAATAATCACTTGGATCGAAAAGGCTTTGGAGAAATCTTCCGGCCCACAGCACTAAAATCCATCTTCGAGCGTTTCTGTTCAGGTTCGGTTCAAGAGGGGCAGCAGATCGTGAGTGGGAAAGATTATCAAAGAGGGCGGACGATGAATGCCAGCCGCCGCATGCTTCTGAAGTCGGGCGGAGCTTTAGGGCTGGCTGGGTTCCTGGCCGCTCATCCACTCAAGGCTCTCGCCGCGACCGGTATTCCGCAGAACGAGTTCAAGGCGCCCCAGCCGTTCTCATTCGACATCTTGGATGAGGAGGCGCGGCGCATTGCTCACAATTCGTATGAGCCACCCATCAACCCGTCGCCGAATGTGCTGGCGGCAATCGACTATGACCAGGCGCAGCGCGTTCGTTACCGGGCCGACCGAACCGTCCATGTCGGCGATGCCGACCATTATCCGCTGCAGTTTTTCCACCTGAACAAATACGCGCACGATCCGGTCCGCATCAGCCTTGTCGAAGGCGGCCAGGCACGCGAACTCATCTACAACCATGATCTGTTTGAGATCCCGGCCGGTCATCCTGCCGAAGATCTGCGCACCGGCGCCGGGTTCGCGGGCTTCCGCATTATGGCGGAAGATCTCAAAACCGATTGGTTCGCAGCTATCGGCGCCTCATATTTCCGGAGTTCAGCCCCCTACAACCAGTACGGTCTCTCCGCGCGCGGCCTCGCCATCAACACGGCGACGTCGAAGCCCGAGGAATTTCCGCGCTTCAAGCATTATTGGCTTGAAGCCTCGCCGGAGTCAGACGGCGGCGTGATCATCTACGCGTTGCTCGACGGGCCAAGCGTTGCCGGCGCCTACCGCATGCAGACGAAGCGGGTGCAGCAGACCAACGGTACCTTCCGCATCGAGATGGAGATCGAGGCCCGGCTGCACATTCGCGCCGACATCGACCACATCGGCATCGCGCCATTCTCGAGCATGTTCTGGTACGGGGAAGATACGCGCCAGGAGCCGCGGGACTGGCGGCCGGAAATTCACGACAGCGACGGCCTTGCCATTCTGACCGGCAATGGTGAGCGCATCTGGCGGCCGATCATCAATCCTCCGCACGTCATGACGAACGCGTTTTCGGATCGCGATCCCAAGGGCTTCGGACTGCTGCAAAGAGATCGCAACTTCGACCACTACATGGACGATGGCGTCTTTTACGAAAAGCGGCCTTCCGTTTGGGTGGAGCCGTTGGATGCCTGGGGCGAGGGCGCCGTGCACCTCATCGAGCTGCCGACCGACACCGAGACGTGGGACAACATCGTCGCCTTCTGGGTGCCGAAGGAGAAGGCCACCGCCGGTCAGCGGCGCGTCTTCCGCTACCGCCTCTCGTGGCTCGACGATATTCCGTTCCCGGAAAAACTCGCGCAAACGGTGGGAACGTGGTCCGGCATCGGCGGCCCTCCGGGACTGGACTTCAATTCGAGGCCCGTAGGCACGCGGAAGTTCGTCATCGACTTCGCGGGAGAGGTCTTCGAGGGCTTGGACCGCAGCAGCGGCGTCGAACTCGTCGTCAACACGTCGCGCGGGTCGATCTCGGATATTGCCAGCTATCCGGTGGTCGGCCAGCGCCATCGCTGGCGCGCGATGTTCGATCTGAAGCAGGCGGGCGCCGGGCCGATTGATCTGCGCGCCTATCTGCGAAGAGGCGATGCCGCGCTGTCCGAGACGTGGCTCTACCAGTACTTCCCCGCATCGGCCTGAGACGAAACGGCTTGGAACGAAAAACGCGCCGCGCTTCCCGCGCGACGCGTCGTATCGATCATAAAGCGGAGCCCGCAAAGGCTCCGCTAGGGTCGTCGCGTGCGGCCGGCCCCCCGTTGGGGGAGCCCCACGCCACCATCTATTTTTTACTTCGCCGGGCCCGTCTCGATGGGTAGCCCGTTCTCCTGGCCCCACTCGGCCCAGCTGCCGTCGTAGACAGCAGCGTTCGTCTGCCCGACGACAGCAAGCGCCAGCGCCAGCATCGAGGCCGTAACACCCGAGCCGCACGTCGTCACCACGGGCTTCGTGATGTCGATGCCGACGGCCTTGAACAGCTTCTCGATTTCCTCCGGCGACTTATACGTGCCGTCCGGGTTGAGCAGTTCCTGCGAAGGAATGTTCTTGGAGCCCGGAATGTGGCCCTGCCGCAAGCCCGGCCGGGGTTCCGGCTCGGTTCCTTCAAAGCGACCCGCGGGCCGCGCATCGACGATCTGCACGCCGTTCTTTTTGAGCAGCGCCTTCATGTCATCGAGATCACGAATGATTTCGGTATTTTGCAGAGGCGAATAGTGTCGCTCCGAACGCTTCGGCGGCAATCCGTCTTCAACCGGCCGGCCCTCGGCTTTCCACTTACGCAGACCGCCGTTCAAGACGGCAACGTCGCGATGCCCCATGGCCCGGAAGGTCCACCAGACGCGCGCGGCTGAGAAAATGCCTGTCGAGTCATAGACAACGATACGGGCGCCGTCGCCAATGCCCATCTTCTTCATCCGCGAGGCGAATTTCACCGTCGAGGGCAGCATGTGTGGCAGCGATGATTTCTCGTCGCTCAGGTCGTCAATGTCGAAAAACAGGGCGCCCGGGATATGCTCTGCCAAATACTCTTTTTTGGCGTCGCGGTTGGCGGTCGGTAGGTGCCAACTGCCATCGAGAATGATCAAATCGGGCGAGGAAAGGTGATCAGCGAGCCAATCGGTCTCGACGATCCAATTCTTGGCTGTAACAGGCAAGGAAAATCCCACGGGTTAGCTGGTCATCTGTGTCGGGCGGTTCAAAGCACATAGGCAAATCTGAACGGGCCCGCAAGTTGAAGCGGCGAATTAGACCAGCCGGCCTGCCCGGCCGTTCATTTTGCGGCATCTCGGCATAGGGGGAAGCCGCGTTTACGCGTTGTTTTCGAGCGCACTTTTCAGTATGAGACGCCCTTCGCGACCGGCCGGCGGGTTGAAAGCCCGGCAGCCGGAAGCCCGTGCGGGCGTGGCGGAACTGGTAGACGCACTGGATTTAGGTTCCAGCGGCGCAAGCCGTGGGGGTTCAAATCCCTCCGCCCGCACCACGTCTTCCTTTGAAGCGCGGAAAAACGCCGCTTCGTCCGCATCCTCAACCCAAGGTTTTCCCGCGTGCCGTCTCATTGCCGAGCCCGTCGCCAGGGCCGATATCGCCAAGCCGCTTCGCGATCGCGGAATTTGTCGCCGATTTACGTCTTGCGTCAGGCCCATTCTAAGGCCAACAACCTCGCATGCTGACGCAAACGCCGCGAAAATGGCTCGTAGCTGGGGGAGGGATTTCGGGCCTTGCGGCAGCGCAATCCCTGCAGGCAAGCGGCCGCGATTATCTCTTGCTCGAGCGCTGCCCGGCGGTCGGCGGGCTCACCCGCACGACTGAGGTCGATGCCTTCTGCTTCGACTACACCGGCCACTTTCTCCATCTGCGCCGCTACGCATCGCCGTCCCAGATCCCATTCGCCCACCTGAGCGATGACGACTGGGCAACCGTCGAGCGCAAGTCCTACTTCTACGCCGGCGGCCGTCTCGTAAACGCGCCGATTCAGTATCACTTAGGCGAACTGCCGGATGACCTGCGCCGGGAGTGCGAAGCCTCCTACAACGCCCGTCCGGCGGCGGACGGTGACGTCACAGGTTTTCGCGAGTTCATCGTCGCGGGCTTCGGCAACGCCGTCGCCGACCGCTTCCTCATTCCGCAAAACGAAAAGACCATGGCGACGCCGCTCAGCCGGCTGTCGATCGGCGCGGTGAAACGCTTTTT
>NZ_DASRYS010000009.1:0-70878 GCF_035687085.1 Hyphomicrobium sp. | reverse complement strand
ATCGCGCTATCGCTGATGATGGGCTTCGAAGAGGGCGCCCGCCGTGCGATCTGGGAGACGCCGCTCGCGCACGCGCCGTCCTTGATCAGAAAGCTGCTGGACGAGAAATGGGCGCCGAAGTCGCTCATCAACATCAATTTCCCGGATGCGGATCCCGAGGTAATTAAAGGCGTCGCCGTCACGACGCAGGGCGTCAGAGACCAGGCGCTGCTCGACATCGACAGCCGTATCGATCCCTGGGGCACGCCCTATTTCTGGTTTGGCTTCGAGCGGCGCAAATCGATGCTCATTCCCGGCACCGATCTCGCGGCCATCGCCGAAAACAAAATTTCTGTTACGCCGCTGAGCATCGATCTCACCAATCACGGCGCGTTGAAGGCGTTGAGCGGCAGACTGAGCTGAGCAAGAGCGCAGCCAATACAACCCGCCGCAAAAGTCTCCGTAAAGACGAAATCCTTCCGCGAATTGCGCGCAATCGCAAACTAATCTGATCCAACTCCGGCGATGTGCAATCACTCGCCGGAGGTCACGTCCTTCCTAAAAACGAGCCGTTCTTCTCTGGGGCAGGGTAGGCGGCTTGCCACTACAAGCACTGCAACTCGGGGCATCAAATTCAAATCGCACGGGGTGCGTTTACTCCCCGTTAACCGGTTAAAGGTTAATGGATGGTGCGAGTAGAGGTGCGTACCATGATGAGTTGTTTTGGCGTAGTCGGCCAGTGCGGACGCTTGGACCTCAAGTCCGCGAGTGCCATTTCTCTTATAATAGTAAGTCTTACACTCGCCGGCTGCAGCGCGGACGTTACCCGCTTCGACAGCACGTCATTCGCCTTTAACGATGATCCGGCCACCGGCAGCACCCCGGTGCCGCCCAATCCCGTCTATACAAGTTCGCTAAGCGACAACCAGTCCGTTGGCGGATCGTCGCCGCGCGGGCCTTATGGCGCCGGCGCTTCCTCCGTCCAGGTAGCCGCGCTTCCCGAAGCCACCGGCGCGCCGGGCAGGGCCTACGAGCCGCCTCCGCCGCCCGCCGCATCGCAATCCTATCAGCCCTCCAAGCCCTTTGCCCGCGCACCCCGCGAGCCGAGCCAGGCCCGCTACTCGGCGGCCGCCGAGCACGCGCCGCAGGCCAAGGGCGAAATGATCGAGGTGCAGCCCGGCGATACGCTCTACGGGCTTTCGCGCCGTCATCAGGTATCCCTCAGCGAGCTGACGTCTTTGAACGGCCTCAGCAACCCGAACCTGAAGCCCGGCCAGAAACTCTATCTGCCGGCCGCCGGCGCATCCTCCGATCGCAGCACCTTCGCATCCGCCCAACCCGCCGTGACGGCAACGCCGCCCGCCGCGCCAGTTTCGACAGCAGGAGCCGCGACCTACACCGTGCGTCCGGGTGACTCTCTCTACGGCATCGCGCGCTCCAACGGCGTCAAGTTCGCCGAACTGCAGCAGTTGAACGGCATCAGCGATCCCTCGCGCGTGAAGCCCGGCACCGTTCTGAAAATTCCGAGCGGCAGCGTCGCGACCGAAGCGCCGTCTGCTCCGCAAGCGCCCACGCGCGTCGCCACGTTGACCCCAGAGCCGCGGTTCGCCGCACCTGAAGTTGCGGCTGAAGAGCCTGAACCTGCAACGCCGCCGCAGAAAGCTGCAGCAGCCCCGAGCGAGCCGGCGCCACCCGCCGCTGGCCACGTAGCGCCACTCGTCCCATCCCCGCCGCCCGCGCGCTACGGCGAAGCAACGACGATGCAGCCGACCGTCATCAATGGCGAGAAGCGCGTCGCAGCGCTTTCAGAAAACACGGCGACGGATGCGTCGCCTGACATGCCGGCCGCTCAGCCGGCACCCGCGGCCGCACCTGAACCGGCTGCGGAAAAGCCGGAAGCGGCTGAAAAGCCCGCACAGCCTGAGGAGAAGGTGGCTGTCGCCGTCCCCGCAGCGGTGGCGAGCGCGTCCACCAACACGGGCAAGCTCCGTTGGCCGACGAGCGGCAAGATCATTGCGGGCTTCGGCGGCCGGCCCGACGGCACGCATAACGACGGCATCAATCTCCAGGTGCCGCTCGGAACGGAAGTGCACGCAGCGGAATCCGGCGTCGTTGCCTACGCAGGCAGCGAGCTCAAAGGCTATGGCAACCTCGTGCTGCTTCGCCACGACAACGGCTGGGTGACGGCCTACGCCTACAATGACGAACTGCTCGTGAAGCGCGGCGAGAAGGTGAAACGCGGACAAGTCATCGCCAAGGCCGGCAAGACCGGCTCGGTTGATCAGCCGCAAGTCCACTTCGAATTGCGTCAGGGCTCAAAGCCCGTCGACCCGATTCCGTACCTCGAGAAGCTCTGAGATTAAGAACTGGCGCGGGGCGAATGAAACCGCGTCGCTGTGCCCGCGCTGTGATTGAGGGAAAGACTGGAGCCGGATCCACGATCCGGCTCTTTTTTATTCTATCGTCATCCTCGGCCGAGCGGGCCGTAGGCGCGTCGAAGGCCGGGGAACCAGCGCAAGAATCGCCGACTCCAAGAATATATAGCATCTTCGACGAGTCTTACGCTGGATCCCCGAACGCGCATCGCTGTGCTCACGCGTTCGAGGATGACGACAGACCTAAATCTTATCCGTCGAGACGCCGGTGCGCCCGGCGAGATCCTGCACGTACTGCCAAGCCACACGGCCGGAGCGCGCGCCGCGCGTGGTCGCCCATTCGAGTGCGTCCCGCTCCAGTTCCTCATCACCGATCGTGATGCCGAAGTGTGCGACATACGCCCGGACCATCGCGAGGTAATCGTCCTGGCTGGCGTTATGGAAGCCGAGCCAAAGACCGAAGCGATCCGATAGAGAAACCTTCTCTTCCGTCGCTTCCCCCGGGTTGATCGCGGTGGCACGCTCGTTGTCGATCATGTCGCGCGGCATGAGGTGACGGCGATTGGATGTCGCGTAGAAGATCACATTTTTCGGGCGGCCTTCGATGCCGCCCTCGAGCACGGCCTTCAGTGATTTGTAGCTCGCATCGTCATGGTCGAAGGAGAGATCGTCGCTAAAGACGATGAACCGGTACGGCGCGGCTTTGAGGATGGCGAGGCACTTCGGAAGCGAGCCAATGTCCTCGCGATGAATCTCGACGAGCTTCAGCTTACGATCCTTCCCCAAGGCGTCGGCGTGCGCCGCTTTGACAAGGCTCGATTTACCCATGCCGCGCGCGCCCCAAAGGAGCGCGTTGTTGGCGGGGAGGCCCGCAGCGAAGCGCCGCGTGTTGTCGAGCAGGATGCCGGCCGTCCGGTCGATCCCCTTGAGGAGCTTCAACGGGACGCGGCTGACCTCCGGCACGGGCTCGAAGCTCGACGTGTCGGCCTGCCACACGAACGCATCGGCTGCGGTGAAATCGGCCGAGCGGGTCGGGGGAGGGCTCAACCGTTCAAGAGCGTCGGCGATCCGCTCCAGAAGCGGGCGATAGGCATCTGCATCGGTCATTAAGGAATTCCAAGGGAGCTGAAAGTCCGGCGGGCAGGAGCCCGGAAAAAGCGTGTTTAATCGCTGCGGAAGTCTGTGCCAACGGGCTTTGACCGCCCTATGCGAGGTTGCAAAAGGGCATCGGACCACTATAGTCCGCCCGAATTTGAGGGGCTTAACCCTCCGGCCCATTGGGTTCCGGGGCGGTAGTGCTTATTTCAATCGCTTCCAGAGGACTAACCTTTCCGATGTTTACGACCTCCGCCTTCGCGCAGACCGCCGCTCAAAGCCCAATGGATCCGCTGGGCGGTCTTCTGATCCCCATGCTGGCGATGCTGGCGATCTTCTATTTCCTGCTGATCCGCCCGCAGTCGCAGCGCGCCAAGCAGCTCCGCGAGCGTTTGAACGCTGTACGCCGCGGCGATACGGTCGTCACCGCAGGCGGTATGGTCGGCAAGGTTACGAAGGCCTCCGATACGAGCGATGAAATCGAAGTCGAACTTGCCGACAATTTGAAGGTCCGCATCGTGAAGGGCACCCTTTTGGAAGTGCGCTCCAAGAGCGAACCTGTCAAAGACGCAACGTGATTGAACCTCGTCCGCGTGCGAGAACGTAGCTGCGCCTAGATGCGCGAGTTCTGATCCGCGCATCTCCTGAAAGCCTGAGATCCTATTCCGATGCTGCAATTCACACGCACGAAAATTGCCCTGATCCTGCTGACATGCCTCGCGGGCTTCGTGGTGGCGATGCCGAACTTCTTCTCCAAGGAGACCGTCGCCTCCTGGCCTTCGTTCATGCCGAAGAAGCAGCTGCCGCTGGGCCTCGACCTCCAGGGCGGCGCGCATCTTCTGCTCGCCATGGACCAAGACGAGATCAAGAAGGATTGGATGAACAACTTGCGCGATGAGTCACGCAAGCTCCTCCGCGATGCGAAGATCGGTTTCACCGGTATCGGCGTCCAAGGCACGCAGCTCGTCGTCAAGCTGTCCAAGCCTGAGGAACGCGACGCCGCGATCAAGCAGCTGGACAAGGTCAGGCAGCCGATTGGCAGTGCTGTGCTGGGCACCGGCGGCTACGATGTCGAGGTCTCGGCGGGCAACGATCCCGGCACCGTCATCGTCAAGCCGACGGACGCGGGCATGCGCGCGCGCATCTCCAACGCCGCCGCCGCTTCCATTGAGACGATCAACCGCCGCGTCAACAATTTGGGCACGTCGGAATCGACGATCGTGCGCCAGGGCGCAGACCGCATTCTGATCCAGTTCCCGGGCCTGAAAGATACGAAGGAACTGAAGGCGCTCATCGGCGAAACGGCCAAGCTGACCTTCCACGAAGTTCATCCGTCGATCAGAGCTGACGAAGCGAAGATGTCGACCATCCCCGCGGGCTATAAAATCTACCCGGGCGATAAGAACGAAGGCCCCGCAGAATATCTGCTGCGCGAGCAGCCTGTCGTGCAGGGTGACGATCTCGCCGACGCGCAGCCCGGCTTCGACAACCGCACCAACGAGGCGGTCATCAACTTCCGCTTCAACCAGAGCGGCGCGCGCAAGTTTGGCAACTTCACCAAGGACAATGTCGGTAAGCCGTTTGCGATCGTGCTCGATAACAAGGTGCTCTCGGCGCCCGTGATTCGCGAGCCGATCCTTGGCGGTTCCGGCCAGATTTCGGGCAGCTTTGACGTCGACAGCTCCAACCGGCTCGCCGTTCAGCTGCGCTCGGGCTCATTGCCCGCAAAGCTGACGATCGTTGAAGAGCGCACGGTCGGCCCGTCGCTCGGCGCCGACTCGATCGCCGACGGCCAGCGCGCCGGTATCATCGGCGGCATCGCCGTCGTCATTCTGACAATTCTTGCCTACGGCACGTTCGGCATCTTCGCCTGCGTTGGCCTTCTCGTGCACTTGATTCTGACGCTCGCGCTGATGACACTCATCGGCTCGACGCTAACGCTTCCCGGCATCGCCGGTTTGGTGTTGGGCGTGGCCATGGCCGTCGACGCGAACGTTCTGATCTACGAGCGCATCCGCGAAGAATTGCGGGCAGGCAAATCGCCGATATCCGGCATCGATGCAGGCTTCCAGCGCGCATTCGTAACGATCGCCGACAGTCAGCTGACGACGCTGTGCTGCGCCCTCATCATGTTCTGGCTGGGCTCGGGTCCGATCCGCGGCTTCGCGGTAACGCTGACGATCGGCATCCTGACGTCGATCTTCGCATCCGTGACGGTCGTGAGACTGCTCATCTCGTTCTGGCTCAAGGCTCAGCCCAAGGGCCGCATCCAAATCGTGCCGGTCTAGGAGACCACTTCCCGTGTTGATGAAACTTATACCGGTCTTCAGGGGCTTCGACTTCTTCCCGCACGACCTGCGGTTGCCCTTCATGAAGTTCAAGGCGGCAGCGCTCATCGGCTCCATTGCCGCCATGGCAATCGCCCTGGCCCTTTGCATGACGTACGGCCTGAACTACGGCGTCGACTTCAAGGGCGGCTCGTTGATCGAGCTGCAGGCGAAGAGTGGCAAGGCCGATATTTCTGCGCTGCGCGACAAGCTCAATGGTCTTGGCCTCGGCAACGTCCAGATCCAAGAGTTCGGCACGCCGAGCGACGTGCTCGTGCGTCTCGAGGAGCAGCCCGGCGGAGAAATGGCGCAGCAGCCTGCGGTCCAGAAGGTGATCGACTCCGTCAGCTCCGATTACACCCAGCGTCGCGTCGAGGTCGTCGGCCCCGCCGTCTCCAGCGAATTGCGCATGACGGGCTTCATCGCCGTCGCTGCTGGCCTCTTGGCGATCGTCGCCTACGTCTGGTTCCGCTTCGAATGGCAGTTCGCTCTCGGTGCCATCGTAGCCTTGAGCCATGACGTGATCTTGGTGGCGGGCATATTTGCGTTCTTCCAGCTGGAATTCGATCTCTCCACCGTGGCCGCGCTTCTGACCATTCTTGGATACTCCGTGAACGACACGGTCGTCGTCTCGGACCGAATTCGCGAGAACCTGCGCAAGTTCAAGAAAATGGAGTTGAACGAGCTTTTGAACTTGTCGATCAACGAAACGCTCTCGCGCACCATCTTGACGGGCGTGACCGCGATCGCGGTGCTGATTTCGCTCTATATTTTTGGCGGTGAAGTCATCCGCAGCTTCAACCTCGCGATGCTCTTGGGCGTCGTGATCGGCACCTACTCGTCGATCTTCATCGCCGCGCCGCTGCTGGGCTATCTCGGCGTCAAGCGCGACTGGAGCGATGCTGCAGCCAAAGCGGTTGCCGCCACCAAGACGACCCGCGCGAAGGCTTAAAGCGCGCGCGGGCCGCGAACGAGGAATGCCGCCGGAATGACGCCCGAGACCGAGATCGCCCGTTATCCCTATGAGACGGCGATCACGGCCTATGGCAAAGGCGGCTTCCGTTTCGCGGAAATGAGCCATCGCGGCTCTATCATCTGCCTGCCGAGCGGCGTCTATGCCTGGAACGCAACGGACGCCGAGGCGCTCCAGGACCAAGACATTGACTTCATCTTGAGCCGCCTCGCGCCGCCGATCACCGTGCTGCTCGGCACGGGCGAGAAGCAACTCTGGCCGCCGCCGCACGTCTATGCGGCCTTTGCAAAGGCCGGCATCGGGCTTGAACCGATGTCGACAGGCGCGGCAGCCCGCACGTACAACATTCTCATTGCTGAAAAGCGGCCGATCGCAGCGGCACTGATCGCAGTTCCTTAAGCGGCCGCCGGCAGCGTGCCTCCAATCCGGAAGTGACGTGTGAGCAATTCCAAGACGCCAGCGGTCGATTTCGATGCGGTGCGGTTGGCCGCCCGGTCGTCGGCGCCCGATCGCTTCTATGCGGCGCTCTTCGCACCGGCCGAGGCGCGCGAGGATCTGATCGCACTCGCCGCCTTCTCAGGTGAGATCGAACGCATATCGCGGCAGGTCAGCGAAGCTGCTCTCGGCGAAATCCGCGTGGCCTGGTGGCGGGACGCGTTCCTGAGCCGTGGCGAAAGCGGGCGCTCCGGCAACCCCGTGCTCGATGCCTTCGCCGAGGTCATTCGCCGGCGCGCGCTCTCCCTTGGCGTTATCGAAGACTATCTCGAAGCGCACGCGTCCGCTCTTTACGGCGAGCCGCCCGCGGACGATGCCGCTCTCGCCAAATCGATGCGGGTCATCGACGGCACGCCGCTGCTGTTTGCGGCAACCATCCTGGATATTGAACTGGATGATGATCTGCTCGACGCCGCCGCGCGCGCCTCAGGCTTCGCCCGCATCGGCCGCGAGCTTCCCTTTGCGCTGATGCGAGGACGAGCGCTGATTCCGATCGCCCGGGCGCCAAATCCCTTCGGACCCGAGGAGGCAGAAGACTGGCGCCCGCAAATTGCCTGGCTCGCCGGCGAAGGGCGCAAGGCTCTCGGCGAGGCAAGGCACCGGCTCAAGGGGAAATCGAAAGCGGCCACAACGGCTTTGTTGCCCCTTGCCCTCGTGGAGCCCTATTTTTCCGCTTTGCAGAGCCCTCGGCACGAGCCGGCGCGCGACATCGTGGAGTTCGCGCCTATCGCTCGATTGTGGCGTATTGCACGCGCGCATTGGTCAGGTCGCATCTGACGGCCAAGCGAAGGGGGCAGATGAGCTTTCTTGTGAGACGTGGGCTGCGGGCACTCGCAGCAGGGCTGGTCTTTTCACTGTTCTGGACTGCCGCAAGCGTCCTCGCGCCCGATCGCGCTGAGGCCGGTGCACCCGTCATCACCTGGCGTCTCGAAAATCCATTCCGCTTCTTCACCGATCCGCACGATACCGAGGTCCACCGCGCAACGTTTCGTTCGCTCGGCCCGGCGGGACGCACGTCACCCGTTCTGGCCGCCGAGCACGCGCTGCAGAGCCGCGATCGCGACGGCTGGGCCGCCTCGATGTACCGGAAGACGTGCTGGAACAACAATCGCTTCAAATGCGACGCCTACGACGATTACATCAATCCGTCGAACCACGCCGTCTTCGTTCAGCTGACCGGCATCGAAGATGCATCCGCGCTCAGCTGCCGCTGGCTGACGGCGCCGCGCGGCGATGCCAAAAATCCGCGTGGTGATGTGATCACGCAGCCGTGCAGCGAGCAGGCGCGCTTCGTCGTTCCCTACCCGGGCGGCATGATGGTCACCGTCGAAATCGGCGGGAGAGAAGTTGCGAAGTCGCTGATCAAGGTTCGCGACATTCTCGTTGCCGGCATGGGCGACAGCTTTGCCTCCGGCGAAGGCAATCCCGACCGCGCGGTCCGCTTCTCGCGCGAGCGTTCAGCGGACTACAGCACCATCGGCCTGACCAGCGGGTTGACCGGCTATCCAGCGCGCATCGGGCCCTGGCGCGATTTCGGGGACAAGAACTTCATCAAGGAGAACGCGCGCTGGCTCGACCAAGCGTGCCATCGTTCGCTCTATTCCGGGCAGTTGCGCACGGCCCTGCAGCTTGCCGTCGAAGATCCTCACCGCGCCGTGACGTTCGTTGGCGTATCGTGCGCGGGCGCCGAAGTGACCGACGGACTATTCCTGCGCTACAAGGGCAATGAATGGGTTCCGAACCCGCCGCGGCTTTCTCAAATATCCGCAGTCGCGGAAGCTCAATGCGGAAACATGCCCGCCCAGCCTATGGATCTTCCGGAGGCCTTCCATCAGAACGGCAAGCTCCCGCAGCTGAAGGACATCATTCTGCGCCGCTGCCCGCCGGACGAAGCGCGCAAGATCGATCTTGTTCTGCTCTCGATCGGCGGCAACGATATCGGCTTCTCGCGGCTGCTCGCCAACGCTGTTCTTTCAAATGAATCTTTGCTGCGCCAGCTCGGCGGCTGGCTGGGCCAAGTTCATGGCGAAGCGGAAGCCTCCTCCGAACTGGCGACGTTGGGCGCGAAATATAAGGCGCTCAACCGCGCCATTCACAGCGTCCTCCACGTGCCCTGGCAGGAGAGCGATCGCATCATGCTCGTCGCCTACCCGGGCCTCGCGCTCGAAGGCGACGGCAGCCAGATGTGTGCTGACGGTAATGCCGGCATGGAGGTCGTCCCCGACTTTCAGCTGGACCGCAAAAAGCTGAAGCTCGGCACATGGTTTGCCGACAAGCTGCATCGGTTGATGCGCGACAATGCCTCCGAGTTCGGCTGGACCTTCGTCGAGACCCACCGGCGCGCCTTCATCGGCCGGGGCATCTGCGCGGGCTTGAGCGTCGCAGGCGTGGGCGAAGTCGACGACCTTCGCATCCCGCGCAAGATCGATGGCATCTGGACGCCCTACAATCCGGCCGATTACCAGCCCTATGCTGCGCGCCAGCGCTGGTTCCGCACGCCCAACGATGCCTTCATGACCGGCAATTTCCACGTCGCCGCCGGCATGTTGACGAAGGTTCTGAGCATCGAGCCGTTCGCGCCCTTCCAGCTGATCCTGGCCTCGACGTACTCCGGCGCCTTCCATCCGACGGCTGAAGGTCACGCCGCCATCGCCGACGCCGTCGTCGACAAGGCCCGTGCTGTGCTCGCCAAATACGGGCAGGGCCCCGATGCCGAACCGACGGGCTACGCAGTGCCCTCGCCAGACGACGTTCCGGCCCCAGCTGTCCCTGAGCCCGGCGCGGAAATTCCCGACATCAATTCGGTGTTGAGTAAGCTGCCCGCTGGCGGCGGCGATGGCGGCGTCACGAGCGCGCTGCCAGGGAAGGCCCCGGGTCCGCTCAATGCTTTACCTGATGCGAGCGCGCCATTCTCAGGCGACCTTGATACCCCTTCCGGCGCCACGGTTGGGGTGACCTCAGGCTCAGAAGATCGGGTCCCGTCGGAAGCCGTGGTCGGACCGCCTCCGGTGCAGGCAGTAACAGCGCCTGTGCCATCCTCGCCGGCTGCGCCTCAGGGTACGCCCATCGAGCTGCGTCCGCTCAACCGCACGGCCCCAGAGCCGCTTGTTGACCAGGCACAGCCAGCCCCGGCGCCCAGGGCCGCGCCCATCGATGACGCATTCACACCGAAGCCGTTTGCACCGGCTTCGGGCAGCACGCAGTAGACGCGAGCGGAATTGCCTAGGCAGATTGTTTTGCAGCTGGTGCGGGCTCATCAAGCCAGATGGCGAGATCGGCCAGCGCACGGCGCGACATCGTTCGCTTCTTTTCTCGGCCGCGCTCAGGCCCCTTGAGCCGCTTGCCTTCTTGATCGTGCGTGGGGTTGCTCTCGAGATCGGGAAGCAAGCCGTAGTTAATGTTCATCGGCTGGAACGAGCGCGCCGCGCCGCGCTCGCTGTCGTCGCTGGTGAGATGTCCGCCGGTGATGTGATCGAGTAGCGCGCCAAGCGCCGTCGTCCGGGGTGGTGCAGCTGAAGCGGTACCCATCGCATCGGCCGCGGCAAAGCGGCCCGCCAGCAGGCCAATGGCAGCGCTCTCGATGTAACCTTCGACGCCCGTGATCTGGCCCGCAAAGCGCAGCCGCGGCATCGCTTTCAGCCGCAACGAACGATCGAGCAGCTTCGGCGAATTGAGATACGTATTGCGATGCAAGCCACCGAGCCGCGCGAACTCCGCATTCTGCAGCCCTGGAATCATGCGGAAGATGCGCACCTGCTCGGCGTGCTTCAGCTTCGTCTGGAAACCGACCATGTTCCACAACGTGCCGAGCGCGTTGTCCTGGCGAAGCTGAACGACCGCATAGGGCCAACGCCCCGTGCGCGGATCATCGAGCCCCACGGGTTTCATCGGCCCGTACCGCAGCGTCTCGCGCCCGCGCTCCGCCATCACTTCAACCGGCAAACAGCCGTCGAAATAGGGCGTGGACGCTTCCCATTCTTTGAACGAGGTCTTCTCGCCAGCCAGTAGAGCATCGATGAACGCTTCGTATTCCTCTTTCGACATCGGGCAGTTGAGATAATCAGCACCCGTGCCCGCTGGACCCGCCTTGTCATAACGCGATTGGAACCAGGCAATCGAAGTGTCGATGGAATCGCGGTGAATGACGGGCGCGATCGCATCGAAGAATGCGAGCGAGTCTTCGCCGGTCAGCGCGGCAAGCGCGGCGCTCAACGCCGGTGAGGTCAGCGGCCCGGTCGCAATGATGACGTTCGCCCAATCGTCCGGTGGCAAACCTTCAAGCTCGCCGCGCACGATCGTGATCAGCGGATTGGCCGAAATGCGCGCCGTCACTTCCGCCGAAAATGCGTCGCGATCGACGGCAAGTGCGCCGCCGGCCGGAAGCTTGTGCGCGTCGGCCGCAGCCATGATGAGCGAACCTGCACGCCGAAGCTCTTCATGCAGCAAGCCGACCGCATTGTTTTCCCAGTCGTCGGAACGAAACGAGTTGGAGCAGACGAGTTCGGCAAAGCCATCGGTCTTGTGCGCTTCGGTCGAGCGGACCGGGCGCATCTCGTGCAGCACGACGGGCGTGCCCGTCGCCGCGATCTGATGAGCGGCCTCGGAGCCCGCGAGGCCAGCGCCGATGACGTGAACGGCGGATGTTTTAACGGTATGCACAGCGGCTCCACGAGGTGGGAACGAAGTTCCGGGGATTAATGGATCACTGGGCCCGGTGCTGATCGGCATGTGCGAAGAAAGCACCTCCGCGGCCCACGAGGGATACTTAAGGGGGCGGGCTTGGGCTTGCAACGATTGTTCCCGCGCGGTGCGGACGGCACGCCCAGGGGACGTCAAGCTCAAATATAAGGATTAACCGTTGCCGCCCGCGGCCAGAGATACCGCGAGCGGGAAAGGGCGGTTTGCCCTCAGCTCGTGAAGAAATCCCACGTTAGCTTCAAGTTGAGCCCGATGATCGTTACCGCAATGGTCGCTGCAGCGACCGTGAGCCAGCGCGGCGAGACGAGATCGCCAAGCTTGGTTCGGCTCGCTGTGAACTGCACGAGCGGCACGATCGCGAAGGGAAGCTGCAAGCTCAGCACGACCTGCGAAAGGATCAGCAGTTTCGACGTTTCCGCTTCGCCATAGAAAAGCGTGACGCCCGCCGCAGGCAGAAGCGCGACGCAACGGGTGAAGAGCCGGCGTTGCCAGGCGGGCAGTCTGATATGGAGAAACCCCTCCATAACCGCTTGGCCCGCGAGCGTCGCAGTCACGGTCGAGTTCAGGCCGCAGCACAGAAGCGCAATGCCGAACAGCGTCGGCGCGATCGCCGAGCCCAACAGCGGATGCAGCAGCGCCTGCGCTTGGCTGAGCTCTGCCACTTCGGTTTTGCCGGACGCGTGAAACGCTGCGGCCGCGAGGATGAGGATCGAGGCGTTGATGAAGAGCGCGAAGCACAACGCGAACGTCGAGTCGATCGTCGCAAACTTCAGCGCCTCGCGCTTGTCTTTCGTCGACGTTCCATACGCGCGCGTCTGCACGATTGCCGAGTGCAGGTAAAGGTTATGCGGCATGACCGTCGCGCCGATGATGCCGAGCGCCAGATAGAGCATTTCGGGATTGCTGACGATCTCAGTCGTCGGCGCAAAACCGCGGACGACGGCGCCCCATTCCGGATCGGCAAGCGCAATCTGAATGCCGAAGCACGCGGTAATGACGGCGAGCATCGTGATGATGAAAGCTTCGAGATACCGGAACCCGAGCCGCTGCAACAGCAGCACGACGAAGACGTCGAGGGCGGTCAGGAGAACGCCGATTTCGAGCGGAATGCCGAAGAGTAGATTGAGGCCGATGGCTGTACCGATCACTTCCGCCACGTCGGTGGCGATAATGGCGACCTCGGCAAAAATCCAAAGCGGGATGGCGGCCCATCGCGGGTAGCCGTCGCGGCAGGCCTGCGCCAGGTCACGTCCTGACCCAATCGCGAGACGCGCGCATAGCGATTGCAGAAGGATTGCCATGATGTTCGACAGGAGCGCGACGAACAGCAGGGTGTAGCCGAACTTCGATCCGCCCGCGATCGAGGTCGCCCAGTTGCCGGGATCCATGTAGCCCACGGCGACGAGATAGCCGGGGCCGAAAAAGGCCATGAGCCGCCGCCAAGAGCTGCCATGGCTGGCAACGCCGACGGTGCGGAAAACTTCGCTCAAAGAGCGGTCCGACAGTGCCCTTCGCCAGCCAGGGTCGGCGAGAGGCGACCCATCGGATGGCGGCGAAGTTTGCTCAGTACGGGCGTCCATCGGGCAACCCTATGCAAATGATAATCATTCGCAACTAGACTAGCGCCAAGTTGCAGTGCGTCAAGAAGGCGGGTGCGAGGTTTAGTGTGACAAAAGTGGCAGGGCCGAATTCGAGATAAATGGCGAGAGATGGCAGAATTTGCCGGCATCACGGCAGCGCCGCGGTCTAGCCAACGCATTGCCCCCATGATTCAAGATCATCGCGCAACAGCAGCAATTCAGGCGGTGAAGCCCCTTCCGATGTGGTCTCCCTATAAAAGACGTATCAAACGCGATCTCGACCGCTGGCAGTCCATGGGCTGGGTTAGCGGCGAGAGCCGGGCGGCGATCCTCGCCGATGTCGAAGCGAGCGGGCGCGAATTCGGCCTCGCCCCGGCGCTGGGAGTCATAGCGAGCATCCTCTTCGGCTTTGCGGCCATCTCATTCGTCGCCGCGCATTGGCAGGAGATGCCGCGGCTCGGCCGCCTCATGTTGCTGCTCGCCACCATCTGGTCCGGCTACGGCGCCGCCGGCTGGCTCAACACGCGCGGGCTCGCGCAGTTCGCCGACGCAGCCATATTGTTCGCAGTCGGAATGTTCGGCGCCAGCATCATGCTGATCAGCCAAATGTACAACATTGGCGGCGATCCGGCGGACGGGGTGCTCATGTGGTGGATCGGGGCGCTCTTCGCAGGCATCGCACTACGATCGAACCCGGCGCTCGCCTTGGCGATGATCCTCGTCTGCCTCTGGTCCTTCTTCGAGACCTCCCAAAGGCATGCCGTGCACTGGGCATTCCTCATCGGCTGGTTCATGGTGACGGCAGCGTTCATCTGGCAACGCTGGCAGCCGGGCTTCCACCTTTCGGCGCTGACGTTGGCCGCATTCGTCGTTTCACTGGGCTATCAATTGGACGATGGCCATCAGCATGATCTCGTCGTCTTGATCGGCGTGATCGCCGCCGGTGCTGCCGTTGCGCTGGAGAAGTTCCGGCCCGATGTCGATGCGGCGCTCGGCCATTTTGCGTCGCCCAGTTTTGCCTATGCGCTCGCCGTCGCGCTGGCCGGGCTCTTCGCGCTTCAGTTTTTCGAAACCCCGCCGCTCGGCAAGCTCATCGCGCTGGCTGCGGTAGCGCTGATCCTGATCCTTGCAGGCATCGCCTACGCGTTGTCGACCGGAAACCGTGGCGCACTGTGGATCGGCTACATCGGCTTCTCGGCTGAGATCCTCACGCTTTATGGGGTGACCATCGGGACCATACTCGGAACGTCGCTCTTCTTCCTCATCGCCGCGATGATCGTTTCGCTGCTCGCTTACGTGGCGCTACGACTGGCGAGACAGAGTGCAAGCACAGGACGGCCTGCATGATCAGCAACCGCAAACTCATCTGGCCGTTGCTCGCGCTTGTCGCCATCGTCCAGTCGGCGGCGCTATTCGACATGGTCCGCGCCCGCGACAGCCTTCTGAAGTCAGGCCGCGAAATCACGCTCGCCGTTCAGCCGGTCGATCCGCGCGACATCTTCCGCGGAGATTATGTGACGCTCGGCTACGACATCAGCCGGCTCAAGACGCCGAACGCCCAAACGGACTTCCCCCCGGGAGCGGCTTCGGTTGGGTCCGACGTGTACGTTACGCTCGCCGGAGCCACGGATGGCAGCTGGACGCTGACGCGTGTGGGAAGCGCTTATCCCTCGGCAGTGGCGCCGGGCGAGACCGTTCTCAAGGGCCGCGTGAATTCGATCTGGAGAGACGAGAGCGCGGGCCAAACCTTCATCAACGTGCGCTACGGCATCGAAAACTACTTCGTTCCGGAGGGCACCGGACGTGTTCTCGAGGACAAGGTCAGGTCTCACGAGATCAAGGCCATCGTCGCGGTTGCAACCGACGGCACGGCAGCTCTCAAGGGTCTGATCGTCGATGGTGAGCGGCACGAGGACCCACCGCTTCTTTGAGGCTTCAGGCGCGCCCGGTCAGCTGCTATGAGGCGCCCCGCTAAGTCTCAATGACAAAACCTGAAATGGAGATAACCCGTGACCGTCACGCGCTATGAAACTTCACCCGTCTATTCGAAGGTCACGGAGGCCAACGGCTTCGTCTTCACCGCAGGCGTCATCCCGACAGATCTTTCCAAGGACGTCGAAGGCCAGACCGCCGAAGTGCTGGCTGAGATCGACCGCCTTCTGGCGCTCGCAGGCACCGACAAGACGAAGGTCGTGCAGGCGACCGTCTGGCTCAACGACATCCGCCATCGCGACGGCATGAACAAAGCCTGGGGCGTATGGCTCGACGGCAAGGGCGCGCCCGCCCGCGCTTGCGTCGAAGCCAAGGTCATCGACCCGCGCATGCTCGTCGAAATCTCGGTTGTCGCCGTCAAGTAAACTCTCAGTCTAAGTCGCAAAATGGCGGGAGCGCGAGGCAGCCTTGCGCTCCCGCTTTATTTCAGCATGTGCCCAGATTGCCTCTTGGCCGGAAATTCTTTTCACGCCGCGCGAAAACCTATCGAGAGCTTCGCTGAATCTGCGAAATACGCGGGATGGGGGATCTGCCCTCGATAGTCTTCGGAGACGGTAACAAAATGATTCGCTTCGGATGGATGGGGCCGAGCCTTGCCGTGGCCACCCTTTTTGCCTGCGCAGTACCGGCGTTCGCTGATGAAACCGGCGTGGCGGCTATTCACGAGCAGCGGCGTGAGAAGGGCCGCATATGCTTCGTCGACCACTACCACTACGGCTCCAGCTCGGGGCAGGCCTCGAAGAAGGCAGCACTCGCCGCCGGTATCAAGTCCTGGGCTGACTTCACCGATTTCGAATACGGCTCGAACTGGGCTCACTGGGGCCGCGCCGCGAGCAAGGCCGCGAAGTGCTCGCAAGCGGGAATCGGCGGTTCCTGGAGCTGCGATCTCAGCGCCAGACCTTGCCGCTGAAAAGCTTCCAGCATCCGCTTGATTCGACAAAGGCCGCTCTTTCAGCGGCCTTTTTTATTGCTCACCGAACGCTCTTTCAGCTAGCGCTGCCCGGTTGCCTGCGCCAGCACGCGGCGGACGAGAGACGCGATCCAGCGCACCACGAACAGCTTGATCATGGTGCCTATGACACCGCTATTCGATCCAAGAATATTCCCGAGGATCGAGCGGATGACGCTTTCAAGAGTGTCGCCGCCGGAGCCCGGAACCCGCTCGCCGCCGCGCCGGATGATATCGGGAAGCCGGCTGTAGGGATTATCGCCGGACTGGGGATCCGGAAAACGGTTGCGCCGCCCCAGGCCCGGAATGTCATCGCCGGGAATGGGAAGAGGGCTCCCCGCATCGATCGGCCCGCGCCGCCTTTCTCCTTCGGCTGGAAGTGTATCGCCGGGCAGGGGCAACGGACTTGCCTCCGCGCCGGATAATCCCGAAATCGTGCCCGCAACCTTCGCGATGGCCGGGGCCGCTTGTCTCTGCAGTTCGCTGATCACCAGCGTTGCAACAACGGGGAGAAGCTTCTGAACTGTCGCCGCGTCGAGCCCGGAGCGGGAAGCAACGCGAGCTGCAATTCCGCGGCTCACATGCTTGTTGCCGATCAGCACATTGAGGATGTCGTCGCCATTGGCGGTAACGTCCTGCGACGTGAGAGCGGCAGAATTCGGCGGCACATTTGGCGCGTGCCGCGTGGTCACAAGTGAAACGACATCAGCGACGCCACTTCGCGAGAGCATCAAACGCTGGATGCGAACTTCAAGCTCCTCACTGAGCGCATAAACAGCGCTTCGTGTGCTCTGCTCGTCGATGCCGAAGGCGGCCGCCATTTCGGCAATGATGTCTTGTCCCGCGTCGCTTCGAAAGTACGCATCGATAGTCATGCCGGCCTCCGGCGTCGCTGAACTTGAACCCGATAATGAACATGGCGTGTTATGCGCGAGCAGTCTCTGCCTCGCGTGCTGCATACAAGTCTACGCTGTGCTACCGGCTGTCGAACCGGCGTGGATCTCCGCTCCACTGATGCAGAGATGGTACAGCGGTGTGCCCCACAAACAATCGCAACCTATGTAGACGGTGACGCGTTCAAGCGGTGCGCCCAGAAAACACTTCGAGGGCGAATGCCCCCCTGTGGAGAGATCAATGCGAAAACTGATAATGTCTCTGTCCATTCTCGCGGGACTTCTGTTCGCGGGAACACTTCCGTCGTCTGCCAACGCGGCGGCCGGTCTGACAGCAGCGAAACCGAAGGTCGAGCAGACTGAGGCCCCGGTAACGCAAGCCCGCTGGCGCCATCGCCATCGCCACTGGGGACCCAACATCTATTTCGGCTTTGGCGCACCCTACTTCTACGGCCCGCGCTATGGCTACTACGACGGCTACTATGGCCGCCCGTACTACGGCTATCGCTATCGGCGCCACTGGCGGCATCACCACCACCACCGCGGCTGGGGCCATCGCCACCATCGGCACCATGGTCACCACCACCGGCGCCACCGCCGCTAATACGGCTGCTTGGCTGACGGCATAGAGCGGTCCGGACGGAATATCCGTCTGGGCCGCTTTTTTACGGGTAGTGTCGTCGTCCGAGTTGCAACACTGCGACACTTTTGGCATGGTCCGCCGCGGCTCTCCGCCCACGAATCAATACTGCGAGAGCGAATAATGCCGGGAGCTGGATAGCTGTTACGGCAGCGCCCGAAGGCACCTGGGATGCCGGTCCGGACAACGGACCGCGATGGAAGCGTGCAAAAGGGACCACTCAATGAGCAATATCCTCTGGGGGATCATCGCCTGCGGTGCGTTGTCGATCCTCTACGCATTTATCACAGCCAGAAGCGTGCTAAGCGCCGATCAGGGCAATGCCCGGATGCAGGAGATCGCAGCGGCGGTACGGGAAGGCGCGCAGGCCTATCTGAACAGACAGTACCGCACGATCGGCATCGTCGGCGTCGTGATCTTCGTGTTGGCATGGCTGCTGCTTGGGCCGCTTCAGGCGTTCGGGTTCTTGATCGGCGCGGTTCTCTCGGGTCTCGCGGGCTTCATCGGCATGAACGTGTCGGTTCGCGCCAACGTGCGCACCGCGCAGGCGGCGACCGTTTCGCTCGCGAATGGCCTCGACATCTCCTTCAAGGCGGGCGCAATCACTGGCCTGCTCGTGGCGGGCTTGGCGCTGCTCGGCGTCGCCGTCTACTACGCCATCCTGACGGCGGGTTTCGGCCTTGAGCCGGGCAGCCGGGATGTCGTGGACGCGCTCGTATCATTGGGCTTCGGCGCCTCGCTGATCTCGATCTTTGCCCGTCTCGGCGGCGGCATCTTCACGAAAGGCGCCGACGTCGGCGGCGATCTCGTCGGCAAGGTCGAAGCGGGTATTCCCGAAGACGATCCGCGAAACCCCGCAACCATCGCCGATAACGTCGGCGACAACGTCGGCGATTGCGCCGGCATGGCGGCGGACCTCTTCGAAACCTACGCGGTGACCGTCGTCGCTACGATGGTTCTGGCCGCGATCTTCTTCGCCGGTCAGCCGAACCTCGGCGTGCTGATGCTCTATCCGCTCGCGATCGGCGCCGCCTGCATCGTCACCTCCATCATCGGCACCTACTTCGTGAAACTCGGCACCAACGGCTCGATCATGGGCGCGCTCTATCGCGGCGTGATCGCATCCGCTGTCCTGTCGATCTTCGGTCTGTGGGTCGCGACTGAATACGTGCTTGGCGGCATGGGAGATGTCGGAACGGCGGCCGGGCAGACGATCACAGGCTGGAACCTGTTCCTGTGCGGGATCGTCGGCCTGGCGCTCACGGGGCTGATCGTCTGGATCACCGAATACTACACCGGCATCGGCTATCGCCCGGTGAAGTCGATCAGTCAGGCATCGGTGACCGGGCACGGCACGAACGTGATCCAGGGTCTCGCAGTTTCTCTTGAGGCCTGTGCGCTCCCGACGATCGCCATCGTCGCCGCCATCATCGCGACCTACACGCTCGGCGGTCTCTTCGGCACCGCGATCGCAACAACGACAATGCTCGGCCTCGCCGGCATGATCGTGGCCCTCGATGCCTTCGGCCCGGTGACGGACAACGCCGGCGGCATCGCGGAAATGGCTGGCCTGCCGAAGGAAGTCCGCCGCTCGACCGACGCGCTCGACGCCGTCGGCAACACGACGAAGGCGGTTACCAAAGGCTACGCCATCGGCTCCGCCGGTCTCGGCGCGCTCGTGCTGTTTGCGGCCTACAACTATGACCTGCAGCACTTCATCGCTGCAGCCAACGCTCCCGACGCAACCGGCTATCAGTTCTTCAAGGACGTGCAGGTGAACTTCGGCCTCGACAACCCGTATGTCGTCGCCGGCCTGCTGCTCGGCGGTCTGATCCCGTTCCTGTTCGGCGGGCTTGCCATGACGGCCGTCGGCCGCGCGGCGGGCTCGATTGTTGAAGAGGTGCGCCGTCAGTTCAAAGCCAATCCCGGCATCATGAAGGGAACGTCGAAGCCCGACTACGCCCGCGCCGTCGACTTGCTGACGCGTGCGGCGATCAAGGAAATGATCGTGCCTTCGCTGCTACCGGTTCTCTCGCCCATCGTGCTCTTCATCGTGGTCAACGCGATTGCGGGCAAGGGCGCGGCTTTCTCCGCCGTTGGTGCAATGCTGCTCGGCGTGATCGTCACCGGCATCTTCGTTGCCATCTCGATGACGTCTGGCGGCGGCGCTTGGGATAATGCCAAGAAGAGCTTCGAGGACGGCTTCGTCGACAAGGACGGCGTCAAGCACGTGAAAGGCTCGGAAGCTCATAAGGCGTCCGTGACCGGTGATACTGTCGGCGATCCCTACAAGGATACGGCGGGTCCCGCCGTCAACCCGGCGATCAAGATCACCAACATCGTGGCGCTGCTGCTGCTCGCAGTTCTGGCCCACTGGTAATTACAACGCACCTCAAAAACTCGAAGGCCCCGGAGCGATTTTCCGGGGCCTTTGTCTTTGACGGTTCGCAGCTTGACCGCAGGCGGCGTCAACCGACGAGGTTGGGATCTTCGCTGTCGTGTTCGTGGCCGATGGCTTGCAGCAAACGCTTATCGAGAAGCTCAGCCTTTAGAATCACCTTTTCCGAGTGCACGTCCCTGATCGCCGATCGCGGCACGACGAATTCTCCGGCGTTCTCGATGTAGATGACAATGGAGGTCGGCGTGACCTCGCGGACGGCGCCGATGCCCTCCTGGCCGTCCGCCAGAAAGACCATAAAGCCAACGTCGATGTTTTCGCTCATCTGATACCTAGCCGCGGTTGCGTTAAAGATCGGGCACCGAAGCGGCGCGCCCGCCACCCGTCTAACTGCTTCTTGGCCAGCGCGGTTTCAATCGCAGCGCTGCAACGGCATCATAGCACGCGGCACGCCCGGCAAATCGCGGTCGTTTGCTGTGGTAAACTTGGCTAAATAGGCCGGATCAGCCGCTGCTGCCGAAGAGCTGCTGCTTGCCGAGGTTGCGGAAGAGCTGCTTCAGGATGCCTTCGTCCTTGCCGCCAGGGGCCGGTGTCTTGCGGCTGACGAAATCGAAGATCTTGCCGTCCTTCAGGCCGTAGTTGGCGATGGTGTCGACGGTGCCGCCTTGGTTGAAGTAGACCGCCACCACCTGCCGGTCGGTCTCGGTGGGAAGGAAAAACGACTTCTGGCTTTCGGTGCTCGATATATAATAGAACGCGCGCCCGTCGCCGACCACGGCGGTTGTCGCCGGCGTGCCGAGCGCGGTGCGCACTTGGTCCTGGCTCATGCCGGGCTGCACGGCTTGCAAGTCGGTCGCGCGGAACTGCTGACCATGCTTCGTGATCGTCGGCGTCCCGCATGCCGTCAGCATGAGCGTTGGCCAGACGAGGGTCGCGGCCATCACGCCCGACCGGACGATTGCTTTTAGATGCCGACTTCTTTGGCCGTGCTGTCTCATTTGAACTTTCATTGGCGCGAATCTCTTCGCCCTATCGCCGGCGTGTGTTTAGATTGTGCGTCGAAGGCCGGCAACTGCGCGACGGCGTTGCCGCCAGGCATGATCCCCAGACATTTGCTCATGCCGCCAACCAAGGACCCCTCACGATGTTGCGATGGCTGAGGCAACGAGCAGATACCGGCCGCAAAGCAGAAGAGCTTTATGGCAGCGTCGTGACCGCGGCGCGGCAGCAGGCGTTTTACGGCCGCCTCGGCGTTCCGGACACACCGGAAGGCCGCTTCGAGCTGGTTGCAATTCATCTTTTTCTCGCGCTCGAAGCGCTGCGGGGAAAAGGAGGCGAGGCCGACGAGCTGGCCAGGAGAACGATCGAAGCCTTCGTCGTCGACATGGATGACTGCATGCGCGAGATGGGGGTAGGGGATCTAACGGTCCCCAAGAAGGTTAAGCGCGCAGCCGCAGGGTTCTATGAGCGCGCCGCGAGCTACCGCAGTGGATTGAGCGGCGCAGGCTCGCTCAGCACTGCTTCGCCCAAGCTGACGGAGGCGCTCCGCGGCTATGTTTATGATGGTGCCGGGGAGCGGGAAGAAGACGCCGTGGCGCTCGCTCACTATATGCAAGCAGCGTCCAGCGCTCTATCGGACCTGGAATTCGAAGTCTTCGTAAACGATGGAACGGCGAGCCGGCTGCTCGCGGCCGCCACATCGAAACCTAAGGTATCAACGACGTGACCGACCAACCATTGAACTGGAGCGAACGCTCAATCGATATTCCCGCCGGCGGACTGCAGCGGTCGCGCGAGGCAACGCCTGAGGAATGCCAGGCGATTGCGCAGGCCCTCGACATCCTGAAGGTCACGAGCCTCTCCACGAGCTATCGCATCAACGCCATAGCGGGCGACGGTTATCGGCTGCGTGGAACGATCGTCGCTGCAGTGGAGCAGGCCTGCGTGGTGTCGCTCGAGCCCGTAAACGGCAATGTAAACGCCGAGTACGAGGTTGAATTCTTCCCCGAGATTGATCTTCCCGCTGACGAGGAGGAAGCCGAAATTCTCGATGCCGCCGAAGTCGAGCTGCTCGAGAATGGAGCTATCCCCGTCGGACGGATCGTCTATGAGACGTTGGCTGCTTCCCTCAATCCTTATCCGCGCCGTCCGGACGCCGAGTTCAATTGGCAGGACCCGAAGGCCGCGGAGCCCGAAAAGGTCAGCCCCTTTGCAGCGCTGTCGAAGCTGAAGCCCGGCAGCTGATCGACGTTCCCCTGCCGCCCCGGACTCGTGCTCATTGACGGCATCCGGCCGCGATATGTGCGGAAAAAGTCAAGAGAATACCAATAGATGTGAGTGCTTCTGTCACGAGGTGCGTTTTCGCCTTGTGGGCGAGCCGCAAAAGGCTATGGTCTCGCCGAATTTCGGGGAGAGATAGGCCCTGCCGGGTCTGGCACTATTCCTCTGTGCCAACACGACCTGAGCGGCAATCGACGACAAATGGCGAGCCCAAAGACTATTGCACTCGACGCAATGGGTGGCGATCACGGCCCGGAGGTTGTCATCCCCGGGGCGGCATTGTCACTTGAGCGCCAGCCGGCGTTGAGTTTCATCCTGTACGGCAACCAAGCGCGCATTGAAGCCGCGCTGGCCCCGCACCCGGCGCTTCGCGCCAAGTCCCGCATTGTCCATACCGATCACGTGATCGCCATGGAGGAGAAGCCGAGCCAGGCGCTGCGCCGTGGCAAGGGCTCCAGCATGTGGCTGCCGCTCGAAGCCGTGAAAACGGGCGAGGCCGACGCCGCCGTTTCAGCCGGTAACACCGGCGCATTGATGGCAATCGCCAAGCTTGTCCTTCGGCCGATCAAGGGGATCGAACGCCCCGCAATCGCAGCGATCTGGCCGACGATCAAATCGGAATGCATCGTGCTCGACGTTGGCGCCAACATCGGCGCGACCGCGGATCAGTTGGCTGATTTCTCCCTCATGGGCGCAGCAATGGCGCGCGCCGTGTTCCACATCGAAAGGCCGTCCGTTGGCCTGCTGAACGTCGGCACGGAAGAGATGAAAGGCAACGAGGACGTGAAGGCCGCGCATGCGCTGCTGAAGTCGATCGATGCCTTGCCCTTGGAATACAAAGGGTTTGTCGAAGGCGATCAGATCGGTGTCGGTGCGGTCGATGTCCTGGTCGTTGAAGGCTTCGCCGGAAACATCGCTCTGAAAACCGCAGAGGGCACCGCGAAGCAGATCGGTACCTACCTGCGCGCCGCCATGACGAGTTCTCTGCTGACCAAGATCGGCGCCTTACTCGCTCAAGGCGGGTTCCGCGTGCTGAAGGACAAGATGGACCCGCGCCGCGTTAATGGCGGCACGTTTCTTGGGCTCAACGGCATTGCGGTGAAGAGCCACGGCGGCACGGACGCGTTTGGATTTGCGAGCGCAGTCGATCTTGCGTACGAGATGGCCGATTCGGGGCTGATCGGGCGTTTGACAGCCGACATCGACAGTTTTCATCACAAGCTTTCGGCTGCTGGCGGCGGTTCGCCGCCGCAGAGCGCGGCCGGTAGCCCGCTCGGAAAGGCATAGATTTGGCAGTTCTCCGCTCTGTCATCCGCGGCGTCGGTGCGCATCTTCCCAAGCGCGTCGTGACAAACCACGATCTCGCGAAAATCGTCGACACAAGCGACGCTTGGATTCAAGAGCGCTCCGGCATCGTCACCCGGTACATCGCCGATGAGAACGAGTTGACGTCGGACCTCGGAGCCGCCGCGGCCAAGCAGGCATTGGTGCGCGCAGGAATTGATCCCGTCGATATCGACCTCGTCATCTGCGCAACAGCAACGCCGGACCGGACGTTTCCCGCGACAGCCGTCAGAATCCAGCAGATGCTGGGCATCACGAAGGGCGCGGCGTTCGACGTGCAGGCTGTCTGCTCCGGCTTCGTCTACGCGCTCACAGTTGCCGACAACTTCCTGAAGCTCGGGCAGTCCAAGCGCGCCCTGGTCATCGGCGCCGAAACGTTCTCGCGCATCCTCGACTGGTCGGACCGTTCGACGTGCGTTTTGTTCGGCGACGGCGCGGGCGCCGTGGTGCTCGAGGCCCAGACGCAGCACGGCGCGCGGGAGGATCGGGGCATCCTGGCGACCAAAATCCGCTCGGATGGCCGATTCGAAGACTTGCTCTACGTCGACGGCGGCCCCGGATCGACCAAGACCGTCGGCCACGTCCGTATGAACGGCCGTGAGGTCTTCCGGCATGCCGTTCAGAAGATCTCGGGCGTGATCGAGGAAACGCTGGTCGAGTCGGGTTATGCTCCCGATGAGATCGACCTCTTCATACCGCACCAGGCCAACAAACGCATTCTCGACGGCATCGCCAAAAAGCTCGGCGTCGCGCCCGAAAAGATCGTTATCACCTTGGATCGCCACGGAAATACGTCGGCGGCCTCAATTCCGCTGGCCCTTAACGATGCCTTCGAGGCCCATCGGGTGAAGGAAGGCAGCCTCGTGCTCATGGAAGCCATGGGCGGTGGCTTCACATGGGGCGCCGTTCTCGCCCGCTGGTAACCAAATTGGTGCGCTGCAGCGTGGAAAGCCCTGCTTTTTCAGTCGCTTGATTGCGCCTCCCGTTGACCCCGCGACCAACCGCCGCTAGCATAACTGGTCAGAACACAGAGTTCGGCTGGGAGAACGAGATGGTGGGCAAGACGTTGACGCGGGCTGATCTTGCGGAAGCCGTCGTCGAGAAAGTTGGATTGCCGCGCAACGAGAGCCAAGAGCTCGTAGAGCGCGTTCTCGATGAAATTTCAGGAAGCTTGGCGGAAGGCGACGCGGTGAAGCTGTCGTCCTTCGGCTCATTCGGCATTCGCCAAAAAGGCCAGCGGATCGGCCGCAATCCGAAGACGGGTGAAGAAGTCCCGATCACGCCGCGGCGCGTTCTCGTTTTCCGTCCTTCGAACATTATGAAGGACCGTATCAATAAAGGTCACGCGAAGCGCTGAGTTCCGATTGCATCGTGAGGGAACTGCGCGTTCAATCGCATTTTATGCGGCAGGCGTGAGGGCGGTGATTCATGAACAAGTCGGCGGAGGCATTTCGCACGATCGGAGAAGTGGCGGACGAACTGCAAATCCCAAAGCATGTGTTGCGCTTCTGGGAAGGAAGGTTCCCGCAGATCCGGCCAATGAAGCGTGGCGGTGGACGGCGTTACTATCGCCCCGAGGATATGGAGCTTTTGCGCGGCATCCGCGCGCTGCTTCATGCGGAAGGCTACACGATACGTGGCGTCCAGAAGATCCTGCGTGAGCACGGCATCGAGCAGGTCAAGGCTGCAGCGCATCGCGCGGCCGCGGTTCAGGCAGCAATGCCCGTCGAGCCTCAAAGCCGGAAGCGCGGCAGAAAGCCGGTCGTGAAGGCCGTAGCTCCCGAGCCGCAGCCTAAGGCGCGTGAAGAAGGACCCATTCCAATCAAGGTTCAAATCTCAACCGCGATACGCGAACTCGAGATCGCGCGCGCCATCCTCCTCGGGCAGCAACTCAACACCGCCGACGGCGCCGCGGAATTGAAGAAGCAGCGTGCAGGCGGAGCCTGAAACGCAACGCGCTGCAGCAGACACAATGCCTGCACATCCCTTCGCTTTGGGCGAGATCGAAGTCTTCTTCCTCGATCTCGCGAAAGCGGCTTCCATTCTGGAGGCCGAGGAATCGGGATCGCCCCGGCTGTCCGCTTCCGACAATGCGCGTGCCGCGGCGACCCGCGATCCCGAAGCGCGCCGGCTGTGGCGTGCGTCACGCATCGCAACCCGCATCGTGCTCGAACGCGCATGCGGCCCAAGCATCAGACAGGCGGACTTCGCCATCGAGCCAGGAGGCCGGCCAAGGCTCGCTGCCGGCTTGCCCTGGTTCAACATCTCCCACACGGGTGAAGCGGCGCTCATCGCAGCCTCGAAATCGGTGCCGGTGGGTGTGGACCTGGAACGAAGGCATCGCAGCCTCAAGATGCCGGCCGAGCGGCGGCAGCGCGTCATCGCGGCGGCCGGACGGCTTGGTCCGGAACACGTGCTATCTGCTGACCGCGATAGCGACGTCATGGTCGCTTGGGTATGCCTAGAAGCTGCCGCCAAGGCGCTGGGCATCGGCATTGGCCGGCTGCTGACCGAGCAAGGCGTCGTAGGCGGCAACGCCGCAGGCAGCAGTTACAATCTCCAGGTCAGAACGCTTGACCTCGGAGATGACTATGTGGCGGCCGTCGCGGCCGAACGCCTGCCTGAAAAAATTGGAGTGCTTCCGTTCCCTGCTGACAATCTTGACGGGTTCATCCCCACGCGGTCATAGGCGCGTCAGGGCAAATAGCCGAAGAGTTGGAAGTCTTTGTTGACCGTCTGCTCCTTGTGGCGGCGGTATTTCGGCCGCTGCGGAACATCGGCGTTCGCCTGCGAACCAAGCGCATCCCCGCTGTCCAAGTCGCTCTTCTTCATGCCCGCAGCAGGTGCTGCCTCAAAGGCAGTCGCCGAAGGATCCCGGATAGCGAGCAGGATATTGGACTCTCTCGGCCGCCACCGATAGCCGAGGCTGAAATCGATCGGCGTCGCACGCCCTTTGCCAAAAACTTCGTTGAGCTTCGCCTGATATTTCCCGCCGAAGAGGCTGATCGGGCCGACATAGCGGCCATAGGGCTTCAGCTGCCATCCCTGCGCAAAGAAGCGAATGGGAATGCCGGAGTCGTCCTGAAGCAGCGACACGCTGTGAGACAGCAGGTAGTCGCGAACAGTAGAGAAGTTGTCCGAGTGCATCAGATACGACGCGCTTTTGAGGAAGCTGTCGCCATGCCCTAATCCATCGCAGAACTTCAGGAACCCGCTTGTTTTGATACCGCCGTCGGATAGGTCGGTACTGAAGTAATAGAGCGTGCGCTTCCGGCCGACGTTCGCATCGCCGAAAATGATCTTCACGCCCTTGCCCGTCGGGTTTGCAATCTTGTCTTCGGCCGGATGCAGTGTGCCGTCACTCTGGAGATCGAACAGCGAGACATCGTAGATCGTCTTTCCCGAGCGCGCGAGGAACGTCATCAGCACCGGCAGCGTGCCATTGAGCTTGGCGCGGCTGAAATCGACCCTCATGGATTTCGTACGGAAGAAGCTGTAGCTCAACACCGAACTCAGCGACGAACGCAGCGCCCTGAGCGAGGTGGCGATCTCGCCCCGCGAAAACTTGCGCAAATCGGGGATGTCGCCCGGCGGCTCAAGGCCCGCCATCACATAGGTATCGGCAGACGGGAAGAAGGCATCCGCATAAAGAAAGTCAGGGCCGCTGAAGAAATAAAACAGTACGGACTGACGCGTATGGAAATCGCGCGACACCATCGCGCTGATCTTCGACAGCTGCCGCTTCTCAAGATTGTTCCAAGCCTCGTCAAAGCCACGCGCGTACTGCTTCCAGTAGCCATCGTTGGTGTAGGCAGTGAGCGGCGATCCGGGAGAGGGCGGGAGTCCCGCGATGAAGCGCGCCGTATCGTTGATGCTGGCGCTGGGTTCCGCGCGGAGCGACGGCGAGAGAATGGAGAATGCAACGGCCACTACGGCGGCGATCGCAATGGTCATGCGCATTCTGGGCATGTTTGATCCTATCGAGGCCTTGCTTCGATCATCGAACGCTGCTGGGAAATGGCATAAACGGCCAAACCCGTCAGCATGATGGCGACGCCCGCCAAAGACTGCAGAGGACGCTCGATGACGAGATAGTACATCATGAAAGCGGTCACGCCGAGGAAGATAAATGGCGTGATCGGATAGCCCCACGTCCTGTAGGGGCGCGGCAAGCCGGGAGACGTCCAGCGAAGCACGATGACACCGAGCACGGCGAGAAATGAGCAGAGCGTCAGGCTGAACTGGATCGTGTCGAGAACGGCTTCGAAGCTCTGCGTCATGAGCAGCAGGCTGACGATGGCGAGTTGCAACAGGATTGCGGGCTTGGGAACACCGTCGCTCGTTGTGCGCGAAAGAATGCCAAGCATGGCGTGATCCTTCCCCATCGCCATGGTGACGCGTGGGCCGATCCACGTCATGGCGCTGATGGAAGAGATGAGGCCAATGCAGATGAGGGCGCCGACGATCCGTCCACCGACCTCGCCGAAGATGTGTTTGCCGGCAACGAGCGCAACGTCGATCTGTCCTGCCATGGCCGAAATCGGCGTCGTGTAGAGAAACACCGCGTTGAGCGCGACATAGCTCATGATGACAATCAAGGTTGCTGCAACGATGGAGCGCGGCAAGCTGACGGCAGGCTCGCGAATTTCACCGGCGATGTACGTCGCGGCGTTCCAGCCAGAGTAGGCATACATCACAAAGACAAGGCTGACCGCGAAGGGCGCACTGGCGATGTAGCTCATGTCGTCAGCCGAGGGCGCAAAGGAGATGGGTTGCGGTGTCCCGACGGCGATACCAGCAATGATCAGTGCGAGAATGAGGGCGCCTTTGATGACCGTCGAGACGTTCTGGAACTTGGCCGAGTGCTTGATCCCGCTGAGATGGATCGCGGTCACGATCCAGACGACACCGAGCCCCAGAAGCAGCGGCGAAACGCCGGGAATGATAGCTTTGAAGTAGACGCCGAACGCCATTGCCGCGAGCGCGATCGGCGCTGAGAAGCCCAGTGTCGCGGAGATCCAGCCCGCGAGAAAGCCGACGGAAGGATGATAGATCCGGGAGAGAAAGTTATATTCGCCGCCAGAGCGCGGAAACGCCGCAGCCAATTCCGCATAGGCCAGCGCGCCGCAAAGTGCCGCAACGCCCCCGACAATCCAGAGCAAGAGTACGGAGAACGCGGAAGGGATGCTCGCGACCTGAAATCCTAGGCTCGTGAAAACGCCGATGCCGATCATATCGGCGACGGCAAGTGCCGTAGCGGTCACTGTAGAAACCGTTCGCACGTCTAGGGCCGAACCCATTGACGGCGATGCGGGGATGCTGGCGGCAGAAGTCATTGAGCGAGCTTAACCCTGGCGGATTCGTCGGACAGTATTGACTCGGATGCATGCCAACAACCGTTGACGGAACATGTTCAAAGTCAGTGACTAAAATGCATCTAGAACGTGCGCGAAGCATTCTCTCAAGAGTGCTCATCAGAGTTGGTAAACCGCATCAATTTGGCGCTTTCGGGTCTCACGAATTGAACAACTTTGGGCTTTAGAGCCACACATTCATGCCGCGGAATCGTGGCTGACTGTTCTGCGTGAGGTAAATGCGTTTCAAATGATCGAAGACGGAGCGTCGTAGCGCATGGCGCCGGCGACATTAAACAGCGGGCGACGGAAATTTCTGGCGCAAGCTCTCGGCGCGAGCCTCGCACTGACGATTGATCTTCCAAGTGCGTTCGCAGCAGCCAAGGCGGGCAAGCGCCCGCTGACACCATCCAAGACACAAGTCCAATCGCGAAGCGGTCCGACGAAGAGCGCGAAGACGGCGCTTGTGCCGTTTGATACCGCGCCCTTTCCCTACCGCGGAACGATGCCGGGTTCGAACGCGCCGTTTCTCAACGTCTACGAAAACGGGCGCAAGGGCCATCGCACCGGTTCGGGCCGCGTCTATTGGGAGGACGAGACCTACAGCGACAATCGGGTGCTGTTGCACATTCCGAAGGGCTTCGACATTCGCCGTCCGGCGCTGATGATGGTCTTCTTCCACGGACACGGCGCGACCCTTCAGCGCGATGTGCTCGCACGCCAGAAGGTGCCCGATCAAATCTCGGCTTCGAATGCGAACGTCGTGCTCGTCGCACCTCAGCTCGCCGTCGATGCTAAAGACTCGAGCGCCGGCAAGTTCTGGCAGCCGGGCGTCTTCGGGCGCTTCATTGGTGAAGCCGGACAGCAGCTCGCCCGCTTGCACGGCGACCGCAAATCATTGCGCACGTTCGCGAGCATGCCCGTCATCGTCGTCGCCTACAGCGGCGGATACGTCGCAGCCGCCTCCGCCATCGAGCGCGGTGGCCTGAAGAAGCGCGTCCGCGGCGTCGTCCTTCTGGATTCGCTCTATGGCGACCTCGACAAATTCGCCCGCTGGATCGAGGAGGATCCCTCCGCCTTCTTCGTCAGCGTCTATCTCGGCTCCACGCGTAACCAGAATGCACGGTTCGAGGATTTGCTCGCCGCCCACGACGTGGATGTGAGCCCGCAGATCAACAAGCGGCTGGCTGCCGGCGGCGTCGCTGTCGTGCCGGGAGGCGATGTCCGGCACCGCGATCTCGTGACCCGCGCCTGGGTCGAGAACCCGATCGTCGATATCTTGAAACGGCTGCCCGAGTATCGTCGTTAAGAGTGGGTGCCGCGGCATAAAGCTGGGCCATGCAAGTCATTTCTGCGTCTGAGTGGTGAGAAGCATGGGCATCGGGTACATCGTCCTTGACGGGGGTGGCCGTTCCAGGTACCCAACCCCTCAGATCGACCGGCCGATCGACCGGGTGGCCTCCTGACACGATGTTAAGGCAGGCGCCATCGGCATTTTCAAATCGGAGCGTAGCGCAGCCTGGTTAGCGCACCAGTCTGGGGGACTGGGGGTCGGAGGTTCAAATCCTCTCGCTCCGACCATTCTTTTCGACGCCACCCCACAAAGTCATCGAACATCGCGGGCAGGCTGCTCCCGCGCTTTCTCGACATTGCTGAAATTCCGCGCCCCGCCGTGCATGCATTTGCAACCTATGGGGCGCAAGCAGATGCGGGCAGGGCCCAGGCGTCAGGCCCCGCTTAAGCGGGCATTTGACTATGGCAGATCCGATTGCGGGCAAGGTCGTGGTGATCACAGGCGGCAGCAGCGGCCTCGGCGAGGCGGCGGCGCACTGTCTTGCTGCGCGTGGCGCCAAGGTGGTTGTCGCGGCCAGGCGTAAGGACAAGCTCGAAGGCGTGGTCGGCAGCATCAAATCCGCCGGAGGCGAAGCCCGCCCATTCGTTGTGGATGTCACCAGCAAGGACGAGGTCGGCGCGCTCATCGCCGAAGCGATTTCCGCTTACGGCCGCTTGGACACCATGATCAACAACGCTGGGCTCATGGCAATCGCCCCGATGGAGGAAGGACTGACGGGCGAATGGGACCGGATGATCGACATCAACATCAAGGGCGTCCTGTACGGCATCGCCGCCGCTCTCCCGCAATTCCTGAAGCAGGGAAGCGGCCACTTCATCAACATGTCCTCGGTTGCCGGGATTAAGGTGTTCTCTCCGGGCGGTGCGGTCTATTCGGGGACGAAATTTGCCGTGCGCGCCATTTCCGAAGGGCTCCGTCAGGAGCTTGCCAGCCGCAACATTCGTGTCACGACCATCGAGCCGGGAGCAATCGATACTGAGCTGAAGTACGGCACTTCGGATAAGGCAGCCCGCGCTGCCGTAGAAGAGGTCTACAAGACTTCGATCGGATCGGATTCCATTGCTCGCGCCATTGCGTTTGCCATGGAGCAACCGCCGGACGTCGATGTCAACGAGATCGTCGTCCGGCCCACGGCTCAGGTGTTCTGAGATTGATCAGCCGAGCAGGCGAGCGCCACCCAATGACTTAGGCGTGAACCGCGCCGCTCTGAGCAGGCTCGCGCGTCGCTATCAGCAGGCCGATCGCAAGCAGCGGACAGATGACGTCCATGAAAAAGGGCACTCCGGCATTGCCCGGAGCGAAGTTTCCTGCGGTGAGCATCTGATGCACGTGACCCACGGCGTCGCCCAGCAGGAAGACGGAGGCCGCACACACTGAAGCCGCACGGAACTCCCACGAGCGAAAGGCCGCTATGCAGGCGGTGATCCCGATCGCCAGATCGGCCATGCCGACTTCCAATTGAAATGGACTGGTTTGCCATCCGATGTACGAGGCGGCCATGGCCGGAAAGAATACGTGGCCGATGCCTGCCCAGAAACCGGACAAGCCGATGGGGAGCAGGAGAAGCCACGTGAGCATCCTGTGCGGCACCGGTCCGCGCCGAATGCCAAGCGCAGTCGCGCCTAACGCAATGATGAACAGGAATGCCGGGAGGTTTCGCAGCGTGAAGGCAATCGTTTCGCCGATCATCTGATTCTCCCGCTGCGAATGCTGCTATCGAGCATTTGCATGCGCCCCGCGGCTGAAGTCAACGCTGCTCTCTCCACGCCGCGTCGCCTTTCAAGGCTGCATTCGTCAGCCGGCATCATCGACGCCCTTGATGCTGCGCAAGGCGGGAACCGCGAAGTCAACAAAGGCGCGTACGGACGGCCTCATGTGGCGCACTGACGAAAGCGCGAGGTAGATGTCCGTCGACTCGACCTCGTACTCTGGAAGGATGCGGATGAGCTGACCCGCTGCCAGGTCCTTGGCGACGAGCAGTTCCTGGATCGGACCTACAGCCCGGCCACTGAGAAGTGTGTTTTCGAGAACTTGCGCATTGTTGGTGCGGATGATGGGCTTCACCGGCACCTCGACTGTTTTACCCTGACGTACGAGCTTCAGCGCGTCCCGCGGAGTCAGCACAGCAGCCGTCGTTATGAGTTGAGCCTCAGCCAGCTGCTTCAACGTCTTGATCTCGCCGAAGCGCTTTTTGTATCGCGGCGACGTGACGAGGATGCGGCGCACATGGCCGATCCGGCGGATGATGATGTCTTGCCCGTCGGGGCGGCCATACTTCAGCGATAGATCGAAGTTGTCGTAGACGATGTCCACGCGCCGGTCTTCCAGGAAAAGGTCGACCGTCACGCGCGGATATTTGCTCTGGAACTCGGTGACGATGCGGTGAATGTGTTTGGCGCCGATGCAGGATGGAGCATGGATGCGCAACAGCCCGTCGATCTCACCCATGTCGCGACTGACGCCCTCGAGGGCGGCCTCGATGGTCGCGAGCGCCGGGCGGCTTGCATCGAAGAGGTTCTGGCCGAGCGGTGTCGTTCGCACCCCACGCGCAGAGCGCTCCAGCAGCCGTGCGCCGACTTCCCGTTCAAGGTTGCGCAGGTGCTTTGTGATGGCGGGTTGCGATACACCGAGATCCCGCGCTGCGGCCGTGACAGAGCCCCTCTCAACGGTTCTCACGAATGCACGTAACGCTGCAGCGGTATCCAAATCCACGACTCCCATAACCGGCAGTTATGGCCTGCATAGCTAGTATAGCTATTCCGCCGGCGCAACGGTCCGACGTATCTCCGGAGCGTGTCAACATCGCCAAAGGATACGTCATGCACGTTCGCAGTTTCGCCGCTTTCTGCTCCCTTTTTCTTCTCGCGTCATCGCCCGCTTTCGCTGGCCCCGAGCATGCTTCCAGCACCATCGTTGAAGGCTTCTGGCGGGATGTCTGGCAGAACAAAAACCCAGCCGCCGTCGACAACTATGTCATCGACGATTTCATCATCACCTCCGGCGGCAAGGACATCCGTTCGCGCGAAGCATTCAAGAAGTGGATTGCGGACTTTCAATCGAAGATCTCGGACATGAAAGTCGAGATCATCGAGACGTTCGAGAATGCAGACGGTAGCCGCGTTGCCTCAAGGCTGCGCGTTACCGGCAAGAACAACGGGATGATGGGCGTGGAAGCGAACCAGCAGCCGTTCGTGCTGACGGCAACGGCGGTCTGGGCTGTCAACGCCGAGGGCAAGCTTGAGCATAATTGGGTCGAACGAAACGCCTGGGAAGTGCACGGCCAGATCCAAAATAAGTAACTCTGAGCCGTTGCGCCGGAAGCGGCCCTTCGCCCCCGTGGGCCGCTTCCTGGCGTCCTCTCATTGCGCCCAGCACTCATGTCCTGGCGCGCGAGGTGCGTTCAGGCGACATATGCTCGGAGAGACACTAAAAAATACTACTCGCGCGCTCACGCGAATGCGGCGACAACAACACAGAGCGCTCGATATATGGGTGTAAATATCGTCTGAGCCTGTCAATGGCACAGCGCCCAGTGTATGCGATGCATGCGCCCTGCGATCCGGCTTCATTTCAAGCGTCAGGGGCGGGCCTACTCTTTTCATGTTCGCGTTAGTTCGAATGTTCTCGGTCATGAAGCCGAGCATTTGGCCGGCGGAATTTTTGGTAATCGGCGTACGGCGGTCCTTGTGCGGATGTCATGTTTGCTGCGATTTTTGAAAGGCATTTTTTCATGGATAAATTGCCGATCTCCTGTTTCATCATTGCCAAGAACGAAGCCGACCGCATCGCGCGTACCATCCGTTCTGTGCGGCCCTGGGTCGATGAAGTCGTTGTTGTCGACAGCGAGAGCACTGATGATACCGCGCGGGTGGCCGCGGCAGAGGGCTGCCGGGTAATCACGCAGAAGTGGTTAGGCTTTGGGGGGCAGAAGCGTTTCGCCGAAGAACAGTGCCGGAATGACTGGCTCCTCAATCTTGACGCCGACGAGGTCATAACGCCGAGGTTGAGGCGCGAAATCATGGCGCTCTTCGCCCACGCGCCGCCGTCGCGCGTCGCCTATGGCATGCCCTTGGAACTCGTTTATCCCAATACCAAGAGGCCGCGGCTGTGGGCGCGAGACCACTGGTACGTGCGGCTGTACGATCGGCGCTTTGTGAGATTCCGCAATTCGAAGGTGCATGACACGGTTGTGACTGATGGGCACGCCGTCGGCATTCTTCGTGCCCCGGCCTATCATTATTCGTTTCGCAGCTTCGAAGACTTGAAGCGCAAGATGGGTGAAAGGATGTTGCTGTCGGCCCGGCATGCCAACTCATCCACAGCCGCGCTGGCGGCGCGGATAGTCCTTGAGTTTCCGGTGAATTTCTTCAAGTATTACATCAACAGAAGGCACTTCATGGGAGGCCTGAACGGGCTGCGCTATTCTTGGATTCAAGCCGACTACCGGCTGTTGAAAATTTTCCACATGTGGCGCGAGAGAACTTCCAGGAGCAGTCGGTCGCCAGAAGCTTCCGACGACATGGCCGTCCACGAAATTTGACGCTCAATCGAGCTCCGGCGATGCTTCGAATTCCTCCGGGGCCGAATTGGCGCTATACGGGTAAGGGCGATGGGCCTACGAAGTGAGAACTTGGTAGCCCGGGGACGAGGGCGCCTTTTCCGCCATTCAATGGGCTTGCGTTGACGGTTGTTCGCAGGGCAACTCAAAATAGCGCCGGGCGCTAGACGCGCTCATTTTTTGAAACGGGGCGATACAGAGAACGGATGCCGACGACCTATGATCTTATAAAGCGGCTGGTGAGGGAAAACGGCCGCGAGTTCATCCCGCAGTATGTTCTCGTGGTCGTGTGCATGATGCTGGTGGCGGGCATGACCTCGCTCAGCGCCTATGTTCTGAAGTACGTGATCGATACGATTTTCGTGCATCAGAATCGTGCTGCCCTCGTGGGCATCACGATCGGCATTGTGACAATTTTTATCGCCAAGGGATTTGCCGCTTACTTCTCTGAGGTCATCCTCGGTAAGATCGGCAGCCAGCTGGTTGCGCGAACCCAGAAGCGCATGTTCGACCATTTGATGAAGGTCGATATGGCCTTCTACCAGCAGGTCACTTCAAGCGAACTCGTGACCAGGATGTCTCATAACGCCAATGCCGTTAGAGACATGCTGAACATGGTTTCGCTCAATCTCGGCCGCGACGTGCTAACGATCGTTGGTTTGATAATCACGATGATCGTGCTCGACCCGATTATGGCCGCTATCGCTCTGATCGGCGGCCCGATCGCTGCATTCTCCTCGCGCAAAATGGTTGCGCGCATCAAGAAGGCGACGCAAAGCGAAGTCCACTCGATGTCCGGCATCATCCAAATTACCCGCGAAGTCAGCCAAGGCGCCCAGGTCGTAAAGTCGTTCCAGCTTGAGAATAAGATGCGCAAGCGGATGTTCGACGCGATCGAGGCGGTCCAGCGCGTCGCCAACAAGATGCTGACAATTGGGGCCGGCGTGAACCCGCTAATGGAAACGATCGGCGGCTGCGCCGTCGCCGCCGTCGTCTTTTACGCGGGATGGCGGAACCTCTATTACGGCGAAAGCCCCGGCCAATTCTTCGCCTTCATCACCGCGCTTCTGATGTGCGCCGATCCTGCGCGCCGCGTATCTCGCGTGCAGCTGAACTTGGCGACTGCATCCGTCGGCGTTCGCATGATGTATCAATTGATCGATACGCCCGCCCGCGAGGACGAACCGCCAGGAAAGCCGAGCCTTCAGGTGACGGTGGGCCACGTTGAGGTGCAGGACGTCTCGTTCCGGTATTCGCCCAATAAGCCTGTTATAAACAACATGAGCTTTGATGTTCCCGCGGGGAAGGTGACGGCGCTCGTCGGCCATTCGGGTGGTGGCAAATCGACTTTGTTCGCGCTGCTGCAGCGCCTTCGCGAGCCCGATTCCGGCGTCATCAAGATTGATGGCCAGACGATCGCCGATGTCTCGCTGGTATCGCTCCGCAGCCAGATCTCTGTCGTTGGCCAGGATTCGTTCCTCTTCGAAGGTACGATCATCGACAACATTCGTGCGGGTCTTGAAGGCGCGACCGACGAACAATGCATCGAGGCCGCAAAGTCGGCGAGCGCTCACGAGTTCATCATGTCGTTGCCGAGGGCCTACGACAGCCCGGTTGGCGAACTCGGAGGCCAGGTGTCGGGCGGCCAGCGCCAGCGCATCGCGCTTGCCCGCGCGTACCTCAAGAACGCGCCGATCATTCTTCTCGACGAACCGACGTCAGCGCTCGACAGCGAAACCGAAGACGCCATCCAGCGGGAGCTGCGCAACCTGACGAAGGGGAAGACGACGCTTGTCATCGCTCATCGTCTGTCGACCATTCTTCACGCCGACCTCATTCATGTGATTGAGGGTGGCCGCGTGATCGAGAGCGGGACGCACGACCAGCTGATTGCGAATGCCGGCGCCTACAACCGGTTGTTCAAGCTCCAGTTCGCGAAGTACCTCGAGAGCAAGCCAGCATCGCTCGCGCAGGCGGTCTGATTTCCTGCTTCTGCGCCTCACGGGCAGGAAAGCCGCGGGGGACTAGGGCGAAAAGGGCGTCTGCGCGCATTGCCCCCTGATTCGTGATTGTACGGAGTGTTGCTTCCGGAGCACGGCTCAATCCCGGCAATTCGGCTATCTCAGTACACGCGAGATAGTGGGGATTGAGTATGCCTGATGCAGCCCAGCCGAACCCAGCCCAGCCAAGCCTCATCAGCCGGACAATCGATTACGTTCTCGGCCGGAACACCCTGATCGGCGTTGCATCGTTCATGCTGCTGATCATCTCCGGCTACGCAACGTGGCACGGCATGCGCGACTTTATCGTTGGCGTCTCCGCAACGCCTACGGGCCAGAGCGGCAGCATGTCGGTCTCCAACGACGTTCTCGTCGCCGCCGTCGTGGTCGCGCTCACCTTTTTGATGTGGTTGACCCTGCGCGAGACGTTCGGCGCCAAGCGCCGCCTGCGCGAACGCCTCGTAACATTTCCGCTCTACGTGTTCCTTGCCATCTGGTCGATTGGCTTCGGCTACGGCTTCTGGTGGAGCCTCATCTCCGGCCAGGAAGCGACGAAGACGGGCCTTGCCGGATTGCAGGAGGATGCTCGCGACGCCAGCGCCGCTGTCGCCGCAAGGCTCGACGCGGTACGCGGCCAACTCGATAGTGTCGTCTCGTGGTCCGACAGCCAGATGTCGCGCGAAGAAACGAGCGGCGGCAGCTGCGGCGTGGCATCGGGTGCGGGCAGAGGGCCGCTCTACAATGCGCGCAAAAGTGTGCGCGATGCCGTCAGTTCACTGCGCGACGGCATGACGAAATCGTGGCTGGAGCCCGTGCAGGCGGATGTGCAGGCGCTTCGTCAGGCGGCCGATGTGCTGGGGGGCGCCACGATCGAGGAGCGTCAGCGCAATTTCGAGAACAAGGCCTCTGAAATTCGTGGACTGGCCCGCAACATTGCTGCGCGCAGCAACCAGCTAGGACAAGCGACAGCTTCCGAAATGCGCGCGCTTGCAGAGTCGGTATCGCAGCCCCCGGGCAGGTCCGGCTCGTCGTGCTTCGATCCAACGCTCGCGGACCGGTTGCGTGATGCCGCCGCACAGGCCGAGCAGCCGGCCGAACTGAAGTTGCGCGAAGCTGTGTTCAATGAAGGACCGGCTGGCGTCGCCAATGCCGTCAAGAACCTTTGGAGCAACATCGGCGCTTACACCGCGAGCGCGTTTCGTTATGTGGTCTCGGGCGGCAAGGTCATCACGGCGGGCCATACCGAATCGGGTGAGCCGATCACGGGCCGGGACGTCATCGCTCTCCTGGCAACAATCGGCATCGACATGGGCCTCCTGGCGATGGCCATTATCAATCCGCCGCGCGAGCCGCCCTCGGTCCGCCCGTCAGGCACGCTCGCGCGCCAGATCCGCGATGCCATCGACACGGCAATCAATCGCGCCCCCGGTGCCGACCTCGAGTGGGTGCGCCGGCACTTCGTCCATCACAACAAGGCCTCATACCTCGTCATTCCGAACCTCTACAGTTGCGATCCCGAGAACGAAGACGAGGCAGCCAAGGGCATGGCCGTCAATCAGCTGGCGGGCGTGCTGAGCGATCTAGAACTCGTTCGCTGGCCGAAGGGCGGCAAGTGGTGGCTCTTGCAAGAAAACGAACTGAAGAAACTGAAAAAGGAGGAATCGCAGGGCAGCGACACCGACTTGACGGCAATCCGCAAAAAATGGGCGGAAGAGCAGGGGCTGACGGGCGAAGAGTTGAAGCACTACCTTGATAAACGCGCGGTCAGAAATCACGGGCTCTTCTCGAAAGCGGAACGCGCCCTGGAAATCGCCGGATGGAGCGAAAAAGCGCGCAGCGACATCGAGATCTTCAAGCTCGTTGATGCTGAAGGCTTGACGCCGCTGCTCATGGTTCTGAACGAACCCAACCGGCCACGCGCTGATGCACCGGCACGATCGGAGGCTGCCTGAAACCTTACGCCGAAGGGAGGCCAGAGCCGGCGACCTTCTGAAGCCAATCGATGACATCTGAAGGCCCCTGGAAAGCCGATTCTGCCTCAGAGAAATTTTCGCCGGCGACTTTCAAGCCGTAGCCGCCGAGGGCCTCGGCCGCGCGAAAGGCATCGAGGTCAGCGATATCGTCGCCGATCATCACAGGTATTTTGTTCGCAAAATTCGGCAATGACGCGAGCTTTCTGAGCGCGCGGCCTTTCGAAAAACCGAGAGGCAGAAGTTCGACGACTTTGCGGCCTTCGCAAATTGAAAACTGGTTCGGATATTTGGGAACGAGGGTTTCGACCATCGCCATCAAGGACCCATGAAGCTCCGGCGCCAAGCGGTAATGAAGCGCGATGCCCGCTCCCTTGTCTTCGCAGACGATGCCCGGCAGCACGTCTGCAATTTGCCGGATGTCAGCCATCAGCGCAGGCGAGAATTTGGGCGTGAGCGTTTCGATAACCCCGTTGTCGGCAAATCTCATTTGCCCGCCGTGCACGCCGCCGCCGACGAATTTTGCCGGCTGAAGCAGGTGGTCGGCTTCATGCAATGGGCGCCCCGTCACGATCGCCAGCGCGCCGTGCAAGCGTTTCGACAAGGCATGCAGCACGTCCGGAAGGTTCGGTGGCACGTGCACCGACGATGGCGTCAGCGCGACGTCCAGAAGCGTGCCGTCGATGTCGAGAAAGAGTGCGACAGGCTCGTCGCGCGCAATGAGCTGCTCTACGGTTCCGCGAGTGGCAATGGCTCGTCCGTGCGTCGCCAATGCAATGTTGTTCCTTGCTGAGCTGTTCTTCAATTGCTGCGTCAAAATCGAACCTCTGCTTAGATACTTAAATGGAGAAGCTGAAGAGCGCGGCTTCGCTTGTCCTTTCGATTTCTCGTTCCAGTGCAGCCCTGGTCAAGAGGCCCGTTTGGGTATCGATGAACTTGACCACGCTTGCAGCGTTAATAGCTGCCGCGCTCAGTGCGCGCGCTGGATCATTCGTATCCGACAGATAGCATGCGAATGTAGCCGAGAACGCGTCGCCGGCCCCTGTTGTTGCCGCTGCGACGACGTGTTGCGCTGCACGATAGTAAAGTTCTTGCCCGCGCGCGATGAATGCGCCGTTCGCACCGTCTGTTAACACGACGACGCCCAACCCGAGCTCGATCAACGCGCCGAGAAATTTGACCAACGACATTTCATAGCCGCCGCTTCGCAGCCCGCGCTTCGCCAGAGGGGGAATGACGATGTCTTCTGCAGCGGCAAGCGGGGCACCGCCATCACCGAAGGTCTGCAAGAGACGCGGCATTAACGTCTGGGCTTCGAGGCGGTTAACGCAGAGAATGTCGATGTGCTTGAGGCTATGCCAGACGTCGTCAAAGCGCGCGGTGAGTTGCCGGATGCCGGGATTGACGGCGAGCCGCGCGCCCGCGGCCTTTGCCCGTTGCACCACAAGCGGATAGTGATCGGCCGATTGATTGCTGAGATTGGCCACATAGACGAGATCTCGGCCCGCGAAAGCCTCCGGCGGCAGGTCCTCCGCAATCACTTTCGTATTGGCGCCACGATACGTGAACACGGCTGCGTTGCGATCGTGCGACGAGATAATGACGGATGAGCCAGTCGGCTCGGTCTCGTCGGTCGCGAGCCATGAAAGATCGATACCTTCAGCTCGCAGCAGGCTCAGAAGTGTTTCCGCTTTGCCGTCGCGTCCGATCTTGGCGATGATTGACGTTTGATGACCGAGCCGCGCCGCCGCTACCGCTGCATTGAAGGCGCCGCCGCCCCCGCTCGATACGATTTCCTCCGCCTCGGTCTTGTGTCCTTCCTCAAGAAGAAGGAACGAACTCTCGGCGTTGCGCATCTTGACCTGTTCGATCTTATCACTGGCGATCGTGACGATCGTATCAACCATTGCGCCGCCAATGGTGAGAACGTTCATCGCTACTCCGTGCGGGCTCCGAGAAGGTCGCTCGTCTGTCTGAACCACTGATCCATCTCAGGGCGCCATAGGCGCGCGCCGCCGGCAATTCCGCTCGACGGAGGCACAATGCTCGCCCAGGCCGGAAGTGCGAAGTTGATACGCCGCGAATTGCCACCCCCAATGTAGAGGTGATCGACGTTCGTCAGGCCTTGTACTTTGGTTAGAACAATTTTGGCCCGCTCGTTCCAGGCCTCATCGCCCAATTCCAGATAGGCAGCGTGCCCGATAAATCGATCGTAATTCAAATCGTCGGTGGCATGGTGCTGGCCAAGTTCGAGGCCGAAAAAGGCAGAGCCGTTGCAGAAAAGAGCGCAGCCCATGCCAGTGCCGAACGTCAAAACGCACTCGCGGCCGGGGCCTTTGGCAATCCCCAGCCCATAAACGATAGCATCGTTCAGCACACGCACTGGCACACCGAAGGTGCGCTGCAGGGCGCTCTCCAGGTCGTATTCGCTCCAGTGATGAGTGCCGAGATTCGGCGCGGTCTTGATGTGTTCGCGCCCGACAACGCCTGGAAAGCCCACCGAAACGCGGCCAAACGTCGGCAATGTCTTCACGATGTCTGCAATGAGGTCGACCAGCGCTTCCGGAGTACTCGGCTTGGGCGTTTGCGTCGTGATGAAATCCGAAATCAGCGCGCCAGAGGCATTAACGGTGGCCGCTTTGACCAGCGTACCTCCAATGTCCACGCAAAGGATGTTGGGATTGGACATCGCGTCATCCCCGCCGGAAGCTTCTATCCTTTGAATGATGGCACTCATTATGTCACCGCATTGGCCGCCAGCCGGCTAGCGGGACTGTTTTTTTTAGCGCTGCTCTGCAAACGCTCCAGCGCCCTTCCCATTTCCGGCGACGATTTCGGCGAGCGCCCCAACCGGCGTTGCCCTGCCTTCAAGAGCGCGGCGAAGTAGCTGCGGCTCCACGCGTGCGAGTCACTCTTGTTGACCGTTTCGACAAGATGGCTATGGCGCTCAAGGCGTTCCTCGAGCGGCATCTCCAACGCAATGCGCAAACCTTGTACGAGGTCGCCAAGGTCATAGGGGTTGACAAGAACGGCCTCGGAGAGCTGCGCCGCCGCGCCCGCAAACTTCGACAGAATGAGAACGCCGGGATCGCGCGGATCTTGGCAGGAAATGTACTCCTTCGCGACGAGGTTCATGCCGTCCATCAGGGGCGTGACCCATCCGATCCGCGACAACCGGTAGACGTCACGAAGCTCAGCACGCGGAATAGTCCGGTGAATGTAGTTGATCGGCACCCAGTCGAGTTCGCCGAAGCGGCCGTTGATCGAGCCGGCGAGCGATTCAAGCTCGGCCTTGATGTCTGCATACGCTTCCACGCTTTCGCGGGTCGGCGGCGCAAACTGTGAGAGCACGATGTTGCGGCGGTATTCGGGATATTCCTCGAGAAACTTGCCGTAAGCCTTGAATTTTTGAGGAAGTCCTTTTGTGTAGTCGAGCCGGTCGATGCCGATGATCCGGTTCGTCTCCGACGTATCAGCGGCTTTTAGAGCTTCCGCTTCTCCCGGACCGAAAGCGAAATCGTTGGGATCAATGCCGACAGGGAAGCATCCAATGTCGAGTTCCGCCTCGAAAACGCGAATGCGGCCGGAAGGCAAAAGCCGTCCAAAAACACTTTGCTGGAAGAAATCGATCAAATTGCGCACGTCGGACTGGGTCTGCAGCCCGATGAGATCGTAGGCGCTGAGCGCCTTTGCAATTTCCTTGTTCTCTGGAATGGCGAGGAGCGCCTGCGCAGGCCCGACAGGGATATGCAAGAAATAGCCGATCGGATTTTCGATACCGAGCTTGCGCAACTCAAGCGCCATCGGCAGCAGGTGATAGTCGTGCACCCAAATGACGTCGTCAGGCTGGATGAGGGGCGCTAGATTACGCGCGAACTTTTCGTTTACCGCGACGTAGCGCGAATAGTAACCGGCTTCGAATTGCGCGAGGTCGAGCCGGTTGTGAAACACCGGCCAAAGGACCGAATTCGAATATCCCAGGTAATATTCGTTGTAGTCGTCCGTCGTCAGCGGCTGAGTGATCGTCGTGTGGCCGTCAGCGCTGGTAACCTTTACTTCCGGTGAATCTGAATCGTCGATCTGCCCGTCCCAACCAAACCAAAAGCCGTTTTGCTGGGCGAGTGTGTTGTAGATTGCAACCGTGACACCGCCGGCCTGCTGAGCCGCATTGAAATCGATGACACGGTTGGAAACCATGACGAGCCGGGCCACGAGACCTCCTTCCATCCGACGCGAGAGCTATGTAGGTCAGCCAGCCCCCGCGTGGCATTGAACTTAATGATAAACCCCCGGTATTGCAGTAGGTTCCATCATTTTACGGCTGAGCGGCGTTCGCGCGATGTTCCCCGAATTGGGATGCGCCCGATGGCGGTATTTGTTGCCACATCCGATCGTCGCCTCTCGCTTGAGGACCTGATTAATGGTATTCGGTGATACGTGCAAATTGGGGGGACGGCGACGGCTCTATCGCGCCGCCGGAATACCGGATGGAATTGCTAGGGGCCGTTCTTGGGGCGAATGGTTCAGCTGGTCGATAATCTTTTAGAACGTGTTTTTCCGCGAATTCGGCGCAGGCCGCATCTCGCCTATCCGCTCGCCATCGCGATTTTTGTCATCGCCGTATGTTTGCGTCTGGCCTTGTCGCGGTGGCTGCAGGGCAATTTTCCCTTTTTGACTTTCTCTCTGGCGATCCTGTTGTCGTCGCTCGTAGCAGGGACGGGCCCCGCCATAGTCGTGGCGGCAGGGGCCATTCTTTTCAGCTGGTATTACTACCTTCCTGACATCGGTTGGACCTTGGACATCACAACGATCGTCCCACTGACGATCTTTACGATCCTTGCGTCCTTCATCATCGCAATCGTTCATCTTCTCAACCGCAAGGTGGAAGGCTTGATGAACGAGCGCGCCCGCAGCGAAGCGCTGCTCCAGGACAGCGCGCTCGGAGAACTGCACCTGGAGCAACTGAATGTCGAACTTCGTCATCGCTTGAAGAACACGTTCGCTGTCATTGCCGGCCTTGTCAGCCAGTCGGCTCGCTATAGCCCTGACGTGAGGACCTTCGCACAGTCGCTATCGGGCCGCCTCTCGGCCATGGGCAATGCGATGGATCTGGTCGCCACGCGCAGCTTCGTCGGCGCCTCGTTGAAGGAACTGATCGAGGAGACCTTGAAGCCCCTGGTTCCACCGGGCGACCGTCGCATCGAGATGGAAGGCCCCGATACGATAATCCCGGGCGAAGTTGCGAGTGCGCTGGCTCTCACACTTCATGAGCTTGGAACGAATGCGATCAAATACGGCGCATGGTCAGAGGAGGGAGGAGCCGTTGGCGTCAAGTGGATGCTCAGCAAGCTCGATGATGACGAGCTTTCCTTCCAGCTCGACTGGGACGAGCGAGGAGGTCCGCGGGTCGACGCGCCGGAACGGCGGGGACTCGGAACCACACTCATTGACAACGGCTTTCCGAGCGCCCAGGTCGAGCGCGAGTTTCACGAGACCGGCGTTCGTTGCCGCATCGTCGCCGTTCTGAAACAGCCGACGACGCGGCGAACGCGCGGACGCGGGGCCTCAACTATCTGACGTTCAGCGAGCGGCGGGGCATGGCAAGCCCGCCTGGCGTCAGTTCATGGCCCCGCTCCAGGGTGATCGGAGTCGTGTCATGTTTGGCCGGCGATCCGCACCAGGCGTCTTCCCACGTCCGCGACAGCGTCATCGCCGAGTTGATCATTCCGGCCATCGAATACGTCTGGGGCAAGTTCCCCCACAGCTCCCCGGTCGAAGGATTGAGGTCTTCGCTCAAAATGCCAAACGCATTGCGCTTTTTGAGCAGGTCATCAAAGAGCTCGCGAGCCTCGTCCTTGCGTCCGACCGAGGCAAGCGAGTCGATGTACCAGAACTGGCAGGCCAGAAACGCGGACTCGGGCAGCCCGAAATCGTCTTCCGCCGCGTAGCGCAGCATTAAGCCGTTGCGCATGAGTTCGCGGCCTATGGCGTTTGTCGTTTTGACGAAGCGCGGGTCGTCCGCCGGTAGGAAGCCCAGATCCACGAGCAGCAGCACGCTGGCATCGAGCTCGTCGTGGTCGAACGCGCCGGTGAAGGAACCACGCTTGTCGCTCCACGCCCGGCTGAGAATTTCTGCGCGGATCTTGTCGGCGGATTCCTTCCAGTAGACGGCCCGGTCATGCAAGCCGAGAAGCTGGGCGATGCGAGCAAGACGGTCGCACGCAACCCAGCACAGCAGCGCCGAGTGCGTGTGAATGCGGAGGCGACCGCGATATTCCCAAATGCCAGCGTCGGGCTCCAGATAGAGCCGCCGCGCGTGCTCGCCCAGGAATTCCAGTTCGCGGAACAGGCTGACGTCACCCATGCGCGGCAAGCGCTGGTCGATGAACATCTGCGCGACGCCGAGAATGACGCTGCCATAGGCATCATGCTGCAGCTGGTCGGAGGCGAGATTGCCGACGCGCACCGGGCCCATGCCTTGATAGCCCTGCAGATGCGGCGCGATCCGCTCAGCTTCCGTGTCGTTGTGAACGATGCCGTAGACGGGCTTCAACGGGCTCTGCGTATCGGAGACGACCGTGGTGATGTAGTCGAGGTAGTTCTCCATCGACTGTGTGGCGCCGAGCCGGTTGAGCGCGCGAATGACGAAGTAGGCGTCACGCAACCAGCAGAACCGGTAATCCCACGTTCTGGGCGTATTCGGCGCCTCGGGGATCGACGTCGTCAAGGCCGCGGTGATCGCGCCCGTCTCCTCAAACGTGCAGAGCTTGAGCGAAATCGCGGAGCGGATGATCTCGGGCTGCCACTCGTAACTGACGGCAAGGCCGCGTACCCACGTCACCCAAAAATCGCGCGTACGTTCGAGAAATTCCCGGGACATCGAGTCGATAGAGTTCTCGATCGGCTCATCCGAACCAAGAACGAGCGTCGCAGGATGCGTCAATGTGAACGACGTCTCGTGCGCGACATAGGAGACGGGAAGATCGGTCGTCAGGCGAACGGCGGCTGACCCACAGAGATAGCGGATGTGGTTTGAGCCGTGCGATGCGCTGCTGGCCTGCTGACCGTAGTTATAAGTCGGCCTCACGCGGATGGTGACGCGCGGCAATCCCCTGAGAGGTTCGATGCGCCGGATAAGCTGCGTCGGATGGAAGGACCTGTCGAAGCGCCAGAAGCGCGGGCAGAAGTCGGTGATCTTCACGCTCGCGCCGTTCTCCGCGACGAGGATCGTCTCGAGAATAGCGGTATTGCGAATGTAATAGGATTGTGCGGAGACCTGCCCCTCCAGCACCACATCGCAAAAGCCCTTCTCCTCATCGCCTGCGAGCAGACGGCTGAAGATCGGATCGCCATCGAGCCGCGGGAAGCACCACCAGACAATGCGTGCGCCCTGATCGATGAGTGCTGCCACGCGGCCGTTGCCGATTGCCGCGACATCCAGTGAAGAGCGATATGTTTGGGAGGTCGTAAGGGTCATCAGGTCCCCCATAAGGAGCGATTTGCAAATGAGAACAACTCCGTAGGAACGACGTTGGTTTCCCGCAACGGACAACGAGATTCCCATGTACGGCGTCCCCCGCGAGGCTGAGTAAGCCACGAAGCTCCGTGATCTACATCATGGCATGAGCTTGGTTCAGGGTGTTCCTATCGACTCCTACAATCGGGCCAATAAGTCGGCGTTCCAAGAGCGCATCCAGGAGTAGCGCTCGGCCTTCGACAATAGGACGGAAGATCCGCTCGGCCATCTGCCCTCAGAAGGCGTGATCTCGAAATCCGAATTGGACGTGTTGCTTCTGACGGGCGACTCCAAACAGCGCGTGCCATTATCCATAGCGCCATCGACGATCTTTCCGAGACGCTGGTCCGCGTCCTTCGCTCCTTCGAGAAGTATAACGCGTTCCTCGCAATTGTTATCGGCAGCTCAAATGTTCGTTGCGGAATTGTAAAATCCAAACTCGACCGCGAGGGCATGGTTGCTAAGGCCAAGGCCCGGTTAGTCTATGTCTGGCGCCATGGCGACAAGAAGGGATGAGAAACACATCATCGCGCGCATGGCGGATTCCATCCGCGATCTTGGAAAGTGCACCAGAAAGTTGGGCTTTCGGCTGGCACTTTAAGCGCGCGCGGGATGTCCCGGCATTTCGGTGAAGACGGTGTCATTCACCACGGAACGCAGAATCTGCTGCGCATCGACCGCCAGACGCTTGATCAAAAGCGTCCGGAATCGGGGCACAGCAGATCCGGAGCCGCCATTCAGGCCACCTGATTGGATGCGTGTCCTGCGGAGCGCCGCTGTTCGGCATCGTAGGCGAGGAGCGTAACAAGATCCTTCACGTCCGCGGGATTGTAAGGCTTGGTTAGATGCGGATAATCCCTGAGCCGCGGCGGCAAGAACACGAGATCGTTGTAGCCCGTCGTGAATGCGAACGGAATTCTTCTACGGTCCAGGATTTCGGCAATCGGCGCGCTGTTGTCCGCACCGAGATTGATATCGATGAGCGCGATATCGAAGTTCAAATCCGCTGCGGCCTTGAGGCTTTCTGAAAGCTGCCCGAAGGGACCAACAATCGTGTGGCCTTCGGCTTCGAGGTCGAGCTGCAACTGCATGGCGATAAGCGCCTCATCCTCCACAAGGAGAATGCGGCACGGCCTGGGCGCCGCCATGTTTGCGGCAGGCATCGGACCGCGCGCTTTCGGCACGATCGCGATGTGGCGTGTGCCGACCATATGCGCGCGCGACGACAATTCGCCGAGGAAGTCGAACTGGAAACCTTCCGGCGCAAAACTCATCTCGGCAACGCCGCCGCATTCGGAAGCGGCGCTGCGAATGACGGCCAGGCCAAATCCATTGCGTGCAGGTTCGGAGACTTGCGGCCCGCCGCTCTCCTGCCACGAGAACCCGATCTTGTCGCCATCGGGGGTCACGATGCGCTGCCAGCTGATGGCCACACGTCCGCCCGGCTGCGAAAGCGATCCATGCTTCACAGCGTTCGTCACGAGTTCGTGCAGTACGAGCGCCATCGACTGGCCGAACTTCGAGGTCAGCCGCACGCGCTCGCCATCTACCACAACGTCATTGTCCGAGCGCGAACGGAAAGGCGCCAGTGCGCCCTGCACGAGTTCGTGTAGATCAACCCCCGTCCAGCTGCTCTGCCGCAACAAATCATGCGCTGCGGACATCGCGTGGATGCGCCCATCGAGCGCTGACGCGAACGACCCGACGGAGACGGCGTTGGAACTCGACAGACGCGCAATAGCCGCCACGTTGGCGAGAATGTTCTTCACCCGATGATCGAGTTCGGCCATGAGCAGCTGCTGATGGCTTTCGGCCGATTTGCGGTCGGTGATATCGAGCAGCGTGCCAAGCACGCGCGGGGGGCCGGCGTTGCCGGTGTTGAAGGCCCGCGCACGAGCCAAAATCCAGGCCACGCCTCGCGAGCCCGTGACGCGAAATTCCAGCTCTTCCGTGGTGTCAGCGTAGTTTGCCGTGCGCACGTAGCTGCGAACCATTTCCCGATCGTCTTCATGGACGAAGCCCACGAACGACTCGAAGGTTTGATGCTGGGGCAGGTTACTGTGCAGCACCTCGGAAATGTTCGCCGACCACTGCAGCGTTTGCGCCTTCTGATCGAATTCGAAGGTCGCGAGCTTAGCCGCCTCGCTGGCCAGACGCAGCCGTTCTTCGCTCTCTTGCAGTCGCGCGTGGGATTCTTCCAGCTGTTGTGCGCGCTGCTGCACGCGCGCTTCGAGTTCGGAATTGAGCGCGTCGAGCTGGCGGCTTTTCCGATAGAGCTCAACGAAAATCTGAACTTTGGCCTTGAGGATTTCAGGCACAACCGGAACCGACACGTAGTCGACAGCGCCAGTTCGATAGCCCTTCAAGAGATCGTCGGTCTCGATACGGACAGCCGAGATGAAGATGACCGCGGTCTTTTCATGTCTGGGATGGTCTCTGATCATGGCTGCAAGCTCGAACCCGTCGAGGTCCGGCATGCAGACGTCCATCAGGATCACCGCGATATCGGTCTTCAAAAGCGCGGTGAGAGCTTCTTCAGCCGTTGTCGCCTTGATGAGCGTCGCGTCGAGGCCATCCAGGATGGCCTCATACGTGAGCAGCTTACCCGGCTGATCGTCAACCAGAAGAATGTTTACGGTATCGATTGTACTGGCTTCGCTTGGCATGGTTTCCCCGTTACCGATGCAGCCACATGCGAAGCGCGGAAATCAGCTGCTCGGTGTCGACGGGCTTGGCAAGATAGTCGGATGCGCCGGCTTCGAGACACTTCTCGCGGTCGCCCTTCATCGCCTTCGCAGTAAGCGCGATGATGGGAAGTCGCTGGTTCTTTTCGCTGCTCCGGATCTTCTGCATGGTCTGATAACCGTCCATCTCCGGCATCATGATATCCATCAAGACAATCGAGACATCGGTGGAGTTCAAGATTTCGATAGCTTCAAGGCCGGTGGTCGCCGTCAGAACTTCCATCCCCCGTCGCTCAAGAAGACTGCTCAGCGCAAAGATGTTTCGCGCATCGTCGTCAACCAGAAGCACCTTGCGTCCGACGAGATAATCGTCCGTGTCGTGTAGCTTTGACAATAGCTCCTGCTTCTCGGCCGGTAGTCCGGTCACAACACGATGCAGGAACAATGCAGTCTCATCCAAAAGCCGTTCCGGAGATTCTACGCCCTTGACCACGACGGTACGGGCGTATTGCCGGATCTGCAAGTTCTCCTCACTCGACAGCTCGCGCCCAGTGAAAACAATCACGGGGATATCCCGCATCGTCTCCTGACGGCTCATATGTTCCAGGATCTCAAAGCCCGACATGTCGGGCAATTTGAGGTCGAGAACGACACAATCGACGTCTTCGCGCTTCAAAATTTCGATCGCCTCTTCGCCCGTGGATGCGCCGAGGATCGCGACGTCGTCGTCTTCCAGCAGGGCGGAAACGCTCAACAGTTCGGCGTCATCGTCTTCTACGATCAGGAGCTTTTTGGTCGGCGAGGCCGAGAAACTTCCTATTTTGCGCAGGGCGGCCCTTAGCTGGTCCACGTGCAGCGGCTTGGTCAGATAGGAGTAGGCTCCGCGCGCCAACCCGTGATGACGGTCGTCGTCGAGCGTCAGCACCTGCACCGGAATATGCCGTGTAAGCGGATTGTGCTTGAGCTGACTGAGAACGGACCAGCCCAGCACGTCGGGTAAATGGATGTCGAGAGAAATCGCCGTGGGATTATAGTCTGTGGCAAGCGTCATCGCGTCCGCACCACGCTGGCAAACGATACCTTTGAAACCTGTTTCTCGCGCCGCTCCAAGCAGCACGCGCGCAAAATTGATGTCGTCCTCGATGATCAGAAGAACCTGATCGCCGGCTGCAATATTATCGCGATCATCCGCAATCGGCTCCGGCAAGGGGCTGGCGAGAGAGAGTGGCAGCGGAACGGAGGAGGGGGAGTCGGACCTTGTCCGCGTCTCATTCCCCAGCGAGGCGTAGCGAAGCGGCAGGTAAAGCGTGAAAATGCTGCCGACACCAGGTTCGCTCTTGAGCTGGATCTCGCCGCCGAGGAGGTGAGCAAGCTCGCGGCTGATTGCAAGGCCAAGTCCGGTGCCGCCATACTTGCGGCTCGTACTGGCGTCGGCCTGCTGGAACGCTTCAAAGATCAGCTTTTGCTTGTCGGCGGGAATGCCGATGCCGGAATCCTGCACTTCGAATGCCACGATCGTCTGCGCCGTCGAGAGGATCGGATGATCGCTGTTCCATTTGCTTGCCGCGGGTTTAACGGCAAGGTGAACATGGCCCTCGCGCGTAAACTTGAAGGCATTGGAGAGCAGATTTTTCAGAACCTGCTGCAGCCGTTTCGAGTCTGTGAAAATCGTTTTGCCGAGATCGGCATCGAACGTGACCTGGAAGTCGAGACCGCGCCGTTCAGCCTCGTGACGGAACGGCCGCGCCACGGCTTCGATCAAGCCATTGAACGCGATCTCTTCGGCATCAACCGACACCGTGCCCGATTCAATCTTCGACAGATCGAGGATGTCGCTGATCAGGTTCAAAAGATCGGTGCCGGCGCCATGGATCGTGCGGGCGAACTCAACCTGCCGGTCGGTCAAATTACCGTCGTGATTGTCCGTGAGCTGCTGTCCCAAAATGAGGATGCTGTTGAGCGGCGTACGCAGCTCATGGGACATGTTCGCGAGGAATTCCGACTTATAACGCGACGTCAACGCCAGCTCGGCGGCCTTCTCCTCCACGGCACGGCGAGCTTGATCGATTTCTTCGTTCTTGCGTTCCACTTCGACGTTGCGCTCGGCGAGCTGCTGCGCCTTCTGCGCCAGCTCTTCGTTCGTCTTCTGCATCGCCTTTTGCTGGTCCTGCAACTCGGCGGCGAGCTGCTGCGACTGCATCAGCAGGCTTTCGGTCTGCATCGTCGCTTCGATACTGTTCAAGACGATGCCGATGCTGACCGACAGCTGCTCCAAGAACGTCAGCTGTGCTGGCTCGAAATTGTGAAGCGAGCTGAGCGAGATGACGGCTTTGATCTGGTCTTCGAACGTGATCGGATGCACGATGACGCTGCGCGGCGAGGCCTTGAACACGACGGCGTCGATACTTCCCGTGGGCTCCGGAATGTCCGTCAGAACCCGGCGCTTCTTTTCGATCGCGCATTGTCCGATGAGTGTCGAACCAAGCTCGAGCCTCTCAGGATAGCGCGTCTCCGCGTCGTCCGCGTACTTGGCAAGGATCTTGAGCTCGCGTCCCACTGCATCGTACTGATAGATCACGCCTTGATGAGCGTTGATCAACGGAACGAGTTCCGACAGAAGCTTCTTACTGACAGTGACGACGTCGCGCTGACCCTGCAGCATGCTCGTGAAGCGCGCCAGGTTCGTCTTCAGCCAGTCCTGTTCGGTATTGAGCTGCGTCGTCAGACGCAGGTTGCCGATCATCGTGTTGATATAGTCTTTGAGTTCCGCCACCTCGCCGCGCGCTTCCACCTGAATGGAGCGCGTCAAGTCGCCCTTCGTCACCGCTGTCGTAACTTCTGCGATTGCGCGCACCTGCGTCGTGAGGTTTGCCGCAAGCAGATTGACGTTGCCGGTGAGGTCTTTCCATGTACCGGCCGCACCCGGCACGTTTGCCTGACCGCCGAGGCGGCCCTCGACGCCGACTTCGCGCGCCACCGTGGTCACCTGATCGGCGAAGAGGGCGAGCGTGTCCGTCATGTCGTTGATCGTTTCGGCGAGAGCCGCGACCTCGCCTTTCGACTTCACGGTGAGCTTGGGCTTCAGGTCGCCGTTGGCCACCGCCGTCACGACCTTCACGATGCCGCGAACCTGTTCGGTGAGGTTTGCCGCCATGACGTTCACGGTGTCGGTCAAGTCTTTCCACGTGCCAGCAACGCCGGGCACGGTCGCCTGACCGCCAAGACGCCCTTCGGTGCCGACTTCGCGTGCGACGCGCGTCACTTCCGAGGCGAACGCATTCAGCTGATCGACCATCGTGTTGATGGTGTTCTTGAGCTCGAGGATTTCGCCTTTGACGTCGACGGTGATCTTGCGCGAAAGGTCGCCGCGCGCCACGGCGGTCGTCACTTCGGCGATGTTGCGGACCTGCGCGGTCAGGTTCGCCGCGAGCAGGTTGACGTTGTCGGTCAGGTCCTTCCACGTGCCGCCGACACCCGGAACGACGGCTTGCCCGCCAAGACGGCCTTCTGTGCCAACTTCGCGTGCGACGCGCGTCACTTCGGCTGCGAACGAACGCAGCTGCTCGACCATCGTGTTCAGCGTTTCCTTGAGGAGCAAAATCTCGCCGCGCACGTCCACGGTGATCTTCTTCGAAAGGTCACCGCTCGCAATAGCGGTCGCGACCTCGGCGATATTACGAACCTGCGCCGTCAGGTTGCCGGCCATGAAGTTGACGTTGTCGGTCAGATCCTTCCACGTGCCGGCGACGCCGGGCACCTGCGCCTGTCCACCGAGCTTGCCTTCCGTGCCGACTTCGCGCGCAACGCGCGTCACTTCCGAGGCGAACGCATTCAGCTGATCGACCATCGTGTTGATGGTGTTTTTCAGTTCGAGAATTTCGCCTTTGACGTCGACCGTGATCTTGCGCGAGAGATCGCCCCGCGCCACAGCCGTCGTCACCTCGGCAATATTGCGAACCTGGCCCGTCAAATTGCCGGCCATCGAGTTGACGTTGTCGGTGAGATCCTTCCAGGTGCCGGCGACGCCGGGAACGGCGGCCTGGCCGCCGAGGCGGCCCTCCGTCCCGACCTCGCGGGCGACGCGCGTCACCTCCGAGGCGAAGGCGTTGAGCTGATCCACCATGGTGTTGATGGTGTTCTTCAACTCGAGAATCTCGCCTTTCACATCCACGGTGATTTTGCGCGAGAGATCGCCGCGCGCGACCGCCGTCGTGACCTCGGCGATGTTGCGCACCTGGGTGGTAAGGTTGGCCGCGAGGAGATTGACGTTGTCGGTGAGATCCTTCCACGTGCCGGCGACGCCTGGGACATTCGCTTGTCCACCGAGCTTGCCTTCCGTGCCGACCTCGCGTGCGACGCGCGTCACTTCACCGGCGAACGCATTCAGCTGATCGACCATCGTGTTGATGGTCTCTTTGAGTTCCAGAACCTCGCCGCGAACATCGACGTCGATCTTCTTCGAAAGGTCGCCGCTCGCAATAGCCGTCGAAACCTCGGCGATGTTGCGAACCTGCGTCGTGAGGTTCGACGCCATCGAGTTGACGCTGTCGGTCAGGTCTTTCCACGTACCGGCGACGCCGGACACCTGCGCCTGTCCGCCCAGACGGCCCTCCGTGCCCACCTCGCGCGCGACGCGCGTCACTTCCGAAGCAAACGCGTTCAACTGATCGACCATCGTGTTGATGGTCTCCTTCAGCTGCAGGATTTCGCCCGACACGTTGACGGTGATCTTCTTCGACAAGTCGCCGCGCGCGATCGCTGTTGCGACTTCGGCGATGTTGCGGACCTGACCCGTCAGGTTGCCCGCCATCGAGTTCACATTGTCAGTGAGGTCCTTCCACGTGCCCGCAACGCCGGGCACGGTCGCCTGTCCGCCAAGACGGCCTTCGGTGCCGACCTCGCGCGCCACGCGCGTAACTTCCGAAGCAAAGCCATTGAGCTGGTCCACCATCGTGTTGATGGTGTTTTTCAGTTCGAGAATCTCGCCTTTGACGTCGACGGTGATTTTGCGCGAGAGGTCGCCGCGAGCAACCGCGGTCGTCACTTCGGCGATGTTGCGCACTTGCGTCGTGAGGTTGGCCGCTAAGAGGTTGACGTTGTCGGTCAAGTCCTTCCACGTGCCGCCAACGCCCGGCACGACGGCTTGGCCGCCGAGACGGCCCTCGGTGCCGACCTCGCGCGCCACGCGCGTCACTTCGGCGGCGAACGAGCGCAGCTGCTCCACCATTGTGTTGATGGCTTCTTTCAGCTGCAGGATCTCGCCGCGCACGTCCACGGTAATTTTTTTGGACAGGTCGCCATTCGCAACCGCGATCGTCACGTCGGCAATGTTGCGAACCTGTGCCGTGAGGTTCGAAGCCATCGAGTTGACGCTCTCGGTCAGGTCTTTCCAGACGCCTGTCACCTCTCGGATCTGCGCCTGACCGCCGAGCTTGCCTTCCGTGCCGACTTCGCGCGCAACGCGCGTCACCTCGGACGTAAAGACCGAAAGCTGCTTGATCATCGTATTGACGATGGTGGCGGACCGCAGGAACTCGCCTTTAAGGGGACGGCCATCCACATCGAGACGCATTGGCTGCAGCAGGTTGCCCTGCGCCACAGCCTCGATGGTGCGCGTGACTTCGGTTGTCGGCTGCAACAGGTCGTCGATGAGCGAGTTCACCGATTGTTCCATCTCGCCCCAAGCGCCGTGCGCGAGGCCCAGCGTGACCCGCTGGTTCGTCAGGCCCTCCTTGCCGACGACATGACCCACCCGCTGCAACTGGTCGGCCATGCGCTGGTTCGTAATGATGATGTCGTTAATCGTGTCGGCGATTTTGCCCGGAAGCCCGTCCCAATCGCCGCGCATACGGACACTGAAGTCGCCGGCCTTCACGGCCTGCAACGTCTGAAGCATCTCGAACATGATGCTGCCCGGGCCCGAAGAAATGCGATCGGGCCCAACGGCTCCGAGCTGCTCGGACATGAAAAACTCCCCTCACGTACGCTTAACCTCACCCAACGCGCGGGGAGTGGGCTTGGTTCCCAGTCTCTTAATCTCTTCATCAAGGCCCAAAGGACCGCCGCCGCGCGGCCAGCCGCTGAGCGGGGAACCTCGCACCCGAGGCCCGGTTGGGCTTGAAAGGCGAAACCATTTTTAGCTCAGGAGGAGTGAGAAAAATGGGCTTCTTTTCGAAGGACATAAAATCGTTCAACGATCTGTTCGTCCACACGCTGCAAGACATCTACTATGCTGAACACCAGATCTTGGGAGCCCTTCCGATCATGATGGACAAGGCGACCGATCCGACGCTGAAGCAGGGCTTCGAGAGGCACTTCAAGGAAACCGAAGGCCAAATTAAGCGGCTGGAACGCGTCTTCGAGCTTTGTGGGGCCAAGGTCAAAGGCGTGACGTGCCCGGCGATCGACGGGATCATCGAGGAAGCCAAAGAGGTTGTGGGCGAGGTCTCGAATAAAAAGGTGCTCGACGCCGCGCTAATAGCCTCGGCGCAGGCCGTGGAGCATTATGAAATCACGCGGTACGGTACGCTGATCGCTTGGGCAGAACTGCTCGGCCGCAACGATTGCGCAGCGCTGTTGCGGCAGAACCTAGAAGAGGAGAAAGCAACGGACGCCAAGCTGACGTCGCTGGCGGAAGCGAGCCTCAATCGTAGGGCCGCATGACAGTCCAAAGAGGGATTAAGGCGGCGCCGCACGCCGGGCGGCGCGTCGTTCCTCTCTTCATTTACGGAGGCTGAAGGGTTCGTGCTCTTCGCTCGAAGAGCGCCCCGTCATCTCTTCGAGCAGACGGCTGCGGGCGCGGTTGACGCGGCTCTTCATTGTGCCGACCGCGCACCCGCACACCTTTGCTGCGTCTTCGTAAGAGAAACCTTCCGCCGTAATCAGTAGCAAGGCTTCGCGGTGGTCAGCGGTCAGGCGCATGAGCGCCTTTTGCATGTCGTCGAATTCGAGGTGCGTCAGCTGAGTCGCCGGAACGCTCGCGTTCATGGCTGCATGATCTTCGTCCAGTTCTTCCCGCTGCGACTTGCGGTAATGTGTGAAATAGGTGTTGCGCAGGATCGTAAAAAGCCACGCCTTCAAATTGGAATCTGGGACGAAAGAGTCTTTATGCGTCCAGGCCTTCAGCAGCGTTTCCTGCACAAGATCGTTGGAAAGTTGCGCATCGCCGCTGAGCGAATGAGCAAACGCTCGGAGATTTGGGATGGCCTGAATCAGGGCATCCCCGAAACTAGGGGTTTCGGTCACTCTGATTCCTCCTTGCCCTCGAGCTTGCGAACGAGTTCGAGGAGGTCATCTGGTACGGGTTCTTGAGCGATATTCTCGTACATGGCACGCATACGTTGGCCTATGAGCTGGGCAGCGAAGCCGGGCAGCCGCGGGACCGAAGGACGTGCGGCTTCGAGTTCCGGATGGCGCTCTGATTCTGGAAATTCGTCATCAGGCCGCGCACGATCATCCGGCGTATCGAGGCGTTGCTGCATGATAGCCTTATGCCCTTGAAGTTTTTGATTGGCCCCGATTGGAACAAACTCCTTCTAGAAAGTTCTGTTGGGGGCTCGAGAGGCGAACGTCGCTCGGTAGAAATTGTTCCTGTGGCGGAACCATCCCGATCGCTTGCAAGTTGTTGTTCCGGTGCATAATGGCCAGCTGGCTAAACACGCCGCGCATTAGGCGGTTCCGGAATTCGGAAAAGTTCGCCCTGGCTGGTTCGGGAGGCGCAGAATAAATGTCGATTGCCCAGACAATTCGTGTGCATTTGCCGTATTTGCGGCGGTTTGCGCGCACGTTGACGGGGGCTCAGCAAACGGGCGATGCCTACGTTGCGACGTTGCTGGAGAGCTTGGTTTCAACTCCGTCCGATTTTCCGGCGAACATGCCGGCGAGAATGGCGCTCTATAATCTGTTTCTTCGCGTCTGGAATTCAGTCCGTCTTGACGGCAACGGGGCAGAAGACGGTGCCAACGGAATTGGGACTGCTCAAAAACGCATAAATTCTATCAGCTCGCTGCCGCGTCAGGCCTTCCTGCTCGTGGCCGTGGAAGGCTTCACGTCAGCGGAGACGGCTGCAATCTTGGAGGTTGACGAACCCGAGGTTGAAAAGCTGCTCGAGATTGCAGGGCAGGAGATCGCACATCAGGTTGCGACCAACGTCCTCATCATCGAAGACGAGCTGTTGATCGCAATGGACCTTGAGACGATCGTGACCAGTCTCGGTCACACCGTGCAAGATGTTGCCACCACGAAGGCCGAGGCGCTCGCGGCGGTGAAGCGTCAGATGCCGGGGTTAATCCTTGCCGACGTCAAGCTCGCTGACGGCAGCAGTGGCTTGGAGGCGGCCAAGGAGATCGTTGCGGAAAACGAAGTGCCGATCATTTTCATAACGGCTTACCCTGAGAAGGTCCTGACTGGCGAGCGGCCAGAACCGACATTCCTCATCTCCAAGCCGTTCCAGCGCGACACGGTCATGGCGATTATCAGCCAGGCTCTTTTTTTTGACACCAAAGCGCACCCGCGAACCGCTGCGGCTTAACGGGCGCGTGGTTAGCTTGGGCAATTCTTCGGCAAGCCGTTCACGGAGCTGGCAGGCCAAACTTGACCGTTGTGCGCATCTCCCCTTGTAATACAGTAACACAGATGTGAATCCGCCCGCCGTGGTTTCTTCGGTAAGAGCGGAGGGTAGAAATGAAGGGGAGAACATCGATGAAACTCGCTCAGGGCTTGGTGATCGCTGGCGCGGTTGCCGGGATGCTCATTGGGGCCCCGCTGGCGGACGCCGCGGGCATTGCTGTTGGCAAGAAGCTGGAGCTTCGGGTTGATGCCAAGAAGATGAACGAAGAGCGCCAGCGGCTCTGGGCCCAGTTCGGTGGCTGGTGTTCGATCAAAGACTGGCACCCGGCCGTAGCGGAGTGCGAGGAACTGACTGAGGGCGACGCGAAGCTGCGCATTTTGACGCTGAAGGACGGCGGTAAGATCAAGGAAAAGCTCCTCGATGAAAAGCCGAACTTCTACCGCTACGAAATCCTAGAAAGCCCATTCCCGGTCAAAGATTATCAGGCCCAGTTTGCGCTGACGCCCGACGACGACGACGAGGACGAAATCAACTTCGCCTGGTCGGCCGTTTTCGATGCCAAGGACGGCAGCACCGACAAGGAAGCCAAGGACGTGATCGACGGTGTCTTCAAGGCGGGCCTCGACAACATCAAGGCAACCGCAGGCGGCGTGCCCGACAACGACTGATCGCTGTCAATTCCGGATTGTGAGAAAGGCGCTGCTCATGCAGCGCCTTTTCTGCTTCAGGTCTTTAAAGTCTCAAGCGCGAGGCGGATGAGATCAGCCGTACGATTGACGCCAAGCTTGACCTTCATCTGCGTGCAGATGTTCGCGACAGTTTTGTAGGCAATGCCGAGACTGTCGGAAATGGCTGTCATGCTCTTGCCTTGGCCGAGCATGCGAAGGATCTCGACCTCGCGTATCGACAACGCCTGCAGGGGATCGTCGGAGGAAATCTGACTGACCGCAATGCGCGAGGCGAGATCGCGGTCGATGTATTGCTCGCCCGTCCGCACTTTACGAATGGCGCTGATCAGCTCCTCGACAGGCGCGCTCTTGCTGACGTAGCCGCGAGCCCCGCCGCGAAGCGCGCGAACGGCATAAAGCGGTTCATGATGCATGCTGAAGACCACGACGCGCGCTGCGCTGTCGGCGGCCATGATCCGTCTCAAGACCTCAAGCCCGCCCGCGCCTTCGAGGTTGAGGTCGAGAACGACCACATCGGGACGCTGCGCAGTATAGACGGCGAGCGCATCGTCGATGCCGGCTGTCTCAAGCACTTCGGCTTCAAAATGCGCAACAAAGAGCTTCCTCAGACCCTCACGAACTACGCCGTGATCGTCGACGATTAGAATTTTCATGCCGCACTCGTTGTTAGTGGTTCTTGTCTGTTCGGCTTGCCGTTCGTGGCGGGGAGGGGGAGTTCAGCGATCAGCATGACGCCTTTGCCTTCCTCCTGATCGGCGATGCTGAGCCTTCCGTTGAGAGAGCCCACGCGTTCGCGCATTCCAGTAAGGCCGAAACCTCTGCCGGTCTTCGCAGTAATCCCACATCCATTGTCGGCGACGACGATGCGCAGTGTTCCGCTTTCGGTACGCCGCACGGAAAGTCCGATCGCGCTGGGCTGTCCGTGGCGAACGGCATTACTGGTGCCTTCCTGGAGAACGCGGAAGGCCACCTCTTCGATCGCTGTCGGAAAGCGCTCATCTTCGATGTCCAACTGGAAATTGATTTGCGGATGCCGCGCCTTCCAGAAGCCGGCGAGTTGCTCGACCGCGATTGCCAATCCCTGATCGATCAGATGGGCTGGGCGCAATCGGCTCAGCACCCCGCGCAGATGTACCTTCATATGCTGGACAGACTGCCGGATGGCGTGACTGCGATCGATGATCTCGTCGGATGCATTCCGCGATACGAGTAAGGGGATCGACTGCGCATCGACATCTGCAGCGAAAAGAAATGGGCCGATCTCATCGTGGAGATCCCGCGCGATTTCGGACCGCTCTTCCTCCTGCACGGTCGAAAGCTGCTCGTTGAGCCGCTGGTTCTGCTGCTCGGCGTCCCGCAGTTGCTCGGCCATGCGATTGAAAGCGCGGTAGATACGCTTCAGATCGTCGGGCCCGTCTTCGGCAACGTGCGCGGTGTAATCGCCTTCTCCGACGCGATCGAGCGCCGATGAGAGCTGCTCGAGCGGCCGCAGTGCACGGCCGAGCGATGCGTAGATCAGCGCCAGGACGATTGTGCAGAAGCTACCGATGATGGCGAACTTGAGTTGGAGATCTTCCCAGACCTCGCCCACTTCGCTGTGCGAGTCCGCAGCGATCGTGATCGTGCCGATGTTCCTCAGGTCGCCCGGAAGATCGAACGTGCGCTCTCGCGGCGCACCCGAAAGCAGCCGGTAGAGCCAACGCGGCGGCGGGTCCGCCGGCGGCAGTAGGCGGGAGGCATGAACGAATTTTCCATCGCGAGAGATGAGGCTTACCTTGACATGGCGGTCGCCGTCGAACGACGAAACCAGCCGAAGCACCTGCGAGCGGGCGTCGCTGCCGGCAGTAATCGTCAAAAGCGCATCGCTGACGGCGCTCGCAGCCACGTCGACCGCGGATGACATTTCGAGGTCAACCTTCCGAAGACCATTCCAATAGGAAAGGGCGCCTCCGGCGAGAAGGCAAAGCGCCAGGACGAGCGCGACAAACGCGAGAAGGCGGCGTCTCAGTGGCATCCTAAATTTCGCCGAAGCTGTGTAATATTGTAGCTTTGAGCTACACTGAGTTTGCCGTCAAGTTCTAGAACGTGAAGGGAAAAATTCCCGTCCGCCCGATTGGCAGAGTTTCTGCATGTTTCTCCCTTGAGGGATGATCATTGCACGGGGCTGTGCCGGTTTATGTCGAATTTTAATTTATATGTCTCGAACTTGAACCGAGTGCTGCGTGCGCAGTTGATTGCGGAACAAGCGGCTTTGGCACGGCGGGCCAACATTCGGCTTTCGATCGTGGGCGAACCCTTCGAGCAAAATTCCCGAGACGAGTTGAATCGAGGTTCTGACCTGCGGGCAGAGCCTCGGGAATTAACCACGCTGGCCCAGAAGCTTGGAAGCTCGGAGCGGTAGCTGCGCGCGTCGGATCTCAGCCTTCTCATAGAAATCCAGAACCGCATCGGTCATTGCAGAAACCGTATATGTCGTCTGGACCTTCGCCTTCAGGCGGCTCGCGCGTTCCCGCGCCGCCTCCATATTGTCGAGTGTATCGATGAGAGCGCGCGCGAGTTGATCGACGTCGCCAGCTTCGATCAACTGAGTATCCATGCCGGCAACAATCTCGGGAATGCCGCCGACGTTGGTTGCAATCAGCGGCAGACCGGCCGCCGACGCCTCAAGCACGATGTACGGGAAGCTTTCGGCACGAGACGGGACGACCATGACGCGGCCGAGCTTGAATGCTTCGCGTGCAGGCATGGCACCGGTAAAATGCACGACGTCATCAAGGCCGAGGCTCGTCGCAAGGCTGCGCAAGTCCTCGCCCTCGGGACCCGAGCCTACGATTGCCGCTGTGATCGCGCGCGATCTTCTCACGTCTGCAATGGCCTTCAGGAGAACGTCGACGCCCTTGAGTTGCCGGAGTTCGCCGACGAAAAGCACGTCCTTCGCATGGGCGTCGGCAACAGCAGGCGTGAAGTCGCTGGTTCCAAGTCCGTTCGGAATGATGCGTTGCGGAGCCACCATGCCTCCGACGTGCAACGCATACTTCTGCGCCGCGTACTCGCTCTCGAAGATGATGCCGGTCGTCATCGAGTCGAGGTTACGCTCGACTGAGAGCAAGAATTTGCTCTCCAGCGTGCCTGGCTTGAAGTTCAGGCTGCCGCCGTGCGGCGTGTAGAATGATTTGACATCGCGGCCCGAAACCGAGAGCCCATAGGACGCGAGACGCGCATACGCGCCGCCTTTGGCGCCATGTCCGTGAATGACGTCGAGATCAAGTTGGCGCGCATGCCGGAAGGTCGCGTGCACGGCCGCAAAATCGCCCATACCCGGCATGCGTTTCATCGGGATTCGCGCGATGCCGAGGGTGAGTTTGGGCGCGAGCGCTGCGAACTTTCCGGCCGTCAAGCGATCTTCGGCTGTGCTCCCGGCGAGAATGCCGACATCGTGCCCACGGCTCGCCTGCGCTTCAGCAAGGTCGAGAACATGACGGAATAGACCACCGACGGGTGCCCGGAAGCAGTGAAGTATCCGCATCTCTTGCTTTCTCGACTTCTATTCGGGGGAGGGGACGAGCGATCAGAAAAATCTCTCGAATACGTAGACGGTGTCGCTGGGTCTCACGGGGAAGTCGCCGGGCACTTCGAGGTCTTGCACGAAGCCGTTGACGCGCCGTTTCACGCGGAAGCTGCGTTCGCTCGCGCGTTCCGTATAGCCACCAGCGATGGCGACAGCGGTCTCAACCGTCATTCCCGAAACATAGGGGTATTGGCCCGCATTCTTCACCTCTCCCAGAATGAAGAATGGGCGGTTCTGCTGAATGTCGACGGTGACTTGGGGGTCCTTGACGTATTCGCTGCCGAGCCGCGAACGGATGATGCCTTGCAATTCGTTCGTCGTCTTGCCGCGCGCGGTTACGTTGCCGATCAGCGGCACTGAAATTTTGCCTTCCTGATTGACGATATAGAGGCGGGAAAGATTTGGCTGGCCATAAACGAAAATGCGCAGCCGGTCGCCGGTATCCAGCAGGTATGGACCCTCGGCGGGCCCTGCAACTTCCGTGTAGACGGCAGGCGTGCCCCATACGACCGTCTCTGCCGATGCTCGCGTAACGGGAAGCGGATATCCATCCTTCACCGAAGCCCCGTCATCGTAGATCGCGACATCGCCGGCGATGCGTGGATCGATGAAGTCCCCGGGCGAGCAGGCGCCTGCGAGCACCGATAGGGTGGCTACAAACATCGAAAGCAGGCGGACTGACATCGGCAACATTTCCGGCACTAAATGAACAGCCGGAACATTAGGAGGGTGAGGTTAACAAAATCTGAGAGGCTGTATTTTTTCGACGCGCTTAAGCAGTTGCTAACCTCGGCAACCGCTTATTGGCAGTGCGCTGAAACCTTTGACCGAGCACAGATATGCCGCCGCGAACCTCCGCTTCGCCCGACGAAATCCAAATGTCGACTGTCTTCGGCGCCTTGCTACGCAAGGGCCGTTGGCTTGTCCTTTCAAGCTTGGCGCTCGGCGCTGCAACATTCTTCCTGCTGACGATGATGGCGCCGCGCTATCAAAGCGAAGCCGAGCTGGCCATCGTGGCGAAGGGTGCATCGAGCACGTTCTCAGATCCTCGCAGCGCAACGGCGGGTCCGGACCTCGTTACGACGCGGATGGACAAAGAAGCCATCAACACGCACGTGCGGGCGCTCCAATCGCCCGATCTCATGCAGCAGATCGCAAGCGAACTGAAGCTCAACGAGCGCCCCGAATTCAACAGTGCGCTGGGGCCGGTGGATAAGATCGACGCCGCGCTTCGCATGATTGGCATCGGCGGACCGCGCAGCGGCGAAAGCGAACGCGACCGCGTCATGTCGGCCTTTCGCAGCCGACTTGAAGTCTACTCGGCGAAGGAAAGCCGCTTCATCGGCGTCCGCATGACGTCGCTCGATCCCGAACTCGCGGCCCAGATTGCCAACGCTTTGACGGAAACCTACCGCGCGTCGCTCGCCGAGCAGGGCGTGACCGAGATCGACGATCTGCAGACCGTCTTGAAGACGAAAATAGACAAGCTGTCGGCCGAGGTCGCAAGCGCGGAAACTGAGGTTGACCGCTATCGCGGCAAGATCGACGGCTTCCGCGGCGGCTCTCAGAATACGGGTCTTAATGAGCAGCAGATGTCGGAGCTGACCGCAGAGTTGACGCGGGCCAAGGCGGCTCGCGGCGAGGCGGAAGCGCGCGCCGCATCAGCGCGCGAGATGATGAAGGCGGGCTCCGCCGATGCCCTGGCCGACGTGCAGAAATCCCCGCTCATTCAAAATCTCGTACAGCAGCGCGTACGCATCGAACGCCAGATCTCGGAGCTTTCAGCAACGCTCCTTCCAGGCCATCCCCGCATGCGTCAGCTCAATGCGGATCTGGCCGGCCTGAAACTGCAGATCGACTCTGAAATTCGCAAGATCGTTGCGAGCCTCGAAAAGGAAGCAAAGGTTGCGCAAGGCCGCGAGACGAGCATTGCCCAAAGCCTTGCCGACATCAAAACCCGCATCGTGACGAATGCGCCGGAAGAGGCGCAGCTTCGTCAGTTGGAAGCCAACGCCAAAGCCAAGCGCACCGAGCTTGAAAACCTGCAGGCGCAGCTCGAGGCCAATCGCAAGAAGCTCGATGCGCGCGCCCAGCCTGTCGAGGCGCAGATCATCTCGAAGGCGCAGCCTGAAAGCGTGCCGATCTTCCCGAAGAAAGGCCAGCTTTCCGCGCTCGTCGCCTTTGCCACGCTGATGTTCGGAACGGCCTGGATCGTCATGGGCGCCCTGTTCCAAACTGTGCCGCCGCAGGGATATCGCAGGAAGGATGCAACCGACCGGCGTCATCGCGAACCGATGCTGCCCGCCGGCCGGGACGAGCCGCTCATCACCGAAATGCCCGACGAACCCGTCGAGCCAGTCATTCCGGAGCCGCCGGTGTTTGCAAAGCCCGCTACCGCCGCAGCGCCGGAGCTGGAGACTTTGGCAGGTGACCTGGAGATGCCGGAGCACGGCCCGCTGCCTGTCGTCTTCAAGGGCGGCGAGATGCGGGAGTTGGCCGAACGGATCAAGGAACGGCGCACCGCGAGCGGCGGCTATCGTACGTTGATTACGAGTGAGACCGACGAAATTACGCCCTACACCGAGGCGATCGAACTCGTGAAGGAACTGGCGAGAGGGGGCGCTCAGCCCATCCTCATCGATTGGAGCCCGAGCGGCGACGGCCTTGCACGTGAAGCCGGCCTGGACATGAGCGCAGGCTTCAACGATTTGCTCGCCGGTAACGCAGGCTTCGACGAGATCATCCAACGCCTTCCGGGAACGCACGCGCACGTCGTCGCGAGCGGCGAGGCATTGAGCGATGAAAACGAGATTGATGTCGACCGTTTGAACCTCATTCTCGACGCGCTCGACGAGACCTACGATCATATCGTCGTGGCCGGCCGCCACGAGGAGGCGAGAAACCTCTTCGAAGACATGGAAGGCCGGTTTGATGCGGGCATTGCCGTCGCAACCTCATATCGAGGCGGGCCCCCGAGCCAAGCACAGGCAAACATGTTCCTCGGCTTCGAGGTCGCCGAAATCGATGTCATCCGCTACGAGCGGCAGGAGGAATTCCCTGACACGCTGGTACAGCGCCTTGCGCGCGTCACGCAACCGCGCGAGCCAGTGGCGCGCCAAGCCTAGAACCATCCGGTCAACATGTAGGGAGCGGGGAGTATGGGGCGTCAAACAACCAAGGTGCTGAAAGCTATTCTTGGCGCCCTCCATTATTCCGGCTTCGCGAAACTCGCGGCCCGCAAGTCCCGGCCTAGCGGCGTTGTGCTGATGCTGCATCACGTGACGCCCGATGCGCCCCGTGGCTTTGAGCCAAATGGCATCCTGAAGGTCACGCCCGATTTTCTAGAAGAGGTCATTGCCACTGTCCGCCGCGAGGGCTTCGAAATTATCAGTCTGGACGAGGTCAAGGCGCGGCTTGAGAGCCCGTCCATCAACGACAAGCCATTCGCGGTCTTCACGCTGGATGACGGCTATCGGGATAACCGCGATTTCGCCTATCCGATTTTCAAGCGTCACAACGTTCCGTTCACGATCTACGTGCCGGCAGCCTACGCGGATGGAGAGGGCGATCTCTGGTGGCTCGTGCTCGAAGAGGCACTGAGGCTGCTTCCAAACGCCAAGATCGACCGCGACGGCGTTCCAAAGATTTACACGCTGGTCGACGACGCGCAAAAGACGGCCGCGTTCGAAGACATTTACTGGTGGCTGCGCCGAATGCCGGAAGCGCGGGCGCGCGCCATCACTCGCGACCTCGCCTCACAGGCTGGCTTCGATCCCATCGCACTCTGCCGCAAGCTGGTGATGAACTGGGACGAAATCCGCGCGCTGGCGAAGGACCCGCTCGTCACGATCGCCGCGCACACGTGCAACCATTTCGCGCTCGCCAAATTGCCCCTGGCCGATGCAACGCGAGAAATGGCCGATAGCATCGCCCGAGTCAGTGAAGAGCTGGGCAAGCCCTGCCGCCATTTCAGTTATCCCTACGGCGATGAGACGAGTGCGGGTGAACGGGAATTCGAACTTGCTGAAAGCCTAGGGCTCGAAACTGCAGTCACGACACGTAAGGGACTGATCCAGCCGGCGCACACCCAAGCGCTCACGGCGCTGCCACGTCTCTCCCTCAATGGCGACTTCCAGGATCAGCGCTTTGTCAGCGTCCTCTTGTCCGGCCTGCCGTTTGCCCTTCGCGATCGCGCGAAGCGCGCGCGGGCGTTGCTGGGACCGGGAAGGGCAGGGGACTCACGCGTCGGGGCGCTGCATCCAGGAAATGAGCCAGCCGGCGGGTAGAACCCAGAGCAGTCCAGCCACGACGTAGTAAACGAGCTCGGCGGCCTTGCTGACGTTGCGCACTTGCAGGACGACGGCCACTGCGACAGCCAGAACCGCATAACCGGCGATCAGCAAAAGCAGCGCGACCGTCCCCACAAGCTTCCTTTTGCGTTGCGTCATATTTTCGAATTTGCCCCCGAACTTTGGGTTTTGCGACGGCGCGCTGATAGGCGCATTGGTCCTGACCGGGTGATTGAGTATCACACCCGCACTGGGACGGCTTTGAGGATATGTCCGACCGATGACGATGACGCAACTTTCCGGAACCCGGGAATTCGCAGCCCCTTCGCGTGACGCGGGCAACCGGGCCGTTTCCCTATGGCTATGGTTCGTCGCCCTGCTCGTTTTTGCGATGGTCGTCGTCGGCGGAGCGACCCGGCTGACGGAGAGCGGCCTCTCCATCACCGAATGGCAGCCGCTGCTTGGCGCTTTCCCCCCGCTTGACCAAGCCGACTGGAGAGCCGCCTTCGAGAAGTACAAGCAGATCCCTCAGTACACCGCCCTCAACCACGGCATGTCGCTCGAGGAATTCAAGTTCATCTACTGGTGGGAGTGGAGCCACCGGTTCCTCGGCCGCTTTATCGGCATCGTCTTCGCGCTGCCGCTCGCGTTCTTCTGGTGGACCGGGCGTCTCGACCGTGGCACGGGCATCAAGTTTCTGGGCATCCTCGCGCTCGGCGCGCTTCAGGGCGTGATTGGCTGGTACATGGTGAAGTCCGGCTTGGTTGACCGCACCGAGGTCAGCCAGTATCGGCTCGCGCTGCACCTCACGACTGCCTTCCTGATCCTCGGCCTGCTCGTCTGGCTGGCACTCGAGGAGTGGCCCTCAGAACCCCACGTCACCGGCGAAGTTGCGACCCCGCTCATCAAGCGCATGGCCGTGATCATCCTCGCGGCCATCACCCTGCAGGTCGTTCTCGGCGCGTTCGTCGCAGGCCTTCGGGCCGGATATATCTACAACACGTGGCCGACCATGGACGGCCAGTGGTTCCCGAGCGACTACTGGACCAATCCGGCATACCTCAGCTTCTTCGAAGGACATGCCGCTACGCAATTCAATCATCGCGTGATGGCTTATATCGTCACCGCGCTGGTCCTGGTGCAGATCGGACTGACCTACCTGAAGCCGGTCGATGATCGCATCCGGCTGACGGCCGTCTGGCTCGGCGGCGCGATCATCCTGCAGGTCGCGCTGGGTATCGCCACGCTTCTCAGCCACGTTTCGTTGGATCTGGGGCTTGCCCACCAGGCCGTCGGCGCCATCGTCTTCGCGGCCGCCGTAGTGCATCTCTATGCGACGCGCCGCGCCGGCATCGTGCCCCGCGACTTCTCTAGTCGAGGCCGAGCATCAGCTTGATGTTCTGAACGGCCGCACCTGCGGCCCCCTTGCCCAGATTGTCGAGCCGCGCAACCAGCACGGCTTGGCCAAGCTCAGGCTTCCCGAATACGAAGAGCTCAAGCCGGTCGGTATCGTTCAAGCCTTCCGCTACAATCCGTCCGGCAGCCGGGGCCGCGCCAACGCTAACGAGCGCGGCGCCCTTGTAGTAGGCGCGGAACGTGGCTTCGATATCGGCCACGCTCGGGCGCCCTGTCAGCGTATCGAGGTGGAGGGGCAGAGACACAAGCATGCCTTTGCGGAAGTTGCCCACGCTCGGCACGAAGATTGGCCGCCGCGTCAGGCCTGAATACTTCTGCAATTCCGGCACGTGCTTGTGCTCAAGGCCAAGCCCGTACAGCTCGAACGCAGGCGCGGTACCCGCTTCATAGGCCTCGATCATGCTGCGGCCGCCGCCCGAATATCCCGACACCGCGTTGACGCTGATCGGGTAATCGGGCTCGATGAGCCCGGCTTCGACGAGCGGGCGGATGAGCGCGATGCCGCCAGTCGGATAGCAGCCGGGATTGGCAACACGCGTCGCATTGCGGATCGCCTCAGCCTGGCTCGGCGCCAGCTCGGCGAAGCCATAGACCCAGCCTTCAGCCACACGATGCGCCGTCGAAGCATCGACGATCTTGGGCGCGTTCGTACCCAGCTCATCGGCAAGCGCCACCGTCTCCTTGGCCGCATCGTCCGGCAGGCACAGCACGACGAGATCGACATTACGCAGCATCTCAGCCCGCGCCTCGCGGTCCTTCCGCTTCGCCGGGTCGATGCTGCGAACTTCGATCTGGCCGACGTTTGCCAGCCGGTCCCGAATCTCGAGACCGGTCGTACCCGCTTCCCCGTCGATGAAGATGCGGGCCAGCTTGGTGTTTGCCGTCGTCATGGTCATAGCTTTAACCGCCAAACTATCCGCCGAACCCAAGCCGGTGCTTGATGCCTTGCAGGATCGTCTCGGAGCAGCCGACGCCGTAGGCCTCGCACACGATGCGGTGGCTGTCGCGATAGATCATGTCGAGCGCCACATAGAGGATGATGAGAAGGCCGATCCAGGCGATCCAGGGATACTTAGCCAGAAGCTTGGCGATGTAGGTGGAGGCGACGGCCATCAGGATAATGGCAACCGCCAAGCCGATGACCAGAACCAGGGTGGATTCGCCCGCGGCGCCGGCAACCGCCAGCACGTTGTCGAGCGACATCGACAGGTCGGCGAGGATAATCGTCCAGAGCGCGCTCCAGAACGTCGCCTGATGGGCTGGGTCAGGCGCGCCCGAGGCGAGCTTCTTTTCCACTTCGTCGATGGAATGCTCTTCGCCTTCGACGATCTGCCGGCACATCTTCCAGCAGACGAAAAGCAGCAAAAGACCGCCCGCCAGAGTCAGTCCGATCACCTGCAGCATCTGCTGCGCAACACCTGAGAAAAGGATCCGGAGGACGACGGCACCGAGGATGCCCCAGAAGATCACCTTGGTGCGCATGGACTGCTGAACGCGCGAAGCCGCCATACCAACGACAATCGCGTTGTCGCCGGCAAGCGTCAGGTCGATCATGAGGATGTTGAAGAGGGCGACCCAATGCGTGCGCCACCAGTCGGGCGTCACGAGGTAGCCAATATCGGTAACAAGCGTCGAGATAAGCTCGTGCATGCCGTTCAGCAGCCAGTCCATAGTGTCTCCAAATCCCCTCGCCGAAACGGCCGAGCCGCGCTTGCTTGTCGACGGTATGTGGCATTGCTGCGGAGCACCCGCAACCCTCCTGCCACACAATAAAACAGCCCGCCAAATGGACGGGCTGCTTTCGTCTTGAACGTTCCAGAGGTCCCGAGCGACTAGCGCTTCGAGAACTGGAAGGATTTGCGAGCCTTGACCTTGCCGTACTTCTTACGTTCGACAACGCGGCTGTCGCGCGTCAGGAAGCCCTGCTTCTTCAGCACGCCACGAAGATCCGGCTCATAATAGGTGAGGGCCTTCGAGATGCCGTGACGGACAGCGCCGGCCTGGCCGGAAAGTCCGCCGCCTGCGACCGAAATACGAATATCGTACTGCGTCGAGCGGTTGGCGAGGTTCAGCGGCTGCTGCAGAAGCATCTGCAGAACCGGACGGGCGAAATAGGCCTTGAAGTCCTTGTCGTTGACCGTGATGAGGCCCTTGCCGGGCTTCAGCCAGACGCGGGCGACAGCGTTCTTACGCTTGCCGGTTGCGTAGGCGCGGCCAAGCTTGTCGAGCTTCTGGGTCCGGACAGGCGCGGCCTGCGGTTCGTCGCCCTTGACGGCGGCGAGATCGGCCAGGGTCTTTGTTTCAGTAGCCATGGATCTCAGACCCTCACATTCTTACGGTTGAGCTTCGCGACGTCGAGCTTCTCCGGGTTCTGCGCTTCGTGCGGATGCGCGCCACCCTTATAGACTCGGAGGTTGCGCATGATCTGACGGTGCAGAGGACCGCGTGCAAGCATGCGCTCGACGGCCTTCTCGATGATCCGCTCGGGATGCTTGCTGTCGAGGATCTGGCGCGGCGTGCGCTCTTTGATGCCGCCCGGATAGCCGGTGTGGCGGTAGTAGACCTTGTCTTCGCGCTTGGCGCCGGTGAAGACGACCTTCTCAGCGTTGATGACGACGATGTTGTCGCCGCAATCGACGTGAGGCGTGTAAATCGCTTTGTGTTTGCCCTTGAGGCGGGTCGCGATGAGAGCGGCAAGTCGGCCGACAACGAGCCCTTCGGCGTCGATGAGAACCCACTTCTTCTCCACCGTGGCCGGCTTGGCGACATAGGTAGACATTATGTTGAAGCTCCTTGGCGGATGGCTGCGCACGCTTCAATCGTCCACTGCGCGCTGCATTCCGAGAAGCCGCGTGCATACTCGAAATCACCGCAGCGTTGCAAGGAGAATTTA
>NZ_DASRYS010000008.1:0-15606 GCF_035687085.1 Hyphomicrobium sp. | reverse complement strand
CCTGAAGATGCTGCATCCCTTCATGCCCTTCATCACCGAAGAGCTTTGGGACCACATGGTCGAATACGGCGTGAAGCGCGACAGCCTTCTCGTCCTCAGCCAGTGGCCCAATCTCGATGGGCTCGTCGAGATCGACGCGGTCGATGAGGTGAATTGGTTGGTCAACCTCGTCTCCGAAATTCGCTCCGTGCGGACAGAGATGAGCGTGCCGGCCGGCGCTAAGATCCCGCTCGTCATCGTCGGCGCCGGCGAGAAGATCCGCGAGCGCGTCCGCCGCAACGACGAGACGTTGAAGCGTTTGGCCCGCGTCGACGAGATCGATTTCGAAGATACGGCGCCCAAAGGTGCAGCGCTCGTTGTCGCCGGTGAAACGACGGCCGCATTGCCGCTCGCCGGCATTATCGACATGGCGGCCGAGAGACGCCGGCTTGCCAAGGCCATCGAAGGCGCGGTAAGCGACCTGAAGAAGATGGACGCCAAGCTCTCCAATCCGCAGTTCATCGAGCGCGCGAAGGAAGAAGCGATCGAGGAAGCCAAGGAACGCAAGGCCGAACTCGAAGCCGAGATCAAACGCTTCTCCGCCGCTCTCCAAAGGCTCAGCGACGCGGCTTAGCGCGCTGATCTCAGAGAGGTGATGTGGGCATTCCTGCCAGCATCACCTAGTCATCCTGGCTGGAGCGCACCGCCATTCCACCCAGTGTCATCCTCGGCTTCATGCCGAGGATCCATGGTTCAGCTGGAGATTGCGGCCCGATGGATCCTCGGGACAAGCCCGAGGATGACAAGTGTTTGTAAGCCGGGACTCCCCAACCAACAATCATCCCGGCGAAAGCCCGGATGACATCCACGCTCGAAATTTCCGATGAACCCACGCTTAGGCAGCGAAAAGCGGAACCGAGCGAACCGAGCCGCTCGGCCGCGCGCTATTGCACCACGGTCAGCTTCACCACCGCCGCCTTCGCGGTCGTCAGGAAGCGGATGCGCAGCTCCGTGAGCTTCCAGCCCGTCGGCCGAAGCTCGAGCTTGCCGAGATAGATCCGCGACGGATCGAACTTGTCTTCCATGTCGATCTCGAAGCTCGTCGCGCCCGTAAACTCCGCGCGTTTAACGCGCGCCCAAGCCCGCGCGATGCGATCCATGACGGGCAGCGTCTTCGCCTCGTCCGCATCGCTGGCGACAAGATCTCGGTACTTCGCTCTGAGCGTGAAGAGCTGCGGCAGACCTTCGGGCGTAACGTAACGCTCGACGAGACCATCAACCGCGCTCTGCCCCACATAGGCTTTGAAGCGCGTCCAAAGCCCGGCGCTCTCTGACGTATCGCTCGCGGTCTCAGGAAGGTTGAGCGCGATGCGCGCGATCGAAGGCTTCAACGTTTCGCGAACCGTCGGCCATTCGACGGCAGTTGAGAGATAGTCTGCGTTACCGTTGCGAACGGCTTCGCGAATGCGCCACGCGGTTGCGAACGGTGAGGCGATGTAAGCCGCTGTGGCGATCAACAAGAATGCAACGACCAAGATCGGCTTCATGCAGCATCCCGTAGCTAGCTCAGCGCGCGAATGCGGCGGCGCCATCATGCTCCCTTTACGGACGAATTCTGACGAACTTCGGGCCGTTATTCCCTTGGACCCATCCTTGCGGCAGAGGAGGGCCCGCCGCTAGGTCGCGTCTTCGGGCGCCCGCGTCGTCCTGCAGATTGATTTGAGAGCTTCCCAATCGCTGGCATCGAGCGCAGGCGTCGCCGGATAATCCTGCTGCGCGCTGACGAGACGCGCGCGCTCCGCCGGTGGCGGGTGCGTGCGAAACCAGCGAAAGCCGCCCGGCGCCTTATCCCCATGCTCGGCTTCCAGCTTCGTCACCCGGCTGAAGAACTCGCCGAGGCCCTTGGGCGAAATATTGGCGGCCTTGAGAAGCTCGAGCGCGTGCGTGTCGGCCTCGCGTTCGGAACGCCGCGAATAGCCGAGCTGCGCCAGCATGAGCCCGACGTTGGCAAGTCCTCCACCCGGCGTGCCGCCGAGAATGATTTCCAGCGTCGCGCCGAGCCCGACACCCCTGATGATCGCAGCCTCCGGATGTAATTCAATGCCGTGGCCCATTTCATGGGCGAGCACGCCCGCCGTCTCGTCGGGAGTTTGCGATTTATCGAGAAGGCCCTTCGTCAGAATGATTTGGCCGCCAGGCACCGCGAAAGCATTCATCAAAGGCCAATCGTAGACGTGGACATCGAACGGGACCTTCGCGGGCAAGCCTTTCGCCAGCCGCTCCGTCAAACGCTTGAGCGCGGCAACACCGGCGGGATCGATGCACTCCTTATGACCCTCGGTCATCGATTCCCGGCTGACATTGCCGAGCCGCTGGCGCCAGCCGTCCGGGAGCACTTGCGCGATCGATTTCGCCGGACTGATGCCGGACATGTAAGCCGCGACAACCAGCGCCGCGAGCACGGCGAGTAAAACGAACCAGAACCGCTTTTCCCGTAGCCAAGCAGCGCGTGCGGATAGCTGCGGCGCCCGCGCCCTAAGGTCCGCCGCGAAGCGCGCGCCCTGAACGAAGAGCGAAGCACCGGGTGCGTCCTTCGACGTCAGCAGAACGTCGATGGCATTTGTCCGGATGGGCTCTTCGGAACGGAGGCGGCCGTAGGACCAGATGTGGCGGGGCTGACCTGAGCCGAGGTCGAATTCGACCCCTGCCGGACCGAGAAACGCCGTCCCGTCGAGCGGCGGCGACCCGCGGCTAGCGACAAAACGGCAATAGCTCTGGCTACCCTTCTCGGGCGCGGCGTCTGACGGCATGAACGGCTTCCGCAAACGTGTGATGACAGCCGATCAGCACCAATCGCGCCTGCCGGTAAAGAAATATCTCGCAAGCGGCCAATGGCGGCCCTCGTGGCGTCGAAATCGGAGCCCAAATGGCCAAGCCACCGGCTCTCATCGATGCGCCAGCGGACCGCTATGTGACGCGCGGGGAGGCCGGGTTAACGGTAATAGGCGACTTGCATAGCAGATGTGGCCGACGAGCAACTCTTCCGCCACCGCGCGCCACTTTCGAGCCACAATGACCGCGCACCTGCTGGCGGCGACACTGGGTAATGCAGCGTCATTTTTTAACAGGCAGAGCACTTTCGCCGAACCGCGGCGACTGGCATCCCTGCGTCATCCAAAGTCGGATGGCGATGAATAAGGGCAAGGATGCCCAAAGAGGAATAAATGGACGCCAAGACGTTCGATAAGTCGAAGCTGCCGAGCCGCCACGTGACGGAAGGACCGTCGCGCGCGCCGCATCGGTCTTACTATTATGCGATGGGCCTGAACGAGGACGATATCAAGCGCCCCTTCGTCGGCGTCGCCTCATGCTGGAATGAAGCTGCACCCTGCAACATCTCGCTGATGCGCCAGGCGCAGTCGGTCAAGGCCGGCGTCACCGAAGCCGGCGGCACGCCGCGTGAGTTCTGCACCATCACCGTCACCGACGGCATCGCCATGGGCCATCAGGGCATGAAGTCGAGCCTCGTGTCGCGCGAAGTGATCGCCGACTCGATCGAGCTGACAATGCGCGGCCACTCCTACGACGCGCTCGTCGGCGTCGCCGGTTGCGACAAGAGCCTGCCCGGCATGATGATGTCGATGCTGCGCCTCAACGTGCCGAGCGTCTTCCTCTACGGCGGCTCGATTCTGCCGGGCCGCTTCAAGGGCCGCGACGTGACCGTCGTCGACGTGTTTGAAGGCGTCGGCATGCATAATGCCGGCAAAATGTCCGCCGATGACCTGCACGAGCTGGAGTGCGTGGCCTGCCCGTCGGCCGGTTCGTGCGGCGGCCAGTTCACGGCCAACACAATGGCTTGCGTGTCCGAAGCGATCGGCCTGGCGCTTCCGAACTCGGCCGGTGCGCCGGCTCCCTTCGAAAGCCGCGATTCCTACGCCCATGAAAGCGGCCGCGCCGTCATGCGTCTCATCGCCGACGGCATCCGTCCGCGCGATATCTGCACGCGTAAGGCCTTTGAGAACGCGGCCGTCATCGTCGCCGCCACCGGCGGCTCGACCAATGGCGCGCTGCATCTGCCTGCTATGGCGAATGAATGCGGCATCGACTTCGACCTGTTCGACGTGGCCGAAATCTTCAAGCGCACGCCCTACATCGCCGACTTGAAGCCCGGCGGAAAGTACGTTGCCAAGGACGTCTATGACATCGGCGGCGTTCCGCAGATCCTCAAAGCGCTGCTCGAAGGCGGGATGCTGCACGGCGACTGCATGACCGTGACCGGCAAGACACTCGCGCAAAATCTCGAGAGCGTGAAATTCAATCACGATCAGAAAGTCGTATTTCCGGTTTCCAATCCGATCTCGCCAACGGGCGGCGTCGTCGGGCTGAAGGGCTCGCTGGCACCCGACGGCGCGATTGTGAAGGTTGCTGGTCTGAAGACGCTGAAATTCCGCGGCACGGCCTTGTGCTTCGACTGCGAGGAAGACGCGTTCCAGGCGGTTGAGGATCGCAAGTACAAGGATGGCGACGTGATCATCATCCGCTACGAGGGGCCGAAGGGCGGTCCGGGCATGCGTGAGATGCTGTCGACGACAGCCGCTCTCTATGGCCAAGGCGCCGGTGACAGCGTTGCGCTCATCACCGACGGACGCTTCTCCGGCGGCACGCGCGGCCTCTGCATTGGCCATGTGGGTCCGGAAGCAGCCGTCGGCGGTCCGATCGCACTCGTCCAGAACGGCGACATCATCACGATCGACGCGGAGGCGGGCACGATCGACCTCGAGGTCAGCGAGGAAGAGCTGGAGAAGCGGCGCAAGAACTGGAAGGTCCCGCCCAACATGTATCAGTCGGGCGCGCTGCGGAAATTTGCGGACCAAGTGGGACCGGCGAGGTACGGCGCCGTGACCCATGCGGGAGGAAAGGCGGAAGTTCACTGCTATGCGGACATTTAGGCTTGCACTTGCGGGAAGCATTGCGTCGCTTCTGATGCTCAGTTCGGCGATGGCGGGAGACGTTGTCTTCCGTTCGCCGGACGATGCGATGAAGCAGGGCATCTCGGCGTTCAACGGCGGCTATTACGAGCTGGCGTTGCCCGCCTTCGAGGCGCTCGAGTCGTCGCAGCCGCAGGTGGCGCATTTTTACATGGCGCGCATCTACGGCGACAACGAAGGCGCCTATACTGATCACGGTAAAGCTTTCCGCTTGTACAAGTCGCTTGCAGACGAACTTCAAGATGTCGATCCCGACGACGACTTCTTTGGCCCCATCGCCGCGAAGTCGTTGACGGCGGTGTCGATGTATTTGCGCAGCGGCATCGCTGCCGCCGGAGTGAAGCCCGATGCCGAGGCCGCTAACCGCGCCTTGCAGCGGGCCGCCCTCACGTTCAATGACGAGGACGCGCAGTTCGAACTCGCCAAAGTGTTCTTGCGAGGCGAGGGGCCCAACATCTCGGTCGCGGGCTTCGAGGATCAGTCGAGCAAGATCGCCAACGGCCGTCACTGGCTGTCGCGTCTGTCGCAAGCGGGTCACCCGGGCGCGCAGGCTTTCCTCGCCGATCTCCTCTGGCGCGGTAAGTTTGTTGAGAAGAACCCGGCGGCGGCGCTCAATTTGATCGACGTCGCCGTCGCCAATGCGCCTCCGAGCGAGCGCGTATGGATTGAGGATATCTACCAGAACATCTTCTGCAACGCAGGCGAGGGCGTTCGTCAGCAAGCGACGGGGCGCGTCGCCGAATGGCATAACCTCTACGGCCGCAGACCCGCCGTGCGCGATCCGAAAGATGGCTTGGATGACCTTGCGCCCGAACCCGTGAGGACGTGCTCGAATGGCGAGCTGGTAAGGCCCATGGGTGTTACGATGCCCGCGCCCATCCCGCAGGTCATCACGTCAGGTCCCACTGTTGCCCCTCAGCGCAGCTCTGTCATTCCAGCGGGAGCAACGTCGCTGCAGCCGGCGACGGGACCATCGGCACCTTCTCTGTCGTCGTCGTCACCGATGCTCGGTTTCACGCCTGAAGGCGCCACGGCGCGCTGACCCCCTCCGCGTTTGGCGCCCGGCTCGACGAAGGAGAGTCGCCAAATGCATCATAAATTCCAGCCGGCTCCCGGAACGGGAGTCGCCGAATGCCACAAAAAACTGCGCCGAACGCAAACAAAGAAAGCTAGGCAGCGAGCTTGATCCAAACCGGCACGTGATCGGAAGGCTTCTCCTGCGCGCGCGTATCGCGATCGATGCCTGACGAATGCAGCAGATCCGCGGCCTGGCTCGACAGCAGCAGGTGGTCGATGCGGATGCCGTCGTCCTTTTGAAATGCGCCTGCCTGATAATCCCAGAACGTGTAGACGCCGGGGCCCGGATGGCAGGCGCGCGTCGCATCCGTGAAGCCCATGTTGACGAGCGTCCGCCAGGCAGCGCGGCTCTCCGGCTGGAAGAGCGCATCATTCACCCAGGCCTGCGGACGCTTCGCGTCTTCGTCCTCGGGAATGACGTTGAAGTCGCCGGCAAGGATGAGCGGCATTTCAAGCTCGAGCAGCGCCGCCGCGCGCTCCCGCATCCGCTTCATCCAGGCGAGCTTATAGGCGAACTTCTCGGTGCCGATGGGATTGCCGTTCGGCAGATAGAGCGAAACGATCCGCACCAAGCGATCGCCGAGCGCGACGGATCCTTCAATCCAGCGGGCATGCTGATCGGCATCGTCACCCGGCAAACCCCGCGTCACATCTTCGATCGGTGATTTGGACAGGAGCGCGACGCCGTTGAAGCCCTTCTGCCCGTTGGTCTCGACGTTGTAGCCGAGATCCTGAAAAGCCGATGTCGGAAAGCCCTCGTCGAGCGATTTGATTTCCTGCAGGCACACGACATCGGGCGAATGCTGGCGGAGATAGCCGAGCGCCGATTCGAGCCGCGCTTTCACGCCGTTGATATTCCAGGTTGCGATGATCATGGGCTGAGGAGGTTCTCAATCAAACAGGGCGGGCTCGCGCAAATAGGCGCGCGAAATCGAGTGGCCAGATGTGCCACTCAACCGGCAACAAAGCAAATCTGCGTGGATCAGATCGAGAAACTGGTGCCGCAGCCGCAGGATGCGGTAGCCACCGGATTGTTGATCCGGAAGGAGGCGCCGATCAGGTCGTCGACGAAGTCGATCTGAGCGCCCTCCATGTACTGCGCCGAAACCGGGTCGATCACCACAACGGCGCCGTTGCGCTCTATGACAAGGTCGTCTTCGGCATGGCCGCCGACCAGATCGAACTTATATTGGAAGCCGGAACATCCGCCGCCCTCGACCGAAACGCGCAAGATGGGCGCGTCCGCCTCGGTGGCGGCAATCTCGGCAATACGCGTCGCGGCGCTTTCTGTGACGGTAATGGTCATCGTGTTTCGATCGGTTGCAGGCGGCTACCCGCCTAAAGCCTACTAGCGGTGGCGGTACGCAACAGATAGGAAAGCGGCAGACGAAGTCAAATCCTAAGCGCATCGAACGATGGTAGCGAGCCTGAAACCGGTGGCCGGTACAATGGATTACGGGCAGAATTTGCGGCCCGGGGACCGCGCGCCCGCACCCTATGCGGCAGGCGGAGTACCCTCCCGCGGGCGCTATTATGCCGAATCAGAATGCGGCGCACGCAGCCCTTTCCAGCGCGACCGGGACCGCGTTCTCCATTCAACTGCCTTCCGCCGCCTGACCTATAAAACGCAGGTCTTCCTGCCGCACGAGGGCGACCATTTCAGAACCCGGCTGACCCATTCGCTGGAAGTCGCCCAAATCGCCCGCACCATCGCGCGGCAGCTGCGCTTGGATGAGGATCTCGCCGAGACCATCGCGCTCGCCCACGACTTGGGCCATTCGCCCTTCGGCCATGCTGGCGAGCGGGCAATCGATACCGAGATGCGCCCGTTCGGCGGCTTCGACCACAATGCCCAATCGTTGCGTGTCGTGACGACGCTCGAGCGCAAGTATCTGGCATTCGATGGGCTGAACCTCACCTGGGAAACGCTCGAAGGACTGGCGAAACACAATGGCCCGGTACCGGCGGGCTCGGCCGTTGCGAAGGTCACGCGGCACATTGAAGGCTGGTGCTCGCTGAGGCTCAATCAATGGCCGTCCGCAGAGGCGCAGGTTGCAAGCCTCGCCGATGATATCGCCTATCTCTCGCATGACGTTGACGACGGGCTGCGGGCGGGCCTGCTGACGTTCAACGGTCTCAAGGGCGTTCCGCTGGCGGGCGCGATAGCAAACGAGGTGAGGGGCCTTGCGAGAGGCACCGAAAGCGGCCGCGCTATTTACGAGGTGACCCGGCGCATGATCACTGCGATGGTGGGCGACGTGGTGACGGAAAGCCGGCGGCGCCTGCTGGCACTGGCGCCAGGATCGCCTGACGACATCCGCGCCGCAAACCATGCCGTGATCGCATTCTCCGATGCGATGACCCTCGACCTCGGACACCTCAAGAACTTCCTGTTCAAGGCCGTCTACCACCACCGGCGCGTTCTCGACGTGATGGAGAAGGCCGAAAACGTCGTCCGCGACCTCTTCCAGAAATACTATTGCGATCCAGCCAGCCTGCCCGGCGGATGGCGGGAGGCGCAGCGGGGCTTGGACGATCGGTACCGGGCCCGCGTGGCTTGCGACTATCTGGCAGGACAGACCGACCGCTACGCGCTGGCAGAGCACCGCCGCCTGTTTGACGCCACCCCGGAACTGGGATAGGCGCGAAGCTCGCATTCCCGCGCTGGCGGCCGGCTCGACGAAGGAGAGTCGCCAGCGCGAAGGTAAAGGACTCCTATGAACGTATTCGCTGATGTCGTAGCCCGCGTCCGGACCGCGCTGACGGAACTTCAGTCCGAGGGCGTGCTGCCTGCGGACCTCGCAGTGCCGGCCTTTGATGCCGAGCCCCCGCGCGATGCGAGCCACGGCGATGTTGCCGTCAACGCCGCGATGGTGCTCGCCAAGCCCGCGAAGATGAAGCCGCGCGATATCGCGGAAGCGCTGAAGGCGAAGCTCGAAGCAACGCCCGGCATCGCCAAGATCGACGTCGCGGGCCCAGGCTTCTTGAACATTACGTTCGACACGGCGGTCTGGCACGATCTGGTGCGCACCATCCTCAAAGAAGGGTTGGCGTATGGCGCCGGCGGAACGGGCCGCGGCGAGAAACTCAACGTCGAATACGTGTCGGCGAACCCAACGGGCCCGATGCACGTCGGCCATTGCCGGGGTGCGGTCTTCGGAGATGCGCTCGCGAACCTGCTCGTCTTCGCGGGCTACGACGTTGCGCGCGAATACTACATCAACGACGCCGGCGGGCAGGTGAACGTGCTCGCACGCTCCGCTTTCCTGCGCTACCGCGAGGCGCTGGGCGAAGACATTGGCGCCATCCCCGAAGGTCTCTACCCCGGCGAGTACTTGAAGCCCGTCGGCGAGGCCCTTGCCGCCGAGCATGGCCGCGCGCTGCTGGCTCAGCCCGAAGAGCAATGGCTTCCGCTCGTCCGTTCATTCGCCATCGCCAAGATGATGGACATGATCAAGGACGATCTGGCCGCGCTCAACATCCGCCATGACGTCTTCTTCTCGGAAGCCTCGCTGACGTCGAACGGCCGCGACCAGGTGAAGGCGGCGATCGAGGTTCTACGCGAGAAGGGCCTGATCTACGAGGGCACGCTGGAAAAGCCGAAAGGCCACGACGATGCCGAATGGGAAGATCGCGTCCAGACGCTCTTCAAATCGACCGCCTATGGCGACGATGAAGACCGCGCGCTGCAGAAGTCGGACGGCAGCTATACCTACTTCGCCGGCGATGTCGCCTATCACTACGACAAGTTGCAACGTGGCTTCCGGCATCTGATCAACGTTTTCGGCGCGGATCACGTGGGCTACATCCCGCGCATGAAGGCCGCCGTCGCCGCGCTATCGGACAACGCAGCCGATCTCGACGTGAAGGTCGTACAACTCGTCAGACTCTTCAAAGGCGGCGAGCCCTACAAGATGTCGAAGCGGGCGGGCACGTTCGTGACGCTGCGCGATGTGGTCGATGAAGTGGGTCGCGACCCGGTCCGCTTCATGATGCTCTACCGGAAAAACCAGGAAACGCTGGACTTTGACTTCGCGAAGGTCACAGAGCAGTCGAAGGACAATCCGGTCTTCTACGTGCAATACGCGCATGCGCGGGCGGCGAGCGTCCTGCGCAATGCCGTCGAGCAGGTGCCGGGGCTCGACGTTTCGGCCGAAGCTTTGGAGAAGGCGGATCTGTCTCTCCTGACGGATCCCGGCGAACTCGACCTCATCCGGCGGCTCGCGAGCTTCCCGCGGCTCGTGGAAGGCGCGGCCGTCGCCCATGAACCCCACAGGGTTGCATTCTACCTCTACGACCTCGCTAGCGCCCTCCACACCCAGTGGACCCGAGGCAACGATTCGCCACATTTGCGATTTATTCAGGCAAATGACGGGGTTGCGACGTCAGCAAGGTTGGGGCTGATTTTCGCGACAAAGACGGTGATAAGATCGGGGCTTCAAATCCTTGGCGTCGAGGCGCCTGAAGCGATGCGCTAAAGTCTCGAATCGACGATTAGGCGCAACCACAGCTTGCGCCCCACTTTAAGGGGGTTCCCGCGATGTCCTCGCAGAACGCATTTCCCGGTCCGAAGACGGGCAGGCCCGCTGTCCGCCCCAACGCTCAGCAGAGCGGCGCGCAGCCGCCCTGGGCCAATCCTCAGGGCCAGGGGGGCCGTTCCCAGCAGCATCACGATGAAGGAGGCGGCTGGCCCAATCACCAGCAGCCTCACCAGCAGTCCCAGCAGCCAGCCCAGAACTACCCAGCCTTTCCGGAGCCCGGCTTCGGTGGCCATGCGCTCGGCCAGGAGCCGTCTTTCGGCCAGTGGAGCGAGCTTCAGCCCTCGCAGCCGGCGAATCGCGGGAACTATGGCGGTTACCCGCAGCATGCGGGTGGCGAGCAGGCGGACCCCTATGCGCCGCAGTTCGAGCCCTATGTTCCGCCAACCCGGACGAACTTTGCGTCCCAGCAGCCGGCGCAGGCTTACCCCAATCAGCAGCAGCAAACCGCGCCGCAGTGGCAGGCCCCGGATCACGATCCGCACGGCTTCGATGCCAGCAGCTACGACCCTCAGGGTTTCGCGCCGCAGCCCGCCCGCCAAGCTGCGCAGACATCGCCCTCGTTTGGCCAACAGCAGTACCATGAGAACGAGCTGAGTGCCGCCGATTGGGCCGGTCCGCATGACGACTTCGGCCGCACGCAGCACCATCGCGGAGATGCCCACTTAGGCTTCGGTCAGGCCGAGGGCGGCGAACTCGAGCCCCTCTACGACGAAGAAGAGGGCGAGTACGAAGACGAAGAAGAAGCGCCCCGCAGCCGCCGCCCGTTGATGATCGTGGCGGCTCTGGTCGGCGCCATCGTCGTCGGCGGAGGCATGGCTTACGGTTACAAGACGATCAGCGGCGGCTCGGGTCCGCAGGGCGAACCGCCCGTCATCAAGAGCGCAGAACTGCCGTCAAAGACGAAGCCCGCCGATGCTGGCGGCAGGCAGTTCCCGTATTCCGACACCAAGATCATGGGCCGTCTCGGCGACGGCACGTCGTCGGCTTCCGCCGAGGAGTCGAGCGGCTCGCAGGCCGAAGCCTCCGACTCCAGCGCAAGCGCGTCTGCGAGCGAAGACAACGGCGGAGCGCGGAAAGTTTCGACCCTGGTGGTCGGACGCGACGGCAGCATTCAATCGCCGCCGCCTGCACCGGCGCCCGAGCCGGAGCATGAGGCCCCGCCGGGCGGCACTGGCGTACCGGGGACGGCTCTCATCGATTTCGGCCAGCCCCAAGGCGGCATGGGCCATCAGGGCGGCATGGGAGGCATGCCACCTCCGGCACCGGCCGTGAGTGCGCCGCCTGTCAGGCCGACGCCATTGAACGCCGAAGCCGCCTCGGCGCCGGCGAAAAAGGTGAAGCCCGTCACCATTGCCAAGGTCAATTCTGTCGACACGACCGGCAGCCTCGATGACGCGCCCGAGGCTCCTGCGGCCCCGCCGAAAAAACTCAAAAAGGTTGCGCGCGCCCAGCCGGCAGTCGAAACGGACGCGACCGCGGACGCCCCGCCAGTCGCATCGTCAGGAGGGACGTCAGGCTTCGTCGCCGTGCTCGCTTCCGTTCCGCGGTCCGAAACGAGCCGTATCGACGCGCTGAAGACCTTCGCCGATATGCAGCAGAAGTATGGAAGCGCGCTTGCCGGCAAAACGCCGGACATTGCTTCCGCCACCCTTGCCAAGGGTCCTTACGACCGGCTGGTCGTTGGCCCGCCCGGATCCCGCGAAGAGGCGAGCAACGTCTGCTCGCAGCTCAAGGCGCAAGGCTACAAGGATTGCTGGGTTACCGCATACTGAGAGCGTAAGCGGCCCTGATATTTTACCGGCTGGTGCACCCGCACCGGCCGGTTGCGTTTAAGAGCAATGTGATAACCACCACACCGGTCCCGGAGGGCCAAGCTGCGATGATCGCAAGCCTGATTGTTGGCCTCTCTGGCCACGCCATGACGGGCGAAGAGCGCCGGTTCTACCGCGACGTTCAACCGGCCGGCACGATCCTGTTCAGCCGCAACGTCGCCGATCGGGAGCAGCTCAAGCGGCTCGTCAGCGAGGTCCGCGACGCAGTCGGCCGGGACGACTTTCTTGTCCTGATCGACCAGGAGGGCGGCCGCGTTCAACGTTTGAAGCCGCCGGTCGCGCGATTGCTGCCGCCGGCCGCCGCCTATGCCGAATTCTATGGCTCCGATCCCGAAGCGGCCAAACACGCGGCCTTCGCTGTCGCCCGGCTGACGGGCGAGGAGTTGCGGGAGTTCGGCATAACGATGAACTGCGCCCCCGTGGTTGATCTGCCGGTCGAAGGGGCACACGAGATCATCAGCGACCGCGCCTATGGAACAACTCCCGGGCAGGTCGTCGCCCTCGCGCGCGCCGTTGCAGAGGGGTACCTCGCAGGCGGCGTCGTGCCTGTGATCAAGCATATTCCCGGTCATGGCCGGGCCACCGCCGATAGCCATTTCGCGCTGCCGGTCGTCGCGACGACTCGTGAGATGCTGTCGGCGACGGACTTCGCGCCCTTCAAAGCGCTCGCCGATCTCCCCGCCGCGATGACGGCGCACGTCGTCTATTCCGCAATCGATGGGGCCTACCCCGCCAGCACCTCGGTGCTCGTCACCCGCGAAATCATCCACGGCGAGATCGGTTTCGATAACCTTCTGATGAGCGACGATCTGAGCATGAAGGCGCTGAGCGGACCTATGCGCACCCGCGCCGAAGCCGTTATTGCCGCAGGCTCCGATCTCGCGCTCCACTGCAATGGCGATATGGACGAAATGCGCGCGGCCGCCGAAGGCGTACCCGCACTGTCAGGACGTGCCGCCGAGCGATTCGCGCTCGCCTGCTCTTGCATCGGGCCGATCGAAGCCTACGATAGAGAGGAAGCTCTACAACTCCTCGCCGGCCTGCTGGGCCAGCAGACTCCGGTTGTCTGAATCAGTGTAGGTTCAAGGCGTGCCTTTAGAGGGCAGCGCAGGAACGTAATCGAGACCCGATGGACGAGACGGCAATGGAAGGTGAAGGCGCCGAGTCCGGCTGGAACGATCCGGGCGTCGGCGACATGCCGGCCGCGGGTGAAGCCTTCGTCGTCGATATCGAAGGCTTTGAAGGCCCGCTCGACCTCTTGCTGGCGCTCGCCCGCACGCAGAAGGTCGATCTGAAGAAGATCTCGATCCTCGCCCTCGTCGAACAGTATCTGGAGTTCATCGCCGAAGCGCAGCGCGTGAAGCTCGAATTCGCCGCCGACTATCTCGTGATGGCGGCCTGGCTCGCCTACCTGAAATCGCGCCTGCTGCTGCCGAAGGAACAGGAAACCGCCGAAACGGCGACGGCCGAGGAACTCGCGCAGCGCCTGTCGTTCCGCTTGATGCGGCTCGAAGCGATGCGCGAGAGGGCTGCCGTCCTGCTGACGCGGCGCCGTTTCGATCAGGATGTGTTCGGCCGCGGCGCGCCCCAGCACGTGAAGGTCACGCGCGACACGACTTATACGGCGACCGTCTACGATCTGCTCAAGGCCTACGCCGACCAGAGAAAGCGCACCATCCGCGTCGTCCACGTCGTCAAGGCACGGCGCGTCTGGTCGATCAAGGACGCGCGCACACGTCTTGAAAGCCTCGTCGGCGCCAGCGCGGGCGACTGGGCCCAGCTCGATCTCTTCCTCGAGCAGTATCTGCCGCACAACGAAGAGGAGCGCTCGGCGCTGGCAAGTTCATTCGGCGCAACGCTGGAGATGGCCCGCGAAGGCCTGATCGAGCTTCGGCAGGATGGGCCGTTCGCGCCGATTTACATGCGCAAACGCGAAGCAGGAGCGACTTGGGAAAAGGTCGGCTAGCAGCGCCGGAAATTTAGGGGACTCGAAAAAGCCATGGTTCCGCCGAGACTGACGCTAGTGTCGGATAACACGCGCGAGAAAACTGGGAAGGCCAAAAGCGGCGACGCCGAGGAAACGCGCGATGCCGGCTCCGCTGTGCCTGAGCTGGGCGATCCCGACGCCGCCATCGATCATCTGACCCAAAGCGCCGGACGCGAAAAACTGCGCCGGCTCGAAGCGATGCTTTTCGCCTCCCACCAGCCGCTCGATGCCAAGACGCTCGCAGCGCGCTGTCTCGATGAAGGCGATGACGTCCATTCGCTGCTGATCGCGCTGCAGGCCGAATACAAGGACCGCGGCGTGGTCCTCGTCCGCGTCGCGGGCCGCTGGCAATTCCGCACGGCCGACGACCTCTCGTATCTGCTCGAGCGCCAGCAGAAGGAGGAGCGCAAGCTCTCCAAGGCCGCTCAGGAGACTCTGGCGATCATCGCCTATCACCAGCCGGTCACCCGCGCAGAGATCGAGGAGATCAGGGGCGTATCGACCTCGCCCGGCACACTCGACGTTCTGATGGAGACGGGCTGGATCCGCCCGCGCGGCCGCCGCAGGGCGCCGGGCCGGCCGTTGACCTATGGCACGACCGAGGAATTCCTCATCCATTTCGGGCTCGACAGCATCAAGGATCTGCCGGGTCTCGCCGATCTGAAAGCGGCAGGCCTGCTTGATGCCAACCTGCCGCCGGGCTTCACCATGCCATCGCCGACGGATGTCGCAGCATTGATGCCGGACGAACTGCCGCTGACGGATGAGAGCGAGGAGGAACAGGAAGCGCTGCCGCTCGACGGCGACGAAACAGAGGAAGAGCCGGACGCTTCGAAGAAAGAGGGCGAGGACTGACCCCGCCTTCAAAAGTCCGCCAGGCAGATTACATATCATTAATCGTCGGACGCACGCGCCGGAAGAACGGGGCTAAACCATGCCACTGCTTGATTTTTTCGCAAATCGCCCTGACTTCTGCGCGTTTGCCAACCTTGCTCCGGTCTGAGGGTTCTGCGATAAGGTCTATGGATACGAAGAAGCGTTCAGCTGCCGCTGGCCGGTAGGCTGCCGCCGAGAGGTTTTTCAATGGGTTTGAGTGCGCAACATATTCTCCTCCTGCTCGTCATCGCGCTGCTGCTGTTCGGCCGCGGCAAAATTTCGGAGTTGATGGGAGACGTCGCCAAAGGCATCAAGAGCTTCAAGAA
>NZ_DASRYS010000007.1:0-40009 GCF_035687085.1 Hyphomicrobium sp. | reverse complement strand
GACCGGGTTGCTGTTCGCGGCAGCGGCCTTATTCGTGCCGGGCGCCTCGCCAGCGGCGGCGCTCGAGGCAATGTCGCGCGATGCTTCCAAGCATAGGTCGCCGAATGCCGGCTGGGCCGAAAGCGCGATGGCGGGCGCGCTCGATTTCAAACTCAATGGTCCGAAAATTTATGGCGACGTGCGTGTGGAGGATGCGTTCATGGGCAACGGCCGCCGCGATCTGACGGCGGATGACATCGATGCAGCGCTGCGCCTGGCGATGATTGCTTGGGGCATCATGGTTGCGACGCTGCTCGCCTTGGCCGTCATTCTGCGAGGCTGAGAAGCTCGTCGATCGCCACGTGCCGAGCCAGATGCTCGGCAAAGCCATCAAGAATGTTGTCAATCTCGCTTTCGTATCTGAAGGCGGAAGCTGCAACTCCGAAGCCGGAAAGAACGGCCGCGCGTGCTGCGTCGGAGGAGAAGAGCCCGTGGACGTAGCATCCTGCGATGCGGCCGTTCGGTGATGTCGCGCCGTCGCTGCGGCCATCGGCAAACGTCAGGATCGGGCGGGCAGTGTCCGGACCCACTGTCCGGCCCACGTGCATCTCGTAGCCGCGAAAAGCCGCGCCACTGCCGTTGAGAGATCCGGCCACAGCCGCGAGTGTTTTCTCCATTCCAAATTCCGTCTCGATGTCGAGCAGTCCGAGGCCTTCCACAGTTCGAGGCGGGCCTTCAATACCTGCGGGATCGGAAATCCGCTTGCCCAGCATTTGATAACCGCCGCAAAGGCCGAGCACGCGGCCGCCGCGGCGAGCGTGGGCCTTGATGTCGATATCCCAGCCCTCAGTGCGAAGGGCGGCGAGATCGTCGATCGTCGCTTTCGAGCCTGGCAGCAGAATGAGGTCTGCATCAGGGGGGATTGTCTGACCAGTTTCGATCATCGTCACGACGACACCCGGCTCGCTGCGCAGCGGATCCAAATCATCGAAATTGGAAATGCGCGGCAGGACCGGAACGGCGATGCGCAGCCTTGCGTCCGTATCGGACTTCGTTGCTTTGGCGAGATCGCGAAGGGCGAGCGCATCTTCGGCCGGCAGCTTTCGCGCGTCGTTGAAGAACGGCACGAGGCCGAGCGGCGTCCATCCCGTCATTTGGGCAATTGCCGTCATGCCATCGGCGAAGAGAGTGGGGTCGCCGCGCATCTTGTTGACGATGAAGCCGCGGATCATGGCTGCATCTTCGCGGTCGAGAACGCGCTGCGTGCCGACAAGGCTGGCGATGACGCCGCCGCGGTCGATGTCGCCGATCAGGATGACGGGCACATCGGCAGCGCGGGCGAAGCCGAGGTTGGCAATATCGTTCTTGCGGAGATTGATTTCGGAGGCGCTGCCTGCGCCTTCGACGAGAACGATATCGGCATCGGCTTTCAGCCGGTGAAAGCTATCGAGGACTGCCGGCATGAGAGACGGCTTCTTTGCTTGAAAGTCGCGGGCCCGGGAGGAGCCGATCATCCGTCCTTGAACGACGATTTGCGCGCCCGTCTCGCTTTCGGGTTTCAGCAGAACGGGGTTCATGTGAACGGTGGGCGCAACCCGGGCAGCGCGCGCCTGCAGGGCTTGCGCACGGCCGATCTCGCCGCCATCGGCCGTCACGGCCGCGTTGTTCGACATGTTTTGCGGTTTGAAGGGCAGCACGCGCATGCCGTGGTTGGCGAGAAGCCGGCAAAGTCCCGCAACCATCAGTGATTTGCCGATGTCGGATCCAGTCCCTGAAAACATCAGTGCCCGCGCCGGCATTAGAATTCGATGCCTTCCTGCGCTTTGACGCCCGTGGCGAAGTGATGCTTCACGGCGGCCATTTCCGTGACGCCGTCAGCGAGCGCGATCAATTCCGGCTTGGCGTTGCGGCCCGTCACGACGACGTGGAGATCGGGCCGCCTTGTGCGGAGGGTTTCGATGACATCTTCGAGCGGCAGGTAGTCGTAGCGGAGCGCGATGTTGAGTTCGTCAAGGATGAGAAGGCGGATCGAGGAATCTGCCATCAATTCTTTCGCTTTCGCCCAAGCGCGCTCAGCTGCTCTGATGTCGCGCGCTTTGTCCTGCGTTTCCCACGTGAAGCCTTCGCCCATCGTGTGCCAGGAGACCTGATCGCCGAACATCCGCAGCGCGTCGCACTCGCCCGTCTTCCATGCGCCCTTGATGAATTGCACGACGCCGATGCGCCAACCGTGTCCAAGCGCGCGCAAGGCTAATCCAAAGGCTGCTGTCGATTTGCCTTTGCCCGGGCCGGTGTGTACGAGCAGCACGCCTTTTTCAATCGCTTTCGATGCGACCTCCGCGTCTTGCACGGCTTTGCGCTTGGCCATCTTGGCCGTGTGGCGTTCGGCGTCGGTGTCCGATGGATCGCTCATCACGTCGCCTTCAGCCTTTCAAGGTGAGCGGCAAGCCGGCGGCCACCAGTACAACCTTATCCGCTACGGCTGCGATCGTTTGATTGAGGCGTCCGGCTTCATCGCGGAAGGCCCGTGCGAGTGCATTATCGGGCACGATGCCGAGGCCCACTTCGTTGGAGACGATGACGCAAGGTGCGATGCGCTTCGACAGAGCGACGATCAAATCCTCCGTCGCATCGGGAATTGAACGCTCAGCATGCATCAGATTTGAAACCCATAACGTCAAGCAATCTACGAGGGATGGTAGCTCGGACGTTCGATCCATCAGAGTGTCGGCTATTTCGAGCGGCGTTTCATACTCGACCCAGCCGCTGCCCCGGCGCCTTTGATGCTGTTTGATCCGCGCGTGCATCTCATCGTCGAACGCTTCAGCCGTTGCAATGTAGGCCCAGGGTCCAGGCACGCTCATCAACATTTTTTCAGCGTACAGGCTTTTGCCGGAGCGTGCGCCTCCGAGAACCAGGGTCAGTTGCGGCAGGGGCGGCGTCGGCATGGTCGGTCGGCTTTCGGATGGATTTCGATTTGCGATGGCGATTGACGAAGCAAAGGCGCTCACTTATCGGTGGTGTCGACGGTCCCTCGCAAGAGGGTTCAAAGGGAATGCGGTATTTACTCCGCAGCTGCCCCCGCAACTGTGAGCGGTGAGCGCTGGCGATATGACCACTGGGAAACCGGGAAGGTCGCCAGACGCTGAGACCCGCGAGCCAGGAGACCTGCCGTCGCAGAATTGTTGTGACCCGTCGCCGGTGGGGCGAGAAAGGTTAAAATGTACTTCACGATGCTGCGCGCACGGTGTTGCGCGCCCTTCCAGTATTCACCTGAATCGCGTGTGAAAGCTCGCATTGGAGCTTTCGCGGTAAAGCCGCATTCGCGTTTCTGCGCCCAGAAACTCGTGGAGTTTGCACCATGAGTGCGCGCAAGGTGCCTGTCACCATCGTCACGGGTTTCCTGGGCGCAGGTAAGACAACGCTCGTGCGGCACGTGATCGAGAACGCGGAAGGGCGGCGCTTGGCCCTCATTGTCAACGAATTCGGCGATGTCGGCGTCGATGGCGCCATCCTGCGTTCGTGCGGTATTGCGAATTGTCCCGAGGAAAACATCGTTGAGCTGACGAATGGATGTCTCTGCTGCACGGTGGCAGATGATTTCGTGCCGACGCTCGAGGCTTTGCTTGGGCGTAATCCGCCACCTGAGCACATCATTGTCGAGACATCGGGCCTCGCGCTGCCGAAGCCGCTGATCAAGGCTTTCGAGTGGCCCGACATTCGCAATCGTGTAACGGTTGATGGCGTCGTGACAGTTGTCGACGGGCCGGCTGTGAAGGCCGGGCGCTTTGCGGACGATCCAGTGAAAGTTGCGGCGCAACGTGCCGCTGATCCTTCGGTCGATCATGAGAATCCGCTCGAGGAAGTCTACGAGGATCAGCTTCTTTGCGCCGATCTCGTTGTTCTGAACAAAGCCGATCTGCTGACGACGGATGAGGCAAGCGCGATCATCCAGGAAATCAACGGTAACATTCCGCGCGCGATCAAGATCGTGGCGACGCGCGAGGGCCGCGTGCCTTCGAGCGTGTTGCTAGGGCTTTCGGCGGCGGCGGAGAACGATCTCGCGGCGCGCCAGTCACATCACGACAACGAGACCGATCATGACCACGATGATTTCGAGACGTTCATTGTCGAGGTGCCGGCGCTTGCGTCGCCCGGGGATCTCGCCTCGCGTGCGAAGGCGATCGCAGACGCGCACGACGTGCTGCGCGTCAAAGGTTTCGCGGCAATCGACGGCAAGCCGATGCGGCTTTTATTGCAGGGCGTGGGATCGCGCGTCGATACGCGATACGAGCGGCCATGGCGAGATGGCGAGCCGCGGCTCGGAAAAATCGTCGTCATCGGCCAGAGGGGCCTTGATCGAGAGAGCATCACCAGGACTTTGACAGGCGCTGTCTAATGCACATCGTCGTTCGCGAGAGCCGGGATCTCGATGAGGCGGCCGTGCCTCAGGATCTTGGGCTTGCGCCTGCTGATCTCATCTTTCTGTCGTTTTCCGATTCCGATCTGGCGATGGCGGCGGCGGCGTTCCGTGCAGTTGGCGAAAGCGATCGGCCGAGCCTTCGCGCGGCGAACTTGAACGCGCTTCGGCATCCGATGTCGGTTGATCTTTTTACTGACACGACGCTTAAGGGCACGAAGGCGGTGCTTATCCGTTTGCTCGGCGGGCTCGATTATTGGCGTTACGGCGGCGAGCAATTTGGCAAGCGCTGCCGCGAGGTTGGCATTGCCCTGGCCATCGTGCCGGGCGACGGCCGTCCCGACATGCGTCTCGATGCGCTGTCAACGGTTGAGCCTGAGGATCTGACGCGGCTTGGCGCGCTTTTGGATCAGGGCGGCGTCGAGAATACACGTGCAGCGCTGCAAGGTTTGCTGGCTCTGGCGGAGCGAGACGAGTCGCGTATTCCCGAGCCAGCGGTCATTCCAAGCTTTGGCATTTATCGCGAACGTGCGGAGGTGCCTGGCGCTGGCGGAACAGCCGCGGTGATTTTCTATCGTTCGCATCTGCTTGCGGGCGACGTGGCGCCGATCGATGCGCTTGTCGACGCGCTTGGCGCGCGAGGTCTTGCGACGGCGGCGCTTTACGTGCCCAGTCTCAAATCGCCGGATGCCTCTGCGTGGCTTGCGGGCGAACTGAAGCGGCTGGGTCCGAGCGTCATCATCAACGCAACGGCGTTCGCCGCGCGTGATGGTGAACAAGGCTCTCCGCTCGACCGGTCTGATTGTCCGGTTCTGCAAGTCGCTTTGGCAAACGCCTCGCGCGAGCAGTGGGAGACTTCGCAGCGCGGGCTTGGTGCGTCGGATCTGGCAATGCACGTTGTGCTGCCGGAACTCGACGGGCGCCTTTTCGCCGGTGTCGTGTCGTTCAAGGAAGAGGACGAGCTTGGCCGCGATCTCGGAATATCGCTGTTGCGGCATGCTCCTTACGAAGCGGGCATTGCCCACGTCGCCGACCTCGCGAGCGCCTGGGTGAAGCTGCGGGCCTTACCACGAAACGACAAGCGGATTGCGCTGCTCTTATCGACGTATCCGGGGCGGCCGGATCAGATCGCGCATGCGGTCGGACTCGATGGGCTCGAAAGCGCCTGCAAGATTGCGGCGCGTTTAAGTGATGAAGGTTATGCCATTTCGGCCGCGCCTGAAGGCGCGATCGATCTCGTCCAGCGGCTTGGTTCAGAAGCGCCCGCGGTGCGGTGGGCTCTCGAAGATTATCGCGCCGCTTTCAACCAGCTTACTGAAGCCTTTCGTAAAACTGTCATGGCCGCGTGGGGCGAGCCGGAAGCGGACGGCTTTGCTGCTAACGGCGCATTCTCGTTTCGCATTGTGACATGCGGTCATTTGCTTATCAGCTTGCAGCCGGAGCGCGGGCAGGCGCAGGACCGAAAGGCGCAGTATCACGATCCTGTCACTCCGCCCCGCCATAGCTATGTCGCGTTTTATCTCTGGCTCCGGCAGGTCGCGAAGATCGATGCGCTGATCCATCTCGGCGCTCATGGCACGCTCGAATGGCTGCCGGGTAAGGCAATTGCCGGCAGCGATGCGTGCGCACCGCGCGCTTTGCTCGGACCGCTGCCGATGATCAACCCGTTCATCGTCAATGATCCGGGAGAGGCGGCGCAGGCGAAGCGCAGACTTGCTGCCGTGACGCTCGGGCACCGCCCGCCGCCGATGACCGAAGCGGGATTGTCCGGGCCGTTGAGCGAACTCGAAGGGCTCGTCGATGAATTTTCATCCGCCGACGGATTGGATCCGCGGCGGCGGAAGGTTCTGTCCGGAGAGATCGTCGATGCTGCCGTTCGTGCCGGTATTGCCGAGCGGTGCGGCCTCGACGCGAACATGCCGGCTAGCGACGCGCTGATGCGCATCGATGCTTTTCTCTGCGACGTGAAGGAGCTTGCCATTCGCGATGGTCTGCATGTGCTCGATGAGAATGAGCTTGATGCGATTGTTCGCGCGCTGGATGGGCAGTTCATAGAGCCGGGGCCCGCAGGTGCGCCGAGCCGCGGGCGTTCCGATGTGTTGCCGACGGGGCGCAATCTTTACAGCGTTGATCCGCGCAGCGTGCCGACGGCGACGGCATGGGCGAATGGAAAACGCGCAGCGAGGGCCATTCTCGATCGGTATGTGAGCGATCACGGTGATTGGCCACGCGCCATCGTGCTCGATCTGTGGGGCAGCGCGACGCTCCGGACCGGCGGTGAGGAGCTTGCGGCAGCGCTGGCTCTGCTCGGCGTCAGGCCGGTTTGGGATCATCGCTCGTATCGCGTGACGGGCATCGAAACGGAAGCCTTGGCGGAGCTAGGACGTCCTCGGGTGGACGTGACGCTGCGCATTTCGGGTCTCTTCCGCGATATGTTCGGTGCGCAGCTTGCGCTGTTCGACAGTGCTGTGTCGCTCGTCGCCGGTTTGGCGGAAGACGAGGTGGACAATCCGTTGCGTGGCCATTCTGCGAGCGGCAGGATCGATCGCATTTTCGGTCCTCCCGACGGCAGCTATGGCGCGGGTGTGATGCAGCACATCGATCGCGGGGATTGGGCGAAACGCGAGGAGCTTGGCCAAGCTTATCTGTCGAGTTCTGCGCACAGCCATCGCAGCGATTCGGCTGGTGCCGAAGCAGGAGATGCTTTCAAAGATCGTGTGAAAGCTGCGGATGCATTCGTCCACGTGCAGGATCACAGCGAGATCGATCTTCTGACCGGCGGCGATTTTGCTGCGCACGAAGGCGGATTCGCAGCGGCTGCTGCGGCCCTTGGGAATGGCGACGTCGCGCTCTATCACGGTGATACGGCTCGGCCGGAGAGCCCGCGCGTGCGGACGCTGCAAGAAGAATGCGCGCGCGTCATTCATGGCCGTGCCGCCAACACGTGCTGGATTGCGGGACAGATGCGGCACGGTTTTCGCGGGGCGGCCGAGATGGCGCAAACTGTGGACGCGGCATTCGCGTTCGCGGCCACGGCGTCTGCCGTAGATAACGGCGGCTTTGAGCGGCTTTACAACGCGTATCTCGGAGATCCCGCTGTTGCGGCATTCATCGAACGCGAAAATCCAGCAGCGATGGAGGCGATGCGCCGGCGTTTCGCGGAAGCCGTTTCGAGCGGGCTCTGGCAGCCGCGCCGCAACGATTTGCAAGCGCCGTCAGGCGGGCCACGGGAGGCCGCCGAATGACCGCGCCTCCGCATTTGATCAAAGGTTGGTGTCCCGGCGCGCTTCGGCCGATGACCTCGGGCGATGGTTTGCTTGTGCGCATCAGGCCGCGTGCAGGGGTGTTTACCATTCCTGCGCTCCAGCTCATTGCGGAAGTGGCAGAGCGGTTCGGCTCGGGTGAGGTCGATCTGACCAATCGCGGTAATCTGCAATTGCGCGGCTTATCAGAGGACAGTCACGACGGCGCAATCGCCGCGCTGCGAGATGCGGGTTTGATTGATCGCACGCCGGAGATCGAAGCCGTGCGCAATATCGTTGTCGGTCCGCTGAGCGGAATTGATCCCGAGCTTGCCGACATTCGCGGACTGGCGGCGCGATTCGAGGATGTGCTTGCAGAGGATTCACACCTTTGGGCGCTTCCGGCGAAGTTTGGCTTCAGCTTTTCGGGAAGCAGAGAGCTGCACGTTGGTGGCCGGACGGCTGATGTCATGGTCGCATCGCTGGACCGCGGTTTCGTCATCGGTCTCGATGGAGCGGCGGATCTTTGCGCGGCCGTGCCAGAAGATTCGCTGATTGCAGCGGTGCATGGATTGGCACTCGTGTTCATTGATCTTGCTGCGCGCGATCCGGCTCTCAGGCGTATGGGGGATGCCGTTGCGCGGTTTGAAGCCACCCGCATTTTCGAGATGGCCGGACTGAAGGCCTCACCCCGCTCATGGGAAGCAGAAACTCATTCCCCGCCCGCCGGACTGCTGGCGCGAGGAGATGTTGTGTTCGGGGTCGGCGTGGGCTTGCCGTTCGGGCGGATCAATGCCGGTCAGCTCAAGAGACTCTGCGAAGCGGCAGGGCAGGCGAACGCCGGAGCGGTTTTCACGAGCCCGAAGCGCATTCTCGTTTTCTCAATTGCTGACCGTATTTGCGCAGAACGGCTTCTGCATGCGGCCGATGAACTGCATCTGATTTCGTCAGCCGATGACGTTCGCTTGGGGATGGACGTTTGCACCGGATCACCGGGATGCCGGAACGCCACGACCGATACGCGCCGCGATGCGCAGCGTTTGGCCGAAACCTTGAACGGCGCCTTGCTTGGTCATTCCGTTCACATTTCCGGTTGCGCAAAAGGGTGTGCGTGCCGGTCGCCGGCGGATGTCACGGTCGTCGCACACTCCGGACGCTATGATCTCATCCGCAACGGCTGTCCCGGCGACGCGGTCGCGATCGCCGGCCTAGAGCCAGACGACATCAGCAACGCCGTTTCGCGGTTCATTTTGGAAGCGGCATCATGACCGTTCAGGATTACATCCGGGAGGGCGCGGCGATCTACGCGCAGTCGTTCGCGATCATTCGCGCGGAGGCGGATCTCGCGCGGTTCTCGGCAGAGGAAGAGCGCGTCGCGGTCAGGATCATCCATGCCTGCGGTATGGTCGAGATTGCGAAAGACATCGTGATGTCACCGACGTTTGCGCTCGATGTAGCGTCCGCGCTGGCTTGCGGTGCGCCCATTCTCTGCGACTCCATGATGGTCGCCAACGGAATTACGCGTGCGCGGCTGCCTGCGGACAATCCAGTCGTCTGCACGCTTCGCGATCCGCGCGTGCCTGAGATCGCGGCTAAAATCAGGAATACACGGACGGCTGCCGCAATGGAGCTGTGGCGGCCGCAGCTCGGTGGTGCGGTCGTCGTTGTGGGCAATGCGCCGACGGCGCTCTTCCGGCTTCTTGAAATGCTGGATGCGGGCGCGCCGAAGCCTGCGGCCGTCATCGGCATGCCTGTCGGTTTCGTCGGCGCGGCGGAATCCAAAGAGGCGCTCGCGAGCGACGGGCGGATTCCGTTCGCCATCGTGCGCGGACGCAAAGGTGGCAGCGCCATGGCCGCGGCAGCCGTCAACGCGCTGGCAAGCGAGGCCGAATGACGAGTGAGAAATCCGGGACGCTGTTCGGCGTCGGCCTTGGGCCTGGAGATCCCGAGCTCATGACGCTGAAGGCGGTGCGCGTGCTCGGTGCAGCGCCCGTCGTCGCCCATTTCCGCAAGAGCGGGCGGGCGGGTCACGCACGCACGATTGCGAGTGCGCACATCTGCGAAAGGGCGATCGAGACGGCGTTTGATTACCCCGTCACAACCGAGATCGATTTCCGCGAAGAGGGATATGTCTCGGCGATCCGCGAATTCTACGCGCGCTGCGCCGAAACGATTGCGGGGCATCTCACTGCCGGGCGCGATGTGGCGCTGTTATGTGAGGGCGATCCATTCTTCTACGGATCGTTTCTGCATATGTATGATCGCATCAAGCAGGCGCATCCGGTGACGGTGGTGCCGGGCATCACGGGCATGTCGGGATGCTGGACGGCGGCGCGCGCGCCGATCACCTATGGCGACGATGTTCTAACGGTTCTGCCGGGGACGCTCGATCGCGCAGTGCTCGCGAAGCATCTCGGTGGCGCAGACGCGGCCGTGATCATGAAGGTCGGTCACAACTTGCAGAAAATCAAGGAGGCGCTGACCGACGCGGGGCGCTTCCACGATGCGATCTATGTCGAACGGGGAACGATGCCGGGCGAGCGGATCGTGCCGCTCGCGGAACTCGGAGATTGTGCTGTTCCCTATTTCTCCATCGTGCTGCTGCCGGGCGGCCGCGGGCGGCGCATCGCATGAAGGGTGAGCTTGTCATAGCGGGTCTGGGGCCGGGGCCTGAAAGCTGGGTGACGCCCGCAGCGCGGGCTGCCGTGGAGGCTGCCGAGATGATCCTCGGTTACACGCCCTATGTGAACCGCATTGCGGCGCGGCCCGGGCAGGTGATCGAGGCCTCCGACAATCGCGAAGAGTTGGCGAGAGCTAAGCGCGCACTGGCGTTTGCGGCCGAGGGCAAGCGCGTTGCCGTAGTGTCCGGCGGAGATCCTGGCGTGTTCGCGATGGCCGCCGCCGTCTTCGAGGCCATCGAAGAAAGCCCGGCCTTGAGTGAGGGCGTCGATATTCGCGTCGAGCCCGGCGTGACGGCGATGCTCGCTGCGGCGGCGCGGATTGGAGCGCCCTTGGGGCATGACTTCTGCGCCATTTCGCTGTCCGATAATTTGAAGCCGTGGGCGACGATCGAGAAGCGGTTGCGGCTCGCGGGGCAAGCAGACTTCGTCATTGCGCTCTACAACCCGGCATCGAAGGCGCGACCGCAACAGATCAAGCAAGCGTTCGAAATTTTGAGTGGCGTGCTGCCGCCTGAGGCAGTCGTCGTGTTCGCGCGCGCTGTGGGAAGAAGCGATGAGGAGATCGACGTGACGACACTCGCGCGGGCGGCGGATATGCCCTGCGACATGCGCACGCTTGTCATCGTCGGGTCGCGCGCGACGCGCCAGGTGAAGTCTGCCGATGGCCGCGCCTGGGTTTATACGCCGCGTTCGGAGCGAAGCTGATGGTGCCTCGTAATCCAGGCAAGCGCGGCCTCAACGGACGTTACCGTCTCGCGCGCAGCGATAGCGGGGCGGCGAACCATGTGGACTTTTATACCGAGCTTTCGCGCCGCTTCGATCTTGGCATAGGCGGCATTGCCGCCAGCATTTTTGGCAAGTACGTGGCGGATGCCGTGGCGGCTGAAGAGCTCGATGTCGTCTTCCGCGCGGAAAGGTCCGCGCGCCGCGATCATCGTCGCGTGCGGAAGGTTTGCGGGCGCGTCGCTCGCATCGACGACGCGGATCAGGTAGCGGTGCTGCGGGGCTTTGCTCAGTGCGGGAATGGCCTGGCGGCCAAGCGCGGAAAAAACGTTTTGCGGAGCTGCCGGGAGGCCAGCGATAGCAGCTTCGATGCTGTCGTACTCGATCCAGTCATCGCCGCCGGTGCGCGTCCAGGGCGGCCGCTCGATCGCGAGCAGCGGGATGCCAACGGCTGCGGCGGCAGAAATGGCGTTCGCGCTCATGCGGGCTGCGAAAGGGTGCGTCGCGTCGATGACGAGATCGATGCGCGCGTGCGCCAGGTAAGCGGAGAGACCGTCGACGCCGCCGAAGCCACCGATGCGCACGGGCAGCGGGCTCGCAACAGGATTTGCCGTGCGGCCAGCGAGGGAGAGCGTTGCGGCGAGACGTTTATCGTCCGCCAACGCCCGCGCAAGAGCAGCCGCCTCGGTCGTTCCGCCAAGGAGCAATACACGCAACGGACTGTCGGGCTTCGTGATCATGCCGGGAGCCCCATGCCATGAGCGGACGATGGCTGTCCATCATCGGGATTGGCGAAGACGGCCGCAAGGGTTTGTCTGCGGCTGCATGCACGTTGCTCGATGCGGCGGAACTCGTCGTCGGCGGCAAGCGGCATCTCGAACTCGCGGGCGACACGCCGGGAGAGAAAGCAGAGTGGGAGAAACCGCTCGAAGCGACGGCAACGGCGATCCTGGCGCGGCGGGGAACGCCTGTCGTGGTGTTGGCGTCGGGCGATCCGTTCTGGTTCGGTGCGGGTGTGACGTTGGCGCGGTCAATTCCGTTCGAGGAGATGCAGGTTTTGCCTGCGCCCTCGAGCTTCTCGCTCGCCGCTTCACGTCTGGGATGGCCGTTGCAGGATGTGACGACGCTCGGGCTCAACATGAAGGGGCTGACGCCGCTCATCCGCCGTCATGTGCATCATGGCCGGCGGATCCTGGCGCTGTCACTCAACGGTGATACGCCGCGCGAAGTGGCGAAGCTTCTGAGGGATTGGGGGTTTGGCGAGAGCAGGGTTGTCGTCATGGAGGCGCTCGGCGGTCCGCGCGAACGTATCAGGAGGGTATGCGCGAAGGAATTCGCTTTCGCGGACGTCGATCCACTGAACATCATTGGCGTCGATGTCGTTGCGAGCGCTTCTGCACAGCCGATCGCGTATACGGCGGGGCTGCCCGATGATTATTTCGAGAATGATGGGCAATTGACCAAGCGCGAGATCCGCGCCGTCACGTTGTCGTCGCTGCAGCCCGGTGCTGGACAGATGCTTTGGGATGTCGGTGCCGGCAGCGGTTCGATTGGTATCGAATGGCTGCTCGCGCATCCGGCGAACAGAGCGATTGGCATTGAGCGCGATGCGGCGCGGGCCGCGCGGGCGGTGCGCAATGCCGTCACTCTTGGCGTGCCGCATTTCGATCTTCGCCACGGCGCTGCGCCTGATGCGCTTGAGGGACTGCCGCAGCCGGATGCAATTTTCATCGGTTGCGGTACGGCGGATGGTAAAGTCATCGAGGCCTGCTGGAATGCGTTGAAGCCGGGCGCGCGGATCGTCGCCAACGCGGTTACGCTTCAGTCCGAGGCGGCGCTGCTTGCGGCGCATCAGAGACATGGGGGATCGTTGACGCGCATGAGCGTTGAACGTGCGGAGCCGGTTGGGCGTCTCACCGCGTGGCGTCCGGGAATGCCCGTATTACAGTGGGTTTCTGTGAAGCCTCATGGTGCTGCATGATTGCCATCGGCATCGGAGCGAGCAACTCCGCTCATCCTGACGATTTTGATGCGGCGCTTGAATTGGCTTGCCGCGAAGCGGGCGGATGCGAAGAAGTGGCGACGCTCGCCACCGCAACGTTTGCGCGTCACGTGCAGGCCGCGGCGGAGCGTGCGGCGCTTTCCTTCCGGCCAGTGATGCTCATCGGTTTGCGCGAACGAAGTGCGGACTGCGTGACGCGTTCAAAACGATCGCTGGCGCTCTTCGGTGTAAATTCGATTGCGGAAGCAGCTGCGTTGGTGAGCGCGGGTGCTGGTTCGCGCCTCATCATGCCGAGGCGCGTGATCGGCAATATCACCGTCGCCGCCGCGCAATCACCGGGGCGGGGAGGCTAATCGCGATGACGGTGCACTTCATCGGCGCGGGGCCGGGCGCGGCGGATCTCATTACCGTGCGTGGACGCGATCTCGTCGCGCGCTGCCCGGTTTGTCTTTACGCGGGCTCGTTGGTTCCGCAGGCGCTGCTGGCGTATTGCCCTGAGGGCGCCGAAGTCGTTGACACCGCGCCGATGACGCTCGAAGAGATCATCGCGCGTATGGCGCAGGCGACGCGGGACGGCAAGGATGTGGCGCGGCTGCACTCGGGAGATCTGTCCATCTGGAGCGCGCTCGGCGAGCAGCTCCGCCGTCTCGATCAGTTGGGCGTCGGGTATACGGTGACCCCGGGCGTGCCGGCGTTCGCCGCAGCCTCTGCCGTTCTGGCGCGGGAGCTGACATTGCCCGAGATTGCGCAATCGGTCGTGCTGACGCGAACGCCCGGGCGTGCTTCGGCAATGCCTGAGCATGAGCAGCTCGAGTCCTTCGCTGCGACGCGTGCGACGCTTGCGGTGCATCTGTCGATCCATGCGATCGGCGACGTCGTCAGGCGCCTCCTGCCATTCTACGGGCCGGACTGTCCGGCGGCCGTCGTCTATCGCGCGACATGGCCGGAGGAACAGATCATTCGCGGCACGCTGCAAACCATCGCTGCACAAACAGCTGAGGCCGGACCGGAGCGGACCGCGCTGATCCTCGTTGGCGAGGCACTGGGACGTGACGACTTCCGCGAGAGCGCGCTGTACAGCGTCGACTATCGTCGCCGTTTCCGCGGCGGGTCGTAGGGCTCGCGCCATGGCTGAAGCCGTGATGTCGCCGTTGCCACCAGGATTGATGATTGCGGCGCCGCGTTCGGGTGCGGGGAAGACGACCGTCACGCTTGGACTGCTGCGGGCGCTCGCCCGGCGGGGGCTTGCCGTGCAGCCCTTCAAATGCGGCCCGGACTATATCGATCCGGCGTTTCATGCTGTGGCAGCGGCGCGTCCTTCCTACAACATCGACAGCTGGGCGATGAGCTGGGATTGCGCGGCCGGCCTTCTCCAGCGCTCGTCGCGCGGAGCGGACATCGTCGTTTGCGAAGCGTTGATGGGTTTGTTTGACGGCGTTTCGAAACCTGGGGCATGGGGCAACGGCGCGAGCGCCGATTTGGCCGCGACAACCGGCTGGCCGGTCGTGCTCGTGCTCGACATCTCCGGGCAGTCGCAAACGGCCGCGGCCACGGCTCGAGGCTTCCTTGGATTTCGGGAAGGGGTGGACATCGCCGGGGTTATTCTCAATCGGTCCGGCAGTGCACGTCATATCCGTTTCGCTTCCGAAGCGCTGGAGGCCGCCGGTCTTCCCGTTCTTGGCGCTCTGCCGCGGGAGAGGGATCTGGTCCTGCCGGAGCGGCACCTCGGTCTGGTGCAAGCCGAGGAAACGAAGGAAATCGAGGGCCGGCTCGATGCGCTGGCGGACTTCATCGAGAGGCATGTGGACATAGCGCAGCTTCTCCGCCTCGCAGTACCCGGCTTGGTGGCGGGCGGTCGGCCGAGGGAGCCCAGGGCTCCTGCGCAGCGCATCGCGCTGGCTCGGGACCGGGCCTTCTCCTTCGTCTACCCGCATCTTCTTGAAGCTTGGCGTGCGGCAGGCGCGGACATCGTTCCGTTCTCGCCGCTTAACGACGAGGCGCCCGATCCGCAGGCCGATCTTGTCTGGCTGCCAGGCGGCTATCCGGAGCTTTACGCCGGTGTATTGGCCAATGCGGAGCGCTTCAAGGCGGGTATTTCGACCTTTGCGCAGTCCAGGCCGGTCCATGGGGAGTGCGGCGGCTATATGGTCCTCGGAGCCGGTCTCGTCGATGCGCAGGGTCAGCGCCATGCGATGACGGGGCTACTGGGCCTCGAGACCTCCTTCGCGCAACGCAAGTTGAACCTGGGTTATCGCCGTGCGGAACTTGTCGCCCCCTGCCCACTGGGGCTTGCGGGAGAGCGATTAATGGGGCACGAATTCCACTATGCCAGCGTTCTGGCCTCCCCTGACGAGCCTCTGTTTGCAATGCGAAATGCGGACGGGGAGGAGCTTGCGACGGGAGGCAGCCGCCGAGGCAGCGTTACCGGGTCGTTTTTTCACTTCATCGACAATTAACACCCGCTTTGCCCGCTACTTCTGGGCTAAGCTCCGGCCCGGTTAAGCACGCGCTTAAAGTCAAGTTAACCGGAGGTTCTGGAACTTTTTCGAACCCTGCGCATTTATGTCCGGGAAGGTTCGTCCGGAACCCGGCGTGCGCACACGAGTAGTACGGAATCCGTCAATAGGGTCTTTGCAAAATGGGCACAGGCAGTGATCCCAAACGAGGGGATTCAGCAGTTATGCAGGCACCGTTACCGGTGGAGCTTCAGGGGCAAATCGGCCAACGTTTAAGAGAAGCGTACGTCGAACTCATCAACGAGCCAGTCCCCGATCGGTTCGTGGAACTCCTTCAAAAATTGAAGCAGCGCGAGGAGGAGAGTAAGGAGGACAGTCGTGACGAAAAGTGACGACGACCTGCAAGCTCTCTTGATTGGCGCCGTTCCCAATCTCCGCGCGTTCGCAAATTCGCTCTGCGGAGATCCGACGCGTGCCGACGATCTCGTGCAGGACACGCTCGTCAAGGCTTGGTCCAATCTCGAAGGCTTCGAGAAGGGCTCCAACCTGAAGGCTTGGCTTTTCACGATCTTGCGCAACACGTATTTTTCCGAACTTCGGAAACGCCGCCGCGAAGTCGAGGATGCTGACGGTGCGATGGCCGAACGGATGTCGGTTCTGCCGGAGCAGCATGTCCATATGGACCTCGTAGATTTCAAGAAGGCTTTTGGCGTCCTGAGTGACGACCAGAAGGAGGTTTTGCTGCTTGTTGGTGCGGAAGGCTTTTCGTACGAAGAGGCGGCGGAGATCACCAACGCGGCAGTGGGTACGGTCAAAAGCCGGGTCAACCGCGCCCGTGTTGCCTTGAACAAGGCGCTCGGTTTCGAGGCGGGCGAGAGTTTCAATCCCAACAGCGAATTCGTCGGGATCACGCGTGCAGCCGGGCGAGGTTAGCCTGGGCCAGCCGTGAGCAGAGACGGGTAAGTTCAAGGGTAAGCAGACGCAATACCCATTCGGGATGGTCGGGCACACCGATCCTCCCGCCATTAGACGAGATTACGAGGTGTCAAATGTCGATAGCAGAGTCCATTGCCCCCCATTTGCCGTATCTGCGCCGCTATGCGCGATCGCTGACGGGCAGCCAGCAATCCGGCGACAACTACGTGGCGGCGGTGCTGGAGGCACTGATCGCGGATTCTGAGGAGTTCGACAAATCGATCGCGCCGCGCGTCGCACTCTACCGCACGTTCACGAAGGTGTGGAATTCATTGGCGGTCAATCGCGTGTCCGACGATGATGTGCGGGCGCACGATAAGCCGCTGCCGGAACGCCGGCTTGAATCGATCACGCCGCTGCCGCGGCAGGCCTTCCTTCTCGTCTCGGTCGAGGGCTTTTCGACGGCTGAGGCCGCTCAGGTCCTCGATGTCACGCCTGCGCACGTGACCGAGCTTCTGCAGATGGCAGGCGCCGAAATCGCTGAGCAGCTTTCGGCGGACGTTCTCATCATCGAGGACGAGCCTCTTATCGCGATGGATCTGGAGGCGCTCGTCGTCGACATCGGCCACCGCGTGCAGGGCGTCGCCCGGACGCATCAGGAGGCCGTGGCCGAAGTCAACAAGAAGGCACCTTCTCTGGTGCTTGCCGACATTCACTTGGCTGACGGAAGCTCGGGTCTCGAAGCCGTGAACGAAATTCTCGAAAAGATCAGCGTTCCGGTCATCTTCATCACCGCATTCCCCGAGCGGTTGCTCACGGGCACGAAGCCGGAGCCGGTGTTCCTAATCACGAAGCCATTCGAGCCGGCCGTGGTGAAAGCGATGATCAGCCAGTCGCTGTTCTTCGGTTTGCGATCGAAGAAATCGGGTCAGCGCGCGGCTTAAGCCGCCGCCATCCGGCAGTTAAAAAAAGGCGCGGTTCCGATTGGAGCCGCGCCTTTGTTTTTGACTTGAGTTTTTACTGCGTCTGCGACGGCGCCGTGTTGTTCGGAAGCGTGTCGGCTGCTTCCTTCTCACGCGACGGCGTCAGGCCGCGGCTGTCGCCCTGCTTGCTCGAACCGTCTTCGGTCCAAACATAGCTCGGAGCATTGGAGAGGGCGTCTTTGTTTGCTTCGATCAGAACGAAGCGGTTGCCGTCCCGTTCGGAGAACTTGAGTTCATTGAATGGGACGCCGACGTTCTTTTCGCCTACGCCGAGGAAACCACCGACGCCGATGACGGCGGTCGTCACCTTCCCTGCATTGTCAAGCACGAGATAGTTGATGTCTCCGAGCTTGTCGCCGGCGGTGTTCTCCACCCGCAAGCCGATGAGGCCCGAGGTGCTCTGCTCGCCCGTGGCTTGTGTTTTGACGAACGAGAGCGCCTGGACTGACGTGGTCATCAGTGCTGGCGATACCGCAAGTCCGGCGATGATAACAGCACGGCTCAAGGTCTTCTTGTTCATTGTTATACTTCTCCTAGTGACGTTGCGTTGAGTGAATCGCAACGGCCAACTTTTTGTTCCCTCTGCCTGCGCGCGCAGTCTTGGCGACGTTGCGGTCTGCAAAACAAAAACGGCCGGACCCGCGGTCCAACCGTTCTGAGATTTCGTTCAGCGTTGTTCGATCGTGATCAGGCCCGACGTATGAAGCTCGCGACGATCGAAACGATGAAAAGCACGATCGCGACCCAGAAGATCAGCCGAGCGCCTTCCATTGCGGTGCCGGCCACGCCGCCGAAGCCCAACGCGGCCGCGACGATCGCAACGATCAAAAACACGATTGCGTAGTAGAGCAGGTTTCCCATCGGTCAATTCCCATTTCATTTCCTTACACGGCGTGTCGAAACGGAGAACGTGTGCCTGCGGGCCGAGGTTCCCAAATTGGGCGAATGCAAGGCAGATGCATGGGCTGCACGACTACGCACAAAAAAAACAGAGTCCGCGCCGCCCGGGGGAAAGCGGTCGCGAACTCTCTTAAGTGATGACGCGCCCTGGGCCACGGGGGAGTGGGGAGGGAGTATTGGGCGCGGTCACAATGGGAGAACGTGGCCGGGATGCGCCGGTTCCATGATTTTCGGAACCGATTTTCCCGCATTGTGCAGGCGATTGGAAGAATGCGTCTGCTTTTAATTAAATCGAGATAACGGGGATCGTTGCGCAATGCATTACAAACTCGAAAGGTCAAAGAAGCGCCGTTCTAGTATTGCTAGTAGAAATTGCTTCCATTAGCCGGTTGGCACGATCCGTAAGTCGTGTCATTTCATAGGCTTTCCATTTTCAGCATTCAGGTTATGAGCCGCCAAAACATATCGCGGAGATCGGCAGCGTTTCTAACGTCCAACGCGACGAGAACGCTGCTGGTGTGGGTTCTGATCGCCATTCTTTCTGGCCTTGCAGCCATCGTCGCTTGGCAATGGACGGTGACGGCAGGCGACCGCGTCGCTCAGACGCTGATTTATCAACAGGGTCTGACGAAGTGGCTCAGCGCCGCTCAAGACCTCGAAATCGCGCAACGTGGATATTTGCTGACGAAGGACCCCGCCTATCTGACGTCGTTTGAGACGGCAAAGACGGCGGTCCGAAACATCCATTCGGATTTCATCCGGAACAGGCGCAAGACGCCCGAACTTGTGGCTGCCATCGAGGCGGTCAACACGGCGCAGCAGGACCATGTGTCCGCGATGGAAAAGAGTCTTTCGGAGGCGGCAAAGAATCCGGGTTCTGCCGGCCAGCTTGCGCAGAATAGCCTTGGCGCGCTGTCCGACCGCCTGCGCGACGAAATCAACGCCGCAAGCCGGCAACAGCAGCGTCTTTTCGAGGCGCGCGTTGCGCAGTTCCATGATCAGAGTTTCTGGCTCCTCGTCGCAATGCTCTCGATCCTGCTCGCCTGCGCCGCATTGGCGATGGTCGCCTTGATCCGTGAGCGGCAGCGCGTCGAGGCGCTTGAAATCACTGCGCTGACGTTGACGTCGGCAAACCGGTCACTGGAAGCGCGCGTCAAAGCCCGCACGGAAGAGCTGGCGATCGAACGCGATCGTGCGGAAGCTCTGCTCAGGGATGTTACGCACCGTATCGGCAACACCCTTTCGCTCGTCGTTGGCTTCATCAACTTGCACATCCGGCACACGACCGATCCGAAATCGCTGAAGACATTGACGGGAGCCCGCGATCGCATTCACGCCATCGCGAGTGCGCAGCGACGCATGAACGTGGTAAACGATTTGGAACTCGTGCGCATCGACACGCTCATTCAGGCCGTTCTCGAGGACGTGGTTGATACGGCGAGCGTAGACAGAATTCAGCTCGATATCGATGTGCCGCCGCTGTTGGCGCCTGCGCAGGTGGCGACATCGCTTTGCGTTCTGACGCAGGAATTCGTGGTCAACTCCTTCAAGCATGCCTTTGCTGACGATGGTTCCGGCGTAGTGAATGTCCGGCTGAAGCAGATGGGAAAGACCGGCGCGGAGCTGATCGTTGAGGATAACGGCAGCGGTATCGACCCTGGCATTGTGGCCGCAAGTGGCGAGGAGGCAGATAAGCAGCTTTACGAACATGCGAACCATGCCGGCGAAGGCTTGGGTGCGAAGATTGCGGCCCTCTTAACCCGGCAGTTTTCGGGATCAATCCGATATGAACCCGTGCGACCCGGCCATTCGCGGCCCGGCACGCGCGTCTCTATTCAGCTTCCCGAGCTGTCGTTATCCGTCCCTGAAGAGGAAATTTTGGCGGCAGCAAAAGCGATGAAGGGGGATACGGAAGACAACAGCGCGAAAGAGGCGAAGGAAATGAAGGCGACAACGGTGTGATCGAGCTCAGCCGCCGACAGCGCGCGCCCCGAGGATTTTCAACTGACCTTCCAGCGTTCCGCGAAGGCCGGGGAGAGTTCAAGAGCGCGCGGTTTAGGCCGCAGCGAACGTCCCGTCTCCATACAGTCGACGACAAAGGCGATTGCCGATTTGACCGCGCTTTCGGTGTAGGGCTTGACGATGATGCCGCAGGCCGGAGAGAAATCTTGCGGTATGTGTCTTGGATTGGACGTCGTGAAGATCACCGTCGCATGCGCATCTTCGCTGAGATGGCGCGCAACGCTCGGGCCCGTTATGCCGTCGCTCAAATAGAGGTCTACAAGGGCTAGGTCGCACTCCGTTGACTGCGCGAGCTGGACAGCGTGCCGGGAAGATCCGGCGATGCCCACCACCTGATGGCCGAGATCTCTCACGATCGTTTCAAGTTCGTTGGCGACTATCGGCTCATCTTCGGTGATCAGTATCTTCATGATACCCCCAGAAGTCGTTTCCCCATCCGAGAACAACGTAGGCTGAGGGCCACAGTTCCCTTTTAGTGTGGATGCCCCTGTGGATTACGCGGTGGCGTCAGGCTTCTGTGCCGATCTTGCGGGGGTGACCGATGTTCACGAGAGGGCCGGTCAGAGTCCAGGTAAACTCATCGTCCTTGGCCTGCGCATTTGCCGAGAGTTTCAGGCCTTGCGTCGAGAATCGTTCAACGACTGACATGCCGTAACCCTTGGGGCTGTCGGCTAGAAATGGCGCGCCGCCCTTCTCCCGCCAGCAAATCAAAATCGTCCCCGCGTCGGGGAGCGACCATTCCAGCAGAACTTCGCCCGTGGCTGACGATAAGCCTCCATGCTCGACAGCGTTGAGGGCAAGTTCGGTCAGAACCATGCCGAGCGTTTGCGCAGCCTCCGGCGTCAGCATCACGGGCGGCCCCACGATGGCGACGCGATCGGCATCGGTGCGTGCCACGGCTCCGATCTCTGCTGCGGCCAAGGTAGCAAGATCGACGCTTTGCCAATCCGAGGCGACGATCAGATCCTGCGAAGCGGCCAAGCCCGCCACGCGAAGGGTGAAATCCTTCAGATGGGATTTGACGTCGACGGCATCCCGCGCCGTCAGCCGCGCCATCGCGAGGATCAACGCCAGCAAGTTCTTCGAGCGATGCGAAACCTCGCGCAGCAGTGCGTCTGTCCGCGTGAGGCTCAACTTTTGATCGGTCACGTCATAAGCAACGCCCGCAACCACCGAAGCTTCGTTGCCATCGCTTTCGATCTGCGCGCCGCGGACCGCAATCCAGCGGACGTCTCCATCGGGACGGCGGGCGCGAATTTCCAAAGCTAAAGGTTTGCCATGGCTGATAGCAGCGCTAATGGCTTTCAGCAGCCGGCGTCGATCGTAACGGTCGACGCGGCGCATGAGCAGACGGGCGGGATGATCACTCGCAGGCCCAAGATCGTCAAAGAGGTCCGAGATTTCGGCATCCCAGTGGACGTTGCCGGTGCGGAGATCCCATTCCCATACGCCGACATTGCCGGCGCGTAGGATTTGGCGAAGCCGTTGTTCCCGGCTTTTCTGTTCCCGCGAACCGGACTTTTTGCCCGGCCTGTCTAACGGCAATGACATTCCTGCTCTTTGGTCGGGTTCTCGGCCTTGTGGACCCGGTATGAATGTTGACCTTGTAGCGTTGGACCCGTGCGAAATGTTCCGCGTAAGCCATGTCGCCCCTGCAAGCGACGTGGCCGCCAACAGTGAGGAAAGTGTCAGGAACGTTATCCAGTTTCGTGTGGCGCCCTGCTCAAATGCATTTTCTGGGATACGGGCGGCTACCTTCCAGCCAAACTGTGCCGTATCAGCCATAGCTTCCACAATGGATGCCCGCTTCACTTCTCCCAAATGCGGTGCGTTTCCAGCTTTGGCGCGGGTCCGGGCCAGAACTTGGCCGTCGGAACCTAGCACGGCGATCGTCCAAGGGCCGCCAGATGCGAAACTCCTGAGTGTGGCGGTAAAATACGAGGACGGGATTTTGGCTTGGAGCAATACGGGGCCTGAACGGGCGCTCTCGGCCGCGATCCAAACGTCTATTCCTTTGTCTGCGTCCTGGCCGTAGCGGGTGATCTGGGGGGCAAGGGTCGACAGGGCCGCTTCGGCAGCGGAACGTGCCGCGCCGTCGAGGTTGAGCATGGTCGTGTCGAGCCCGCCTACCGGCGTCAGAAGGTCGAGATTTTCGCCCCTGGTGAAGAGCTGGATGCCGTTTTTGCTGAGTTCGTCGCGGATCCGATCTTCGGTGCTGCCGGGCGATTCTGATGAAGCCGATGGAAGAGCTTTCAATGTGCCGAGGAGCTTGCCCATCTGGTCGTCGACACATGACGCCGCGAGCATGGCCCGTGAGCGCGCGGCTGCCTGCAAGAGCGTTAGCTCCTGCGAACGCACGCTACTCATCAGATACGCGGCAAAACCCAGGCACGGGACGAGCATGCCGAGGCAAACGAGGTAAACCGCCGCTTTCGGTGCGGAGGCGGGACTTTTCAAACGGCTGGGGGCGAGGAGTGGCCAGCCGGCCTTCCCCTTATTCTTTGTATTCACAATGTGTTCTATCGTTCTGAAAGACCGAATCTCGCGGAATAGACAATGCTCGAAAGCGGCTTTTGGTTCCAATTTTACGGAGCACGCGCCGGTTTTACCGGGGATCGCGGGCCCGCCTTGAGCGTTGGCTTGGGCGAGCCTTAGGCTGGTAGCCCGGTCGGGCCCGCTTTCCCGCCGCCTCTTCATCAGGGCAAGGCGAGGCAAATTTTCCGCGTTTCCGAGAGGCTTTGGATTTCCATTTTAACGGATCGTCGCCCTGCAGATCGGGCGTTTCGACCTGCAAATCGTCTAATAAGCTCAGCATTTCTTCTTCGTTCATGGCGCCTGGGGGGGCCGATAGGTTCTCAGCATATCTTTCCAACCCTGAGAGGTTCCCTATGTCGTTTCTTCCCTTGACGCGCAGATCGGCTATCGGAGCCGCGCTGGGTCTTGGTCTGGCCGGACTGTCCGGCTACGCCTCTGCTGCAGACGTTTCGCTGCTCAATGTCTCCTACGATCCGACCCGCGAGCTCTATGTCGATTACAACAAGGCGTTCGCAAAGCACTGGAAGGAAACGACTGGCGACAACGTGACCATCAAGCAGTCGCATGGCGGCTCAGGCAAGCAGGCGCGGTCGGTCATCGATGGTCTCGAGGCCGATGTCGTGACCTTGGCTCTCGCGCGCGACGTCGACGCGATCGTGGAAAAAGCAAAGCTCATTCCGGCGGACTGGCAGTCCCGGCTTCCGCACAATTCTGCGCCTTATACCTCAACGATCGTCTTTCTGGTGCGCAAGGGGAATCCCAAAGGCATCAAGGACTGGGACGATCTCGTGAAGGAAGACGTGGCTGTGATTACGCCGAACCCGAAGACGTCGGGCGGCGCGCAGTGGAACTACCTCGCGGCTTGGCATTACGCTGACGTGAAGTACGGCGGTGAGGACAAGGCGAAGGAGTTCGTGACGAAGCTCTACAAGAACGTGCCCGTTCTCGACAGTGGTGCACGCGGTTCGACGACCACGTTTGTCGAACGCGGTATCGGCGACGTGCTGATTGCTTGGGAAAATGAAGCCTATCTCTCGCTCAAGGAACTTGGTGCCGACAAGCTCGAGATCGTCGTCCCGTCGGTGTCGATCCTTGCAGAGCCCACGGTCTCAATCGTCGACAAGAACGTCGACAAGCACGGAACGCGCAAAGTGGCGGAGGAATACCTGAAGTATCTCTACTCGCCCGAAGGTCAGGAAATTGCGGCGCGTAACTTCTACCGGCCGACTGATCCGGCTGTAGCAGAGAAGTTTGCCGGCAATTTCCAGAAGATCAATCTCTTCAAGATCGACGACGCGTTCGGCGGTTGGAGCAAGGCTTTCAACGCCCACTTCAAAGACGGCGGGAGCTTCGACCAGATCTATACGCCTGGCAACAAGAGCTAATCCCGTTTCTCGAAACTGAATTCGTGCGTCGCTCTTCTCGACCCGAAGCTCCTCCAGACCAATTCGGATGAGCAGGGCGGCGCACGAGGCAAGCCGATCCATCATTTCGCGACGGAATTCGAAACAATGCTGAAGTCAGGACAGGACCGCCAGAGGTGTAGCAGCTGATTCCGCACCAGCGGGATCATTCACGGTGAGCGCCGCGCGCGTGCGGGCCTCATCTGCCCTCAGACCTGAAACGACGCCGCCGGCTTTTTCGCCGGCTCCAGCATCAAGGATGAATTCAATGTCGACAACTCTCATCGTCCCGGGACTTCGTTCGAGCGGACCCACCCACTGGCAGACGTGGCTGGAGCGGCGGGTCAGCGGCAGCGTCCGCGTCACGCAGCGCGATTGGAACGACCCACATTTGCCGGAATGGTCGGCGCGCGTCCGGCGCGAAATTGCACGCGCAACTGGATCCATCTTCATTGCTGCCCACTCGTTCGGCGCGTTGGCCGCGGCGCAGGCCGCAAGCGACCACGCGGAGCGAATCACCGGGGCACTGCTGGTCGCACCGGCGGATCCAGAAGGCTTCGGAGTGGCGGAATTTCTGCCTGTGAAGCCTTTGGGATTCCCGGTCGTCGTGGTCGCGAGCCGAAACGATCCCTGGATGGCGTTCGACAAGGCGCGCCGGTGGGCGGAGCTGTGGCGGGCCGATTTCGTCGATCTCGGCGATGCCGGGCATATCAATGCGGAAGCAGGCTTCGGTCCCTGGCCGGAAGGCCTCGCGTTGCTTGAAAGATTGCGCCGCGCGGCTGAATTCCGCTCGGCTGCGGAACGGCTTGCGGCATTGGAGCTCGCGCATGGACAGCCGCTTCAGCGGCATTGGCTGGCGCGCAGGCGGCAGGCGCTTCGCGTTTCGCAAGCATTCGATCAGCGTGATCTCATCGGCGCCGCGGCGCTGTTGCGATCAGCCGGGTGGTCCGTGGGCGCACCCTCCGAGCAAGTTCGTGGGACAAGATAGCCACGCCACTATTGCAGAAATGTCCAGCGATTGGACCGCTCGATTGACTAACCTTGCGCATATGCCACCAAATACCAGGGATAGATCAAACAACTAGCTTCACTACACATCCACTAAAACAGACGGGGGTCTGAAATATTATGGAACTCATAGGGAGAACGCGCGGCCGTTGGCGGCTCTGGGCGGCGGCGCTCTTGGCCAGCACATGGGCCATGCCGGCAGCTGCAGCGGATCTCGGCGGCGATTGCTGCGCGGATCTCGAAGAGCGGGTAGCCGAGCTTGAGGCCACGACGGCGCGCAAAGGGAATCGCAAGGTCAGCCTGACGGTGTCCGGCTGGGTCAGCGAGGCCGTCATGTGGTTTGACGACGGCGCCGAGTCGAACGTTTATGTCGGCACGAGCCCGGTCGAGCAGAGCCGCGTGCGCTTCGTCGGCGAAGCCAAGGTCACGCCCGACGTATCGGCCGGCTACGTGCTCGAATTTGGCATTTATGGCGCCAGCAGCAACGGCTGGGATCAGGACACGCCGGACGGCAGCACGCCCAACAGCGTCTCTGTCCGCAAAAGCAGCTGGTTCTTGAAGAGCAAGACCTTCGGCAAGGTGACGGTCGGCCAGGACGGCACGGCGACCTACCATTTGCTCGACGACGCCGACACTTCGATGACGCGTAACTTCTACGACGGCGAAGCCTCGGCGATTTACGCGCGGCCGTTCTTCCTGCGCGACAGGGCGGGCAATCGGATTGACCCAGGCCCGGGCTCCGACTTGAAGTGGAGCGACGCGCTGCGCGGGTTCTTCAACTCGACGCCGGGCGACAGCGGCCGCCGCAACATCGTGCGCTACGACACGCCGACCTTCGGCGGCTTCAGCATCGCTGCGGCCTGGGGTGAGGACGACCTGTGGGACATGGCCGTCATCTACAAGGGCGAGCTTGGCGACTTCGACCTCAACGCGCGTGCCGGCTACGGCCAGTCGTCCGATGGTTTCTCGACGCCATGCCACGGTTCGACGGGTTCGCCTGATAATGCGATGGACTGCGAATGGTGGGGCGTTTCGGCGTTCCTGCAGCACAAGCCGACGGGGCTCTTCGTCTTCGCGGGTTACGGCGACCAGAAGGACGGCTCGAAGGATCCGGCGATCGATGCCGCCATTATCGAGAAGGACTCGCACACCTGGTTCGTGCAGGGTGGTATCGAGAAGAAGTGGATCCCGCTTGGCAAGACCAACTTCTTCGGCGAGTACCGCCGGGATGACGCCGGCTCGAACCTCGTAGCTGCCGGCCTCCGGACCCAAAGCGCCGAGATCAACACCTGGGCGATCGGTGCGGCGCAGAACCTGGAAGCGGCGGAAGCGACGCTCTATGTCGTGTACCAGCACGCCGATGGTGAAGTTCGCGTGGGTAGCGATACGACCGACACGTCGCTCTCGGCGCTGCAGCAGGTCATCGGCGGCATGAAGATCAACTTCTAAAAGTTTGTGCACTCCCGGGTCTTCGGGAGTGACACCTTTCTGACGTTCCCGTCAGAGCGACTGCGAGAAGGAGAGCCGAAGGGCTTTCCTTCTTTTTTTGTGGTTTTTTGTGTGGTCATGCCCAGCGAGGCTTGGCCCATAATTCAGCTCATAAGCTCATCACTTCTTCTTCGTTCTGCCGGTATCGCCGCTCGGCTATCCGTATTTGCAGATGCAAATACGATGGCGAAAGTCGCGGCGATGGTGATGGCCAGAAAAGAAGACTTCGAGAATTTTCCAGGCGCCGATGGCGCTCCGACCAAGCTTTCAATCATCGTCGGCGAAAACTTGCGTCAGCTCAGGCGTAAGAACGGGCTGTCGCTCGAACAATTGGGCTCCCTGTCGGGTGTCAGCCGGGCGATGCTCGGGCAGATCGAAACGGGCAAAAGCGCCCCTACGATCAACCTGTTGGGCCGCATCGCGGAAGCCTTGAAGGTTTCGGTGCCGAGCCTGATTTCAAATCCGGGGGCGGGCGGTACGATCATCGTTCCGCGGGATCGGGCCACCATCGTCACGTCCAGCGAAGGCGGCTTCGTCAGCCGTGCGCTTTTCCCGTGGGGGGACCCGCAGAGCGTCGAAATCTATGAGGTCACGGTGAGCGCGCAGCATCGCGAAACGTTTGCGGCGCAACCAGCGGGGGCGAAAAAAAACTTAGTCATTCTGACTGGGTCGCTCGAGATCGTTGTCGGCGAGGATTCTCCGGCAAGGCTGCTTGAAGGTGATGCCATCCTCTTCAACGCGGATACGCCGCATCATTTTCGCAATCCAGGCGACGATGTAGCAAAAGCGTTTCTCGTCGTCACTGGATCTGACGGATCAAACGCGCGGGTGCGCTAGGTTAATCCGTCTTTACCGAAGCTATCCCGATATTCGAATATGCTTAGCAGGTCTTCTTTGTTGCGGGGAGAGCACTCTTACATAGTGTGCTGGTTGCTTGCTTTAGCAGAAGAGACGCGCGGATGACCGCAAGAGAAATGATCTTCAGCACGGCGCTGTCCTGGGCCGGCGTCGTCGCCGCAGCGGGCTTCGTTATCGCGATCGCCGTGCTGAGTTAGGGGCGAGGGGAAATGTCTGGGGTGAATAAGCGGGTCCTACCGGGCTTCGGGCTGTCGCTCGGGTTCACGCTGGTCTATCTGTCGCTCATCGTGCTCATACCGCTCTCTGCTGTCTTCATCAAAACATCGACGATGAGCTGGCAGGAGTTTTGGGATGTCGTGACGGCGCCGCGCGTCGTCGCTTCCTATAAGCTGACGTTCGGCGCTTCGTTCCTTGCAGCTCTGATCAATGCAGTTTTTGGCCTCCTGCTCGCCTGGGGCTTGACCCGCTACACGTTTCCGGGCCGGAAGATCGTCGATGCCTTGATCGACTTGCCGTTTGCCTTGCCGACTGCGGTGGCTGGCATCGCGCTGACCGCGATCTACGCCAAGAATGGGTGGGTCGGCAGTCTGCTTGAGCCTCTCGGAATCAAGATTGCGTTTGGCCCTCCTGGCGTGCTGGTTGCTCTCACATTCATCGGGCTGCCGTTTGTCGTCAGAACGGTGCAGCCGGTGCTCGAAGATCTCGAAACGGAGTATGAGGAAGCGGCCGCGAGTCTCGGCGCAACGCGCTGGCAGGCGTTTCAGCACGTGGTGTTTCCGGCGCTCTTTCCGGCATTGCTGACAGGCTTCGCGCTCGCGTTTGCGCGTGCCGTCGGGGAATACGGGTCGGTGGTCTTCATCGCCGGCAATATCCCGATGGTCTCTGAGATCACGCCGCTCATCATCATCACGAAACTCGAGCAATTCGACTACAAGGGCGCGACGGCCATTGCCGCGGTCATGCTCGTCATCTCGTTCGTGCTTCTGCTCGTCATCAACGGACTGCAGGCATGGACGGCGCGGCGTACGGGGAGAGCGGTCTGATGGCTGGCGTTGCTGCAACTTTCGATGCGCGGCCCGATACGGCCAGCAAGTTCGAAGCCAATCCCGCGACGCGCGATGCGCCTTGGGTGAAATACCTCATCATCGGATTGGGACTGAGCTACTTCGCGATCTTCCTGCTGTTGCCGCTGATCGCGGTGTTCGTAGAGGCGTTTCGCAAGGGCGTGGGTACGTATCTCGATGCGCTCGTCGAGCCCGACGCGCTGGCGGCCATTCGCCTGACGCTTCTGGCGGCCGCGATATCGGTGCCGCTCAATCTGATCTTCGGCATATCAGCTGCGTGGGCAATCGCGAAATTTCAATTCCGTGGCAAGAACTTCCTCATCACGCTCATCGACCTGCCGTTTTCGGTTTCGCCGGTGGTCGCGGGTTTGATCTACGTGCTCGTGTTCGGCATGCAGGGGTGGTTCGGGCCATGGCTGCGCGAGCATGATATCAAAGTCATCTTTGCGGTGCCCGGCATTGTGCTGGCGACGATCTTCGTGACGTTCCCCTTCATCGCGCGCGAACTCATTCCGCTGATGCAGGCGCAGGGGCGCGATGAAGAGGAGGCCTCGATCTCGCTCGGCGCTTCAGGTTTCCAGACGTTCTGGCGGGTCACTCTTCCCAACATCAAGTGGGCGCTGCTCTACGGGGTCATCCTGTGTAACGCGCGCGCGATGGGAGAGTTCGGCGCTGTGTCTGTCGTTTCGGGGCACATCCGCGGCGAAACGAACACGATGCCGCTGCATGTCGAGATTCTCTATAATGAGTATCAGTTCGCCGCGGCATTCGCCGTCGCATCGCTGCTGGCTTTGCTGGCGCTCGTTACGCTGATTTTGAAGACGTATGTCGAGTGGCGCGCCCACCGTCCAATAGCCCGGGAAGAGGTTTCATGAGCATCGAGGTCATTGACGTCAGCAAGACGTTCGGCAGCTTCAAGGCGCTGAATAACGTCTCTCTCAATTTCCCCGACGGTAAGCTCGTTGCCCTTCTTGGTCCTTCGGGCTGCGGAAAGACGACGCTGCTGCGGGTTATTGCTGGCCTTGAGCATGCCGATACGGGCCGCATCGTGCTCGATGGCACGGACGCGACAGACAAGGATGTCCGGCAGCGCCGGGTGGGCTTCGTGTTTCAGCACTACGCGCTTTTCCGGCACATGACGGTGTTTGACAACATCGCGTTTGGCCTGCGCGTTCGTCCGCGCCGCGAGCGGCCGAGCGAAAAGGAAATTCGCACCAAGGTTACGCGGCTGCTCGATCTCGTGCAGCTCGGCTGGGTCGCGAACCGGTTTCCCTCGCAGCTTTCAGGCGGGCAGCGGCAGCGCATCGCGCTTGCCCGTGCGCTCGCCGTCGAGCCGCGCGTTCTGCTGCTCGATGAGCCGTTCGGCGCGCTTGACGCCAAGGTTCGCAAGGAGCTCCGGCGCTGGCTGCGGACGCTGCATGACGAACTCCATATCTCGTCGATCTTCGTGACGCACGATCAGGAAGAGGCGCTCGAAGTCTCCGACCAGATCGTGCTCGTGAACAAGGGCTCGGTGGAGCAGGTCGGCACGCCAAGGGAAATTTATGAGCGTCCGGCTACGGCTTTTGCCTATAGCTTCATCGGCTCGGTGAACGAGTTCCACGGCCGCGTCGAGGGACGTTATGTGCGTGTGGGCGATGAGCGCCTCGGCTTCGAGAATGGGAGCTTCAAAGACGGGCAGGAGGTCGTCGCCTTCAGCCGTCCCCACGATACCGAGATCATCGCCAACCCGCAGTCCGAAGACGGCGTATCGGCGAGCGTCAATCGCATTCTCGGCACGGGCTCACTCGCCCGGGTAGAACTCGTTGCGAATGGCCACGCCCGCGAGGGCCGGAAAGACTTCTTCGAAGTCGAGATTCCCGGCGCTGAAATTCAATCTCTCGGGCTGTCAGCCGGACAGCATGTCAAGCTTAGAGGACGCCATCTAAGCGTCTTTCCCTCCCCGAACTCATCACAGGCCGCGTCGTGAACTTCCAGCAACTGCGTATTATTCGAGAAACCCTTCGCCGCAATTTCAATCTGACTGAAGTTGCCAACGCGCTCTACACGTCCCAGTCGGGTGTTTCCAAGCACATCAAAGATCTCGAGGACGAACTCGGCGTCGAGCTGTTCGTTCGCCGTGGCAAGCGGCTGCTCGGTCTTACCGAACCCGGAAAGGAACTTGCGCTGATCGTCGATCGGATCCTGCTCGACACGGCCAACATCAAGCGGCTTGCCGATCAGTTCGCCGGGTCCGATCGCGGCGAGATCGTCATTGCGACGACGCACACGCAGGCGCGCTATGCGCTGCCCGGGCCGATTTCCGCGTTCCGAAAAGAGTTTCCGAACGTCCATCTCGTCTTGCATCAGGGGACGCCGAAAGACATTGCCCAGATGCTGAACGACGGCACGGCGGATATCGGCATCGCGACCGAAGCGCTGGAAGATACGCCGGAGCACGTCACCTTCCCGTTCTATTCCTGGCACCACGGCATTGTCGTGCCGAAAGGGCATCCGCTGGAAAGTGAGCAGCCAGTGACGCTCGAGAAGGTCGCCGAGTATCCGATCATCACCTACAACGAGGGGTTCACCGGGCGGCCGGCGATCGATGCGGCGTTTGCTGCGGCCAACCTCTCACCCGACATCGTGATGGTGGCGTTGGACGCCGATGTCATCAAAACCTATGTGGAAGTGGGGCTTGGCATTGGCATCGTCGGTTCGATGGCCTACGAGGCGAACCGCGATTCCGGTTTGACGCTGCTGGAAAGCTCTCATCTCTTTCCGAAATCCACCTCGCGCATCGCGCTTCGCCGGGGCCGCTTCCTGCGCGGCTTCGCCTACCGGTTCCTGGCGCTTTGCTCGCCGGATCTGACGGAGAAGGTCGTGAAGGAAAAAATCGCGTCGCCCACCGATTGAGGCGAGGCCTCAGTTACGCGATTTGGGGCTTCGACTTCAGCGCCCTGAACCAGGCAAGACTGTCGTAGGTGGAGGCGAGCGGCCTGTACTCGCAGCCGATCCAGCCTTTGTAGCCGATATCGTCGAGATGCCGGAATATGAAGGGATAGTTGATCTCTCCCGTGCCCGGCTGGTGGCGGCCCGGCGTGTCGGCGATTTGAATGTGGCCGATGATGCCGAGGTATTTATCGATGGTCGGCGTCAGATCGCCTTCCATGATCTGCATGTGATAGACGTCGTATTGAAGACGCAGGTTCGGCGCCTCGACGCTTTCGATGATGTCGGCGGCCTTTGCTGTCGAATCGAGGAAGTAGCCCGGAATATCGCGTGTGTTGATCGGCTCGATGAGCAGCGTCATGCCTTCATCGGCTAAGCGGGCTGCCGCATAGCGCAAATTCTCGACATAGGTTTTGCGCATGGCGCGATGATCGGCGCCTAAGGGCGCGATGCCCGCCAGGCAATGAAGCTGATTGCACCCCAGAACTTTGGCGTATTTGATCGCGCGGGCGACGCTGCTCCGAAATTCGCCCACGAGATTTGGGTAGATCGCGATGCCGCGCTCACCGGCCTCCCAGTTGCCGGCGGGCAGGTTGAACAGCACTTGGCGCAGGCCGTTGGCTTTCAGACGCGCGGCGATGTCGTCAGCGTCGAATTCATAGGGAAACAGAAACTCGGCCCCTGCGAAGCCCGCAGCGCTCGCCGCTTCGAACCGTTCGAGGAACGGCATCTCGTTGAACAGCAGCGATAGGTTGGCCGCGAATTTTGGCATGTCGCTGTCGCTCTGCTTGGCCCGATGATCGATTAAGACGAAAGGCGTTCGCGGGCGGCCTGAAGGCGGCGGAAGTCGTCGCCCGCATGGAAAGACGATCGTGTCATGGGAGACGCCGCCACGAGCAGGAAGCCCTTGGCGCGTGCGGCTATCGCAAGGCTTTCGAACTCTTCGGGCGGAACGTAGCGATCGACGGCTGCATGTTTGCGGGTCGGCTGCAGGTATTGCCCGATCGTGAGAAAGTCGACGCCGGCCGAGCGGAGATCGTCCATCACTTGCAGGACCTCTTCGCGCTTCTCGCCAAGACCGACCATGATTCCCGACTTGGTGAAGGTCTGCGGGTCGATTTCCTTGGCGCGCTGGAGAAGGCGTAGAGAATTGAAGTAACGCGCGCCGGGGCGGATCCGCAGATAGAGCGCGGGGACGGTTTCCAGGTTGTGATTGAAGACGTCCGGCCGTGCGGCAATCACCCTTTCGAGCGCACCATCCTTGCGCAGAAAATCGGGCGTCAAAACCTCGATGGTGGTCGCGGGAGAGGCAACTCGAATCGCGTCGATGGTCTCAGCAAAGTGGCGTGCGCCGCCGTCGTCCAGATCATCGCGGTCGACGGAGGTCACGACCACGTGCTCGAGCGCGAGGCGAGCCACGGCTTCGGCCACGCGCTGTGGCTCGCCTGGATCGAGTGCCGAGGGCAGGCCCGTCGCAACGTTGCAGAAGGCGCAGGCGCGCGTGCATACGCCGCCCATGATCATCATCGTAGCGTGCCGCTTTTGCCAGCAGTCACCGATGTTCGGGCAGGCCGCTTCCTCGCAGACCGTATGAAGCTTGTGTTCGCGGACGATGGCGCGTGTCTGGTCATAGCCGGGTGAGCCTGGGGCGCGGACGCGCAGCCAGCTTGGCTTCGGCAGAGATGGCGTGTCCGCGTGCGCCGCTTTCTCGGGATGGCGCGGGCGCGGCGACGAGCCGGTTATGTCGATCAGAGTTACCAAAGAGCGCCCATCAGGCAGGAGACAATCGTGCGGTCCATACTAACCGCAGCTGGCGCAATGTAACAGACGGCCGTTCGTTGAGGTTGCGGGGCTTTGGACGCAGCGGCACAAAAGAAAAGGGCGGCACGCATGCCGCCCTTGAACTTGTGATGCCTGGTTCGCTTGGCCTAGCTACTGAACCTGGACAGCTGCGGCCTTGTGAACGGGCAGAGCGTCGTCTCCCGAAGCCGAGGCCTTGGTGGCTGCAGCTTCATCCGGCTTGACGGGATCGGGAACGGCCACGGCCGGGCTGATCACCGGATCAGCAAGCGGCTCCGGGTGCGAAGCCGAAGCGGTCTTCTTCTTCGTGCCCGTCGTGTCGGCTGCTTTCTTCTTCGGAGCAGCGGCCGGCTGGCCCTCGGAAGCCGCTTCAGGCTTGGCTGCCGCAGCTTTGTGCTTCGGTGCCTTCTCCGCGTCCTTCTGCTGAGGTGCTGCCTGTTCGGAAGCCTGCTGAGTTGCCTCCGCCGGGGCCTGCTGTTTGGCGAACGGCTGCGGCTCTAGCGTCTGGTCCTCATCGTACTCCTTCGTGGCGTCGCGGGACACGTCATCCTGCGCGCCGCTGGGAGCTGCCGTTTGCGAAGCCGAGGCCGTCTTCTTGGGCTTTTCGTCCGAGAAGAAGAAGAGGCTTTCCAAGCCGCCGCCGCTCGACTGATTGGCTGAAGTGCGTGTCGAGGGTTTCCGAGAATACGCCCCGTATTCATAGGTCGAGCCCGACGACGAGGATGATGCCGCCGGCGAACTTGCCGAGGCAGAGGCCGAAGAAGCGGCCCTGGGGTTCGAGTCGGCATCGCCGTAGCGCGGATACTTGTCGCTGGACGCGATCGGGCGCGTCGTGAACTGCTGCCACGTGACCGTCACGCGCGTGCCGACCGGGACACGTGGATAAAGGTCGAGCACGTCCTCGTTGGTCATGCGAATGCAGCCCGCCGATACGGCCTGACCGATGGTCCAGGGCGCGTCAGTGCCGTGGATACGGTAGGTGCTGCTGCCCAAATACATGGCGCGGATGCCGAGGGGGTTCATTGGATGGCCGCCAGGGACCCAACGGGGCAGACGCGGGTTGTCGCGAATCATGGACGGGGTCGGAGTCCAGGACGGGTTGACGCGCTTGTTGGTCACCGTGGTTACGCCCTGCCAGCGGGCGCCTTCCTTGGGAACCGCGACCGGGTAGGTCATCGCCTCGCCCTGCTTCGTGATCCAGTAGAGCCGGCGATCCGAGAACGAGACGATCACCTGGCCGGGTTTGTACTGGGGATCAAAGGATACGATTTTGCGGCCGCCGCCATACTCGGGGCTGCCGCCCCAGAGGAAATCAATGAGGTCTTGGGCTTTTGCCGGGGATGCGGACATCAACCCGCCTGCCATGACGGCGGCTATGGTTAATCCGCTAAGGAAACGCGGCAGGCTCATCGGGGGGATGCTCCGGGTTTTGGTGAACAACAGTATACCCTAAACGCGGGATGAAGGCCCATCCTGCGCTTCTGATAGTGAAGAGTGGGTATAATTCACTCCCGTTTTGCCGGGCAGAGCAGGGAAGTCACAGTTCCGTACCGATTGCATGCGGCCCCTCTGACTTTTCTAGGGTTTTACGAATTTTCGAAATTTGTGTTGCGGTTCGACGACTGTGAATTCCGAGTTCGTTCTTTGTCTGCGCCAGCCTTGACGCGCCCCGGTGCAAGCTGTAGAACAAAAACAGAACATTTTTGCGTTTGGCGGAAGGCGTTCCCTAAACGGACTTCTTTACCATGAGGTTCCTGATTGGATCCGAGACTTTCTACAGCGTTGCCCACTTTGCTCCCCGATAAAGACGCGGTTATCGAATCCTTGCGTTCGCGTATCCTGCATATCGAGAAGCATGCTCCGCGCCGGGGCGCAGTTGCGTCTTCTCCGGACAGTGCTGCATCGCCCCCATTGGGACGGCGGTTTACCTGGGCGCTGGGCTGCCCGGCTGCTGACGATCTTCTGCCGCGCGGGCTCGAGACGAATTCACTGCACGAGGTCAAAGGTCAGCCATCTGCCGAGCGCGGTGCGTCGGCGGCCGACTGGATGGCGGGCATCGGTTTCGCGGCACGTCTTGCGGTTCGCCGGATCGATGCGCTCGCGGCGCAGCAAGGCGCACATGCTTCTGCTTCCACGGCGCGGCCGTGGGTGCTTTGGTGCTGGCCACGGCAGCTGTCGGCTGAATTGGGCTCTCCCTCGGCGGCGGGGCTTGCGAGCCTCGGTCTTGATCCCTCGCGCCTCATTATCGTCGAGACGGCGCGTGCTGGCGATGCGCTGAATGCCATCGAAGAGAGCCTGCGGGCGCAGAGCCTCGCGGTCGTCATCGGCATTACCGAAGAGGCGGAGCTGACGCCGGCGCGGCGCCTGAGCCTGGCTGCCGGGGAAACGGCAACGCCATGCCTTCTCGTCACGCATCCCGCTGCCGAGTCCGCGGCGGCCACGGCCACGCGCTGGCGCGTCAAGCGGCTTGCGAGCGCGGCCCAGCCATTCGAGCCGCGGGCGCCCGGCGCTTCCCGCTTTTCGCTGGCGCTGGAGCGCTGCCGGGCGCGTCCCGAGAGCAGCGCGCGTCCCCCTGTGTTTGTGGAGTGGAACGATGAAACGCGTCGTTTCGATTTGGCTGCCGTCGTGGCCGATCTTCCGGCTGAATCGCGCGGAGCCGGCGGCGGTGCCGTCGCAGCAGCCGTTCGCACTTATTGAGAGCGGCGCCCATGGCGTCGCGATCGTGGCCGTCAATGAAGCTGCCGCGCATCTCGGGATCGAAGCCGGCACATCGCTGACCGATGCCCGGGCGGCGCATCCCACGCTCCTGTCGCGTCCCGCCGAGCCCCAGAAGGATCGCATTGCGCTGTTGAAGCTGGCGCGCTGGGCCGGCCGCTATGGTCCCAACCGGCATATCGACGGCAGCGATGGCTTGTGGATCGACATCACGGGCGTCGCTCACCTCTTCGGCGGCGAAGAGAATTTGCTCGATGACATGACGCAGCATCTGATGTCATTCGGCGTCGCCGTGCAGGCGGGGCTGGCCGATACGCTGGGCGCGGCGCATGCGCTTGCCCGGTTTGGCTGTCCGCCCGATGCGGCCTGGGCGATGGCGCCCGCTGGCGAAACGCGGGAGGCGATCCGCTTTCTTCCCGTCGAGGCGCTGCGGCTCGATGCGCCGCGCATTCTGCTCTTGAAGCGGCTCGGCCTTCGTCACATCGGGCAGCTCTACGACATTCCGCGCGATAGCTTGGCGCGCCGGTTTCGCTCGTCTGATGCCGCGGCGGCCGTTCTCGTGCGGCTCGATCAGGCGCTCGGGATGGCGGAGGAACCGCGACGGCCGATGCAGCCGCCGCCCGTTCTCTCGGTCGCGCGCGCTTTCGCCGAACCGCTCATTTCATCGGAGGCCCTGGAAGCCTTCACGCACGAACTTGCGGGTGACCTCGCGGCGGCACTGGCGGCGAAGGATCTCGGCGCACGGGTGCTGCGCCTGACGTTCTATCGCGCTGATGGCACAAGTGGGACGATCGCGGCTGCCATGAGCACGCCGTGTCATGACGCAGACCACATGATGGCGCTGCTGAGCGAGAAGTTCTCAAATATCGAAGCGGGTTTCGGGATCGATATCCTGCGGCTCGATGCGGTGCGTGCGGGCAAACGCGAAGCGAGCCAGAAGGGTTTTACCGGGCCACAAGGCGCAGCCCTTCGCGATCCTTCAGAGCTTGTCGACCGTCTTGCCAATCGTTTCGGGCGGGAGGCGATAACGGTTTTGCAGCCGCAGGGAAGCCATATCCCGGAGCGGGCGGAAATCCGGCTTCCAGCGCTCGATGTTCTGGAGGCTCAATCGTCCTCGCGCGTTGCGCGCTATGCGCCGCCCTGGCCCTATCCGAAGCGGGCGCTTCGCCCGGCTTTCATGCTGTCGCGGCCGGAGCCGATCGCTGTCACGGCAGGTGTGCCCGATGGATCGCCCGCGAGCTTCATCTGGCGGCGTGTCGAGCGGCGCGTGGTGCGCGCGCAGGGGCCGGAGCGCATCGCGCCCGAGTGGTGGCGCACGCTCTATCTCGATGCCGATCAGAAGCGGCCGCGCACGCGCGATTACTACCGGATCGAGGATCAGCAAGGCGCGGTGTACTGGGTCTTCCGGCACGGCCTTTATGAGGGCGAAGAGGCAACTGAGCGCCCGTCCTGGTTCCTGCACGGACTTTTTGCGTAAAGGCGATGCCATGACTGCGCCTCGCTATGCCGAGCTTCAGGTGACGACCAACTTCTCGTTTTTGCGCGGCGCGTCGCATGCCGATGAACTCGTCGAGCAGGCGAAGGCGCTGGGTTTGTCCGCGATTGCGGTGACGGATCGCAATACGCTGGCCGGCGTCGTGCGTGCGCACGTGGCGGCGAAAGCGGACGAAGACAAGCCGGGAATGCGCCTCGTCATCGGCGCGCGCCTCGATCTTGAAGATGCGCCGAGCCTGCTCGTCTATCCGACGGATCGAGTGGCTTACGGGCGTCTTTGCCGTTTGCTTTCGCATGGGCAACTCAAGGCGGAGAAGGGCAAATGCATTCTCTCTCTGGCCGACGTTGCCGCGCATGCGGAAGGGCAGATCTTCATCGCGGTGCCGCCGGACGATTGGGATTGGCGGGAGGTGACGCCTAGTGCTGCGCGCGTGCCGGGGGCGTCCGAAAACATCATTCCGTTTGAAGCTGTGCGCGGGCGTTTTGATAATTCGAGTCCCCCACCCCTAACCCCTCCCCGCAAGGGGGAGGGGAATGCTTTGGAAGCGTCGTTGCTGGGGATCAAAGAGGCGGTTGGGCTAGCACCGCTTTATCTTGCAGCGTCGCATACGTATCGCGGGGATGACAGGTCGCGGATCGCGGCGCTGGCGATGCTCGGCGAACGGGTGGGCGCGCCCATCGTTGCGACCAATGACGTGCTTTATCATCACCCCGAGTGCCGGCCGCTGCAGGATGTCGTCACCTGCATCCGCGAGAAGACGACGCTTCGCGAAGCGGGCTTGCGGCTCGAAGCCAACGCCGAGCGATACATCAAAAGCCCGGAGGAAATGGCGTACCTCTTCCGCGGGCATGAAGAGGCGCTGGCGCGGACGCTCGACATCGTGGAGGCCTGCCGTTTTTCACTCAACGATCTCAAATACGAATATCCCGATGAGCCGGTGCCTGCGGGCAAGACCCCGCAGGAGCATCTTGTCGAACTGACGTGGAAAGGTGCGCAAAGCCATTTTCCCGAGGGCGTGCCGGACAAGGTTCAGGAGACGATCGAGAAAGAGCTGAAGCTCATCGGAGAACTGCGGTTCGCGCCGTATTTTCTGACTGTCAACGACATCGTCGCCTTTGCGCGGTCCAAGGGCATTCTATGCCAGGGGCGCGGATCAGCTGCGAACTCGGTCGTCTGTTATTGCCTGGGCATTACGGCGGTGAACCCGCTCGAGGTCAATCTGCTCTTTGAACGTTTTATCTCGTCGGCGCGTCTCGAGCCGCCCGATATCGATGTCGATTTCGAGCACGAGCGGCGCGAGGAGGTCATTCAATGGATCTACCAGCGCTATGGCCGCCACCGCGCGGGGTTGGCGGCGACGGTCATTTCGTATCGCTCGCGATCGGCCGTGCGCGACGTCGGCAAGGTGTTCGGGCTTTCGGAGGATTCGATTTCGGCGCTTTCCGGCATGGTCTGGGGCACGCATGGCGGCAGCGTTCCGCCCGAGCAGCACGTGCGCGGCGCCGGGCTCGATCCGACCGATCCGACGCTCGCTGCGGCGATGCACCTTGCGCAGCAACTCATGGGATTTCCACGGCACTTGTCGCAGCATGTCGGCGGCTTCGTGCTGACGCGCGGCCCGCTGGTGGAGGTCGTGCCGGTCGGCAACGCGGCGATGGCGGACCGCACCTTCATCGAATGGGACAAGGACGACATCGCGGCGCTGGGGTTGATGAAGGTCGATGTGCTGGCGCTCGGCATGCTCACGTGCGTGCGCAAGGCGTTCGATCTCATCAAGCAGCATCACAACCGGCCGCTTACACTTGCGACGCTGCCGCGTGAGGACAAAGCGACGTACGACATGCTGTGCCGGGCCGATTCCATCGGCGTGTTCCAGGTGGAAAGCCGCGCGCAGATGAACATGCTGCCGAGACTGAAGCCGCGCGAATTCTACGATCTCGTGATCGAGGTTGCGATCGTGCGTCCGGGGCCGATCCAGGGCGATATGGTGCATCCATATCTCAGGCGCCGCAGCGGGCTCGAGGCCGTGGTCTATCCTTACCCTAAGGGCGGTGACGTCGACGAACTGAGAAACATTCTCGGCAAGACGCTCGGCGTGCCGCTCTTCCAGGAGCAGGCGATGCGCATTGCCATGGTTGCCGCGCAGTTCAACGACAAGGAGGTCAACGAACTTCGGCGCGCGATGGCGACGTTCCGCCGTGTCGGCAAGATCGGGCTGCTCGAAGAGAAGATGGTCTCGCGCATGGCCGCGCGCGGCTATGAGCGCGAATTCGCCGAGCGCTGCTTTTCGCAGATCAAGGGCTTCGGCGAATACGGCTTTCCTGAGAGCCACGCGGCGAGCTTTGCGCTGCTCGTCTATGTGTCCTCCTGGATCAAATGCCATTATCCG